>CAJNBT010000004.1 GCA_905221085.1 bacterium
TATCAAAAAAGAAAGGACAAAATTCGTCCTTTCTCGATCTTAGCTTTTCTTCAACCCACTACAGTTGACAAAGAGCCGACTTTACCAGGTCTATCTTTTTACTTTAAAAAAAGAACCTTGCAAAGCAAGATTCTTTTAGTGTCTGACTTAAATAATTGTTCTTCTGGGAACTAAATCGAATTAAGCTTCGATTTCTGTAACCATACCTGAACCAACAGTACGTCCACCCTCACGGATAGAGAATGTAGTACCTTGTTCTACGGCGATTGGGTGGATCAACTCAACGTCGATTGTCACGTTATCACCAGGCATTACCATTTCAGTACCTGCTGGAAGTTCGATTGAACCTGTAACGTCAGTAGTACGGAAGTAGAATTGTGGACGGTAGTTGTTGAAGAATGGAGTGTGACGTCCACCTTCTTCTTTAGTAAGGATGTAAACTTCACCTTTGAATTTAGTGTGTGGGTTGATTGAACCTGGTTTAGCGATAACTTGTCCACGTTCGATTTCATCACGTTGAACACCACGAAGAAGGACACCTACGTTATCTCCAGCAAGACCTTCGTCAAGTTGTTTACGGAACATTTCAACACCAGTAACAACTGCTTTTTGAGTTTCTTCTTTGATACCAACGATTTCGATTTCGTCGTTGACTTTAACGATACCACGGTCGATACGTCCTGAAGCAACTGTACCACGTCCAGTGATTGAGAATACGTCTTCGACTGGAAGAAGCAATGGTTTGTCAGTGTCACGTTCTGGTTCTGGGATGTACTCATCAACTGTGTTCATCAATTCCATAACGATGTCTTCGTATTTAGAGTCACCTTCAAGGGCTTTAAGAGCTGAACCTTGGATAACTGGAAGATCGTCACCTGGGAAGTCGTATTCTGATAATAGGTCACGGATTTCCATTTCAACCAATTCAAGCAATTCTTCATCGTCAACCAAGTCAACTTTGTTCATGAAGACGATAAGGTGTTTAACACCAACCTGACGTGAAAGAAGGATGTGCTCACGAGTTTGTGGCATTGGTCCGTCAGTTGAAGCTACTACAAGGATAGCTCCGTCCATTTGAGCGGCACCAGTGATCATGTTTTTAACGTAGTCCGCGTGTCCTGGAGCGTCGATGTGAGCGTAGTGACGTTTTTCAGTTTCGTACTCAACGTGCGCAGTGTTGATTGTAATACCGCGTTCGCGTTCTTCTGGAGCAGCATCGATAGACGCATAGTCTTTAGGTTGGTTAACTGATGAAGGCAAGCGACGTGCCAAAACAGTTGTGATAGCTGCAGTTAGGGTAGTTTTACCGTGGTCAACGTGTCCGATAGTACCAATGTTAACGTGTGGTTTACTACGATCGTATTTTTCTTTTGCCATTTGAGTAAAAGCCTCCAATAAAATATATTTTATAGATAGACAGTAGGCAATACAGTCTAACTTTCCTTACTATTTTATCAAATTTCAGCTAAATTGCAAGTGTTTTACAAAGTTTTTGTGAATTATTCTTAATCAACTAATCTAATCGGCACTTCTACCCCTATCACTATAAAAAGAAAAATCAGGGGTCTCCTGACTTTTACTTGGTTAATTCTATTTCTCGTTCTTTCATTATTTTATGATTTTCATACAAACGAGATAAGAACTTAGAAATTTCTTTTAAGATAGAATAAGTTGGTACTGCGACAATCATACCAATAACACCATAGATATTACTTGATAACAAAAGTAATACTAAAATCGTAATTGGATGAACCTTCATCACCCCACCTACGATTCGAGGGTAAAGGATGTTCCCATCCACTTGTTGAATGATCAGCATGTAAACAACTGCAATCAGCATTCTATGAGGATCAGTAAAGACATTTGCGACAATCATTGGAATCAAACCAATACTTGGTCCTACATAAGGAATGAGATTGGCCAATCCTGAAAAGATGGCAAAAACCAAAGCGTATTTCAAACCGATTACGCTATATCCGATAAAGGCCAAACAACCAATAATAATCGCATCAATTGCGACTCCACTAATATAGCGAGCAATGGTTGCATTCAAATTTTTTAAAAGGCCTGCAATATGTAGCTTATCTCTCTTTAAAACAGTGCGTTCCAGCATCGGTAAAAATTTGTGACCATCTAACAAAAAATAAACCAAAAACACAGGGGTCATAATAATAATCAAAACAGTACTAAAGAGAGCTGATAGGACACTTCCAACACTATTGGTAACGCTATTTAGGATATTTTGTAAAATATCTACATAGGATAAATTTAACTGTTGAATAGTCGCTTGAATATCCAAATTTTGAAAGGCTGGATAAGTAGATAAATCCACAATCAAATCTTGTAAACGACTATAGATAGTCTGGCTAGTCGTAATCAAGCTGGTCAACTGATTAACCAAAATCGGTAACAGATACACTACCCCAATGACAAGCCCCCAAACCAAGGCACACAAGGTTAGTAGAATACCAATGATACGATTAATTTTGAAATACTTTTGTAAAAAATTTACAATAGGATTGGTCAAATAATATAAAAAACCACCTAGAAGAAAAGGAATCATGATGGTGTTTGCGACGCTTACAAAAGGTGTAATAATCGCTCCCATCTCTCTCCATAAATAGAAGATGATTGTTAATAGTAAAATCTCACTGGTCCAAAAAAATAATTTATTCTTACGAAACATGAGGTACCTCCATTCATCTATTTTACCATACTTTCAAAAAAGCTTCTTTCTTATATCATGAAACTGGGAATATTTTTTTCTTTATGTTAGAATAAACTTACTATGAAAAAAATCATTTTAACTCTACTAAGCTTATCCGTTATTGGCTCAGCATCTACTGTTGCTGCTCAAGATTTTAATATTGCTGCAAAACATGCAATTGCTGTTGAAGCAAATACTGGTAAAATACTTTATGAAAAAGATGCAACTCAGCCAGTGGAAATCGCTTCAATCACAAAATTGATTACTGTTTACCTGGTCTATGAAGCCTTGGAAAACGGAAGTATTACACTATCCACTCCTGTAGATATTTCTGACTATCCTTACAAATTAACAACTAATTCTGAAGCCAGTAATGTTCCTATGGAGGCCCGTAATTATACTGTGGAAGAGTTGCTTGAAGCAACCCTGGTATCTAGTGCCAACAGCGCCGCTATTGCTCTAGCTGAGAAAATTGCTGGCTCAGAAAAAGATTTCGTCGATATGATGCGGGCAAAACTCTTGGAATGGGGAATTCAGGATGCCACTGTTGTCAATACGACAGGTCTTAACAATGAAACTCTAGGGGATAACATTTACCCAGGTTCTAAAAAAGATGAGGAAAATAAGCTCAGTGCTTATGATGTTGCCATCGTTGCTCGCAACCTCATCAAAAAATACCCACAAGTCTTAGAAATCACCAAAAAACCTTCTTCTACTTTTGCTGGGATGACAATCACTTCGACCAACTACATGTTAGAAGGTATGCCTGCTTACCGTGGTGGTTTTGATGGACTGAAAACAGGAACAACAGACAAAGCTGGAGAGTCTTTTGTTGGAACTACTGTCGAAAAAGGAATGAGGGTTATCACCGTTGTTTTGAATGCAGATCATCAAGCCAATAATCCTTACGCTCGTTTCACAGCTACATCTTCACTAATGGATTATATCTCTTCTACATTCACACTTCGCAAAATCGTTCAGAAAGGTGATGCCTATCAAGATAGCAAAGTCCCTGTACAAGACGGAAAAGAAGATACAGTCACTGCTGTTGCCAAAGATGACATCTCGCTAATTGAACGTATTGGGAATCAATCTTCCCAATCTGTTCAATTCACACCTGATTCTAAAGCAATCCCAGCACCACTTGAAGCTGGAACAGTGGTTGGACATTTGACTTATGAAGACAAGGACTTGATTGGTCAAGGTTACATTACCACTGAACGTCCTAGTTTCGAAATGCTAGCAGAAAAAAAAGTTGAAAAAGCCTTCTTCTTAAAAGTTTGGTGGAATCAGTTTATTCGCTTCATCAACGAAAAATTATAAAAAAATCGCGATTTAAACCGCGATTTTTTTGTTACAAGTTCATCTTCAAAGTTCTTGATTTTGGGTAAATCTAAAAACAAATTTTACCCAACTGATCCTTCCATCTCATAGCTAATTAAGCGGTTAAGCTCAACTGCATATTCCATTGGAAGTTCTTTAGTGAAGGGTTCAACAAATCCCATGACAATCATCTCTGTTGCCTCAGATTCTGACAAACCACGGCTCATGAGGTAATAGAGTTGTTCTTCTGAAATCTTAGATACCTTGGCTTCGTGTTCCAAAGCCACTTGCGAGTTGTGTATTTCATTAAATGGAATAGTATCTGACGCTGACAAGTCATCCATAATAATGGTGTCACACTCGATGTGTGAGACAGATTTCTTAGAGTTTTTGTTAAAGGTTACTTGTCCACGATAATCCACCTTTCCGCCGCCTTTAGCGATGGATTTAGAAACGATAGACGAGCTTGTATGTGGGGCGTTGTGGATCATCTTGGCACCTGTGTCTTGGTGTTGCCCAGCATTGGCAAAGGCGATAGAAAGCATGGTACCACGGGCCCCTTCTCCATCTAGGTAAACAGATGGGTATTTCATAGTCGTTTTGGCACCCAAGTTTCCATCAATCCACTCAACCGTTGCATCTTTCAAGGCTTTGGCACGTTTTGTTACCAAGTTATAAACGTTGTCAGACCAATTTTGGATGGTTGTATAACGCATATAAGCTCCATCCAAAGCAAAGATTTCTACAATGGCCGCGTGCAAGCTGTTACTTGAATATGTTGGCGCTGTACATCCTTCTACGTAGTGTACGCTTGCTCCCTCATCAACGATAATCAAGGTACGTTCGAACTGACCTGTATTTTCGTTGTTGATACGGAAGTAAGTTTGAAGTGGAATATCCACTCTCACACCTTTTGGTACATAGATAAAGGTTCCACCTGACCATACTGCCGAATTAAGGGCTGCCAACTTATTATCAGTCGGCGGTACCAACTTAGCAAAGTATTGTTTAAACAAGTCTGGATATTCCTTGAGGGCAGAATCTGTATCTGTAAAGATAATCCCCAATTTCTGGAACTCTTCCTTCATGTTGTGGTAAACCACTTCTGACTCGTACTGGGCAGAGGCACCAGCTAGATAGGCACGTTCAGCTTCTGGAATACCGATACGTTCAAAGGTTTCTTTAATTTTTTCAGGAACATCATCCCAAGAACGAGCTGGTTTGTCAGATGGTTTTTGATAGTAAATCAAGTCATCAAAGTCAATCTCTGACAAGTCCGCTCCCCAAGTTTGCATAGGCATTTTTTTGAAGGTTTCATAAGACTTCAAACGGAATTCTAACATCCACTCAGGTTCTCCCTTAGCAGCTGATAATTCGCGAATGACATCTTCGTTCAATCCTTTTCCTGTCGATAAGACAGGCTCTACATCATCATGAAAACCAAATTTATATTCACCAAGGTCAATTGGTTTTGGTTCTACTCTTTCTTCAGCCATAATATCCTTTCTTTCATTCTTCATTTCTACTGATTCGTAAGACAAAAGAAACTTGTCTTACTGTTTTTCTTGATCTTCAATTGTTTTCTTAAGGGCGTTCCAAGCCAAGGTTGCACACTTAATCCGTTGCGGGAATTTTGCAACACCTGACAAGAAGGCGCCATCCCCGAGTTGGTCTTGACGCTCATCTTTTTGCCCTTGAACCATTTCAGAAAAAATAGTCGCAAGTTCTAAAATTTCTTGTTTGGTTTTTCCTAAAACGGCATCTGTCATCATACTAGCAGAGGCAGTTGAGATGGTACAACCTGAGTTTAGAAAAGCAATATCTTCCAAACGGTCCTCTGAGTCAAACTTGACAGAGAGGTTGATGACATCTCCACAGGTCGGATTGTTGAGACTGATTTGTTCAGCGTCTGCTAACTTCCCTTGGTGATGTGGATTTTTCGAATGATCCGCTACCACTGCCATATAAAGGCTATCTAGTTTAGAAAGTGCCATTGAAAAACTCCTTTGTCTTTTGTAAAGCATCGACTAGCTTGTCGCAATCTGCCTTGGTATTGTAGATATAAAAACTTGCACGAGCTGTTGCTGGGACATCCAAATACTGAAGCAAGGGTTGCGCACAGTGGTGACCTGCTCGAACAGCCACTCCTTCATAATCCAAAGCAGTCGCAAGGTCGTGAGGATGAAGGTCGCCTAGGTTAAAAGCAATGACACCCGAACGTTGAGCCAAGTCCTGAGAACCGTAAATGGTCAATCCTTCAATAGCTTGCAGTTTTGGATAGACATAGGCGATTAACTCTTGTTCATGGGCTTCAATTGCATCCATACCAATCGTTTCCAGGTAATCCACAGCAGCTGCAAGTCCAATAGCACCTGCCATATTGGGCGTCCCAGCCTCAAATTTCCAAGGCAATTCCTTCCAGCTTGCAGATTGTTCATAAACAAAATCAATCATCTCGCCACCAAATTCTACTGGTGACATTTGTTGCAGATACTTCTCTTTGCCGTAAAGGACACCAATACCAGTTGGACCAGCCATCTTGTGACCTGAAAAGGCAAAGAAGTCCACATCCAAGTCCTGAACATCAATCTTCATATGAGGTGTAGATTGAGCGCCATCCACCACCATGATAGCTCCAACTTGGTGGGCCAATTGAGTGATTTCTTTGATTGGATTGACCACACCAAGAACATTTGAAGCATGAGCAAGGGAGACAAACTTAACCTTGTCCGTCAATTTAGAACGCAAGTCATCCATATCCAGAGCTCCATCTTTGAGATAGACATAAACAAGCTCTGCCCCAGTCTTTCGGCAAGCTTCCTGCCAAGGAATGATATTGGAATGGTGTTCCATGACGGAAATCAAGACCTGGTCTCCCTCAGTCAAGACTTCCTCAGCATAACGCGCTACCCAGTTAAGACTGGTTGTCGTTCCTCTGGTGAAGAGAACTTCCTTTGTAGAGCCTGCATTGATAAACTTACGAATGATTTCACGAGCTGCCTCATAAGAAGCTGTCGCCCTTTCTGCCAAGGTATGAACCCCACGGTGAACATTGGCATTATCCTGTTTATAGTAGCGGTTAATCGTCTCCAGAACTGCTAGTGGTTTTTGTGTCGTCGCAGCATTGTCCAAATAGACCAATGGTTCATCGTTGACAATCTGGTCTAAAATTGGAAAATCCTTGCGAATAGCTTCTACATCTAACATAGGCTACCCCTTAGCGTTTTGACAATTTTTCTTCGATAGTTGCAATCATTTCATCACGAACTTCCTTGACTGGAATCTCAACGATAACGGATCCAAGGAAACCACGAACAACCAAGCGTTCTGCAGTTGCCTTATCCAAACCACGGCTCATGAGGTAGTACATGTCTTCTGGATCTACCTGACCGATAGAAGCTGCGTGCCCTGCAGTTACGTCATTTTCATCAATCAAAAGAATTGGGTTAGCATCTGAACGAGCCTGGTCTGAAAGCATGAGAACACGACTTTCTTGTTGCGCATCTGCTCCTTTAGCACCCTTGATGATGTGGCCAATACCATTGAAAGTCAAAGTTGCTTTTTCAAGAATAACCCCATGTTGCAGGATATTTCCGATTGAGTTGCAACCATAGTTAGTTACTCGGGTATCAATCCCTTGTACCTGACGGCCACTTGAAAGAGCTACTACTTTAAGATCCGCATGGCTACTATTTCCAATCAAGTCGCTATCAAAGTCCGCAACGACGTTCCCTTCGTTCATGACACCGATAGCCCAGTCAATACTTGCATCGTTGCCTAGTTTACCACGACGGCTAATGTAGGCAGTGACATTCTCACCAAGACGGTCAATAGCCGCAAACTTCACTTGAGCACCAGAACGTGCAATCACTTCAACTGTGATATTTGCAGTTGCCTTAGCACTACCTCCACCACGTGACTCTAGACGTTCAAGATAGCTTATCTTACTGTTTTTACCAGCGATAATCATAATATGCTTGTTAAACGGAACATCACTATCGCTGTCTTGATAGAAAATTCCTTCGATTGGTTCTTTAATCTCAACATTATCAGGAATGTAGAGAACAGCACCACTGTTGAAATAAGCTGTATGGTAGGCTGCCAACTTGTCATCGTCATACTTGACAGATGACATGAAGAATTCTTCTACGAGTTCTGGAATTTCTTCTAAAGCTGAATGGAAGTCTGTAAAGACAACACCCTGTTCAGCCAACTCAACTGGAATTTGCTCAAAAACAGTTTGAGTTCCTACTTGGACCAACTTCAAGTGGTTATCTAGTGCAGTGAAATCTGGAACATTTGCTGATAGCTCACTTTCTGTAATCGTTCCATCACCCAGATTCCAACGGTGGAATTTGACACGCTCAATAACTGGTAATTCCAAAGTCTCAATCTTGTCAAAAGCTTTTTGACGGAGATCAGCCAACCAGCTTGGTTCAGCGTGCATTTCTGAAAAAAGTTTAATATTTTCTTTAGTCATTTACTTCTCCTAAAAGATACGAGGGAATTACAATTCTTCCTTATAGTCGTAGCCAAGTTCTTCAGCTAGTTTTGCGTATCCTTCACGTTCCAAACGCGCAGCCAATTCTGGACCACCAGAAAGGACAACACGACCTTCCATCATCACGTGTACCACATCAGGTGTGATGTAGTTCAAAAGACGTTGGTAGTGAGTGATAATCATAGCACCAAAACCTTCACCACGCATAGCATTGACACCTTTAGACACAACCTTAAGAGCGTCAATATCAAGACCAGAGTCAATCTCGTCCAAAAGGGCAAATGTTGGTTCCAACATCAAGAGTTGAAGAATTTCATTACGTTTTTTCTCACCACCAGAGAAGCCTTCGTTGAGGTAACGCTCTGCCATTTCTTCTTTCATATTAAGTAATTCCATTTTTTCATCTAGCTTAGTGATGAACTCACGAACTGAAATCTTTTCATCATCTTCTTTACCAGCATTCATGGCTGCACGAAGAAACTCAGCGTTAGTAATACCAGGAATTTCTGATGGGTATTGCATTGCAAGGAAAAGTCCCATACGCGCACGCTCGTCAACTTCCAATTCAAGGATGTTTACGCCGTCAAACAAGACTTCACCTTTGGTAACTTCATAGTTTGGATTTCCCATGATAGCGGCAGAAAGAGTCGATTTACCAGTACCATTTGGCCCCATGATAGCGGCGATTTCGCCTGTTTTCAGGGTCAGGTTAACCCCTTTTAAAATTTCTTTTCCTTCAATCTCAACGTGAAGATCTTTGATCTCTAATACTGACATGATAGTTCCTTTCTTTTTCAAGGCCTTTACAGTACTTACTAGAAACATACTTAATTTCCCTAGAAAATACGGTAAAAGGTCAATAAATATACTTTTATAGTATAACAAAAAAAAGCCTAAAAGGCTTTGATTTTGTCTAGAAGCTGAGGACTAGTCTTTTCCTTTCAAATGCTGGTCAATGACATCTACAATCTTGCCCATCAAATAACTAACTCGAAAATTTCTAAAGAGCAAAATAGCCCAAAAGGCTGCCATAATATAACGACCAGTCATCCAAGCTTCATTGAAAAAATAGGTCTCAGCAGCTGTAAACAGCGCGATGATAATAAATTGTTGTCTATTCATAAACTTATTGTATCATGAAATCTTTCTTTAGTCTTCCTCTACCTTCACTTTATCAGCCAAAAATTCAAATCCTTCTGGAATCAGACTTTCTTCTGCTTCTTTTTCAGTTTGAGAAGATTTGGCTTTGGCTGAAAAGGCTGCACGAACTTCTTTCCATTCCTCCATGGAAATGGCTAAAATCTCAGGTGAAAAACCTGCTGCCTGACTGAGGATGTTGCCAAACATGGTGTTAAGATTGTCTCGTTTCATGGTTTGACCAGCATTGAAGTTAGACTCAAAAGCAAGAATAGCGTGGTGTTCATTGGCCGCAACCGGTTGAGATCCAACTAACAGAGCCTTATCAGGGCCACCTAGACTTTCAATCACCTCTCCCCAGGCATTCTGCAAACGAATCAGGTTTTGACGTGCTAAATCAGGATTTTCGACGGCCTCTTGTAGGATAGATTGAACTTTATTGCGATCTACACGATAGACTGTCTTGCCTGTTGCTGGGCGGGTAGGTACTGGACTTGTTGGCTTGGATACTGTTCCCACATTTGTAAGTTCTTGCTTAAGACGCGCAACTTCCTGTCTCAGTGCAGCAATTTCATGTCCAACCGCCCCTGAAAGAGCTGGTTCAGGCTTAACCTCCGCCAAACGAATAGTCATCATCTCAGCATAAATCTTGGGTTGCAAACTAGACTTAATATCTGCTAAACTAACTGTCGCCAAACGAATCATTTCAAACAAATTTTCTTGATGAATTGCCAAATTCTCCACAAAGACTGGACTATGATGAGTGTTTTCTCCCCCTGTTTGAACAATTAACAAATCTCTTAAATAGTGCAAAAGGTCGGTCACAAAACGAGTCATGCTCTTACCATTCTCAAAGAGAAGATTTAAGCAAGCTAAGGCTTTGGGAACATCCTGTTGAGATAAAGCAGCCACATAATCATCCAAGGCTGACAGACTAATAGTTCCTGTAATTTCTTCAGAGATGGCAGTCGTCAATTCATTTCCCTGCGTCAAACTCAGGGCTTGATCCAAAATAGACAAGGCATCCCGCATTCCACCTTCAGCCCGTCTTGCTATAATTTCCACAGCCTCTGGTTCAGAACTGATATTTTCTTTTTCTAAAATATAGTGGATATGTTCCTTAATATCCTGTGTCTTAATCGATTTAAACTCAAAACGTTGCACACGGGATAAAATAGTGGCAGGAATCTTGTGCAATTCAGTAGTGGCCAAAATAAAGACCACATTCTGTGTTGGCTCTTCCAGCGTCTTTAGGAGGGCATTAAAAGCCCCTGTAGACAGCATGTGAACCTCGTCTATGATATAGACCTTATAACGGGCAAGACTAGGGGCATAAGTAGATTTATCACGAATTTCACGGATTTCATCTACCCCATTATTAGAAGCCGCATCCATTTCAATGACATCTTCTAAACTACCGTCCGTCACTGCTTGACAAATATAGCAGTTATTACAAGGTTCACCACCCACTTGATTGGGACAGTTCATAGCCTTGGCAAAAATCTTAGCTACACTGGTTTTTCCTGTTCCACGTGGACCAGAAAAAAGATAGGCATGACTTATTTTCTCTTGTTCTACTGCTTGTTTAAGAGTCTTAGCCACAACTTCTTGCCCAACCAACTGGGAGAAGTTTTGACTTCTATATTTTCGATAAAGTGCTTGATACATTAGGCTTTCTCCCCAAACATTGTAAAGTCCCATTCTGTCTTTTCAAGCAAAATAGCGACAAATTGTTCCAAATAATCTCGATCCATAGCATCATAATCATCAATCTCTGAAGAATCCAGATCCAGAACTCCAAGCAATTGACCATTCTTTATCATCGGCACAACAATTTCACTTTTAGCACTACTATCACAAGAAATATAGTTAGGATAGGTCGTCACATCTCCAACCAGAACAGTTTCCTGAAAGTGAGCTGCCTCACCACAAACACCCTTGCCTAGCGCAATACGGATGCAGGAAACACCACCTTGGAAGGGACCTAAAATCAATTCCTCTCCATCGAACAAATAAAAGCCTGCAAATACGGTATTAGGAAAACGTGATTTTAAAAGAGCACTGGCGTTGGAAAGATTAGCCAAAACATTACTTTCACCTTCCAATAAAAAAGAGAGCTCTTCATTTAACATTTGATAACGTGATTGTTTTTCTGATTCTAACATAGAACTATTATATCAAAAAAGGCTTACAGACAAAAGAAAAATCCCTTGTTTAGAAAACAAAGGATTTTGTGAATTTTCAATTTGATTAAAGTTCGATATCACCGAACAAGTCAGCCATTGAGAATCCTGTTTGTGTTTCTGGAAGTTCGAAATCACGTTTTTCTTGACGTTTTGGACGACGTGGACGAGCAGCACGTTTTTCTTCTTTTTGTCCTTCTTCTTGAGCTGGACGCTCTTCAAGAGCTTTGATAGAAAGTGATACACGCTCTGCATCTGCGTTAACTTCAAGAACTTTAACTTTAACTTCTTGACCAACTTTAAGAGCTTCTTTAGGATTTTCAATACGTTTGTGTGAAATTTGTGATACGTGAACAAGTCCATCGATACCTGGCAATACTTCAACAAATGCACCGAAGTCAGTCAAACGTTTAACTGTTCCTTCTACTACATCACCTTTAGCCAATTTTTGCTCAACGCCATCCCATGGTCCAGGTGTTGTTGCTTTAAGTGAAAGGGATACACGTCCTTCTTCTTCGTTAAGATCAAGGATTTTCACTTCAATTTCTTCACCAACAGTTACAACTGATTTTGGTGATACGTTACGTTCATGTGACAATTCAGTCAAGTGAACCAATCCGTCAACACCACCAAGGTCGATGAAAGCACCGAAGCTTGTGATACGTGCAACTTTACCAGTTACTACATCACCAACAGCCAATTTACCGAATACTTCAGCGCGAGCTGCTGCTGTAGCTGCTTCAACAACTTCACGACGTGAAAGGATGAAGCGGTTTTCTTTAGCGTCAACTTCTTTGATTTTAGCATCAAATTCTTGACCTACAAAACGCTCAGTGTTACGTACGAAACGAGTATCCAACATTGAAGCTGGGATAAATCCACGAACACCTTCAAATTCTACTGAAAGTCCACCTTTAACGGCACGAGTTCCTTTAACAGTAACAACTTCTTCTTCGCGACCAACAAGTTTGTCCCATGCTTTGCGAGCTTCAAGGCGTTTTTTAGATACAAGGTATGTAACTGTATCAGTATCTTTACCAACTACTTGACGAAGTACAAGAACATCCAATACTTCTCCTACTTTAACAAAGTCATTGATATCTGCATCGCGATCGTTTGTCAATTCGCGAAGAGTCAAGACACCTTCAACACCAGTTCCAGAGATTGCAACGTTAGCTTGAGTCGCATCAACTGTCAATACTTCAGCACTAACAACATCACCAGTCTCAACTTGGCTAACGCTATTTAGCAAATCTTCAAATTCGTTCATCTAAAAAATCCTCCAACAATCAAGTTTTTCTTAAACTTGACATACTTATAATTTTTTTCCTAAGCACCCGCAAGGACATGTTCATATCATTCACGTCTTTCAATTATAAAAATAAAATACCCTAAGATATTTTGCTTTTTATCTTGATTATTACCTAAGAACTGGGGTAGCTGGATTCGAACCAACGCATGAGGGAGTCAAAGTCCCTTGCCTTACCGCTTGGCTATACCCCATTGATGAAATGGAGAGAGAGGGATTCGAACCCCCGAACCCGAAGGAGCGGATTTACAGTCCGCCGCGTTTAGCCTCTTCGCTATCTCTCCTACAATCAACATGGACTATTATATCATGAAAATTTCAAAAAAACAAGACTTATTTTGCTAAATTATAATTTTCAATCAAAATTTCCACAGCTTTTTCCAATTTTTTATAAAAACTATCGACATTCCCATTCTTTATGATGGCAAATTGTCCATCTAATTCGGCAATTTCTCCGATAACTTTTTTACCGATAGTCAATGTATAACCTTCAAAACTATCTTTACCAACATTGACTTTGGCATCTACTACTTGAATTTCAATTTTTTTATCTTTCTTACTCATTTCATACCTCTCTTCACTCTTCCTATTTTACAAGAAAATCCAAAAACTAGCAAGAAAAAACTCTATATCAAGCTTGTCTGATATAGAGTTTTCTGCTTTATTTAATATGTTTTTCTAGTTCTTTTTGGTACCTACCGTTTGATTCCAATTTTTCTTTTTGCCATTTTTTCAGTGCTTCTTCGTATTCTTTTGTTGTAACGATATCTTTTTGCAATTTCATTCCTTTAAAGATATATGGGTCACCCTTAATACCAACTTGTGAGTACGGTTTTGAGAATGGCACGACATTACTTACAACTGGAGAACCACCAGATGAAGCTGTTGGCATCAATAATGAACTATCTGTCAACCAAGCTTGAGCCTTGGCATATTTTTCATAGCGTTCTTCAAGATTGGTAGTTTCTGAATCCGCATCATCTAATAATTTCTTATACTGGTCCAAACCAAGTTTAGCTACAACATCCTTATCTTTCCCTTTAGTAATACCAAGGTGTTTCATAGCAGAGCCAGATTTAGGATCCATGATATTCAAGTAAGATGCTGGATCTTGATAACTTGGAGCCCATCCTGTACTGTTCAAGTCATAGTCTTTTTGAGAAGGAACACGCGCTTGTGAAGTGATTGTTTCCTTTTCATTATCTGTCATTTGAAGAACGTCGATGACAACATTTTCAGCACCAAGAGTTGATTCGATTGACTGTTTGAAAGAGTTACTTTGTTGAACGGCGATGGTATCTGTTTGTTCAACTGGAACGTCCAAGTGAATTGGGAAAGTTACCCCTTTAGACTCTAAGTCTTTCTTAGCTTTTTCAAATGCTGCTTTAGCCTTGTCAGGGTTGTAGATAGAGTCCTTACCGTCAACTAGCTCAACACCTTTCCATTGGTCACCGTAGTTCACCAACTCTGCTTGAGCGATTTGTCCAAAGTTCTTACCACCTGCTTGTACAAAGTTGTCAGGAACAAGGCTGTTACGAATAATCTTGTCCGCCCCATCTTCACCATTTAACTGAGCAGCATAAGAATGGCGGTTAAAGGCAAAGTTGATAGCCTGACGGAAGTCCTTATTAAGCATAGCTTCTTTTGTAGAAGTTTTTTGCTCTTCACTTGTTTTTGCAGTTTTATTGTATGACTGACGATTTACGTTAAAAGTGAAGTAATAACTACTTGAGTCCTGTGGGCTATAAGTGATTTTATCTCCGTATTGCTCTAAAGTTGAAGCAAAGTTTGAACTACTTGGGAAAAGACGGGCTGTTGTATAAGCACCAGAAGAGAAGCTACGAATCAACGATTCCTGATCAGAACCATCATAGTAAGTCAATTTAATCTTCTCGATTTTTACATTTTCTTTATCCCAGTAATTTGGATTTTTCTCGTATTCGATCAACGATTTAGACGTCAAGGTCTTCAAGAAATAAGGGCCATTATAGAGAATTCCTGCTGGAGTAACTGCTCCATAATCTTTACCTGACGCCTTCAAAAACTCTTCATTTACAGGTAACATCGTTGCTGTGGTGACTTTAGAGTTCCAGAAGCTTTCTGGTTTGTTTAGGGTATACTCGACTGTGTAATCGTCCAAGGCCTTGACACCAACTGTAGAGAAATCATTAGTCTCACCAGTCATGTAGGCATCCAAGCCCTTGATAGAATTTTGGATGAGAGAAACACCGTCTGACTTACCGTCAGCTACGTGTTTCAATCCTGTTACAAAGTCATGGGCTGTTACTTCTGCGTATTCTTCACCCTCGGAAGTGTACCATTTAACTCCTTTACGAAGTTTATAGGTATAAGTCAAACCATCTTTGGACACAGACCAATCTTCAGCCAAAGAAGGAATAACATTTCCGTATTTGTCATTTTCCATCAAACCATCAATAACATTTCCAATAACGTCTGTCGTCGATGTCCGAGTCGCTATACTGTAGTCCAAAGATGCTGGATCCACTGCATAGACATAAGAAAATGTTGTCGGTGCATCTGCTTCTTTATCAGCTTTTCCACAAGCTACTAAAAAAGCTGTTGTACTCAGGACTACTCCTGCTGTTAAGAGCCACTTTTTCGATTTCATAAAAAATCTCCTTTAGTTTATTTTAATCTACTTTTACAATCCAACCTTCTGGCGCTTCAATATCACCAAACTGAATTCCTGTCAATTCATCATAAAGTTTACGAGTCACAGGGCCTACTTCTGTTTCACTATAGAATACATGGAAATCATCACCGTGTTGAATACCTCCAATTGGAGAAATAACCGCTGCTGTACCACAAGCACCTGCCTCTACAAAACGATCCAGGTTATCAATTGGGACATCCCCCTCAATAGGAGTTAAGCCCAAGCGGTGTTCTGCCAAATAAAGCAAAGAATACTTAGTAATAGATGGCAAGATAGATGGACTCAATGGTGTTACAAACTCATTGTCAGCTGTAATTCCAAAGAAGTTAGCTGAACCGACTTCTTCAATTTTTGTATGAGTTGAAGGGTCTAGATAGATAACATCTGAGAAATGGCGCGATTTAGCCAATTTCCCTGGCAAGAGACTGGCAGCATAGTTTCCACCAACCTTAGCCGCACCTGTACCATTTGGAGCGGCACGGTCGTATTCATCCTGAATCAAGAAGTTTGTTGGAACCAAACCGCCTTTAAAGTAATTTCCAACTGGCATAGCAAAGATGGTGAAAATGTACTCTTCTGCTGGTTTAACCCCAATAATATCTCCGACACCAATCAAAAGTGGACGAAGATAAAGGGTTCCACCTGTTCCATATGGTGGTACGTATTCTTCATTGGCACGGACAACTGCCTTACAGGCTTCTACAAACATTTCTGTTGAAACTTGGGGCATCAAGAGACGGTCACAAGTACGTTGCAGGCGTTTAGCATTTTCATCAGGACGGAAAAGTTGAATACTACCATCCTTAGTACGATAAGCTTTCAATCCTTCAAATGCTTGTTGTCCATAGTGGAGACTTGGAGAAGACTCTGAAATATGCAAAGTTGCATCCTCTGTAAGCTCTCCTTGATTCCATTGTCCATTTTTAAAATGAGCAATATAGCGATAAGGTAATTTCATATAGGAAAAACCGAGATTTTCCCAATCAATCGTTACTGTCATATTCCACTCCTTATTCTAAAAACCTATTTCTTTTATTCTACACTATTTTTCTAAAATAGCAAGCATATTTTGTAATTTTCAGAAAATTTCTTCAATAAAAAGAACCAGTTCATAGAACTGATTCCTTTTACAAGTGAGAATTAGTTGTTTTCAACTTTTTCATCGTATTTTGGTCTGATTGTTGTACCTGAATTAATAATGGTACGTTTTTGAACAAGAGGAAGGTCTGTGCGATTATAAACTGTACGCCATGGTTCCCAAACAAGACCTGTTTTTTCTTGAATCTTCACGCGTATATTGCGCACATTTCCTTTAAATTGAAGTTCAGTTTGGAAGCCAGCTGTTCTGTTCTTGCCGTTATGCTCCCACTGACGTGAACGAATGCTTTCAACTCCATCCTTATCATAAGTTACTTCATCCCAGTAAACATAGTAACGAGCGATATAAGCTCCCTTATGCTGTAAATTGAGATAACCATTTTTGTATGAAGTCACTTTAGTTTCAATGTAGTCTGTATTACTTTGAATTGTGGCTACTTGATTATCTTTCAAGAATGCAGTCTTATAAGAAATTGGAACAGCAGGGTTTTGTGTACTGAAAGTAGCTCCTTCTTGAATCAATTTCTTCAAATCTTCTACTGTACCTGTCACAACACGTGCAGCGCCATCAGCATTTCCACCTACGATTGAAACTGTTACAGTTGTATTCTTCAAGACACGTGCCCATTCAGATTCAGCTTTAATAGGCACACCCTTGATTACAGCATTGATTGCTGCTTTCAACTCGGTACTCTTGCTTGTTGTTTCAAACTTAACATACATTTGACGTCCGTATGACACGCTTGATACATATACAGGAGGAGTATTTTCATCAATTCCACGTGCTTTCAATTGATCAACTGTTACTCCTGGAGCAAATACATCTGATGGATTTTTTGGAGCATCAAAGTTTGCAGTATAGTAAACTTGTTTAAAATCAACTACCTCAATTTGTTTTTCACCTTTATTGACAGCTTCAAAATCAATTTTCAAATTAAC
This sequence comes from bacterium, assembly GCA_905221085.1. Lineage (GTDB taxonomy): Bacteria > Bacillota > Bacilli > Lactobacillales > Streptococcaceae > Streptococcus. Next base: position 17,872 of record CAJNBT010000004.1, read on the forward strand.
ACCGACTTTTTCAAAATCACTTCCGAATTTTGCTTTCAATTGATTCATGCTGTAAGCAGAAGTTGATTCGTACTGCATACGTGCTGGAGCAGGATTTTTCGCAGCATATTTTTCATGCCAACGATTTAACAAGGTATTTACACCTTCCTGCATACCACTTGCAGTTGGATTAGCATCTACATAGCTATCTCCGCCTACCATTCCTGGTAAATCAACACTAATTCTACCTTTGCTACGATCTAAACTAATTTGTTGTGGTTTATTTTCTAGAAGGTCTTGATTTGCTTTAAACAAAGCACCTAGGAAAATATCTCCGTTACCATTAATGGCAACATCTGCAGAACCATTAGAAAGGTTTTTCTTCACTTTTTCTACAACCACAAATTCATTTCCTTGTTGTTTTGTGCTTGTATTCGTGTAATTTTCTATTGCCTCGCCTCGTCTAGTTAAAATATTTGTTTTATCATAATTCAAACCAAACAAATAGTTATTTAGCTCTGCAGTATAATCTGTTTTAGCTTTGTTTTCTGTTTTCTTACTTTCTACTACTTTTTCTTCTTTTACAGAACGATATACTTCAACTTCTGCTAAACTAAGTGGAGTTTTAGATTTATTTAATTCAATTTTTACATATCTCGCATTAACTCCAGTGAATTGAACATCAACTGTTGGTTGATTGTTTAAGCTATCGACATGTTGACGAGCTGCTTCCTTACCATCTTTATCTAATAAAATAACATCAAAATTAGATAAACGATTTGCTACATTCCCATCTCCACGATTATAAATACGAACAGTTCCTACTGATTCTTCTTTCTCTAAATCAACTTTCCACCAAGAATGATCTTGAAAATCTGTATGAGTAACTGAACGATTGTTCCACGCATTATCACGATTGCCGTCAACTGCTCTAGAAGCATCTCCTCCATAAGCAATTGAACTCTGACTCGCTGGTTTATGAGCAGCAATATTTTCACCAGCAACTGCAGTAACGCTTGGCTCTGTTGCTTTTACTACATTTGTTTGAAATACAAGGCCAGAGCCTAGCAAAAATGTTGCAATGGCAACACCACATACTCCAACGCTACGTTTACGAATAGAAAAACGAAATCCTTTATCTTGTTTATTTTGAGACATAAAAAACTCCTATATATGTTTGTACGAATTATTTCTTGAAACAATATTAGTATAACATAAAAACAAATGTGACGCAATCGTTTTCTTAAAAAATATTATTTTTTTATTAATCTAGCTTGAATAATTGACCATATGTTAATGATTTCACAATTAAACACTAGGCGGTCTATACCAATAGAGACAAGAAAACGAACAGGATTAAGTCCCTACCACTTGGGAATCCTACTGTTCGTTTTTTGTATATATAATCAAATTTAACTCTGAAATCTATAGCTTAAGAAATTTCTCGACGAAAACCTTTTCATTGTCTTTACTATTTGTTAGATCCTAGTTCTGTATAAGCTTCCTGAAGATAAGCGTCAAAAACTTCTTCATCTGAAATCGTGTCAGAAATGAAGCTTCCGTTACTAGTCCGTTCTAACAAATTCAAGTCTTGCAATCGGATTTCATAGGTCGTTCCTTTATTGGATTGGATAAGCAAAGTTTGATTGTTCTCGTCCACTTCTGTACTGAAGAGGTCACCAACGAAACCTTGCTCTGCAACTGCACCTGCTAAGAAGACACGATGCGGTTTGTTTTTCAACTCACGCAAGACTTGTAGGCCTCGTTTGGCACGGCTGGTTACTGGAATTTCCTCGATGGAAACACGTTTCAAACTTCCACGCTGAGTCAAGAGATAGAAGGATGAAGTATTACAGATAAAGGCAGATTGAAGGACATCATCTTCTTTCAAATTCATAGCCTTGACACCTGCAGCCTTAGCACCGACAACTGGAACCTCTTCGATATTGAAACGCAGGGCATAACCATTTTGGCTAATCAAAAGAACATCATCTAGTTTAATCGGAGCCACTGCTACAATCTGGTCTGTATCGTCTTTGAGCTTAGCATACTTGACAGACTTAGACTTGTAGGTCCGCCATGGAGTGAATTCTTTGCGTTCTACCCGTTTAATTTGACCGAGACGAGTTACAGTAAAGTAGGTTGTCGCATCATCAAACTGATCTACCACTTCTACGTAAAGTACTTCTTCATTGGTTTCAAAGTTGGTAATGGTTTGGCTCATATGCTCTCCGATATCCTTCCAACGAATATCTGCCAACTCATGGATTGGTCGATAGATGACATTTCCAAGACTTGTGAACATCAAAAGGTGCTGGGTTGTCTTAGCAGATTGTACAAAGATCAAACGGTCATCATCACGTTTGCCAATTTCCTCTAGCGTTGAAGCGGCAAAGGAACGTGGACTGGTACGCTTGATGTAACCAGCCTTGGTCACGCTGACATAGGTATCTTCCTCGGCAATCAAACTAGCTGTATCAATCTCGATTGCTTTTGCTGTGTCTTCTAAAGTACTCAAACGTGGAGTCGCAAATTTCTTCTTGACCTCACGAAGCTCTTTCTTCATGAGATTGTACATAGTCCGTTCATCACCGATAATAGCCGCAAGCATGGCAATCTTTTCACGAAGCTCTGCTTCTTCTTCCTGCAAGACAACGACATCCGTATTGGTCAAACGATACAGTTGCAAGGTAACGATAGCCTCAGCCTGCTCCTCTGTAAAACCATAGCTGACTTTGAGGTTTTCCTTGGCGTCAGCCTTATTCTCAGAAGCACGGATAAGAGCAATAACTTCGTCCAAAATCGAAATCACGCGAATTAAACCTTCGACGATATGGAGACGTTTCTCAGCCTTTTCCTTGTCAAAGCGTGAACGTGCCAAAATCACTTCACGACGGTGGGCAATATAGCTAGACAAGATTGGCACAATCCCGACCTGACGAGGCGTGAAATTATCAATTGCCACCATATTAAAATTGTAATTTATTTGTAGGTCAGTATATTTGAATAGATAGTTGAGAACAAGCTCGGTATTGGCGTCTTTTTTGAGCTCAATAGCAATACGAAGACCGTCACGGTCAGACTCATCACGAACCTCAGCAATACCTGCTACCTTGTTATTGAGACGAACATCATCAATTTTCTTGACCAGATTGGCCTTGTTGATTTCATAAGGAATCTCAGTGATAACGATTTGTTCCTTACCACCTTTTAGCTTTTCAATCTCAGTCTTGGAACGAACAACCACGCGCCCTTTCCCAGTTTCGTAGGCTTTCTTGATTTCGTCACGCCCTTGGATAATTCCTCCAGTCGGGAAATCTGGTCCAGGCAAGAATTCCATCAGCTTGTCCACCTTGGCAGTTGGATGATCAATCATATAGATAGTGGCATCAATGACCTCAGCTAAATTATGTGGTGGAATGTCTGTAGCATATCCAGCCGAAATACCAGTAGAACCATTAACCAAGAGGTTTGGAAAGGCTGCTGGTAAGACTGTCGGTTCTTTTTCGGTGTCATCAAAGTTCCAAGCAAAGGGAACGGTCTTTTTATCAATATCTTGAAGAAGGTAGCCAGCAATTTCAGACAAACGCGCCTCAGTATAACGCATAGCCGCAGGTGGATCACCGTCCATAGAACCGTTATTACCATGCATTTCAACTAGAATCTCACGATTTTTCCAGTTCTGAGACATACGGACCATGGCATCATAGATGGAACTGTCACCGTGTGGGTGGAAATTCCCCATGATATTCCCGACAGACTTGGCCGACTTACGGTAACTCTTGTCAAAGGTATTGCCATCCTTATTCATAGAATAAAGAATTCGACGCTGAACCGGCTTCAAGCCATCCCGAATGTCTGGCAAAGCCCGGTCTTGAATAATGTACTTGGAGTAGCGACCAAAACGCTCTCCCATGATGTCCTCCAGGGACATGTTTTGAATGTTAGACATAATAATTCTCTTTTTAGTGTTTTATTGTAAAATAAATCTATAATTTATAAATTTAACTGTTTCTTTGTAGGTAGTGAGAAAAGAAGAGCAATCCTACTAATCCTAAGATGAATAAAAGATTAATTTTAATAACAAATAAGCTAAGTAGGGTATTGATTAGGCCGTGAAAAATGGCGCAAAAAAGGACCGACTTAGTCTTTTTGAAAACAGCTGCTAGAAGAATACTGAGATAAATTGCAAATAGACTGAATAATATAAAAGGCATCCCACTTTGGGAACTTCCAATCACAAACCATAAAGGTACATGCCATATTGCCCAAATACAACCTGTTATCAAACTGGAAATCCAAAAGGAGAATCTAGTTTCCAAAGTTGGTTGCAAGATCCCTCGCCATCCCAATTCTTCTTCGCCACCATAAACACAGACTGCACTCAAAAAAACAACAAACAAATTTCCTAGTGGAAAAGCCGGATTAAGCTCCTTAGATGAGAAAGCAATGACACCTGTCTGCACGAAAATTAGTAAAAGAAATAACAAAATATATTTCTTTGAGTCCCCTAAGATAAAAGAGACTATGCTTTTAATGGATTTTTGAGGCAAACAAGAAATGGCTGCAATGGTTGGACCGAAACCTCCTAGTAAATGGAGAAAAACTCCTAGTGGACTTGTTAGACTTAAGAGGCTCATTTGCGTCAGAAAAGCGAGCAATCCCCAACCAAATCCCCAAGAAATGAGAAAACTAATCAGTAAAAATTTTGTTATCTTATTATTTTGTAAATGTTTCATTTGTTTCGAGTCTCTCCTTAGCATACTCAATCATCTTCTCAGCTACTTCTTTATCGTAGTCAAAGCCCATCTTTTGGGCAAGGGACTGAGCCTCTTGGTGGAAAAGTTGTATCGTAGCAAACAAAGACTGAGTAAGTTTCTCTACACTTGAAAAATCAAGCAGATTAGAGAATTCTTTCTCTTTCTCAGCAGGTAAATAGTTAAAGAGGTACTTGTAGTTCTTGCCGACGTCGACTCTTCCCCTGTCACTTGCGACCTGCCAAGCCAAAATCTTTAGGAATTCTTGTTGACAAATACCATAAAGATGGTCGGTCGCGTAGATGAGCTGGTTCCGATGAATGCCCTTGACCACGTAGGCTGACACCCACCAAAATTCATTACAGTCTTTTTCAAAATCTATCGTGCTAGCTGGATTTGTCCAGTAACGCTCTGGACTTGTAGTATAGGACTCAAACAAGCCTTTCTCATCTTGCAAAACTGTATAATCAGCTTCACTATCCACCCACTCTTGGATGTGCTCTTTGGGGCAAAGGGTCAAATCTATACGATTGCCATCTTCAAAGAGCATAAGATAAAGTCGACGGTTTCCCAGCACATTATACTGTTCAATCAGACGGTTGCCAAACCGATCCAACCAAGAAAGATCCCTCGTCAGATTATCTAAATCGTCCACGACATAGACCACATCATAGTCTTGAAACTCATCTTTTGGCGCTTTTGTATCAGTCCGTGAACCGGACATGGCGACAGCCTCGACTTGAAGCACTTTTGCGGTTTGAAAAATTAAATCAAGCATTTCGGGTTCAGTCCTCATGTTAATACCTGTTCTTTATTTGATATTACTGTCTATTAGCATACTATTTCTCAAGTTAAATTAGTTAATCAATTATAAAAGATTTAGCTATTCTTCTCTCAAAGTTTTTAATTTCGACAAAATTCTAGATTCATCCATGCTTAAAATAACAAATAAAGTCGAAGTATAGATGTCATCGTACCATTGTTCCAATTCATCATCAGCCAAATCAAGATGATATTGATTTGAATTATTGTGCCTTAAACCAAAATTATTATACATTTCAAAAAGTTTTTCAAACGCGATAACCTTTTGATTGTTAACTTTCATAATATCTTTTAATTCTTCAGAATTATTTAGTTCTCTCCTAAACGGTTCAAGGTAGTTCGCTAAAGCAATAAGTATTTCTTTCTTACGCTGAATATTTCCCTTATTTGCAAAATGATTATATTCTAAAACCTTTATTGCATCTTGTATATTTGTCTCAGATATAATCTGAGAAACTTCTGAGGCATAAACATTCTTTTCAACAATGATCTTGTCACCATTTTCTAAAGTGATCAGTTCATGATTTGATAATTCTAAGAATCTTGTAATATTATCAAATATAACTTGAATAAACTGACATTCTTTTTCTGTAAATTTTCCCTCAAGATTATTAAATATATCGACTAATAACTCAGAGAAAACAAATAGTTGTTCAGTTGTATCATAGATGTTTGAAATAATAACTTCTATCATTTGTGAATAACTGGTGAACGTTGATCGATTAGGATAATCTAAGAAATTATCAGAAATGGCACTATTTATCGTTGTATAATAGCCGCGGCCCAAATTATTCTCCATTTTAAGTAAGTCCACTAAATTTTTCAGTTCTCTCTGTGGATCAAACTCCATCTGGTTCAAAATATCAAAATAATTTCGTCTCACCATAATATTTCCTATACTTTCTTAAAATACAGTCGCTTCTTCCAAAGTAAATTTGACATTATCCTCAATCCACTTACGGCGTGGTTCGACCTTGTCGCCCATGAGGACATTGACGCGGCGTTCGGCGCGAGCCAGGTCTTCAATGGTGACACGTATGAGAGTACGGGTTTCTGGATTCATGGTTGTTTCCCAGAGCTGGTCCGCATTCATCTCACCGAGACCTTTATAGCGTTGGAGGGTAGCACCTTTACCAAACTGCTTGCGGAGTTCTTCTAGCTCACCGTCCGTCCAAGCATAGGCTACTTCTTCTTTCTTGCCTTTACCTTTTGACATCTTGTAAAGAGGCGGAAGGGCGATATAGACATGACCTGCCTCAACTAACGGACGCATGTAGCGATAGAAAAATGTCAAGAGCAAGGTCTGAATGTGGGCACCGTCGGTGTCCGCATCGGTCATGATAATGATCTTATCATAGTTGGCATCTTCAATGGAGAAGTCTGCTCCAACACCCGCACCGATGGTATAAATCATAGTGTTGATTTCCTCATTTTTGAGGATATCCGACATCTTGGCCTTGACTGTATTGATAACCTTACCACGAAGAGGTAGAATAGCCTGGAACTTGCGGTCACGGCCTTGTTTAGCAGAACCTCCAGCAGAGTCCCCCTCAACTAGATAGAGTTCATTTTTTGCAGGATTCTTAGACTGAGCAGGTGTCAATTTACCCGACAACAAGCCCTTATCTTTCTTATTTTTCTTCCCATTTCGGCTCTCATCACGCGCCTTACGTGCCGCCTCACGGGCATCACGGGCCTTGATAGCCTTGCGGATGAGGTTCGAAGCCAATTCTCCATTTTCCATGAGGAAAAAGGTCAACTTATCAGCCACAATTCCATCCACAACGGGACGAGCTAGTGGACTGCCTAATTTGTCCTTGGTCTGACCTTCAAACTGGAGGTGTTCTTCAGGAACCAAGATAGAAAGAACAGCTGCTAACCCTTCACGGTAATCTGACCCTTCAAGGTTTTTATCTTTTTCCTTGAGAAGCCCCGTCTTACGCGCATAGTCGTTCATAACCTTGGTAATGGCAGACTTGAGTCCTGTCTCGTGCGTTCCACCGTCCTTGGTGCGAACATTATTAACAAAGGACAGAATGTTATCTGAAAATCCATCATTGTACTGGAGGGCTACTTCCACTTGAAAGCCATTATCCTCACCTTCAAAGTAGAGGACAGGCGTCAAGGTTTCCTTGTCTTCGTTTAAATAAGAAACAAAGTCCTGTACCCCATTTTCATAGTGAAACTCAACAGACTCATCTGTGCGTTTGTCCGTCAAAGACAAGGTCACATTTTTCAAGAGAAAGGCTGACTCATTGAGACGTTCTGAAATGGTATTGTACTTGAAATCTGTCGTAGAAAAGATGGTCGCGTCAGGCATAAACGTAACCTTAGTACCTGCCTTAGACTTGGGGGCTGTACCGACCTTTTCAAGAGTCGTAACAGGCTTGCCCCCATTTTCAAATCGTTGTTTATAAACCGTTCCATCACGGGTAATTTCAACTTCCAACCAGCTTGATAGGGCGTTTACAACGGAAGAACCCACCCCGTGGAGACCACCAGATGTCTTGTAGCCACCCTGACCGAATTTCCCTCCGGCGTGAAGAATGGTAAAGATAACCTCAACTGTTGGAATACCCATAGCATGCATTCCAGTCGGCATTCCACGTCCGTGGTCTTGAACCGTTAAACTTCCGTCTTTATTAATGGTCACATCAATACGGTCACCAAATCCAGACAAGGCTTCATCGACAGCATTATCGACGATTTCCCAGACTAGGTGGTGGAGACCAGCACCATCAGTCGATCCGATATACATCCCTGGACGTTTTCGAACCGCATCCAACCCTTCTAGCACCTGAATGGCATCATCATTATAATTGTTAATATTGATTTCCTTTTTTGACACAAGGAACCTCCTATTCGTTCATCTTTACTATTCTACAGGTTTTCCAAGGATTTTGCAAAATTTTTCTTTCTCCGATGTGACAATTTCAGAAGAGATTCTCTGCCTTTCTTTCCCAATTCATGATATAATAGAAATATGATTATAATAGTTTTATTAATCCTAGCCTATCTGCTAGGTTCGATTCCGTCTGGTCTCTGGATTGGACAAATTTTCTTTCAGACAAATCTGCGTGAACACGGTTCTGGAAATACTGGAACGACCAATACTTTCCGCATTTTAGGAAAGAAAGCGGGTATGACAACCTTTGTGATTGACTTTTTCAAAGGAACCCTAGCAACACTTCTTCCGATTATTTTTCATCTGCAAGGTGTTTCGCCTCTCATCTTTGGGCTTTTAGCTGTTATTGGCCATACCTTCCCTATCTTTGCAGGATTTAAGGGAGGCAAGGCTGTCGCAACCAGTGCGGGAGTGGTTTTCGGATTTGCGCCTGTCTTCTGTCTCTACCTTGCAGTTGTTTTCTTTGGAACCCTCTATCTTGGTAGTATGATTTCACTATCTAGTGTCACAGCATCTATCGCGGCTGTCATTGGAGTTCTACTCTTTCCACTTGTTGGTTTTATCCTGAGTCACTATGATCCTCTCTTCATCGCTATTATACTAGCACTCGCTAATTTGATTATCATTCGTCATAAGGACAATATCACTCGTATCAAAAATAAAACTGAAAATTTGGTCCCTTGGGGATTGAACCTAACCCATCAACATCCTAAAAAATAAAACGCCAGTTCATTTGAACTGACGTTTTTTGTATGCTTATTTTGATTTGATATAGTTGATGCCATCTGCTTTTGGTGCAACTGCTTTTCCAAAGAAGGCTGCCAAGACAAGAATGGTCAAAACATAAGGTGCGATTTGAAGATAAACCGTAGGCACTCCTTGTAGGAACGGCAATTGAGAACCGATAACAGCCAAACTTTGTGAAAGCCCAAAGAAGAGACTAGATAGCATGGCTCCAATTGGGTTCCATTTCCCAAAGATCATCGCAGCAAGGGCGATAAATCCAGGTCCAACAATAGTTGTCACTGAGAAGTTAACTGAGATTGATTGAGCATAAATCGCTCCGCCAATTCCACCTAGGAAACCTGAAATAATAACCCCTAAATATCTCATCTTGTAGACATTGATTCCCAAGGTATCCGCTGCTTGAGGGTGTTCACCGACAGAGCGAAGACGAAGACCAAAACGAGTCTTAAAGAGGATAAACCAAGCAAGGAATGAGAAGGCAATCGCGATATAACCTAGCAAACTTGTTGATTTGAAGAAGATATCACCAATCACTGGGATATTTGCCAAGACTGGAAAGTCAAAGCGTCCAAAAGTCTGACTTAGGTTATCGGTTTGCCCTTTGTTATAAAGAACTTTCACCAAGAAAACAGCCAAGGCAGGTGCCATCAAGTTCAATACCGTACCGCTGACAACATGGTCTGCACGGAAATGAACCGTCGCTGCTGCGTGGATGATAGAGAAGACAGCACCAACCAATCCTGCAACTATCAAAGATAGCCATGGAGTTGCTGCTCCAAATTGTTCTGCAAATTCAAGGTTAAAGACAACTCCAGAAAAGGCACCCATGACCATAATTCCTTCAAGGCCGACGTTGACCACACCACCACGTTCAGAGAAAACACCACCAATACTTGTAAAGATGAGGGGTGCTGAGTAAATCAGCATAGAAGACACCAAGAGAGTGAGCAAGGTTGTAATAGACATCTTTACTTACCTCCTTTAACTTGTTTTTTCGGTTTGACAAAGCGTTCGATAAGGTAATGAACACTGACAAAGAAGATAATAGACGCTGTTACAATGCTGACAAGCTCAGACGGTACCTGCGCCGCATTCATACCTGGGGCTCCAACTTGGAGAACACCAAATAAGAAGGCTGCAAAAAGAATACCAATTGGTGAGTTGGCTGCAAGCAGACTAACCGCCATTCCGTTAAATCCGACAGCTAATGACGCCCCTTGAACATAGACGTTCTGGAAGGTTCCCAGACCTTCAACCGCTCCACCAAGACCTGCCAAGGCACCTGATATAATCATTGATAGGATAATCGTTCGTTTGGCAGAAATACCAGCATATTCTGAAGCATGTGGATTAAGACCAACTGCACGAATTTCAAAACCAAGAGTTGTTTTCTTGAGCATGAACCAAATGACTGCAACGGCAATGAGAGCAAAGAAAATACCAATATTCATCCGCGAATTACCAGTCAACTCAGCCAACCACGGTGTCTGATAGGTTGCATTAGCTCCAACACGAATCGTAGAATCTGTACTTTGCATGAAGTCTTTAGGGAAAGCATGGATAAAGGCATTCCCTACATACAAGACAATGTAGTTCATCATGATGGTTACGATAACCTCTGACGTCCCTAGATAAGCCCTAAGAATACCTGGAATCGCGCCAACAATCCCTCCAGCAATCAAGGCAATCACGATGGTTGCTAGAATCATCAAGGGACGTGGCATATCTGGATGCGACAAAGCAAACCAACCACTAAGAATCCAACCAGCCAAGGCCTGACCAGGAAGCCCTACGTTAAAGAAACCTGCACGACTGGCAACAGCAAAACCAAGACCAATCAAGACCAAAGGTCCCATGGCGCGGAAGATTTCTCCAATCCCACGCAGACTACCAAAGGCCGTGTAGAACAATTCTTCGTAGCCCCAAATAGCATCATAACCGAAGATCCACATGACAATGGCTCCAAGTAAAATTCCTAGAAAGACAGAAATCAAGGGAACCGAAATTTGTTGTAATTTTTTAGACATCACTCTTCTCCTTTCCCAAGTTTCCACCAGCCATCAAGACACCAAGTTCTTGTTTATTGGTTGTTTCTGGTGATACAATACCTTGAATCTTACCATCGTGGATAACAGCAATACGGTCTGAGACGTTTAAAATCTCATCCAATTCAAAGCTGACAACTAGAACAGCCTTACCATTATCACGCTCTTCAATCAAGCGCTTGTGGATATATTCAATGGCACCGACATCCAAACCACGAGTTGGCTGGCTGACGATAAGGAGATCAGGATCTCGATCAATTTCACGAGCGATAATTGCTTTTTGTTGATTTCCTCCTGAGAGTGCAGCTGCAGGAACAAATTCGCTGGCAGCACGAACATCAAACTCCTCCATTAGCTTTTTAGCATAAGAAGTGATATTTGAATAGTTCAAAATTCCATTTTTACTATGTGGTTCTTTGTAGTAGGTTTGAAGGGCAATATTTTCAGAAATCATCATTTCCAAAATCAAACCATCACGGTGACGGTCTTCTGGAACGTGCCCAACACTCAACTCTGTAATCTGACGTGGGTGCAAGCCTACAATTGAATCTCCTTTTAGCTCGATGCTTCCAGATTCAACCTTGCGAAGACCTGTAATGGCTTGAATCAATTCAGACTGACCATTTCCATCAATCCCCGCAATACCAACAATCTCTCCAGCACGAACATCCAAGGACAGATTTTTCACAGCTGGGACACCGCGGTTTTCATTGACCACCAAATCTTTGATAGACAAGACCACTTCTTTGGGTTGAGAGGCTTGCTTCTCTGTTTTAAAGGAAACAGAACGTCCTACCATCATTTCCGCCAAATCAGCATTGGTAGCCCCTGCGATTTCTACAGTTTCAATTGATTTCCCACGACGGATAACTGTAACGCGGTCAGAAACTGCACGAATCTCGTCCAACTTGTGGGTGATCAAGATAATTGATTTCCCTTCTTTGACAAGATTTTTCATAATAGCCATCAACTCATCAATTTCTGATGGAGTCAAAACAGCCGTTGGTTCGTCAAAGATAAGGATATCAGCTCCCCGATAAAGGGTTTTTAAAATTTCTACACGTTGTTGGGCTCCAACTGAGATGTCTGCTACCTTGGCAGAAGGGTCTACAGATAAGCCATAACGTTCAGAAAGAGCCTTGATTTCTTTGCTAGCTCCAGCGATATCTAGCACACCATTTTTAGTCAATTCACTTCCTAAAATGATGTTTTCAGCCACTGTGAAGGCTTCTACCAACATAAAGTGCTGGTGAACCATTCCAATTCCTAAGCTAGCCGCTTTTGATGGTGAGTCGAGGTTGACAACTTGACCGTTGACCACAATTTCACCACTAGTTGGTTCAAGAAGCCCTGCTAACATGTTCATGAGCGTGGACTTTCCAGCCCCATTTTCTCCTAAAAGTGCATGAATTTCACCTTTTCGTAGGTGCAGGTTGATTTTGTCGTTGGCAACAAATTCACCAAACACCTTGGTAATATCACGCATCTCAATGACATTTTCGTGTGCCATGTACTCTTCCTTTCAGAGTCTTATTTTATTTCAATAAAACTTGCTAGTTTGTCTAGTAGCAAGCTTTACTGAGACAAAATGACTTTGTCTCGACTCTTAAAAAAGCGGCCGAGGGCCGCTTCCTAAGAAATGACTTCCATCCATTATTTTTCAGGAACTTTTACGCTTCCATCAAGGATTTTAGCTTTGGCATCTTCAACAGCTTTTTTACCTTCTTCTGAAAGGTTTGTTACTGCCAAGTCAACCCCTTTATCTTTCAATGAGTAAACGATCACTTGACCGCCAGGGAATTCACCTTTTTCTGCCTTGTTCGCAATATCTTTTACAGTTGTACCAACTTGTTTCAAAGTAGATACAAGAACAAAGTTTGATTCTTTACCATCTTTAGAAGTGTATTTACCTTCTGCTACTTGGTCACGGTCAACACCGATAACCCAAACTTTTTCATTTTCAGAACGGCTTTCGTTAAGTGATTTTGCTTCTGCAAAGACACCAGCACCTGTTCCACCTGCTGCTTGGTAAACAACGTCCGCACCAGCTGCGTATTGTGCTGCTGCAATTGTTTTACCTTTAGCAGCATCACCAAATGAACCAGCATAGTCAACTTGTACTTTGATAGATGGATCTACTGACTCAACACCAGCTTTAAATCCAGCTGCAAAACGTGAGATAACTTCAGATTCAATACCACCTACAAAACCAACTTGTTTTGTTTTAGTTGTTTTAGCCGCTGCAACACCTGCAAGGTAAGCAGCTTCGTTATCAGCAAATGTTACGCTAGCAACATTCTTTTGGTCTTTAATCACATCATCAATCAAAACATAGTTGATATCAGTGTGTTCTTTAGCTGCTTCTTCAACCGCATTGTGAAGGGCAAAACCAACACCGAAGATCAGGTTGTAACTTCCAGCCGCTTGTTGCAAGTTGTTAGCATAGTCAGCTTCACTTGTTGATTGGAAGTAAGTGAAACCTTTATCTTTTGAAAGATTGTGTTCTTTACCCCAGTCTTGCAAACCTTCCCAAGCTGATTGGTTGAATGATTTATCATCAACACCACCAGTATCAGTGACGATTGCTGCTTTTGTCTTCACATCAGAAGATGAAGCTGCGTTACGAGAAGAGCGGTTACCACATGCAGCAAGTCCAACTGCTGCCACTGCAACTAGACCAAGGCCTAGCCATTGTTTCTTGTTCATTACTGAACCTCCTAAATAAGATGTGCAACGATGTTGCAAGTATGGATTTATTGGCCACAAGGACCGTGCCACTCAGAGAGCGACTCAGACTAGTTTAAGTCTGTAAAAGAGTATGGAAGTAACTCCCCGACCGTCATCTCGACCGTCGATTTATCTTTTGCGACTAAAGTCACTTTTAGATCTTGTTCAAAAAATTCAGCCATCACTTGGCGACAAGCGCCACATGGTGAGATTGGCTTTTCAGTGTGTCCATAGACAATCAATTCTGAAAACTCTCTTTGGCCTTCGGAAACTGCTTTAAAAATCGCTGTACGCTCTCCACAGTTGGTCAAAGAATAGCTAGCATTCTCGATATTGACACCTGTATAAATGTTCCCATCTTTCGCCACCAGAACAGCGCTAACAGGAAAGTGAGAATAAGGCACATAAGCTTTCTTGCTGGTTTCAATTGCTAGTTCAATCAACTCAGTAGTCGCCATCTGCCAATTCTCCTTTTAAAATGGCTACCCCAGCTGACGTTCCGATACGGGTCGCACCTGCTTCCACAAAGGCAAGGGCATCTGCATAAGAACGAGCTCCACCAGCAGCCTTGACTCCCATATCAGGTCCAACTGTTTCACGCATTAATGTAACATCTGCTATCGTAGCGCCACCAGTTGAAAAACCAGTAGAAGTTTTGACAAAGTCAGCTCCCGCTTTTTGAGCTAATTGGCAAGCCAAAACTTTTTCTTGGTCAGTCAGAAGGCAAGCTTCAATAATGACTTTCACTAACTTGTCACCACTTGCTTCCACTACTGCGCGAATATCTGACTCAACCAAATCAAGATTACCTGATTTGAGAGCTCCAACATTGATCACCATATCGATCTCATCTGCACCATTTTGGATAGCTTCTTTGGTTTCAAAAGCTTTCACGGCTGAAGTTGTTGCTCCCAAAGGGAAACCTACTACTGTGCAGACCTTGACATCAGAGCCTTCAAGCCCTTTTTTGGCATGTTCAACCCAGGTCGGATTAACGCAAACACTGGCAAAATCATACTCCCTAGCCTCAGACAACAAACAATCAATTTTATTTTCTGTTGCATCTTGTTTTAAAAGCGTATGATCAATATATTTATTTAATTTCATATTCGGATTCTCCTGCAATTTATGAGATAATTTCTATAATTTCTCGTAAACTTTGCACCCTATCATTTATTTTAACATATTTTTGAAAATCTGTAACTAGCTGAGGAGAAATTTTTCCATTTGTGTATACTTTTGCAACAATTTCTCCCTTTTGAACGGGATCTCCAACTTTCTTTTCAAAAACAATTCCTGTTTCATAGTCCAAGGCATCAGACTTGACTGCACGGCCTGCCCCCAGTATCATAGCATAAAGACCAAATTCCATTGCTGGAAGAGCTGAGATAATACCCGTTTCCTGGGCAGGGATTTCCACCACATGGGCAACATTGACAGGACGGTAGAGGTCTTCCAAGTCCCCACCTTGGGCTTGCACCATTTCCTCAAACTTAGCCAGTGCTTGACCATTCTCAAGATGTTGGCGGACTTCTTCAACTGTCTTGTTTACATTTGCTAAACCAAGCATAATTTGAGCCAGTTCACAGATGAAGTGGGTAATATCCTGACGGCCTTGACCTTGTAAAATCTCCAATGCTTCAAGGATTTCCAGACGATTTCCAATCGCTCGTCCCAAAGGCTGACTCATATCCGTAATCACGGCTACCGTCTTTCGACCAACTGCCTTACCAAGTTCCACCATGGTTTTAGCCAATTCACGCGCCTCATCAACCGTCTTCATGAAGGCACCCTCTCCGACAGTTACGTCTAGCAAAATAGCATCCGCCCCTGCCGCAATTTTCTTGCTCATCACCGAACTCGCAATCAAAGGAATCGTGTCGACAGTTGCGGTCACATCACGAAGAGCATAGAGAAGCTTGTCAGCTTTGACAAGCTGGTCTGATTGCCCAATGACAGATACTCCAATATCCTGCACCTGACGAATGAAATCTTCTTGACTGCGCTCTACTTGATAGCCCTTGATAGACTCCAATTTATCAATTGTTCCACCTGTATGGCCGAGACCACGACCACTCATTTTTGCCACAGGCACACCAAAACTAGCAACAAGGGGAGCCAAAATCAAGGTTACCTTATCACCAACACCCCCAGTAGAATGCTTGTCAACCTTAACCCCATCAATAGCAGATAAATCAAACTCTTGACCAGTCCTAACCATTTTCATGGTCAAATCAGATATTTCTCGAGTCGTCATTCCTTTAAAATAAACAGCCATAGCAAAGGCAGACATCTGATAATCAGGAACAGTTCCTGACACATAGCCTTCAACTAGCCATTCGATTTCACTTGAAGTCAGTTCTTGACCATCACGTTTTTTTTGGATTAAATCAACTGCTCTCATTCTTTCACACTTCTAAGGATATAGTATCCCTTATCTTTTTTGACGATTTCACAATTGCCAAACACATCTTCCATCTTAGACTTAGCACTTGGAGCCCCTTGCTTCTTCTGGATAACGATTGTTAAATCTCCATCAGTTTCTAAGAAATCTTTACTTTTCTCAATGATTTCATGAACCACTTGCTTGCCCGCACGGATAGGAGGATTGGAAATGACATGGTCAAATTCCCCTTCAACTTGTTCATAGATGTTGGACTGGAAAATCGTCGCTTCTACTTTATTTCGTTCAGCATTTTGTCTCGCCAAATCCAAGGCACGATTATTAATATCGACCATGGTCGCCTGAACTCCATAAGCCTTAGCCAAGGACAAGCCCAAAGGCCCGTAACCACAGCCTACATCAAGGACAGTCTCTCCTTTATCGACCTCAAGACACTTGAGCAGGAGTTGACTTCCAAAATCAACCATTTTCTTGCTAAAAACACCAGCATCCGTCAAAAAGGTCATTTTTTCTCCCAACAAGTCCACTCTCAACTCATGAATGTCGTGAGCAGCATCAGGATTTTCTGCATAGTACATTTTACTCATGAAACTATTTTACCATAATTTGACTTAAATTGTAAATCGTTTACAAATTGATAATGAAATGAAAAAGACTGAAGAAAGCTAGTAAACAAGACTTTTTCTTCAATCTCTTTCAACACTTATAAATAATAAGCCATTTAGAACTAGAAATATCATAGTCAGGAGAAAACAATAAATTTATCATCTATAATCGGGCGTATTTTTATTACTATTGCTTAACCTTCAGATACTTAATTATCAACAAAATTCCCAACAAAATGTTTAGATAAAAGCCCAACTGATAAGTTTGTGTCAGGATTTCCAAACTTGTCCAAAGGCGTATCAAATCTTCTAGTGACATGCGGAATAAATAACCCTCTGTAGCAATCCATAAAATCAAAAAGAAATAGCTTCCAGCAGCAAGCCGTTTCGTCCACCGTTTTTTGAGTAGCCAAGCAATCAAGAGCGAACAGATAAAGACAGCTGTTACAATGGCATGTTCCATCAAAAAAGTAAAACCGTAATAGATTTCCACAAAGCATCTACCATTATCCGCATTGACGCCTTTTATAAAAGGTAAGGCAAAACTTAAAATAAAACAGAGTTCCAATATATAACTTTTTAAGATTTTCATGACACACCTCCTATAAGTTGTGAACCCAAAAGTGCCCTTTATAAGCTTATAAATCAGGAGAAAGTTGCTCCTACTTCATCTATAAATTGGTCAACCTCTATCTAGCTCTATTATACGAAATAAGTTTACTATCATCAAGAAAACGCTTTATTTTTTTAGCTTTTTATGGTATGATAGACAAAATATCTAGGGGAAAATAAATGACCAACGAATTTTTACATTTTGAAAAAATCAGCCGCCAGACTTGGCAATCCTTACATCGAAAAACAACACCTCCTTTGACAGAAGAGGAATTAGAATCCATCAAGAGTTTTAATGACCAGATTAGTCTACAAGATGTTACCGATGTCTATCTTCCACTAGCACACCTCATTCAGATTTATAAGCGTACCAAGGATGATTTGGCCTTTTCAAAAGGAATTTTCCTTCAACGTGAAAGTAAATCTCAACCTTTTATCATCGGGGTTTCTGGGAGTGTTGCCGTTGGAAAATCCACAACCAGTCGACTACTTCAAATCTTACTATCCCGTACGCTTACAGATGCTACGGTTGAGTTGGTAACAACTGATGGCTTTCTCTATCCCAACCAAACCTTGACTGAGCAAGGGATTTTAAATCGCAAGGGATTTCCTGAAAGCTATGATATGGAAGCCCTTCTCAACTTCTTGGATCGCATTAAAAATGGACAAGATGTAGATATTCCTGTCTACTCTCATGAAGTCTATGACATCGTCCCTGAAGCAAAACAACGAGTAAAAGCTGCTGACTTTGTGATTGTCGAGGGGATTAACGTCTTTCAAAATCCACAAAACGAGCGTCTCTATATTACTGACTTCTTTGACTTTTCCATCTATGTTGATGCTTCAGTTGATGACATCGAGAGTTGGTATCTAGACCGTTTCTTGAAGATCCTAAGTCTAGCCCAAAACGACCCTGATAGCTACTATTATCCTTTTACTCAAATGCCAATCGGGGAAGTTGAATCCTTTGCCCATCAAGTCTGGACTAGTATCAATCTCACAAATCTACAAAATTATATTGAACCAACCAGAAATCGTGCAGAAGTGATTCTGCATAAAACAAAGAACCATGAAATCGATGAAATTTACTTAAAAAAGTAATTTTCCCTTGTCAAAACGTCAGTTTTCAGATATAATGGTATAGTTAGTAAATATGGAGGTAAGAACATTGGCAAACATTAAATCAGCTATCAAACGCGCTGAATTGAACGTTAAACAAAACGAAAAGAACTCAGCTCAAAAATCAGCTATGCGTACTGCTATCAAAGCTTTCGAAGCAAACCCATCTGAAGAACTTTTCCGTGCTGCTAGCTCAGCTATCGATAAAGCAGAAACTAAAGGTTTGATTCACAAAAACAAAGCAAGCCGCGATAAAGCTCGTCTTTCAGCTAAACTTGCTAAATAAGAAACAGTCCATAGAGGCTGTTTTTTTGTCTCCAAATAGGAAAGGGTAGAAAATGAAAATCGCAATTATCGGATATTCTGGTGCTGGTAAGTCAACGCTAGCTGAAAAGTTATCTCTCTACTACTCCATCCCAAAACTTCACATGGATACACTCCAATTTCAACCTGGTTGGCAAGACAGCGACCGCGAATGGATGTTGACCGAGATGAAAAGCTTTCTCACCAAGCATGAAGCTTGGGTCATTGATGGGAATTATTCTTGGTGTTGTTATGAGGAAAGAATGGACGAAGCTGACCAGATCATCTTTTTAAACTTCTCTGCTTGGAATTGTTTGCTAAGAGCCTTTAAGCGCTATTTAAAATACAGAGGAAAAGTGAGAGAAAGTATGGCTAAAGGATGCCCCGAGCAATTCAACTGGGAATTTATTCGTTGGATTCTCTGGGATGGTCGAACAAAAAATGCTAAGGATAGATACCAATACTTAAACAATACTTACCCAGAAAAGATGCATATTCTCCATTCTCAAGCAGAGATTGATTGTTTTTTGCGATCTTTAAAAAAGTAAACAATATAGTAGCATTTCACTAAAATCAGCATGCACTGATTGACTAAAAAAGGAAGTTTTTCATCCAGAAAGTCTTCCTTTTTTTCTTTTATTCAACAATTAAAAATAACTCGAGCAATTTATAAATCAACAATAAAATTCCCCTAGCAATGAAGAGAATCTTGTTCATAGTTTCTGAGTTCGTGATACAAAAAAACTGAAGGAAGTATAGTCCTACTTCTTTCAGTTTTTTATTGTCTCAATTTAGAAAAAACTTCTCCAATCTTACCTTCGATAACTAAATCAGCTTGGCTGTCTTGAGGAGTGCTGGATTTGTTGATAACGACAAGATTTGACCCTGAAAAATAATTGATTAGGCTAGCTGCAGGGTAAACAACTAAGGAAGTTCCACCAATGATCAACAAATCTGCTTGCTGAATGGCTCGAGCTGCGCGACTAAATACATCCATATCTAGCGCTTCCTCATAAAGGGTCACGTCAGGTTTGACCACCTTGCCACAATCTAAGCAGTAGGGAACTGGACCTTCAAGTTCCAAAAAGGTAGTCAAATCATAAAAGCGATGACAGCCAAAACAATAATTACGATCTGCACTACCATGCAGTTTCAAAACTTTCTGAGATCCTGCCATTTCATGGAGACTATCGATATTTTGCGTCACAATCGCCTTTAATTTACCTGTTTTTTCCAACGACGCTAGATAATCATGTGCTAAATTCGGCTTAGCATCAGGATAGACCAGATACTTTTTGTAGAAATCAAAAAAATCCTCTGGATAGCGCTCAAACATAGTGCGTGAAACCAGTTGCTCGGCAGTAAAATGGCGACCTAGTTTCAGACTATATATACCATCTGAACTACGAAAATCTGGAATATTAGACTCTGTAGAAACCCCTGCACCACCGAAAAAGACAATGCTCTGACTTTGATCAATAATACCTTGTAATTGTTTAATCTTATCCATTTTGTACTCCTAGGAATTTTCAAGTTAAAAAGTTGAAAGTCTTGACTTCTTGTCAACTTGGCTTCCAACTTTATTTGATTATGATTTAGATATTAAACTGACTAGTCTCGGTCCTTTGACACAATTAGGCTTCCTTCAATTTCCTTATTCTTACCTATTTCAGGATTGATTCATTGTTGATAGTTATCATTTTGAGAACAAGAGAAATCATTCTGAATATAGCCTACCTTTAGTCTGCAATCAATGTTTCCAAACCAATCTTCATCATATCAGTGAAGGTGTTTTGACGTTCTTCTGCAGTTGTATCTTCATCTGGATTGACCAAGCTATCTGAAATAGTCATAATAGCTAAAGCATCAACATGGTGTTGAGCAGCCAGATAGTAAAGTGCTGCTGCTTCCATTTCCACAGCCTTGACTCCCCATTTACCAAGCTCGATATTCTTTTCAAAGTAGTTTGAATAAAAGACATCAGAAGACAAAACGTTCCCAACGTGGGTTGTCATACCGAGTTCTTTAGCGATATGGTAGGCCTTATCAAGCAAATCAAAGCTAGCGATTTGTGGAAAATCGTACTGTGGCCAATCGTTGCGGATGATGTTTGAGTTAGTTGCAGCGGCTTGTGCCAAAACCAATTCACGAACGTGGACATCTTCATTCAAAGAACCCGCAGTTCCCACACGGATCAATTTTTTCACACCGTAGTCAACAATCAACTCACGCGCATAAATCGAAATAGATGGCATTCCCATCCCAGTTCCCATGACAGATACACGGTGACCCTTGTAAGTACCAGTGTAGCCAAACATGTTACGAACTTCGTTAAAGCAAACAGCATCTTCAAGGAAATTCTCCGCAATAAACTTAGCACGAAGAGGATCCCCAGGAAGAAGAATTTTATCAGCAATTTCACCCTGCTGAGCAGCAATATGGATAGACATAATTAAGATATAAAGGGCGACAGAGAACAAAGTAAAAATAGGAAACTGACGACGCATCGCAGATGCTAGACAGTTTATCTTTTTTACACAGTTCTCCGCCCGTATTCAGTTCAGCAAATACGGTTTACCCATCCTTTCTTTATTTTATGAAGATTAGAGAGCGACAAGAAAACGACTGAAAATTAGGAATCTGACGAGAAATCCTGATTTCTCAGTCAGATTATCTATTTTCCAAGTTTTCCGCTCGTGTTCAAATCAAAACACACGCTCTACCTTTCTTTTTTGTATATTTAGGATAGCAACAGAGCACTAGCTGAGTTCTGTTCAAGATCAGCTAGTGCTTTCTTATGAACTAGACAAATGTAACTGTCATTGTATCGTCAGATTACAAGACATCATCGTCACTCACCTTAGAATTCAATGTTGTTCCCCAGTGAGTAATTTTTCGATGTGGTTGGGCGAGAAGAGGTCTGTTGTCATAGATTGTTTGCCATCTATTCCAAATAAGACCTGTTCTCTTTTCGATCTTAATTCGAAGATTGCGCATATTAGACTTAATTGGGAGATTGAGGATAAATCCTGCGGTCTGATTGCGCCCATTCCCTTCCCAAGAACGACTTCGAACAACTGATTGACCATTTTTATCTACTGTAACTTCTTCCCAAGATATTGAATAACGTGCAATATAAGCACCACTATGTTGAATAGTTAGGGTTTTATCTTTTACAGGAGTGTAGTTTAACAGTTGTACAGGCTTAGAAGCTTGAGTAGTTACATTATTTTTAGCTACAAATCGAAAAACTTCTACTTCCGCAAGGCTGAGAGCTTGATTTTTTTGACGCAATTGAATACGAACACGGCGACCTAGTTTACCATTCAACTGGAGATCTAAACTGCTTCCTTCTAAGCGAGAAACATATTGTCTAGCAACTTCTGTCCCTTTTTCATCATATAAAATCACATCAAAGTCTGACAAACGTTTAGAAAGTTCTCCATCCCCACGGTTATGAAGGCGAACAAGTCCTACCTGTTCTGTACGACCTAAATCAACTTCCCACCAAGGCTGATTTTCAAATTTTGTATGGGTAATTGATTGCTGGCTATAACTACTATTGGTACTGCCATCCAAGGCACGACTAGCATCTCCACCAAAATCAGTAGAACTTTGCTTAGCTTGTTTTTTCCAAGCGATATTCTCAGCACGATACACTTGGACTTCTGCAAGACTGAGAGCGTTATATCCATCTAACTCGATGCGTACAAAACGAGCTTTCTTATAATCAATTGAAATCTGAGCGAAACTATCTCGTAAGTATGCAATGCGCTTTCTTTCAATTTCTTTTCCAGAACTATCCAAAAGAATCACATTAAAATTAGTCAGTCTATCTTGAGCAGCATCTGTTCGATTGTAAATATTAATCTGGCGAATCGTTTCTTCTTTATCTAAATCGACTTGCCACCAAGGTTTTGATTGAAAATCTGTATGAGTGACAGAATTATGTCCGTAATTTCCATCTAATTTCCCATCAACTGCTCTTCTAGCATCTCCTCCAAAAGCTGTCGAACTTTGAGTTACTCGTTTCCCTAGAGCTATATTTTCAAGAGGTTCAGCGCTTGGTTGACTAGATGACAGAGGGACTTGTTGTTTCTTAAAGAAATAAACTTTGTCCAATTTTTGATCACGATATCCCTGTTTATCAAGCGTATCACGTTTTCCAATATTAAAATTCGGGATAGCATTCATTCTACTTTCAAAATAACCACGCGAACGGTGTTTGAAACTAGAGTTACCTGTAAAAGTTACAATATCATTATCATTACGAATCAATGATGTCACAACATTATCATTATCGACCACATAATGTTTTATTTTACCAGATAGAGCTAACTTACGACTTTCTAACCCTACATCCCAGAAACCATTCTTAGCATTCCAAATAGTTCTGGAAGTAATCACTTTAGGAGCACTGAAAGTCGTCACTTTCCTCAATACATGGTTATAAAAATCAGGATATTTCTGATAAGCTTCAACTGCTGCTATTTGAGCTAAGTAGCCTCCTAGTGAATGACCTGTCATATACAGATTGGTAATGCTGGAATCCTGCGCCAATTCTTTTACAACATTACGGATATCATCCGCTTGTGCAGGTTTATTTCCTCCAAACAAAACAAAATCTGTACTTAAATCTTTCGCATCATTCAGTCTTGTTCCACGTATAGCCAACATATGCACCGTTCCATCTTTGAGATAAGGGAGATCGCTCTTGGTCTCAAATAAGAAAGCATCCAAGCCACTTGCTGTATGATAAGCCTTTTTCATCTTCCAAAATGGTGCCAGTTCATTGTGCATCATTTTATATTCTTGACGATCAAGGTAAAGACTTGGAAAAGGATTTTTATGATCTAGAATTTTGTCAATGTAATCATCATTACGATAAGCCAACTCCATAAAAAGGAGGGAATCACGATCTGTGACATACCATTGTTTCTTGTTATCATCTTCCCCGTCTTCTAGTCCATCTCCATCACTATCTGCTAGTAAAGGATGGCTATGGTATCCTAAGTAGTCTTTCCCATCTTTATTATAAATATACAATTCATCCTTATTTTTTATTCCATCATGATCATCATCTCCATCAGGATCTAAAAATTTTCCACCGTATAAAGAATTATCAACAAGTTCCTTCTCTACATGGAGCTCCCCTTTAGAAATTTTGACAAAGTCTTCCTTTGTTACTGGACGAGAATTTTTCGGCTCATCCTTTAGAATTTCCTCTTTCTTCAATTCCTCATGAGGCACAGCAGATTCTTTTTGATATAATTCTTCTCCTGCTTTTTCTTTCTGAGTTTTAACAACTTCTTTTGTTTCTAAAGTTGATTGAGCAGCTGTATCTTTCTCCTCTGTAATAGATATTTCCTGTTTTTTATCAGGATTTTCTAGTTTTGTCGGACTATCCGTTGCATTTACTACTAAAGGAGTTTCATTTTTCACAACTGGACTTCCTTCATTGGCAGAAATTCCTGTCGGTGCTAAAAAAGCAAATCCAACTGCAACAGATACAACTCCGATACTTAATTTTTTTATACCAAAACGCATAATTCGTTGATCAATTCTCATTTATTCATATATCTTTCTATTATTTTCACCCTCTTTACCAACAATATTCTCCAATCAGCTAATCTCCTTTAGCATCAAGATTTCATTTTTATACTTTGTTAGCAAGAATTTGAAGAGGTTTATAAAGTATAGGAACCTCATTCATTTTTCATATCATAATTCTATATGGAAGTTAATTGTTTCATTTATCTTCCAGCTTACAGAAATACTTTCCTACTCATTTTCTTTCTCATAGCTCAGCAAGAATCGCTTTAAGCAAGCCTTTGAAGTCGCCTTTAACACGCTCAGTCACTTCTACAACTTCCTCGTGGTTGAGTTCTTCTTGGAAACCAGCCGCAAAGTTAGTAATACATGAAATTCCTAGAACTTTCAAACCTGAGTGAGCTGCCACAATAACTTCAGGAACAGTAGACATACCAACTGCATCTGCCCCCAATGTCTTATAGGCACGAATCTCTGCTGGTGTCTCATAAGTCGGACCAGTTACACCGATATAGACACCTTCATCAAGCTTGATACCAAGTTTCTTAGCCACTTCATGGGCAGTAGCTCGGTATTCTGGTGTGTAAGCCTTAGACATATCAGGGAAACGTGGACCAAAGTCATCCAAATTTTCACCCATCAATGGGTTTTGCCCCGTCATATTGATATGGTCTGAGATAGCCATCAAAGTACCAGGACCAAAGCCAATACCACCAGCTGCATTGGTAACAATGACACCTTCACATCCAAGAACTTTCATGACACGTACTGGGAAAGTCACGACTTCAAGAGGATTGCCTTCGTAGAAATGGAAACGACCTTGAAGAGCCAAGACCTTGCGACCTGCCAGTTCACCATATACCAATTTACCAGCGTGTCCAACTACTGTTGAACGGCCCCAGTTTGGAATCTCAGCATAATCTACTACAACTGAATTTTCGATTTCTTCTGCCAATTCTCCAAGTCCTGATCCAAGGATTAGACCAAACTCAGGCGCTTGGATTCCCTTGTCTTTCAGGAAAGTAGCCGTTTCATTGATTTTATCTAAAAATGTCATCATGTGTCTCCTTTTTTATTTTTTAGCATTTGACCGATTTTGTCAAAAGTTTTAGCATTGCGAATGGTGATGTTGCGATAAAAAGGCATCTTGAGCAAGTACTTATGATAGGCAGTTGCATAGTAGGATTTTTCAGAGAATTTCCCCCAGAAAATCCCAAATCTTCCAACATGAACCACTTCATCTTTCAGTTCCAAACTTTCAACTTTCTCAATGACTTGATCCACATCCAAGCCTTCTGTATAAAAGAGGACATCTTTTCGAGCCAGATCTTTGGTCCACCATTCAGGCAGATTTTCCAACTCTGCTTCAAAGTCCTCAAGACTCAGTAAGGAAAAGCTCTGAATAAATGGATAATGGACTTCAAAGAAAGTCTCTAACTTTTCAACCAATCGGGCTTTGGGGTCTGTCGAAGTAAAGAAAATATTGCCACTGTTGATGTAGGTCTCAACCTTTTCCAGTCCCAACTCTGTCAGTTCTTGACGAAGTTGCGCCATGACAACCTTATTTTTCCCACCTACATTAATGCCCCGAACAAGTAAAGCATATCGCGTCATCTTATACCAATTTATCTAAGAAACTTTCACCAATCATGGCAGTTTCAACACCAAAGTTATCCGCAACTGTTGCTGAGATATCTGCAAAATGTCCAACTGGAATGACACCATTTCCCTTAAAGCTAGGGCTGTAAGCTAAAAGTGGAATATATTCGCGAGTGTGGTCTGTTCCTGCATAGGTTGGGTCATTTCCATGGTCCGCAGTAATCAAGAGAAGGTCATTCTCTCTCATGGCAGCGATAATTTCAGGTAAGCGTTCATCAAACTCATGCAAGCAATCACGGTAACCGTGAGCATTACGACGGTGGCCGTAAAGGGCATCAAAGTCAACCAAGTTTGTGAAAGAGAATCCTTTTTCAAACTCAGCAAGTCCCATGGCCTTCAATAGTGTATCAATTCCGTGGCTGTTTGACTTGTTGTGGCCCATGTCATGATTGATACCAGCTCCGTTAAAGATATCGTTGATTTTACCAACGGCATAAGTATCGATACCAGCTTCGTTCAATTTATCCAAAACAGTCGGTGCAAATGGTGATACAGCCAAGTCACGACGATTTGCTGTACGAGTGAACTTACCTGGTTCACCAACATATGGACGGGCAATGATACGACCTAGAAGGGCAGGACGCTCAAGGGTAATCGAACGCGCGTATTCACAAATACGGTACAATTCATCCAAAGAGATAATATCTTCGTGAGCAGCAATTTGCAAAACAGGGTCAGCTGAAGTATAGATAATCAACTCTCCAGTTTCCATTTGACGTGGTCCAAAATCATCGATAACAGCTGTACCTGAGTAAGGTTTGTTAGCTTCACGAATGACCTTACGTCCTGAAAATTCTTCGATTTTTGTCAGGATTTCTTCTGGGAATCCGTTCCAGAAAGTATCGAAGGGCTCAGTAATGTTGAGTCCCATGATTTCCCAGTGTCCAGTCATAGTATCCTTACCAAGAGATACTTCTTCCAATTTTGTTGCATATCCTGTTGGATTGCTTTCCGCCGCTACAGTCTTCAAAGGCGTTTCGCGAGGAATATTTCCAAGACCGATTTTAGCCATGTTTGGGACATTCAGACCAACTGTTTTTGAAATGTGTCCCAGTGTGTCAGAAGCTCCATCTGGAACACCTGCATTGACAAAGTTATTAGCATCTGGTGCAGCACCGATTCCTACAGAATCTAGTACCACCAAGTGAATACGATTAAATTTTGACATAGTGTATCTCCTCCTATTTTCCTTTGTTTGAAGTTAAAATCTGAACTCCATCTCGTCCAGCAACGATGACCTTATCCACCATTTGGTTGAATAAACCGTGCTCCACAACACCAACGACATGGTCCAGTTCTTGTCCGAAAGCAATTGGATCTTCAATGACATCCAAGGCAAGGTCAATGATAAAATTCTGCATATCGGTCACAAAACGTTGGCCGTCTTTTTCACGGAAACTTGGTTTGTAGCCAGCTCGCTCAAAACGACGAAAAATCTGTTCTGCGCCATACTGAACCACTTCTACTGGCAATTTAAAAGCACCCAGTTTCTCGACCAACTTGCTTTCATCCACCACCCAAATGTATTCTTTTGAGGGCGTTGCTACAATCTTCTCCATGAGAAGGGCACCACCGCCGCCTTTGATTCCGTTAAACTGCCTATCCACTTCATCCGCCCCGTCGACTGTCACATCGACAAAGTCTACTTGGTCAATAGACTTGAGCGGGATATTAAGTCCTTCAGCCTGTTTACTGGTCACACTAGAAGTCGTTACAGCTGTAATCTGCAAGCCTTCTTCCTTGATACGACGACCGATTTCTTCGACAAAATAATAGGCAGTAGAACCCGTTCCCAGCCCGACAACCATACCATCATTGACAAACTCAGCAGCCTTGATACCTGCCATTTTCTTCAGATTTTCCACTCAAACACCTCCATTAGAGAGCTACTTTCATTATATCATGTATACCTTTATTATTCAAAAGTTGGAAACATCAAATATTCTATTTTCGGTAACATTAAAACAAGAAAATGAGATTGAAAATATTTTCATTTCAGAAATTCTTTATTATCATTTTTAAAAATTTATAAAATGAATAAAAAAAGCAATTAAACAAGAACGTTCATTATTATAAAATTATTTCCGTTTCTTTTTCCATTTGAACTATCTTTTCCCAAATTTCTCATAATTGACTTCCTGCGATACAAAAAGCGATAACGTAGAGATATGAATAAGGTAGAAAATATATTTGGCAAAGTAAAGTTCTTTAAAATTTTTTCAACAGCCTATCGAAGTTGAAGGAAAAGGTTTGGATTTAAAATAAATCTGATTATTGAAATGAGTATACAAAATCAAAGAGATTTCAAAATTATAAAAACGCATATTATCAGGTATAAAAAACTTGATAGTATGCGTTTTATCTTAGAAAATTTTTCTAAATTTCCCACTCAAATTAAATTCTAGACCAGCCTATTTTGAGATATTTTTTTCATTACTTTGGGAAGATGCCTGCTGATTTCCGTCGGCAAGACCACATAATGTTCTTGAGATAATTCTTGGGCTATTGCTGAATGAAGATGGGTCGCTACTATCACACGCTCGTAGAGACTGGCTTGTTTAAACTGGCCTGCAAATCCTGCAATCATCCCAGCCAGTGTATCTCCCATTCCCCCAGTCGCCTGATAGGGACCGCCAACCTGTAACTGGTAATAATCAGATTGGCCAGTTTGCCAAATACGAGTAGCTGGACCTTTCTCTACCAAAATTGTTCCTTGAGGGAAGGAAGTTAGGGCACTAGCCGTTGCATCTTCGTTTTGCTTTTCAATAGCAATACCAGACAACTTTTCCCATTCTTTTTGGTGGGGAGTTAGGATAAGCTGGTTAGATGGAAATGACAAACTTGTTCTAGCAAGAATGGTCAGGGCACCACCATCTACAATCAAAATCTGATTTTGGCTTAAATTAGCAAAGACTTGTTTTACTAGATTTTCTCCAAAAGCATCGTCTCGTAAACCAGGCCCCAACAAGACAACTTCTGCCTTCTCCAATTGCTCTTTTAACAAGTGCTGGTCTTGAAGAGAAAAGGCCATAGCCTCAGGTAAATGGCTGTGCAGAGCTGAAATATTTTCCCTGTCCGTTCCAACGGTCACCAATCCTGCACCGCTTTTTACAGCTGCCAAAGCAGCCATGATGATGGCACCACCATAAGGATAAGTCCCACCCAGCAACAGTAGACGACCGTAGTCTCCTTTATGACTTGTACGAGAACGTTCAATAATGACTTTTTCTAGTAAGGTTTGATCAATCACTTTCATCGTTTTTTCCTCAACTATCCTTTACCTGATTGTTTTAAGACAATCCGATACACTTTTTTAGCCCACTCTTCCAAACCTTCTCCATCATGGTCAAGATAATATACCCTATCTAGTAATTGACTTGGAATAATATTTTCAAATTGGCTCTTATTATGAGTTGGAATAATGCAAATATACAACTCACTAAATAAATTCAACATATCCTTAATTTTTGCAACATGATAGCCATCAAAAATATAACCAGTAACTTTAATCAAATCTGTATAGATAAAATGAAAACTCACTCCAGGAATAAACTTGTCTTGTAATTCTTTCTCTGAAGGAGCTCGACCTAATAAACGCTCCATCGCTAATCGATAACCAGAACTTGTATTTGACCACCCTAACATGACATAGTCAAAATAATCTATCGGATCCGATGCAGCATTTCTACTATCCAAAACCAACTCCTCAGCATCTCGCCCAAAGGCTTTCACAGCAGATAAGAGCTGACCTGTTTTAAAGATAGAAATCGCTGCATCTATAGTCGTAGTATGACTACAGTAGTCTGAAGTCACTAACCTCTTATGTAGATCATAAGTCGAGGCTACTCTTTTATCTGTAGGGGTAAATGGTGGCAGAAAGGGATGCTGACAGATGTAATCTAAAATTTCTTTTTTTAAACAAGAATCAGCACACTCAATACTTGTTTGACGTTTATGAAGTTTTTCGTAAGCTATAAATTTAGCAATTTTTTCTAATTCCCACTCTTGAATATTTGGATAATCAATTAGTGCTAAGTAGTATATTCCATCCCATTGTAAACTATATTCCCCATTACGAATTTTTAAAATCATCTAATCACCTCACTCCATTATACAACAAAAAGGAGGCGCAGGCCTCCTTTGGTAATCTTATATCTAAAATTTAATACTCATTTCTGCCATTTCAGATATAGCTATAGAAAATACACTCTCTTCAGCGAATTTTCTCTTATTTTCTATCCAATGTCCGAAGTGCTGCTTGATAAGTTTGCTCCATCAGCATAGTAATGGTCATAGGACCTACACCTCCAGGAACTGGCGTAATATGGCTAGCAAGTGGGGCAACTGCCTCATAATCCACATCCCCACAGAGCTTACCATTTTCATCACGATTCATCCCAACGTCAATGACAACCGCACCTGGTTTGACAAAATCAGCAGTCACAAACTTGGCACGGCCGATTGCGACCACAAGAATATCCGCTTTTGCAGCCACCTTAGCAAGATTATGGGTGCGTGAATGGGTCAAGGTTACTGTCGCATTCTTTGCCAAAAGAAGCTGGGCCATAGGTTTTCCAACGATATTGGAACGACCGATAACGACCGCATTTTTACCTTCTAGTTCAATCCCATATTCATGAAACATTTCCATAATTCCTGCAGGTGTCGAAGGAATCATGACTGGATGACCAGACCAAAGGCGTCCCATGTTAAGCGGATGAAAACCATCCACATCCTTTTCTGGGTCAATAGATAATAAAACTGCCTCTTCATCAATGTGTTTTGGTAAGGGCAACTGGACCAAAATCCCATGCCAAGCTGGATCTTGATTGTATTTAGCAATCAAGTCTAACAATTCCTCTTGACTAATGGTCTCTGGAACTCGCACTACTTCGCTACGAAAACCAGCCGCAAGAGCTGACCTCTCCTTGTTGCGAACGTAGACTTGGCTAGCTGGATTGTCCCCAACCAAAATCACTACCAAACCAGGTACTAGACCTGTTTCTTCCTTTAATTTTGCAGTCTTTTCAGCCAACTGCCCCTGCAATTTGGCCGCTAAAGCTTTCCCATCAATAATCTGTGTCATATCACTTCTCTTTTCTTTCAAATATCTTCCATTATACCAAAAACTGCTAGTACCCTCTAACACTTCTTTCCTAGGCTATCTTATAGTTTCAAACTATAAGAAAAAGCTCAGTTCGAGCTTTTCATTAATCTATATTTTATATGTAAAGTTGGCTACAAATAGCTAAACAAAGCTAACTTATAAAACCTTACTCAAGAAGTCCTTAGTCCGTTGTTCTTGGGTTTGTTCAAAAATCTGTTCAGGTGTTCCGTCTTCAACAACCACACCGTCTGCCATAAAGATGACACGATCTGCCACCTCACGAGCAAATCCCATCTCATGTGTTACGATAACCATGGTCATTCCTGACTTGGCTAAATCTTGCATAACAGCAAGAACTTCTCCAACCATCTCAGGGTCTAAGGCTGAAGTCGGCTCGTCAAAGAGCAAAACATCTGGTTTCATGGCCAACCCACGCGCAATAGCAATCCGCTGTTGCTGCCCACCTGACAAACTCTGTGGATAAGCAGTTGCCTTATCTGGCAAACCAACTTTTTCCAAAAGCTCTTGGGCTCTCTTCTCAGCAACTGCCTTGCTTTCACCTTTGGTCTTGATAGGTGACAAGGTAATATTTTCCATCACAGTCATATTAGGAAAGAGGTTAAATTGTTGGAAAACCATGCCCATCTTCTCACGCATGGCAAAGAGGTCATTCTTCTTGTCCGTAATATCGACTCCCTCAAAGATAACCTTCCCCTTGCTTGCTTCTTCCAACAAATTCATAGAGCGAAGCAAGGTAGATTTCCCGCTTCCTGAAGGACCGATGATAACGACAACTTCGCCTCTTTTAATCTCGAGATTGATGCCCTTCAATACTTCATTCTTTCCAAATGATTTATGTAAATTTTCGATTTTTATCAAGGTTTCTGTCATTATTTCTTATCTCCTTGTCCCATACGTTTTTCAAAAGCTTTCAATGCTACGGTCAAAATAGAGGTCATAATCAAGTAGTATAAGGCTGCAAATAAAAGTGGTGTCAAAGGTAGATAGGTTGTTGTAGAAACTGTTGTAGCCCCGTTCCACAACTCCATGACACCAATAGCTGATAAGAGGGAGCTATCCTTGATAATGGTGATAAATTCGTTCCCCAATGCTGGCAAAATATTTTTGATTGCTTGTGGCAAAATCACATAGCGCATGGCATTTTTAGGACGAATTCCTAGCGAATAAGCCGCCTCTAACTGCCCCTTAGGCACCGCATTAATCCCAGCACGAACAGTCTCAGAAACATAAGCACCGCTGTTCATAGAGATAATCAAAATCCCTGGAATCAGACGAGAAAGATCAACACCCAAAATCCCAACCTGAATAGTCGGAGCATTGATATGCATAAGGGCAAAGGCAATCATAATCTGAACCATCATCGGTGTCCCACGGAAAATCCAAACGTACAAGTTGGCGAGCCAAACAAGCGGTTTAAACTTTGAACGTTGCCCAAAAGCCAAGACAACACCCAAAATAGTTCCCAAAAAGACAACGCAGATAGAAATGAGAACCGTCACCACAGCCCCATAGTTAAAATAAGGTAAATACTTGGGTAAAAAAGAAAAATTCATAGTCACACTGCTTTCTAAAATAGAATACTGTATGATTATAACATGTATTGAATTAAAATTCAAACCTTTTATCCAATTTATTCAAAAAAACTTTAAACTAGTAGAATTAGCGAGAAATCTTAGTTTTTTCTAGTCAAGTTGGCCTCCTTTATGGTAAAATAGTAACGATAAGAAATGAAGGAGAATCAAAATGGAATCACATTTGGTTAGAATCATCAACCGCCTTGAAGCAATGGCAAAAGACGGCGGAAATTTAAAACGTAATTTTGAACGCGAAGGAGTTGTTGTTGCAGAAGTTGCATACAGCCACGACGAAGAAAACGGATCAATCTTTACCCTTCGTGATGTAGAAGCTCGCGAAACTTATACTTTTGACAGCATTGACTTGATCGCAATGGAGATTTACGAACTCCTCTACTAATCTAAAACAAGCTGGGATTCCCCTGCATGTCTAACCAAAATCCTTTTTGTCTCACAAATAGGATTTTTTTATAGTCCAAATTTACAAAGATTTTCATTGTAACAACTTCTCAAAGCTGCAATCTTTTTACTTGCTTTACGGTCCAATCCTGTTATAATGATAGTATAGAAATTTGACTATTATTGACCTTTGGACGGGCCAAGCTAAAGAAAGAAATGAGGTAGATGTATGCTTTGTCAAAACTGTAAAATCAATGACTCAACAATTCATCTTTATACCAATCTCAATGGAAAGCAAAAACAAATTGACCTCTGTCAAAACTGCTATAAGATTATCAAGACAGATCCTAACAATAGCCTCTTTAAAGGTATGACTGATCTGAACAATCGTGACTTTGATCCCTTTGGTGATTTCTTCAATGACCTAAACAATTTCAGGCCTTCTAACAATACTCCTCCGACTCCCCCAACCCAATCAGGTGGAGGTTACGGTGGAAACGGCGGTTATGGTTCCCAAAATCGTGGACCTGCTCAAACTCCGCCACCAAGCCAAGAAAAAGGTCTGCTGGAAGAATTTGGTATCAACGTAACTGAAATTGCCCGTCGTGGAGATATTG
Source organism: bacterium (assembly GCA_905221085.1). Lineage (GTDB taxonomy): Bacteria > Bacillota > Bacilli > Lactobacillales > Streptococcaceae > Streptococcus. The sequence continues at coordinate 51,824 of CAJNBT010000004.1, forward strand.
ACCCAGTTATTGGGCGCGACGATGAGATTATCCGTGTCATCGAAATTCTCAATCGCAGAACCAAGAATAATCCTGTCCTTATCGGTGAACCAGGTGTCGGAAAAACTGCCGTTGTCGAGGGTCTAGCTCAGAAAATCGTTGATGGCGATGTTCCACATAAACTCCAAGGTAAACAAGTCATCCGTCTGGATGTAGTTAGCTTGGTTCAAGGAACGGGTATCCGTGGACAATTTGAAGAACGCATGCAAAAACTCATGGAAGAAATTCGCAAACGTGAGGACATCATTCTCTTTATCGATGAAATCCATGAAATTGTCGGTGCTGGTTCTGCAGGCGATGGCAATATGGATGCAGGAAATATCCTCAAGCCAGCCCTTGCTCGTGGGGAACTACAATTGGTCGGTGCTACTACCCTCAATGAATACCGTATCATTGAAAAAGATGCTGCCCTAGAACGTCGTATGCAGCCTGTGAAGGTAGATGAACCAACCGTGGAAGAAACAATTACTATCCTCAAAGGTATTCAAAAGAAATACGAAGACTACCACCACGTTCAATATACCGATGCCGCAATTGAAGCAGCTGCAACTCTTTCCAATCGCTACATACAAGATCGCTTCTTGCCTGACAAAGCTATTGATCTCCTAGATGAAGCCGGTTCTAAGATGAATTTGACCTTGAATTTTGTAGATCCTAAAGTGATTGATCAACGCTTGATTGAAGCTGAAAATCTCAAATCTCAAGCTACACGAGAGGAAGATTTTGAAAAAGCTGCCTACTTCCGCGATCAAATTGCCAAGTATAAGGAAATGCAAAAGAAAAAGGTTACTGACCAAGATACTCCTATCATCAGTGAGAAAACAATTGAACACATTATCGAGCAGAAAACCAACATCCCTGTTGGGGATTTGAAAGAGAAAGAACAATCTCAACTCATCCATCTAGCTGAAGACCTCAAGTCTCATGTTATTGGGCAAGACGATGCTGTTGATAAGATTGCAAAAGCTATTCGCCGTAATCGTGTCGGTCTCGGTACGCCTAACCGCCCAATTGGAAGCTTCTTATTTGTCGGCCCAACCGGTGTCGGTAAGACAGAACTTTCCAAACAACTAGCTATCGAACTCTTTGGTTCTGCTGACAGCATGATTCGATTTGACATGAGTGAATACATGGAAAAACACAGCGTTGCTAAGTTAGTCGGTGCCCCTCCAGGTTATGTTGGCTACGATGAGGCTGGGCAATTAACTGAAAAAGTTCGCCGCAATCCATATTCTCTTATTCTCTTGGATGAAGTGGAAAAAGCTCACCCAGATGTTATGCATATGTTCCTCCAGGTCTTGGACGATGGTCGTTTGACAGATGGGCAGGGACGTACCGTTAGCTTCAAGGACGCCATCATCATCATGACTTCAAATGCAGGTACAGGTAAGGCAGAAGCCAGCGTTGGATTTGGGGCTGCTAGAGAAGGACGTACCAATTCTGTTCTCGGTGAACTCGGTAACTTCTTTAGCCCAGAGTTTATGAACCGTTTTGATGGTATTATCGAATTTAAGGCTCTCAGCAAGGATAACCTCCTTCAGATTGTCGAGCTTATGCTAGCAGATGTTAACAAACGTCTTTCTAGCAACAACATTCATTTGGATGTAACTGACAAGGTCAAGGAAAAATTGGTTGACCTCGGTTATGATCCAAAAATGGGAGCACGCCCACTTCGTCGTACTATTCAAGACTATATTGAGGACGCAATCACTGACTTCTACCTTGAAAATCCAAGCGAAAAAAACCTCAAGGCAGTTATGACCAGCAAGGGCAAGATTCAAATCAAATCTGCCAAAAAAGCTGAAGTAAAAACTTCTGAAAAAGAAAAATAAATGGCTCTTTGTCAACTGTAGTGGGTTGAAGAAAAGCTAAGCTCGAGAAAGGACGAAATTTGTCCTTTCTTTTTTGATGTTCAGAGCGATAAAAATCCGTTTTTTGAAGTTTTCAAAGTTCCGAAAACCAAAGGCATTGCGCTTGATAAGTTTGATAAGATTATTGGTTGCTTCCAGTTTGGCGTTTGAATAGGGTAACTGAAGGGCATTGACGATTTTCTCTTTGTCCTTTAGAAAGGTTTTAAAGACAGTCTTAAAAAGAGGATGAACTTTCTTTAGATTTTCCTCAATGAGTCCGAAAAATTTCTCCAGTTCCTTATTCTGAAAGTGAAAAAGCAAAAGTTGATAGAGATGATAGTGGTGTTTCAAGTCTTCTGAATAGCTCAAAAGCTTGTCTATAATCTCTTTATTGGTTAAGTGCATGCGAAAAGTAGGGCGATAAAATCGCTTATCACTCAGTTTACGGCTATCCTGTTGAATGAGTTTCCAGTAGCGCTTGATAGCCTTATATTCATGAGATTTTCGCTCAAATTGCTTCATGATTTGGACACGAACACGACTCATAGCACGGCTAAGATGTTGTACAATGTGGAAGCGATCTAGAACGATTTTGGCATACGGAAAAAGATGTTTAGCCAAGTCATAGTAAGGACTAAACATATCCATCGTAATGATTTTCACCTGACAACGAACAGAGCGATTGTAGCGCAGAAAATGATTTCTTATGATAGTTTGTGTTCTACCCTCAAGAACAGTGATAATATTGAGCTTATCAAAATCTTGAGCAATGAAACTCATCTTTCCCTTAGTGAAGGCATATTCGTCCCAGGACATAATCTCAGGGAGGTAAGAAAAATCAGACTTAAAACAGAAGTCATTGAGCTTGCGAATAACAGTTGAAGTTGAAATAGACAGCTGATGGGCAATATCGGTCATAGAAGTCTTCTCAATTAGCTTCTGGGCAATCTTTTGGTTGATGATACGAGGGATTTGGTGATTCTTCTTGACGAGAGAAGTCTCAGCTACCATCATTTTCGAGCACTGATAGCACTTGAATCGACGCTTTCTAAGGAGAATTCTAGTAGGCATACCAGTCGTTTCAAGGTAAGGAACCTTAGACGGTTTTTGAAAGTCATATTTCTTCATTAGACTTCCGCAATCAGGACAATATGGAGTCTCATAATCCAATTTAGCGATGATTTCTTTGTGAGTATCCCTATTAACGATATCTATAATTTGGATATTTGGGTCTTTAATATCGAGTAGTTTTGTGATAAAATATAACTGTTCCATAGAATTCTTTCTAATGATGGTTTTGTCGCTTTTCATTATAGATCTTATGGGACTTTTTTTCTACACAAAAATAGGCTCCATAATATCCATAGGGGATTTACCCACTACAAATATTATAGAGCCAAATAAATTCTATAAAAAAGGAGTAGAAAATGAAATGTTTCTGCTTCTTTTTTACTAAAATAACTGTAATTTCTTGACAGCTCGACCTTTGTCCATTATGATAATAATAACGATACTAGATAATGAGGAAAATGCAATGGCAAACCCAACTTTCGGAGAAAAAAAAGCGAATACAGACTATGTTTCACGTTACGGTGTATATGCGGTTATTCCAGATGCTGAACAAAAACAAATTGTTCTTGTTCAAGCGCCTAATGGCGCTTGGTTCTTACCAGGTGGCGAAATTGAAGCAGGGGAAAATCAACAGGAAGCCCTAAAACGTGAATTGATTGAAGAGCTTGGATTCACAGCTGAAATTGGTGTCTATTACGGACAAGCTGACGAATATTTCTACTCTCGTCACCGCGATACCTACTACTACAATCCTGCCTACCTCTATGAAGCGACTTCTTTCAAGAAAGTTCAAAAACCACTAGAAGATTTTAATCATATTGCCTGGTTCCCTATCGACGAGGCTATTGAAAATCTTAAACGTGGTAGCCATAAATGGGCCATCCAATCTTGGAAAAAACAGCATAAGATTGACTAAACCAAGCTACTTTATTCAAAAAATGCTATAATAGAATTAGAAAATCGGAGGAAATATTATGAAGCTTATCAATACGACAAACTCACACTCGCAACTTGTAAAAGGCCAGCTAGAGAGTACAGATGCAACCCTTGTTGAGGTCTATTCTGCTGGAAATACAGATGTTATTTTTACCCAAGCTCCGCTTCACTATGAAATCCTCATCTCAAATAAACACCGTACTATTCGAGAAACTGAAATCGAAGCCATCCAAGAGTTTTTCTTGAAACGTAAAATTGATAAGGATTCTATTGATGAGGGCAATATCAAAACACTCTACTCAGAAAAATTAATTGGGATTTCTATTCCAATCAAATAAAGAAGTTGAGTAAAAACTCGATTTGAGAAAAAATACAGTAAGTCTTTCCATAATAAAACGCATAGTAGCAAGATTTTCTACATCTGCTATTATGCGTTTTTATAATTTTGAAGTCTATTGCTAATCAATGAAAAATCAAAGAGCAAACTAGGAAGCTAGGCAATGGTTTCTCAAAGCACTGTTTTGAGGTGGTGGATAAATCGGCTGGGCAGAAACTCAATCTCAGGAGAAAATGAAGTAAATCTCCCCACAACTATAAAAAAGATTTGATTCTGCTTCTCACACAATCAAATCTTTTTATTATTTTAGAAACGAATTGTTTCACGTGTTTTCTCATATGAGGTAACAAAGCGGTTGGTTACACCAGACTCTGCCACTTCCAATGCTTGAGAAATCTTGTCAAACGAAGCGCGATAATCAAATTCTTTCTCAAAAATATCTAAAGCTTCATTAAAGGCTTCTTGAATGCGTTCATCAAATGAGCGGTAGCGGTTAGAATATTGCAATAGTTGTTCTGTCAAGGTTGCATACTGTACAATATTATAAGTTTCCGTCTCAAGCTCTTCCATATCCTTCGTTGCAATTTCAAGAATACGGTTAACTGATTCTATATTGACTAAGTTTTGCTCTAATTCAGCCATTAGATCTTCCGTATTATTACTTGCTGTAAAGAATAACTTCAAGAAAGTTTGTGGAATACCAGGTAGGTTCCGTTTTTCCATATATCTCTTGATTGTATGGAGACGATTAACATATACATTTGCCTTTTGACGTGCATTGATATCATCTTTCTCAACTCGTGCAAGACGCTCACTAACTGCAATTTGTTCATCTTCAATCTCTTTAAGATTTTCCTGCAGAGATTCAAGTTTTTCTTCAAGAATTGAATATGCTTGAGTTGCTTCATCCTGATCCGAAATCGCTTCAATAATAGCAGTCTCAAAGCTTTCTAATTCGGACTGTAAACGACGAACATGACTTGCATCCGACTCAGAAAGTAAATAGTTTTTACTCAAACGCTCAATGTCTTCTATCAATAAAGCATTATTTTCCTTCATGTGCTGCAGATAAGTAGGAAGTGTTGCTACTAAACCTTCTACTACTTTCTGTGCCGCAATTTCTCTTGTAAAGATATCATAAAGTGCATTAATCTCTTCTTGGATTTGAGTATTTTCGTACTCTGCATTATCCAATTCTAGTTTCGCAATATTCTCATGATTTTTCTTGAGAGCTTCATAAAGCAGTTGGAAACGCGCTTCAATATCCGTTTCAGCAAAATGATAATTAGCATCTAAAAGCTTACGGTAGCCATCTTCTAAATCTTCCAGTTGATCAGGTAGGTCTTTAGATAATGTCGCTACAATTGCTGGTATACGATCAACAATATGCGTTAAAGCTAAAATATGATTTTCCGCATTATCCAAAATCACAGCTGCTTCTACTGGATCTCCAGACGAATTTAAAGTTACAAACTGAGAAAACTCTGATTGGATATTTTCCAATTGTTTTTCAATTTCAGATAAGCCTTGTCCATATTCTTCAGAATGATCAGCAACTCTGTGTTGTAACTCTTCAAATAAGTCCAAGGTATGAAGAACACGTCCACTATTTTTAGACTCTTGTTTCTCCAAATCTGCCAAGGCATTGCGAATTGCCGCAATATCTTCTTCAATCAAGGTAATTTGACTCTCGATTTGGTCAATTTGATGACTGGCCTTGAAAAAACGGAATGAGTTATTGTAGCCTTCTGCCTCGAAAAGATTATTTTCGATATCGGCAAAAGAATTAAGAGATAAATCAACCCATTTTTGATTCCATTCACGGAAAGTCACCTGACTTTGTCCAATCAAGTGCATATTTTTTACAGCTTCAACTTCATCATTAACTGGAAGATTGTACAGTTCTTCTTTTTTCTCTTCTAAAATTGCTAGTTTACTTTCATTGCGTTTCCTTACATAGATTGCGATAGCATAAGCAATGACCAATAAAACTGCAACTGCAATTATCAAATAAATTACTAGGCTAGCAGACATATTAAACTCCTTTTTTACTTGAAACAATCGTAACGATTATATCATATTTTTTATACCAAGGGAACTACTTCTCCCTATTTTTTAGACATCAAGTGTACTATAGACAGCATTTTCTTCGATAAACTCACGACGAGGCTCTACTCGATCTCCCATCAACATATCAAAGATTTTATCTGCTTCTGCAGCATCATCCACAGAAACTCTGGCCATCAAGCGATGTTCAGGATCCATGGTTGTTTCCCATAACTGATGATCATCCATTTCACCCAGACCTTTATAGCGCTGAATGGTTGGTTTGGTACGACCTTCACTATAACGGGCTAAAGCTTCTTGGAGTTTGATTTCTTGATCTGCACCTGGCTGAATGTATTCTTTAATCTCGCTTCCAACCTTGACACCATAGATTGGTGGTTGGGCAATATAAACATAACCAGCTTCTAGGATTGGTTTCATATAACGATAAATCAAGGTTAAAAGGAGGGTACGAATGTGGGCCCCATCGACATCGGCATCGGTCATCAAAACGAGTTTTTGGTACCGAGCTTTTGAAACATCAAATTCTGCGCCAAATCCTGTTCCCATGGCTGTAAAAAGACTACGAATTTCTTCGTTAGCGAGAATCTTATCCATGCTGGCCTTTTCAACATTCAAAATCTTACCGCGAATTGGAAGGATAGCCTGGAATTCACGGTTACGACCAGATTTGGCTGATCCACCAGCCGAGTCTCCTTCGACGATGAAGAGTTCTGTTTCCGCAGGATTGTTAGAAGAACAGTCTGCTAGTTTCCCTGGAAGGTTGGAAATTTCCAAACCAGATTTTTTACGAGTGACTTCACGCGCACGCTTGGCAGCCACACGAGCCTTAGCAGCTAAAATCCCTTTTTCCACGATACGTTTGGCAATCTGTGGATTTTCCATGAGGAAATCAGAGAAGGCATCACTGAAGAGGCGATTGGTAATCTTGACCACTTCGCTGTTCCCCAGTTTGGTCTTGGTTTGCCCTTCAAACTGTGGATTTGGGTGTTTAACTGAGATAACTGCAGTTAATCCTTCGCGGACATCTTCCCCTGTTAAGTTGTCTTCATTGTCTTTCAGTAACTTATTTTTGCGAGCATAATCGTTGATAACGCGAGTTAGTGCCGTACGGAAACCTTGTTCATGCGTTCCACCTTCATGGGTATGAATATTGTTGGCGAAACTCATGACGTTTTCATGGTAACCAGTTGTGTATTGCATAGCTACTTCGACTGTGATATCATCCATCTCACCATCGGTGTAGATTGGTGTATCAAAGATAACATCCTTATTCTCATTGATATATTCAACGTAGCTAGCAATCCCACCTTCATAATGGTAATGCTTGGTTTGTTCCAAACCTTCGCGCTTATCTGTGATAGAGATTCGAAGACCACGATTTAGAAAGGCCAATTCTTGAATACGCTTATTTAATTTATCAAAATCAAAGGTTGTTGTTTCAGTGAAGATTTCTGGGTCTGGTGTGAAGTGAACTGTTGTTCCCGTTTTATCCGTATCTCCAACCACCTCAAGGTCTGCGACAACATGACCACGACGGTATTCTTGGTAATGAATCTTACCGTTTTTGTGGACATGAACATCTAACTGAGTGGAAAGAGCATTAACTACTGAAGACCCCACTCCGTGAAGACCACCTGAGACCTTGTAGCCACCACCGCCAAACTTTCCTCCAGCGTGAAGGACAGTAAAGACAGTCTCAACGGCTGGTCGACCTGTTTTTTCCTGAATATCGACTGGGATACCACGCCCATCATCGACAACAGTAATCGAATCATCTGGCTCAATAAAAACTTGAATATGGCTGGCAAATCCTGCCAAGGCCTCGTCGATTGAGTTATCAACGATTTCCCAGACTAGATGGTGAAGACCTTCTTTTGAGGTTGACCCGATATACATCCCTGGACGCATACGAACAGCCTCTAAGCCCTCTAAAACTTGAATTTGACTGGCATCATAATCCTGTGCCTGCAGATTTTTGATTTCTTCTGTCATCTTATTCCTTTTTCTTACATGTCTAATACTTGTCTTAAATTCACGATACTGGTAAACAAGTGGGTATCCAATCCTGCAGCTTGACCTGCTTCGATATCAATCGGCCGATCACCAATGACAAGCCCAGAATCAATCTGATACTTCTCTCTTAAATAAATCATAGACTCAGGATCTGGTTTTCTCTTAAAGCCTGAGTTAGAAGTCACTACTTCCGTAAAATAAGTTGCTATGGAGGTTTTTTCTAAAATTTCCAAGACCTGATCATTTCGATGAGAGACCAAAAAATGACGCCCACCTTGATTTGAAATATCCTCCAATAAGTCAGAAACTCCATCAAATAAAATCGGGTGTTCAAGCTCTCTGGCTTCATTTTCCTTGTACTTTTCTAAAAAATGCTCTAAGTTGGGAGCGAATGTCTCAATTGCAAAATCAGTAGAAACCTTCAAAGCTTGATAGACACTGTCATGATCTTGTCTGATACCATACAGTGCCAATGTTTCAACAAATGCAGCTGTTGAAGTTTCATAATTATCTAGTAAAGTTCCACCTAAATCCCAGATATAATCGTGATATTTCATACCCTTCATTATAGCATTTTTTTATGGAAAAAGCGATGATTTCCCTGAGTTTTCCACATAAAAAAACGAGAGGTTAACTCCCGTTTTATTGATTTTTACCAAAGACGTCTCGATAGAGCATTCCTGTTCGTAAACTCTCTGCGTCTCCTCCTAGTTGGTCCACCAACTCGTAGGCAAAGGCAAGAGCTGTCGAGGGACCTCGACTGGTTGTCAAATGACCATCTACCACTACTGTTTCCTTGACGTATTGACCATCAAGGATTTGCTCTTGAACGCCATCATAGCAAGTAAACTTCTTGTTTTTCAATACTCCTGCTTGATTGAGGGCAATTGGCGCTGCACAAATGGCCGCCAGTTTCTTCCCTTCTTGCTCGAAACTTTGCAACTCTTGAATCAAGGCCTGATTATCGCGCAAATGTGCAGAACCAGGCATTCCTCCAGGAAGAACAATCATGTCATAGTCTGATAAATCACCATCAAAGACACGATCTGCACTTACTTGGATTGCATGCGAACCCGTCACTTGCTCCTCAAAACCAACCATATCACAAGTAATATTTGCACGACGCAAGACATCTACAACTGTCAAAGCTTCAATTTCTTCAAAGCCCTGAGCTAACATAACAGCTACTTTAACCATGATTTTCTCCTTATTTGATTCGTTTTAATACAACCTTTTTCCGCTTGAATCGGACTTTTCCACTCTTTTCTTCAGCTAGATTGGTTTGATAACTCATCGATAAAAGCAAGCCAACACCAATCAAGTTACTGATAATAGCCGATCCTCCTTGCGAAATAAAAGGCAAGGGAATCCCAGTCAAAGGAAGCAAGCCTGTCACGGCACCGATATTCTCAAAGATATGGAAGAGCAACATCATAATCAAACCTGTGGAAATATAGGTGTAGAACTGATTATTTGATTTAAGAGTAATCTTCAACATACGGTAAATCAGCATAAGATAAAGAGCAATAACAAGAACGGAACCAATAAAGCCAAAATCTTCTGCGATCACCGTGAAAATCATATCCGACTCACGAACTGGAATAAGCAGATTCGAAGCATTAAAACCTTGACCAAATAAGCCACCACTTCCAATGGCAATTTGTCCTTGAGCCTGTTGGTAAGTGGTTGTTTGGGCAAAGTCAAATGGATTGAGCCAAGCCAAGATACGATTGATTTGGTAGGTAGGCATTCCCAGTTGATGTAGAAAAGCACGACCGCCCTTACTGATAAAAATGGCTAAGAAACCAGCAACTCCTGTTACAGCAGTCACAAATACTGGAATAATAATTTTCCAAGAAACCCCTGATAGTAAGACGATTCCTGAGAAGATGGCCACAAAAACCAAAGCCGTCCCCAAGTCACTTTGAAGTGCCAAAAGAACGAGGACTGGAATGGTAAAGACAATCATCCAAAAAATTAATAAAAAGTCCAGCGGAACTGTACGTTGCCATTCCTTATGTTTCTTTGTAAATTGGACAATGACACGAGCCAACATGAGGATATAAGATATCTTCATAAATTCTGACGGTTGGAATAGGGTAATTCCATTTATTGATACCCAGTTTTTGGCACCCGTTGATGCAACTAAGCTTGGATTATAAAAGACAATCGGCAAGACCATGAGTCCCAAGCCTAACATATATAGAAAAGGGGTCACCTTCCAAAGAAATTCTGTATTAAAGAGCATGACCACAAAGCCAATCACAAGCCCCAAGGCAATCCAGGCGACCTGCTGCCCTAAAATGGGCAGAATATTGTTTGGATAATCATGACTAACAGCTATATAGATAGCCACCACGCCGATAACCAGTAGAAAAAATACTGGCAATAGCAAACTATAATCGACTCTAGAGTCGAGAGAACGTTTCATATACACTAACCTTATACTTTCATACAATACTATTTATCAAAGTTCATTTAAAAATTTATCAACAGCCTCATCAACTTCGGATCGAGAGACGGTTTTAACAGTCGCTTCTTTTACTAGAGAATTCACTATTTGTTTGCCGTATCGTTTTCCAACAATTCTTCTATCCAGAATGAGGGTTAAAGAACGTTGGTGTTCGCGTCTCATACTTCTTCCCAAAGCCTGTTTTAAACGAATAATAGCCATCGGCAATTGATAATCATAAAAGGCATTTTTCCCTTCTTGAATTAGTTCCTGATTGATCTTTTTCGTCAAGGGCTCTTGGGGATTTTGAAAAGGAAGTCTCGGTACAACTTGAATCACAAAAGGATGACTTGAAAAATCAACTCCCTCCCAGAAACTTGCTGCACCAAGCAGGATTTGTTGTTCACCTTTTTCAAAACGTTTCTTCAGTTGATGAACATCCCCATTTTTATACTGGGCCAGATGGCTAACTGGAAGTAAATCCGATACTGCTAGAAGCATGTCTTTAGCAGTAAAGAGAACCAAAATCGGTTGTTGGAAAGCTTGAACATCCATCAGCAAATCAGCCACCTCTTGGGCATAAACTTCTAAGGAGGTTTCTGTTACCAGGGGAAAATCTTTGACCAAGACCACTTCTTGATCCTGTTTTTTATGAGCTTCAATCTTGACAAATTTGGCTTCAGGATAGCCTAAAAGGTCTGCCAAAGAAACCCTCTGACTAATCTCAAGAGTGGCCGACACTCCCAAGACTTGACATGAATCAGGCATTAAGGAAGATAGAAGAATACGGCCTGATTTTGTAGAAGAAATCTGAATTTTCTTTTGACTCGTTTCAGTTGCTTCAAGCCAGTAATCACCTTCAGCCGTAAAATAGCGAACCAGGTCCTCAAAGCCTTCTACCTCTAATTCTGAAAAATACTGGTGGAGATTAGCAAGAGAATCTAAGATACTTTTCCGAGATTTTCCAGATTGAAATTGTTCTATCAAGTAAAGACACTCGAAGCGAATACTTTCTAGTATTCGTTGTTGAATCCTATTTTCTTCTCCTACTAAAGCCTTATCAACTAAAGCAATAATAGACTGGATATCGTAGGTCTCTTGAAGCAGATTTTCTAGAGCCAACAAAACTTTTTGAACTTCATCAATAATCAATAAACGATCGCTGATAAATTCAGGATTATCTTCAAGTCTGGTTACAAGATAGGCATGATTGGTCACTAAAAGCTTGCAAGTCTCTGCTCTTTCTTGACTACGTTTCCAGAAATCTTCCGTCATAAATAAGCTCTTGGATGATAAATTCCCATCATGACGAAGATCTGTCAGAAAATGTTGGTAACGGTAGAGTTGACCAATCTCGTCCAAATCCCCGGTTTCTGTCTCTGTCAACCAGACCAAGAGTTGCATTTTAAAGCGTCTAAATAACCGATTTTCATCATTTTCCTGCAAGGAACGATAAAAGGCATCCAACTTCAAGTAATTTTGTGGACCCTTTAAAGAATGAATATCTGTATGGAATACTTCCTTGAGACATTTACCTTCTTCTTCCATGATTTGATTTTGAAGAATCTTTGTCGGAACACTAAGGACAATCTGACGCTCTTTGGTTTGAGATAAAGCGGGTAAGAGATAGCCATAGGTTTTCCCAATCCCTGTCGGTGCTTGAATCAGAGAGACAGACTCATCTTTCAATAGCAAACCGACCTCTTTAGCAAAACTTTCTTGCTCCTCCCTCACTTCAAGGTTCAATAGAGAAATATTTTTAGAAAAATCTTGAGATAGTTTTCGTAGCTCCAGGGGAGCTGTAGTTTTCTTGAAATACAGTCCTTGAACTTGGACCAAGTCTGGAGAAGTCAGGATAGATTGACTTCGATAAGTTTCTTCAATAACCAAGTAAGACTCATATAAGAGGGCGTCAGCCATCTCCAGCAAGCGTTCCAAGAGACCTTTCGGAAGCTGGGCCATCTTTTCCCGTAGAAAAAGGAGTAATTCCGCAGTAGCTTGGGCATCTGAAAGGGCTGTGTGAGCGTGTTTTAGAGGAATTCCTAATACCTGACACAAAATCGGCAAACTATATTTTTCCAGTTCAGGGAAAAAGACCTGAGCCAATTCGACCGTGTCAACACGAGGATTTCTTAGCTCATATCCTTCGAAAAATAAATTTTCCGCCAAGAGATTGGCATCAAACTGAACATTATGGGCTACAAAAATCCCATCCTCTACCAAGTCAAAAATTTTTCTGGCAACTTGCGAAAAATCAGGTGCTTGCGCCAGACGTTGGTCTGTCAATCCTGTCAATTCTTTGATATGAGCATCCAAAGGTTCATGTGGATTGACATCCGTCGTATAGTGATCGACGATTTTTCCATCCTCAATCACAACAATTCCCACTTGGATAATTTTAGCCTTACTACCTGTGCTAGTTGCCTCTAAATCCACCACAACATAGCGATTACCAATCGTTTTCATTATAAAAAATTATACCAAAAAAAGGGCCATTTGGCACCTGCAAACATAGTATAATTTTCAAACTCGAGAAGGTTACTTTTCTTAAAATCCCAGTAAACAGGGCATCCTAGCCTGCTGATTTTTTGAAAATGGTGAAGAAATAAGAAAAATTGAGAGAAGAAATGTTTACATCTTCCTTCTCTCAACTATCTATTTACTTTATTTAACCATATCAGGATCGTAGTCATAGAATCCTGTATCAAGGAAACGGTTTTTAGGGTGAAGTTTACGAACTTCTTCATCCAGCAAGAAGGCTTGGTCATGGCTAAAGTTACCCTCTTGGATCAAGCTACGCGCTTGGATAAAGAGTTTTGCAATCTCAACAAAGTTCTGACCAGGTGTATAGAGACCTTCTAATTTCCAGTGAGTAAAACCATGCTCCACCAATTCTGTCAATTTGGTCATCAAATCAAGGTCATTATTAGCAAAAATGTGGGTTCCATGATTGTCTTCAAAAATAGAATAGTGACTCTCAGGATCACTTGGCTCAGCCAAGAAAAGGTCACGCTTACGGGTCTTTTCATCATCGATATGCGTAAAGTTATAATAGTTTTGCAAGAGCGGACGTTTAGAATGATGGATGACGCTAGCTCCGTAAACCAAAACTTCAGCAGGAATTTCCAAAATCTCTGGCATTTTGAAGAGTTCAGCTGATGGAATTTCACGCGCCAAAACAGCCTCCGATGCGCCAGCCTTTTGTCCCCAGAAGTTGATCTGACGACTGCTAGTTACCATAGTCGAAGCATCGTAGATAGTCTTAAAGGAATAACCATCGCGATTGACCACGTAAAAGACACCTGCATCCCCAATCGTAATGTAATCTGTCTTGATTTCTTCCAAGAAATCGAGGAAGGGCTTGATACGGTCCATCATATCTTGGTGCATAAGGGCATTGACTGCAACGATCAATTCCTTACCAGCATCATGAACCAGCTTAGCGATTTCACGCAATTGGTCATAACTAAAGGTTGTTGGCAGACGAAGGCCAAAATCTTTCTCACCGACATAGATACGGTCTACGCCAGCTTCGAGTAGTTGTTCAACTTGTTCAATACTTTCAGCAGTTGCTGTAATGATAATCTTTTCCATAAGGAAAATTATACCACATTTCTCCAAAATCAACCATTCTTTGAAAATGAAAAGGTACTTTATTCTTTTTGTAACCTTTCTGTAATAATTCTCTGCTGAAAAAATGATAAAATAGGTATGTACTGTTAAGGAGAGAATAATGCCCGTAAGAAAATTACAATCCTATGAGGTAGACTATCAAGAAGAATTAAACCAGCAGGTTCCTCGCTATCAAGATTATACACCTGAAGCGCAATCTGATGCTAATCTCAAGGAAATCCTATTTTTTGTTAATATCGCTGTTTTTTGTATCTGTATTGCTATCTTTAGTTTTATCTTTTTAGCATTAAAATTATCACCTGCTCTTGCCTTTGCCGCAGCAATCGGATCCAGCTTACTTGTTTTAAAAGTTCAACGATCTATCATCAAACGAAAACGTAGAAGATAAATCCAAAATATCGCCCCATCTGGAGCGATATTTTTATTTTTTCTTTTTAGATGGTGTGTGGATGGCAATCTTCACTTCAAAGATTGTTCCCTTGGGTTTATTATCTTTAACAGTAATGGTTCCTTTAAGCGCATCTACAATTTGCTTGGCTAGGGATAATCCTAAACCAAAACCACCTTTTTGGCGGGTTCTAGCCTTGTCGACTCGATAAAAACGATCAAAAATTTTCTTCTTATCTTCTGTCGAAATACCGACTCCATTATCAGAAACCAGTAAATACAGATTGCGATCGGTCGCCGAGATAAGAAAATCAATTTCACCATCCTCTTCAGTATACTTGACAGCATTATCAAATAGGATAGTCATCAACTGCTTCAAGAGAAGCTGGTCTGTGACAATCGTGCGATGGATCCGATTTTCAAAACGGAAGACACGGTCATTTTCCGAAGCAATCATCTCATAATTTGTGAAAGTCGTGTTAAAAAAGCTAGTTGGAACTTCTGCAAGTTCCGGCTTAATCCCATCATCTCTACGAGCTAAATTCAGCAAGTTTGTCGTCAAAAAACGCATATTTCGAACTTCTTCTAAACTCGATGCAATGCTTTCGCTCACATCCATAATGGTAGCTTCTGGCTTCCGGAAAAGGGTCTCTAAACGATTTTGCAAAACTGCAAGTGGAGTTCGTAACTCATGACTGGCATTTTCTACAAAGGACTGCTGCTTCTGCATGCTCTCAAGCAGGGGCCGAACACTGACCCTAGCTAGATAGAGACTGGCAAGTAAAGACAAAATCCAGAAACTTGCCATCACAACCACAATCAATTGCTCATGCTTTTGACTTGCTTGCTCCAACTGACTGGTATTAATCAAGACAGCAGCATACTTGATATTGGTTGAAACTGAACTGATATTCGTTTCCATCAAGATCATGCGATAGATTTCTTCTTGTCCATAGCTATTAAAAACCTGAATCTGGTAGATATGGCCTAGTTCTTTTTTCTCTAACTTAATCTTATCCAAGCCCAAAAATCGATTTCCAGAAAGAAGTTGAGTAAAGTTCTTATCAAAGAGAATGACTTCTGTGTTGGAACTGACATTGGGTTTCACCTCAGTCTTACTAGTATCTGTAGCTGCATTCTCTAAATCTTTAATCTCTTCAGTTGCCCTATTTACCGCCAACTGAATAACTGCCTGAGGATTTTCACTCAGTCCATGAAGCTTATCATCCACCGAAGTATAGAGACTCGAATGCATGACCTGCAAAATAATCAGAGTCATTGTAGAGAAAATCAGAGTGAAGACACCAAAGTTGCGGATAAAATAACTAAAGTCATCTGCATACCATGTTTTTTTTAGTTTACTGAACATCTTTTAAAATATACCCAACACTGCGCAAGGTTTGCAAATTCTCTGCAAAAGTGGTTCCTTTTAATTTCTTACGGACTTTTGAAACATAAACTTCGACAACCGAAATCGTTGTGTCACTATCAAATCCCCATAGACGATCAAAAATCTGAGTCTTAGGCAAAATAACATTTTGATTTTGAAGGAAATAAACTAATAAATCAAACTCTTTACCCAGCAATTCGACAGGAGTATCTTCGACTTTAACGGTATTGGTTGACAAATTAACTACAATATTTCCATAAGTCAAAGTGTTTTCATTAAACTTACCTGAACGTTTGAGAAGGGCTTGAATCCGCATTTTGAGTTCTTCTAGGTAGAAAGGCTTGGTCAGGTAATCATCCGCTCCCAACTCAAATCCATGTCCCTTGTCATCCAAGCTTTCCTTGGCAGTCATAATCAGAACTGGAGTCGTAATTCCCTTTTCACGCAATTCTTTCAAAACTTGGAAACCATTTTTTTCTGGCAACATCAAATCGAGCAAAATCAAGTCATAAACGCCACTTTCAGCTTCGTAGAGACCTTCTTCTCCATCAAATACCTGCATGACATCTGCAAAATCGTCTAAGAAGTCAAATACTGAATTTGACAGGCCTAAGTCATCCTCAACCAATAAGATTTTTATCATGAGAAACTCCTCCTTATTAAAACCATTATACCAAATTTGCCTTAAAAAAAACTCAACTATCTGCATTTGACATGAGATAGCTGAGTTTTATTTTGATTATTTAGTTCCGTATTGAAGAACAACTGCTTCTACTGCAGCTTTTTCACGGTTAATCAAGTCAACACGCGCTGCAATTTCCTTGATTCCCATACCGATATTACGGCTAAGAGCAAGATCAGAAAGTTGTGGCTCAAAGAATTCCTTGTATTCTACAAAGCGTTTCTGAGTCTTAAATACGTGAGCAGGAAGGATAACAAAACTATCAAAGCTCATATCTCCTCCAAGAGCTGCCTTAATCCAAGCCCAGTTTTCACGCGCCCAAGACCAAGCTGTTTCCTGAGTTGCTTGATGAGATAGGAAATGATTATACCAAGCTGACAAGTCTTGTGGTTTGACCACAAATTTGTCCTTCCAAGAAGCAATCAAGGTTTGGATATTGTCCGCATCTGTACTGTAGGCAAGAGCTGCTGCCAACTGGCGTTTAAAGACAGCATCTGTTGCGTGAGTATAAGTATCAAGATAAAGTGCTAACAAGTCTTTAGTCTCGTGATGTTTCATTTCATTAATTAGGACTTGTGAACGAATAGCTGCTGGAAGTCCTGCAAGCTGATCCTTGTGAGCTACGAAGATTTGACTAGCTACTTGGCTAGCTTCTGCATCATTTGAGCGAATCATCATAGAAACAGCCAGCTGACGAACCAATTCATCCTCATCTGATTCTCCATCTTTAGCTTCAAAACCAAGACGGTCATAGTTATGACGAGCCAATTTAGCAACCAATGCTTTGAAGGCTCTTTCAGTTTCTGTTCCTTCATCGATAAAGCGCTCAAGGGCAGAAATTACTTGAGAAACAGCTGAAACGACAAGGTAAGATTCTTCCTTAGCAAGTTTATTAAGGACAGGTAGCAAGTCTGCATAAGAAATGTGCCCTGCTTCAGCCAACAAACGACGTTCTTGGACGATTTGCAATTTGCTTGTGTTATCAAGCTCAACTAGGTCAGCAAGAACTGCATCTAACAAGTCTCCTTGATAGTCTGTAATATAGTGGGCTGTATTTTCAGTATTGAAACGAAGAGCTCCTTCATTTTCAGCAAGAAGAGCTGCGTAGCCAGGGATTTCGATGCTTTCAGTTTCGAGTGTATCAGGCAAGCCTTTCCAGTTGCTATTGAGTGGCACCACCCAGAGACGGTTCTTGTCTTCGTGCTCACCGATGAAGAATTGTTTTTGTGAAATCTTCAAAACATCATTTTCAACTTTGACAGTGAGAACTGGGTAACCAGGTTGTTCCAACCAAGAATCCATGAAGGCTGCGACATCACGTCCAGACGCTTGACCAAGAGCATCCCAAAGGTCACGACCAATTGTATTGCTGTATTTATGTTTTTCAAAGTAGGCATGCAAACCTTTGGCAAAATCGGCATCACCTAACCAACGACGAAGCATGTGCATGAGGCGACTTCCTTTGGCATAGACGATAGCTCCGTCAAAGAGCGTATTGATTTCATCTGGATGTTTAACTTCGACGTGAACAGATTGAACACCATCAGTCGCATCACGTTTCAAGGCAGACGGAACACCACCTGTTTGGAAATCTTCAAAGATATTCCAGCTTGGTTCAATAGCATCCACACAGACGTACTCCATCATGTTAGCAAAGCTTTCATTGAGCCAAAGGTCATCCCACCATTTCATAGTAACAAGGTTACCAAACCATTGGTGAGCCAATTCATGGGCCACAACAAGGGCAACTTGTTGACGGCTGGCAAAGGTAGAGTTCTCATCTACAACCAAGTAAACTTCACGGTAGGTCACAAGACCCCAGTTTTCCATAGCTCCAGCTGAGAAGTCAGGAAGGGCGATGTGGAGAGATTGAGGAATTGGGTATTTAACACCGTAGTAATCTTCGTAAAACTCGATAGAGCGAACGGCGATGTCCAGTGAGAAATCAAGGTTAGATAGTGGGTGGGCTTTGGTTGAGTAGACACCGACGAGGGTACCGTTTTTAGTTTTAGCCGTTACCCCTTGCAAATCACCCGCAACAAAGGCTAACAAGTAAGAAGACATGCGAGGTGTTGTCTCAAACTTCCAGATACCTGTTTCCTTACGGTTTTCAACATCGATTTCTGGCATGTTAGACAAGGCCAATTCACCTTCTGCTTGGTCAAAACGTAGAGAGAGGTCAAAAGTTGCTTTAGCTTCTGGCTCATCCACACATGGGAAGGCTTCGCGCGCAAAATGGCTCTCAAATTGAGTAGACAAGACTTCCTTCTTGACTCCATCAACTGTGTAATAAGAAGGGTAAATCCCTGTCATGTTGTCTGTGATTTTTCCTGAGAAAGCGATAACCGCTTCAACTTGACCTGCTTCCGCAAGTTCGATATGAAGGTCTTCATTGTCATGGTCAACAGTAAATGGGCGAGCTACCCCTGCAACTTCTACAGAAGCGATTTCCAAGTCTTTTTGATGAAGGGAAATGCGGTCACTCTGTGCTTGACCAGTGATGGTCACTTTCCCAGAAAAAGTCTTGGTCTCACGACTCAAGTCTAAAAATAAATCATAATGTTCAGGAACAAATTGCTTAATAAAATGTTCAACTGCTTGCATAATTTTCTCCTATCTAAGTTTAAGAGCTAGAGCTCTTCTTCAAACAAACTTATTATATCATGTTTTTCTTAAGAAAAAAGGATTGGACAGTGATTTCCAAAACTTTCTTCCTTCTAGAAGTCTACAGTGGGTAAACCTTGCGAAATTCTTCTAAAACAACCTTGCTTTCAGGTGTAAAAGTCAGTCCTGCTTCTCTCAGCCACTCGGCGAAACAATCCTCATGAACCTGACGCCAATAGGCTAGGGATTTGTCACCTTCCCCTTCCTTAAAGGCATGTTGAGCAGAAACTTGATTGAAGGGCTGAACAGAAACCTTTGTAATTTCGACAATACAGACAGCCTGATTTTGACTGTCTAAAATGACATCAAAAGTCCCTTCTTGAGGAAGAGACTCGGCTTCTAGTGCATAGAGGTCGTAGGCTGAGGCTGTTGCAGTCTTTTCGCCTTTTAAAACCAAATCTGCTAAAAGATCTGGTTCCACTCCAAAAGCCCAAGCATCGATTTCATCTCCTATAAAGGGGTTAATTTTCTTGTAGTCATTCCACATTTCTTGCGGTGTCATGGGTGCTCCTTTGTAATTTTTTACTTTCTTCTTTTATGTGTTTAAGATGGTCTGGATGGTCAATCTCTAAATTAAAAATCTCTGGAATAGAACTATAGTGGATAATGCATTCGATACCCATCTGATTCATTTTTTGTATGAAAGAAAGATTCAGATAGCCTGCTACGGCAAAGTCAATATTTTTAATCCTTGCTTTATCCTGCATATCTCTTAGCATATCTAACATTATTGGACTTTCCATATCATGCCATTGACTGTTTCTCACAGTCGCAAAAACAAAAGAAGTCAAATCATTCATTCCAACTACAATCTTTGAAATACCCGTTTCCAGTATTCTGTCCAAGTCAAAATAAGCTGACGGTAATTCAACCATTGTGGCGACTTTTCCAGTAAAGCCACACTGACGCAACACTGTAATAGCTTGCTTTAACTGCTCAGCATCATTGACAAAAGGAAAGATAACAGATAGATTGGGATTGTTTTTATAAACTTCTGTAACGACATGTGCTTCAGCCTGAAATTCATCCGGACACGCCAGCAAACGCCTAGTTCCTCTATATCCAAATAAGGGATGATTTTCATCAAAATACTCTTTAGTCCCCTTTAGACAATTAGCTTCTGTATTCGTTAATTCAGAAAAACGATACCAAACTTCTTCATCTGAGTACAGGGAGCAGATAGTCTCTAGATAATCTTTTACAAATTGCTGACAACTTGGTAATAGTATATTTTGATTGATCTCTCTCAACAAATATTCCCCACGAATCATTCCAATGTGGTGAAATAGTTGTGGGTAAACTTTTTCAAGAATTTTTTCTCCACTAAGGGCAAGTTGGTTTCTCATCATTCACCTTCCAATTCATGTAAGAAGTCTTGTCCAGTTCTGGAAATCCTAATAATTCAGTCTTAACCTTCAAGACTAATGGCGATGCATTTTCTTCTGTCATTTTTTGAATATCCATCCAAACATATCCCAGTGAATCATTCGCACCATCAGATACAGCTTCTGAAATCGTAACTTGAGGTGCCTCCTCATTCATTTCAACATCATACAAGGCCATGACATGGTGAACCATAAAATTTTTTAATTCTTCCCTGACAAAAACATCGTAGATTCGAGGATTGGAGTAGCTTCTAACAGTATATCCCGTCTCTTCCAAAACTTCTCTAATCAGCGTTTCCGTCAGTCCTTCACCAAGTTGCTGACTGCCTCCAGGTAGATCATACCGATGTTGATAAGGGCCTCTCGTTTTTTCAATGCAGAGTAACTTCCCATTTTCAAAGCAAACAGCGTAGACTCCAAAGTGATTTTTGATTTCCATCCAACTCCCCCTACTTCAAAGACCAGCCACCATCTATTGTCAGAATTTGTCCCTGCATGGCAGATGCCTTTCCACTGGCCAAAAAGAGACTGACTTCTGCCACTTCTTCTGACTCAATCCAGCGCTTGATTGGTGTTTCACTAGCAACCCAGTCAGCCAATCCACCTGGTTCAAAGTCGGCAGCGGTCATAGCTGTCTTGACTGCTCCTGGAGCGATACCAAAGACCTGAATCCCAGATTCAGCATAGTCTAGAGCCAACTGCTTGGTAAATCCTGCCAAGGCGTGCTTAGAGGAAGTATAGGAATGACCACCTCCACCAGCTAGGCTTGAAGCAATGGAGCACATATTGATAATGATTCCCTCTTTATTCTCTAACATTTGTGTCAAATAATAGCGAGTCAACTCAACAGGAGTCATATAATTAATTTCAAAAATTTCTTGAATTTCCTGAGCTGATTGCTCCAATAGGGGTTTATAAGCATCCAACACTCCAGCAGTATTGCACAAAATATCTACCTGAGGACACCAGTCAAAAATTGGCTCCAAGTCCAAGGTCAAATCTCTCTGTAAAAAGTGGAAATCACCCTCTAAGAGTGGATTTTCACCTTGGTCAACTCCATAAACTTGAAAGCCATTCTCTAAAAAGAATCGAGCTTGAGCCAGACCGATCCCTGAACTCACTCCCGTAATCAATACACGTCTAGTCATGCACTTCTACCCAATCCGTCGCCAAAACATCACAAGGTGTCGGACTCCACATAGAAAAACCTTCTCCTTCTCCAGACACGTTGATTAGGAAATAAGGCGTCACTTCAAGTGCAACCCCGTTTTGTTCAATGGTGTCAAAAAGCTGCACATAGTTTTCAGCTCCTCCCCAGCCAGTTCGCACATATTTTTTCTTATCCTTTAACCCAGGTAGAATTTCTTCAAATGTCATGTTTTTCTCCCTTAATTCTAAATTCTTCATTTAATTATAACAAAAAACCGCTTTACAACGGCTTTTTGAATGTGATTTATTTACATCTGCTTCTACTTACGGCAATTTATTCCCTGCTGCAAGATAAATTTCATACCATTCTTTTCTTGTTAAGCTAAAGTTTGCCGCTTGGCTAACTTCTCTCAAGTGCTTAGGATTTGTGGTACCTACAACTGCCTGCATTTTTGCTGGATAACGCAATATCCAAGAAACGGCAATAGTTGAAGGAGTTACTCCATATTTAATAGCTAAACGCTCAAGTACTTGATTTAAAGCTTGAAATTTCTCATTTCCAACAAAATTCCCTTTAAAATACCCGAATTGTAAGACAGACCATGCTTGAATGACCACATCATGTAATTTGCAATATTCAAAAATGCTGCCATCTCGCATAGCTGCTTGACTATCTTCCATATTAACATGAAAACCTGACTCGAATCCTGGAGTAAAAGCCGCACTCAATTGTAGTTGATTAACAGCTAACGGCTGCTTGACATCTTTTTTAAGTAACTCCATCATCATAGGATTTTGATTAGAAACTCCAAAATTTCGAACCTTACCTTGTTTATAAAGGAGATCAAAGGCTTCTGCTACTTGGTCAGATTCCATCAAAGCATCTGGTCGATGAAGGAGCAAGCTATCTAAATAATCAACCTGCAATCTTTCTAAAATCCCATCAACTGATTGTAATATATACTCTTTTGAAAAATCAAAATAGGTAAATTCTTCAAGGCGAATGCCACATTTTGACTGAATCCACATCTTTTCTCTTAAATCTGGACGATTTTTTAGGACAAGACCTAACAGTTCTTCACAACGACCACGACCATAAATATCAGCCAAGTCAAAAGCATTGATTCCAACAGAAAGTGCTGTTTCTACAAGCTCTTCAACTTCTTTTACAGACTTATCTTCTATTCTCATCATTCCGAGAACAATTTCTGATAATTCTTTGTCATCTTGACCAAGAGTTATGTATCTCATCAAATTTTTCTCCTTTAATTTCTAACATTCTTCCCTTCATTATAACCAAAAACCGTTTTAAAACGGTTTTTTGACTATATTTCACTCCATTTTATCTTCTTAAACCCACGGAACAAGAGAAAGATTCCAATAAAGAGAACTGCTAAAGGAATAATCTTTGTGAGGAAAACATTTGAAATGCTCATCCACGCATAATAACGGAGCAGAGAGCCTACAATAAGGTGGGCAACAATCATACTGACAAAGGGACGAAAGACCGCTTCTTTCCAATTCCAAATACTGATGACTAGAGAAAGCGTAAAGACAAGGAAACTATCCCAGGAGCAGGAAGATAAAAGGCTCCTTCTTGTATGAAACTTGCCATTCCTACATATCCCAGAACAACTAGCAGAACAAGACTTCCAACGACAATATAAGTGCCAATTTTCATTTTAGGAGAATCTTGGACTAAGCCCCAACGTAAGATTGTAGCAACAAGTCCAAATCCAATCAGAAAAAGAAGAAGTTGCCCTAAAAATGTGAGCAAATTGACTGTTAAGAGAGGACCTTTAGAAAAATCACCTAGCAGTTGATAGTAACGTAATACCGCTAGGACAAGAATTGGCGTCAAAAGGGACTCTTTGATAGAACTGCGTGGTGCTTCCTTGAGAATCTCTTTCATTATTTTTTTAGGATTCTTACCTAGATAATCCTCTGCACTCATACCATCTCGTTCTGCTTCTGAGAAATCTAACATCATCAAATAGATCTGCTCTCTGAGATAGTCCTCATCATAGAGAAATCCAGCAAGATTAAAACTATCCCACAGCTCCTCAAAATACTGCTGATTGTCCTCAGAAAACTTATGCAACAAAGCGCTTGTTTCTTCATAATACTTCATTTTCGTCATGGTTTACCCTCCATTCTTAATTCCTTCTACTTTTTGACTCAAATCGTCCCATTGTTGCCAAAAGACCGAGACACGCTCTTCTCCTTCTTTGGTTAACGAAAAATACTTCCGATCTGGACCATCTGGCGACGGACGCATGTCGCCTCTTATCCATTGATTTTTTTCTAACTTTTGCAACAAAGGATAAATAGTTCCTGGAACGATAGTATCAAATCCAGCCTCTCGCAAAGTCTGAACCAACTCATAACCATATCGCTCTTTTTGACCAATCATATCCAAGACACAACCTTCAAGAACACCTTTTAATAGTTGAGTTTCCTTCATCCCTTCCCCCTTCTATCTATTTTGTAATACCTACTAGTAGCTTCATCTATAATATAGCACTTTCACACTAGTTTGTAAAGCATAATAGTT
Source organism: bacterium (assembly GCA_905221085.1). Taxonomy (GTDB): domain Bacteria; phylum Bacillota; class Bacilli; order Lactobacillales; family Streptococcaceae; genus Streptococcus. Next base: position 76,436 of record CAJNBT010000004.1, read on the forward strand.
AAAATAAAAAAACAGAACTAGCATAAACTAGTCCTGTCTATTGTTACCCAATCACACTTCCGTTTGGTACAGCTGGATCAACTGTAAGAAGGGTTAATTGTCCATCATGTTCAGCTGAGAGAATCATCCCTTGGCTGACATATTTTTTCATCATTTTACGTGGTTTGAGATTGGCAACGATTTGGACTTTCTTGCCGACCAATTCTTGTTCATTTGGATAGTATTTTGCAATTCCTGAAAGAATTTGACGATCTTCACCATCACCAGCATCCAAGCGGAATTGAAGCAACTTGTCAGAACCTTCTACTTTAGACACTTCTTTGACTTCTGCGACACGAATTTCAACCTTGTCAAAGTCCTCAAACTTGATTTCTTCCTTGTTAAGTTTGAGTTCGACTTCGTCTGGATTCCATTCTTTTTCGACAGCTGGCTTGCTGCCTTCCATTTGTTCCTTGATATAGGCGATTTCTTCTTCCATATCGAGACGTGGGAAGATTGGTGTTCCTTTGGCAACTACAGTCACACCTGCAGGGAAATCAGCCAATTTCAAGTTCTCAAGGCTAGAAACTTCTGCTAGACCAAGTTGAGTCAAGACTGCACGACTAGTTTCCATCATAAATGGTTCAATCAAGTGAGCAACGATACGAAGGCTGGCTGCCAAGTGGCTCATGACACTTGCTAATTGGTCACGAAGTGCTTCATCCTTAGCCAAGACCCATGGAGCTGTCTCGTCGATGTATTTATTAGTACGAGAGATAAGGGTCCAGACTGCTTCTAAAGCACGTGGGTAGTCAACTGCTTCCATGTGTGTATGGTAGTCAGCGATTGATTGTTCTGCTACTTGAGCAAGCGCATTGTCAAACTCTGTTACACCCTCTACATAGGCTGGAATTTGTCCATCAAAATACTTGTTAATCATAGAAACCGTACGGTTGAGGAGGTTTCCAAGGTCATTGGCTAATTCATAGTTGATACGTCCTACATAGTCTTCTGGAGTGAAGGTTCCATCTGAACCAACTGGAAGGCTACGCATGAGGTAGTAACGAAGCGGATCTAGTCCATAGCGCTCTACCAACATTTCAGGATAGACCACATTCCCTTTTGACTTAGACATTTTGCCGTCTTTCATGACAAACCAACCGTGGGCAATCAAACGATCTGGCAATTTGATATCTAACATCATAAGAAGGATTGGCCAGTAGATTGAGTGGAATCGAAGGATGTCTTTTCCTACCATGTGGAAGACTGTTCCATTCCAGAACTTGTCAAAGTTACCATGTTCGTCTTGACCGTAGCCAAGAGCTGTCGCATAGTTAAGAAGGGCATCAATCCAAACGTAGACAACGTGTTTTGGATTTGATGGGACTGGTACTCCCCATGTAAAGGTTGTACGAGAAACTGCCAAATCTTCCAAACCTGGCTCGATGAAGTTTCGAAGCATTTCATTCAGACGACCATCAGGGGTGATAAACTCAGGATGGGACTTGAAAAATTCCACCAAACGGTCTTGGTATTTGCTGAGGCGAAGGAAGTATGATTCTTCAGATACCCATTCCACCTCGTGACCTGATGGAGCGATACCACCAGTCACATTTCCAGCTTCATCACGGAATACTTCTGCCAGCTGGCTTTCTGTAAAGAATTCCTCATCTGAGACTGAGTACCAACCAGAATATTCACCCAAATAGATATCATCTCGAGCAAGCAAGCGCTCAAAGACCTGTGCGACAACTTTTTCATGGTAATCATCCGTTGTACGGATAAATTTATCGTATGAGATATCTAGTAATTGCCATAGTTCTTTAACTCCAACTACCATTCCATCAACATAGGCTTGAGGTGTAATGCCAGCTTCTTCCGCTTTCTGCTGGATTTTCTGACCATGTTCATCAAGACCTGTCAGATAAAAGACATCGTAGCCCATCAGGCGTTTGTAACGGGCTAGGACATCACAGGCGATGGTTGTGTAGGCAGAACCGATATGAAGTTTACCAGATGGATAGTAAATCGGCGTTGTAATATAAAAATTCTTTTCAGACATAATTTTTCCTTTCCAGGCAAATGGAACCTGTTTTTCTAACACTTCATTATATCACATTTTTAAGGATTTTTGATAGGGAAATCTATACAAAAACAAGATAGACAAGTGTCCATCTTGTTTATTCTATTCATAACGAAGGGCTTCGATTGGATCAAGTTTCGATGCCTTGTTGGCTGGCAAGACTCCAAAGATCATACCAACACTAGCCGAAACCGCAAGACTAAATAGGGCAACTGGGATTGATACTCCTACTTCTATACCAGCTATCAATCCTTGCAAGAGTAGACCAGCTATAGCTGTTAAGCCTGTCGCAATGGTTAGACCAATAACTCCACCTAGCAAGGTCAAAATCATGGATTCAATTAAAAATTGGATTAAAATATTGGCACGTGTCGCACCCAAAGCCTTACGGAGACCAATCTCACGAGTACGCTCTGTCACCGAAACCAGCATGATGTTCATAACACCAGTCCCTCCAACAAAGAGAGAAATTCCTGCGATGGCACTAATAACCGTCGTCATAAATCCAAAAAGTTGTTGTACTTCTTGGAAGGCTGCAGTCGCATCTGCCACCTGATACTCCCCTTGCTGAATACCGGCAATCTCGGTCAATTTTCTAGCTAATTCTGGTCCCACAGTTGGTGTCAAACTGGTATCATTAACACGGAAGACAATATCAGAAATTTCATCCATATTGAAGTTATTGGCAAGAGAAATATTAGTTGTAATCGGAAGTCCACCAATACCAAAAGTTTTGGCAGTCTTGGCCTCATCGCTAGTATAGACACCAATGACACGATAACTAAAGCCACCGACATCTATAATCTGGTTAACAGCTTCTTGAGCTGACCCAAACAGACTATTAGCAAGTTCTTGGTCTAGCAAAATGACACTGGCCACATCTTTATAATCCTGAGCTATAAGGCTTCGGCCTGCAACAATTTCATTTTCAACCGCCTTCATATAAGTAATATTTCCACCTGTCAGGCTAGCGCGCTCCACTTTTTTATCTTTATAAGACAGGGTAGTATTTGTTGAGTTGGTTACATAGTAACTATCTACTCCCTTGAGTTTGGCCGCCTCTTTGACCCAGGATTCTTGTGGTTTTGGTGGTTCCACAGGAACTTCCTCTTCTTTCCCAGAAACTGTTAAAGCTGATTGCTTTTGGGTAAAAGAACCGTCTTTACTTTTAATGGGCGAGAAAAAGACATGGATATTCTTCTGTGACTTGGTCATATTTTTATTAACCTGACGAGACATGGAATCCCCCAGAGCCATAATCACAACAACTGATGAAACACCAATGATAATCCCAATCATAGTAAGAAAAGAGCGCATCTTATGTGCCATGATAGATGAAAAGGCAAATTTCAGATTCTGCATCTTAGTTTTCCTCCTTTTCTAACTGCGCACTGTCAGACGAAATAACTCCATCTCGAATGACAATCTGGCGTTTGGCATAAGCAGCGATTTCAGGCTCATGTGTTACCATAATAATTGTTTTTCCTTCATTATTCAGTTCAACTAATAATTGCATGATTTGGTTACCTGTTTTGGTATCCAAGGCTCCTGTCGGTTCGTCCGCTAGGATAATAGAAGGATTGTTTACCAATGCACGCGCGATAGCTACACGTTGCTTTTGACCTCCAGATAATTCCGAAGGCAAATGATGACTACGCTCAGTCAATTCAACCTTTTCTAAATACTCCTCAGCCAACTTACGACGTTTTGAAGACGAAACTCCTGCGTAAATCAAGGGCAATTCTACATTTTGCAAAGCATTGAGTTTGGATAGAAGAAAGAACTGCTGAAAGACAAATCCGATTTGTTGGTTACGGACCTTGGCTAGTTGTTTTTCACCAAGTCCAGCCACTTCTTGGCCTTCAAGATAATACTCTCCACTGGTTGGTGTATCCAACATGCCAATGGTATTCATTAGAGTAGACTTACCAGAACCCGATGGTCCCATGATGGCAACAAACTCACCCTCATTCACTTCTAGGTTGATATTTTTGAGAACCTGCAGTTCTTGGTCACCATTCCGGTAACTTCTGCAGATATTTTTTAAACTAATTAGTTTCTTCATCAGCCTTCACCTCTTTTCCTTCCTCTAGAGAAGACGTTGGGTTACTGATGACCTTGACTCCATTTGTCAGACCTGAAGTGATTTCTTGGTTGTCTGCATCAGCATTTCCCAAACCAACTTCCACTTTCTTGGCCTTTTTCTGCTCGTCAAGTACCCAGACATAGTTCTTATCATTTTCAGTCACAACACTTGTTAAAGGAACCAGAATAGCTTTGGTCTTGTTCTTGACCTCAACACTTACTGAGAATCCTTGTTTCAAGTCACCGATTTCACTTGTAACATCAATGGTATATGGATATTTAGAACCAGAATTACCAGCAGCTGCGGCAGCTGTACTTGCTGCTTCACCATTGTTTTTAGGGTAGTCAGAAATATAGCTAAGCTTACCAGTCCAGCTCTTATCTTGATAAACTTTAGAAGTAAAGGTTACTTCTTGTCCTACAGAGAGGTTGGCAAGGTTATATTCAGATAGTTCTCCCTTAACTTGCAAGTTTTCATTGCTAACGATATGAACTACCACCTGGCTAGCTCCAGTTGGAGATTTTGAAACATTGCGGTTGACTTCGACTACAGTTCCTTCTAGAGTGCTGAGAACCGTCATTGCATCCAACTGACTTTGAGCCTTACTTAATTGTGCTGCTGCATCTGCACGAGCATCACGAGCATCACCTAGTTGTGCATCAATAGATGAAACTGAATTTCCTGAGACTGGAGCTGGAGTTTGGGCTGCAGCTCCTTCGCCTCCTGCTGGTACTGGTAACTGTGGAGCCGGAGCTGAAGCGGCTTCATTTCGTGCTTGATTGAGTTCGTTTATATGACGATCTGCCTTAGCTACTGCTCGACTAGCTGAATCATAGGCAGCCTGGGCTTCTGAACTACTGTACTTGACTAAAGCCTGCCCTTCGCTGACCTTATCCCCCACAGAAACAAGGATTTCATCTAAATCTCCCTTACTAGCATCAAAATAAACATATTGTTCATTTTTTGCCGTTACTATCCCTGATAATAAAACAGAGGATGCCACGCTTCCTTCCTTGGCAACAACAAGATGAGTAGGCTCATCTTTTACAGCGGTTTGAGATGGTTGTCTAAAGAGCAAAATCCCTCCAGCACCCAATACAACTACACTTGCAGCACCGATTGCTGCATACAATTGCCACTTTTTAGCTTTACTATTCTTTTTCATAATGAAACTCCTTTTTGATTTAAAGTCCTTAACAACATTATACAAAAATTACCAAATATAAACAATAACAGTTTAGAACGAAATAATGACATTTCAGGACTCAATTATTGTTCGGAATTTTTTTCACAACCATTGTACTAGGTATATAATACACTTTATTTTTATTTTTTGCAAGCCTTTTCTTTAATTTTTTTGGACGTAGCAGATTTTTGCAATCACATCAAAAAAAAGATAGAATATGACTATCAAAAAATGACACTCTACTATTTAAAAGAGTACAAAGGAGTTTACAATGAGAGAATACGATATCATTGCTATCGGTGGAGGTAGTGGAGGAATTGCTACCATGAACCGTGCTGGTGAACACGGAGCCAAAGCGGCCGTTATTGAGGAAAAGAAACTAGGTGGAACCTGTGTCAACGTCGGTTGTGTTCCTAAAAAAATCATGTGGTACGGGGCTCAAATCGCTGAGACTTTCCATCAATTTGGAGTAGACTACGGCTTTAAGACTACTGATCTTAACTTTGACTTTGCAACCCTACGCCGTAATCGTGAAGCCTACATTGATCGCGCTCGTTCTTCTTATGATGGCAGTTTTAAACGCAACGGCGTAGACCTGATTGAAGGTCATGCGGAATTTGTAGATTCTCATACTGTCAGCGTAAATGGTGAACTGATTCGTGCCAAACATATCGTGATTGCTACTGGTGCCCATCCAAGTATTCCTAATATTCCTGGTGCAGAACTAGGCGGCTCTTCTGATGATGTATTTGCCTGGGAAGAATTGCCAGAGTCAGTTGCCATTCTAGGCGCTGGTTATATCGCCGTCGAATTGGCTGGCGTACTCCACACCTTTGGTGTCAAGACAGATCTCTTTGTTCGCCGCGATCGTCCTTTACGTGGTTTTGATTCTTATATCGTTGAAGGTTTGGTCAAGGAAATGGAAAGAACAAACTTACCACTTCATACTCACAAAGTCCCTGTCAAGTTAGAAAAAACTGCTGAAGGCATTACCATTCATTTCGAAGATGGTACTAGTCACACAGCTAGCCAAGTTATCTGGGCTACTGGTCGCCGTCCAAACGTTAAGGGCTTGCAACTTGAAAAAGCTGGAGTGACTCTAAACGAACGTGGCTTTATCCAAGTGGATGAATACCAAAATACTGTTGTTGAGGGAATCTATGCTCTAGGTGATGTAACGGGTGAGAAAGAACTAACTCCAGTTGCAATCAAGGCCGGACGTACCCTATCTGAACGTCTCTTTAACGGAAAAACTACTGCAAAAATGGATTACTCAACTATTCCAACTGTTGTCTTTTCACACCCTGCTATCGGAACTGTTGGTTTGACAGAAGAGCAAGCTATTAAAGAATATGGTCAAGACCAAATCAAGGTTTATAAATCAAGCTTTGCATCTATGTACTCTGCTTGCACTCGCAACCGTCAAGAAACACGTTTCAAACTCATAACAGCTGGTCCAGAAGAAAAAGTTGTCGGACTTCATGGAATTGGCTATGGTGTTGATGAAATGATTCAAGGATTTGCCGTTGCTATCAAAATGGGAGCAACCAAGGCAGACTTTGATGCAACCGTAGCGATTCACCCAACTGCATCTGAAGAATTTGTAACTATGCGTTAATCGAAATAAAAGAAGATGATACAAATGTGTCTGCTTCTTTTTTAATGTCTTCGAATCTACAAAACAATTATCCAACTTACCCAGTCAGCAAATCGGCCGTTGCAGCTTTTGTTACCTTGTTTTTAAAAATCGGTTGACAATGATTCCTCTACGAGTATAATAGTTACTATACATCAGAAAAGAGGTTAACTATTTTGAAAAAAGCTCACGTTTATGCTATCCCTGCTATTGGGGCTGCTCTCATTGCTGTTTTGGCACAAATCAGTCTTCCAATTGGACCTGTGCCCTTCACTCTGCAGAACTTTGCAATCGGCTTGATTGCTACTGTCTTTAGACCGAGAGAGGCTGTACTTTCTGTTGGACTATATCTTCTTCTAGGTGCTATCGGTCTTCCTGTCTTTGCAGGAGGTGGAGCTGGATTTCATGCTTTGGTTGGTCCTACTGCAGGTTATCTTTGGTTTTATCTTGTATACTCTGGACTTACTTCTTCCATAACTAACAGCAAGAGTGGAGTTGTCAAGATTTTTCTTGCAAACCTCTTGGGTGATGCCCTTGTCTTTGTCGGTGGAATCATTGGCTTGCATTTCCTAGCTGGAATGCCATTTGAAAAAGCTCTTGTTGTGGGGGTATTTCCCTTTATCATCCCAGATTTTGGTAAAATTATTGCTATTAGTATTATTAGCCGTCCACTACTTCAACGCCTTAAAAATCAGTCTTACTTTACTAACTAAAAAAGGATATCGAGTTGTCATAACTCAATATCCTTTTCTTTCATTTTGACTACTTAATTGCCTTTAAAAGCATCCACCATGGTTTGAAATTCTTCATTGGAGAGAGTAATCCCTTTGCCCATTTTAGTATGATCTGGGCTCCAAGCACGAATATCAAACTTTGCAGGGGCACCATTAAAGCTCACACGGTTGATTTCCTTAGTCCAACCTTTTTCGTTTTCAGAAAGAGTCAACAAATGCTCTTCAATTTCAAATGTAAATTCTGCCATTTTCTTCTCCTTTTTTAGCTTTCATTTGATTATTCGTAAAATCTTGTAGATTTTAGGAAAATTTTATATAATATTGATATAAAAGAAGGGAGGCCAATATGAGACATAAATTCCAGCAAGTTCTAGATAAAATACATGACTTTTTAAATGGACATGACCAACCAGACCATACTGAAACCAACTCCCTTACAGCCACTATTGAAGAGGCTATCCAGAAACAAACCGCTGTTCACCTTATCTTGTCTGAAGCAAGCTTTACAGGTGACATCATCAAATACGATCAACAACGTCAGCAAATTATCGTGAAAAATTTTGCCAAAAATGTGACTCGTATTATCCGCATAAGCGATATTCAACGCCTACGATTTGTCCCTTCAACTGTCCAAACAGCCCAAAAAAATAGATTTAAGAAAGAGTGAGATGTAGTTGCTTCATCCCACTCTTTTTTCTTAACGAACTTGTTCAAAATGTAAATGAACGGCGATATGATCTCCATAACCACTTCTTTCCAAATCACGTTGTAGACGATAGGAAATGTAGTGTTCAGCAATGGTAATGTAACCTGCACCCAGTAGACGATGTTCAACCAAAGACTGAATCATGCTGATGGTAGCACGTTCCACCTTGGCTTCTTCCAAATCCAAAACCACTTTCTTAGTGACTTGTGCAAGGTTTTGACGCAAATCATCTGTCAATACATAGACAGTCTGAGCTGCCTTTAAGATGGCTTGGTAAATCTTATCTGGATTAAATTCAGCAATTTCTCCATCACGTTTGATTACTTGCATAGGTATCTCCTTTATTCTTTGTTTTCTTTGATTTCTGCCAGCATTTTTTCTTCTTCTACTGTCAGTTGATAATGTTCTAACAAATCCGGTCTGCGCTCGTAGGTTTTCTTTAAACTCTCATACAGGCGCCACTGACGAATCTTTTCATGGTGCCCGCTCATCAGTACATCTGGCACAACCATGCCTCGATAATCATAGGGACGTGTGTATTGAGGATATTCGAGAAGGCCTGAAGAAAAACTATCATCTTGGTGGCTAGACTCTTTGCCAATCACTTCTGGAATCAGGCGAACCGTCGCATCAATCATGGTCATGGCCGCCAATTCCCCACCAGTCAAGACATAGTCCCCCAGGGAAATCTCATCTGTCACCAAGGTCTTAATGCGCTCATCATAGCCCTCATAGTGACCACAGATAAAGATCAGTTCCTCTTCTTTGGCCAAATCCTCAGCATAGGCCTGATCAAACTGCTTTCCAGCTGGATCGAGGAGAATAACGCGCGGATTTTTCTTTTCAATAGCATCAAATGCATCGAAAATGGGTTGAGCTCGGAGCAGCATCCCCTGACCGCCTCCGTAGGGCTCATCGTCTACATGGCGGGCCTTTTCAGCATTTTCTCGAAAATTATGATACTGGATATCCAAGAGACCTTTTTCTCGAGCCTTTCCAACGATTGAGTGCTCCAGTGGAGAAAACATCTCTGGAAAGAGGGTTAAAATATCAATCTTCATCGTCTAACCCTTCTAAGATTTCCACATCGACACGGTTATTTGGAATATCAACATTGAGAACCACTGGTGGGATATAAGGCAAGAGCAAGTCACGTTTACCTTTTCGCTTGACCACCCAGACATCGTTGGCACCTGGTTGCAGGATTTCCTTGATGGTTCCAACCAAGTTATCTCCCTCATAGACTTCTAAACCGATAATCTCGTGATAGTAGAATTCACCATCGTCTAGGTCATTCAAATCTTCCTCAGCAATCTTGAGACTGTATCCCTTGTACTTTTCAATAGCATTGATATGATACATATCTTTGAATTTAATAATGTCAAAGTTCTTCTGTTTACGGTGACTAGCGATGGTCACTGTTTGGACAAACTGATCTTTTTCATCAAACAAGGCCAGCTCAGATCCTTTTTTAAAGCGTTCTTCTGCAAAATCCGTCACAGACAAGACTCGCATCTCACCCTGTAACCCCTGCGTATTGACGATTTTCCCAACATTAAAGTAGTTCATCTTGTCTCCTGTAGTCTATTTCTTTCCATCTTATTCTGACAATTCTCGAATAATAGTCGCAATTTTTTCTGATTCTGACCATTGTAAATAATGGTGATTCCCTCCTAAAATGAGTTTAGTATTGGAAGTCCAATATTCTGATTCTCTGTACTCTTTTTCTCTATAAGCCTGACAAAAAATAAATACATGGGCATAAGCTTCTATCGACAAATTCTCAAAATCTTCCTCAGTAATCTCTCCAGATATCTGAAATTCTGGATCTTGATTTTCCAACTCTGAGCCTTTTTCTTGCATTAATTCCCAGATTTCTTTATTAATTTCAGGGCTAAATGTCTCTTGAGTTAAGTTCTTAAAATAAAGTTCAGGACCACACTCGTCAATCAGCCTCATCTGATCTTCCATTTCTGGATAAGGATTTTCTGAAAAATCAGCAAACATGACTTTTTTAGTTGTCGGTTCAATTGCTACTAAAGCCTGACACTTAATTGGTTTATTGAGTAATTTGCAAGCTAAAATTCCACTCAAACTATGTGCACAAAGTATATATTCAGAAATCCCTAATTCTTCAAGTACTTCATAAACCGCATCTGCAAGATTATCTAGATTTTTTCCAGCTTGGTCATGAATCGGACTTCTACCTGTGTTCGGAAAATCAATTGTCAAATAACCAATTGTAGGAGGAAGTTTTTCAAGTATAAGTGAAAAATTTTCATAACTTGGTAGCAAACCTGCGCCACTTAAACAAACTAGCATTTTCTTTTGATTTTGATAAGTAACAGAGAGACTACCAATTTCTGTAGATACTTCAATCCTCTTCATAAAGAAATCCACTCATTCTATATAATGAATTATTAAAAATCCTTATCCTTTATTCTATCACGTTCCAAGGATTTTCTCAAGTTGGATAGATCCTATCTTATGGGCCTACTACTTCTTCAAAAAATTCACCAATAAGTTGATTAAACTCTTTAGGATGGTCATTCATCGGTTGGTGTTTGCTATCTGCAATTGTTACTTGACGCGCATTTGGATTTAAGTCAATGATCCCATCGTAGATCATTTTTAGGTGTTTGGGAAAATCATTTTCGCCTCTTACTAATAGCATAGGAGGATTGCCATGATAACCTTCTATCTCGTGGACAGCCAAAAAACCTGTGATTCCAAGGTTCAAAAAAACATCTCTCCCAGTTTCTATAATGGCCGTCTTGACTAATTCTCTTGTGATAGGATTATCTGTACACATTTTTGAGTTCTTATCTGCAATCAACTTCCAAGGAATCGTTTTATACATAAGGGAACTATATTTTATGCGATTTCTCTCTTTATCTGATAGGTAACGATGCTGTCCCCAACTATCTACCATGACCAAGGCTAGAACTCTTTCTGGATGGCGATAGGTGTACTCTTGAAGTGGATTCCCTCCCCAAGAATGACCAACCAATATCACCTTATCCAACTGGAAATAGGACAAAATAGCATCTATATCTTGAACAGCACCTTCTAAGTCAGGTAAACCAACTTTCATAGGTGATTCACCCTGTCCTCTAACATTGACAAAGTAAAGGTCAAATTCATCAAAAGCATCATACTGGTGGGCCCACATCTGACTACGGCCACAAGCTCCATGATAAAAAATAATGTGTCCTTTACTTGAGCTTCCAGGGCGATGATAAACAGCCAAGTCACAATCTAAAACTGGTATAATGTGACGTACCAAAGTCTTGGGTTTTCTGTTATAAAAAGCAATAGCTTCAGCTATATCATTTTGCTTCATTATTACACTCTCTCCTCTTTATCCTAGTGTCATTCTTTTTATCTATTTTATCATGCTATATTAAAATCATCGTTTTCCAAACTTAATTACATTAAAATTTTTGAATTTTCTGTATCATTTAGATTAAGAAAAAGACTGCTCAGCAATCTTTACTTTTTTCTAATCAGATTCATGCCTAAAATTCCAGCAATAATCAAAGTTGCTCCGATCACATGATAGCTATAAATTGGTTCGTGGAGGATAAGAGCTCCAGCTACAATGGTCAAAACTGTTCCAAGATTTCCAAAGACACTGACGGTTGATGCTCCAAGTCGAACAATAGCATAGATAGAGAGACTACCAGTAACGATAGAGGCTAAAATTCCCAAATAGAGAATTGAAAGCAGATAAGATACCTGTCCAAGTGGCGCAAAGTAAGCTAATATGTTCCCCTCTAGATAGTGCGAGGTCAGACTCAGCGTATTAAAGGTGACGAAGCCAACAAATATCACAACAGCTGTCATATCCATAGCCCGATAGCGTCCTCCTTTGGACTTGCTGAGAATATTGTTTATTGCATTGGCGAGAACAGATCCCAACATCAAGAGAAAGCCAAAGCTAGCAGTCTCAGTACCAAAGTTAGCTCCTTTACTAAGGAAGATGAAAACTACTCCTGCTACGGATAAAAATAAAAAGAACTTTTGCAGCAAGCTTGTCTTTTCCTTGAGAAAGACCGATGCTAAAAGGAGAGTAAAAATCGGGACAAGAGCCTGTAAAATTCCAGCTTCAGAAGACGATATATACTGTAAAGCAAAGGATTGAAAAATAAAAAATAAAAGCGGATAGAAAAGACTCATAGGAAGAATAGAAAGAATATCTTTTCTACTTAAACTCACTCTGATAAGTTTGGTTTGATGTAAAACGACCATTACTAAAGCTGCGATTGTATAGCGATGCGCTAAGTTTGTGAGAGGACTGGCATAGCCTAAAGCAATCTTAGTAAATAAAAAAGAAAATCCAATGATGGCTGAAAAGGATAAGGCTGCTAGGTAAGCTTTTGTTTTCTCGTTCATAGACTGTTACTCCTTTTAAAAATAGCTATTCTCAAGATTGATTGACTAGAATTCTTTAAGACTGTCCTTCCATTGTAGCATAGTAGACTGCTAGATGCTATTTCTAGGATTAGCATTTTATGCCTACTATCACCGTTTATCTAGTTCATTGACTAAAAAGGATTCAGCAAGTCTGATCTACTTTTCTCGTTCTTGTCTCACAAGTTCTAGCTCGTCTACCTCTTGGAAATTCCTTACTTTGATAGCATAATCCATCATTTTCCTTGCTTTCTCTTTCTTATATTTACTAATACCTTCTTTATTAGTCAAAAATCATTTCTTATCGTCTTAGAGGTCCCCTTCAAACATCTTTCCAAATCCCGATTATGCTGTTACTTGATGGATGCTATTTTACACTTCTCCACACAAAAAAGCGAGACATTCGTCCCGCCCTTCTTATTTTTCGTCAATAACGATTCTTACTTTTTTGTCTTCAGTTGGGACAGAGTAGACAATCGTTCTTATCGCAGAAATAGTGCGACCCTTACGACCGATTACACGACCCACATCACTTTGATCAAGATCCAAATGATATTCCAAAAATTCTGGTGTATCTTCAATCTTGATAGTTAAGGCATCTGGTTGTGAAATCAAGGGTTTCACAATCGCAATAATGAGATTTTCAATCGTATCCATCTGTCAACCTACTTTAAACTTATTTTGAGAATTTAGAATCGTGGAATTTCTTCAATACACCTTCTTTTGAAAGGATGTTGCGAACTGTATCTGAAGGTTGAGCTCCATCAGCCAACCATGCAAGAACTCGGTCTTCTTTCAAAGTTACTTGGTTTTCAGCAACAAGTGGGTTGTAAGTTCCAACTGTTTCGATGAAACGTCCATCACGTGGTGAACGTGAATCTGCTACGTTGATACGGTAGAAAGGTTTTTTCTTAGAACCCATACGAGTCAAACGGATTTTAACTGCCATTTTAAAGTCTCTTTTCTTATTTTTTATTTCGGTGAAATAGCTGAGCTATTTAGCACATGTTCTATTATAGCAGATTTCTGACAGGTGTCAAGAAAAAAACTTGACAGACTATAAAATTTTTAAACCATTTAGAAATTTGTTAGAAGTAGGAAATAAATGTTTGAAAGAAGCTAGCCGTGAATACTATTTTAGAAACATTTTATAAAGACCATCAACTCAAACCCTCCATATCTCCTGAACAAGTTTTGCATGCTTGACTCCTAAATCCCAAGCCCGTTCCCAAACGAATATCAAGGATTTTAAGAACGATATCTACTAATTAATTTATAAAATATGAATTAATAGATTCTAAATAGAGGAATAATTTAGTTCTGTAAAAATTAACTTCTACACCTATAACGCTTATTCTGACAGACTTTATAACAGTCTAAGAAAAAAGTAGAGATTCATACAGTATCTAGATTTTCCAAAAAATTTTTATCATAAAATATTATTAACGAAACTATCCAAACCAAATCCGATGCATTGCTTCAAAGAATTCTTTAGTTGTTTGACTATCGAGGGCTTTTATTAAAAAAATTTTTCAAATAATTGCCACCTTGGCACATAAATTCTTGCTTTCTAAATTTGAATGTGATATATTTATAACATAAAATTTAAGTGTTATATATTTATAACACAAAAAAGGAGTCTATCATGAAAAAAAGTCAAAAAATGCGTGGCCTCATTGCAATGATTGCCGTAGCTCTCTTTATTGATTTTATTGTTTTATTTGGTTCTAATCTTAGTTGGGGACCCAAGTTAGTTATTACTGGTATTTCAGTGTCAGGTCAGATTGTAGCTATTTGGAGCTGGCTACATACGAAACCACGGCCTCATAAGATTCAGAAAGATAAGGGAAAGACTATTTTTGACTTGTCTGCTAAGCTTTACACGATACTTGTGTTTGCAGCAAGCATTTTTTATACAGTAGGAATTTGGGTTGCGACCCCTAGCGTAAGTTCTGGTATTAGAGAATGGATTTTGGGAATTATCCTCGTTATTGAAGTGATTCTATTTGGTCTTTTCTCTTTAAAAAATGTCAAGGAAACTCCGGACGAACGCTTTTATGCTAATTTAGCAAAGGCAGCTAGCTTGGTGTTTGTTTTTATACTAGGCGCACTGATGATCCTAGCAGTTATCATTGGGTATATGGGGTCTCTCACTCTTTACATGGGACAGATATTTATTATCATAGCTGCCTTGATTTGCATCTTTGCGGTTGTCTATTTTATCTTGGAACGTAGAGGATAAGCATGGCCAAAGAAAGCAAGATTATTACTAATCTCAAATCTGTTCGTGAGTCCACAGGCATGACCCAGCAGGAGTTAGCCGACCGCATCGGCATGCGACGCGAGACAATTCTGCACTTGGAAAATAATCGTTACAACCCTTCGCTGGAAATGGCTCTTAAAATTGCTCAAGTTTTTAATCTGAAAGTAGAAGACCTCTTTGAACTCAGACAGAAAGAGGAAGCATAATTCTTTTCGAGACCTAGTATTAAGTTCATTGATTAATTAGGAATTGAAGGCAAAAGAAAAAATCCTTTGAAAATGTTCTCTTTTAAAATATAGTAATTCTTTCGAATTAACGTTTACTAATTGTGATGCTTTACGAGCTTTCTTAAGATCTGGTTCCCTAAATACTTTGAGTACACTTATGGCATTGATGCCCCTAAGCAAGCGACTTTCTGGTTGTCTTCCTCTTAAACTGTCTTGTCACTAATATTTGAAATCCACTTCCTTTTAGGGTACAATGGTAGAAATGAATTTTTGAGAGGAACAGAATGAAAAAACTAGCAACCCTTCTTTTACTATCCACTGTAGCCCTAGCTGGATGTAGCAACATCCAACGTAGTTTGCGTGGTGATGACTATGTAGATTCTAGCTTAGCCGCTGAGGAAAGCTCCAAAGTAGCAGCCCAATCTGCCAAGGAGTTAAACGATGCTTTAACAAATGAGAATGCCAATTTCCCACAACTATCTAAAGAAGTTGCTGAAGACGAGGCTGAAGTGATTCTCCACACAAGCCAAGGTGATATTCGCATTAAGCTCTTCCCTAAGCTCGCTCCTCTAGCAGTTGAAAACTTTCTCACTCATGCCAAAGAAGGCTACTATAACGGCGTTACCTTCCACCGTGTCATCGATGGCTTCATGGTTCAAACTGGAGATCCAAAAGGGGACGGTACAGGTGGTCAGTCTATCTGGCATGACAAGGATAAGACTAAAGACAAGGGAACTGGTTTCAAGAACGAGATTACTCCTTATCTCTATAACATCCGTGGCGCTCTTTCTATGGCTAATACTGGTCAACCAAACACCAATGGTAGCCAGTTCTTCATCAACCAAAACTCTACAGATACCTCTGCTAAACTCCCTACAAGCAAGTATCCAAAGAAAATCATTGAAGCCTACAAAGAAGGGGGAAACCCTAGTCTAGATGGCAAACACCCAGTCTTTGGTCAAGTGATTGACGGTATGGATGTTGTAGATAAGATTGCTAAAGCCGAAAAAGATGAAAAAGACAAGCCAACTACTGCTATCACAATCGATAGCATCGAAGTGGTGAAAGACTACGATTTTAAATCTTAAAAATCCTAAAAACCTAAAAAATACAGTACCCACATTCGGTACTGTATTTCTTTTATCCTTATTTTTAAGTTAAATTATTAAAATCCCAGATTTGGTCCATCCAGCCTTCATAGAAGTCTGGTTCGTGGCAGACCATAAGGATAGATCCCTTGTATTCTTTGAGAGCGCGTTTGAGTTCATCCTTGGCATCCACATCCAAATGGTTGGTCGGCTCGTCAAGTACTAACACATTGTTTTCACGATTCATCAAGAGACAGAAACGAACCTTGGCTTGTTCCCCACCTGACAAAACCTGAATTTGGCTTTCGATATGCTTAGTTGTCAGACCACAACGGGCAAGGGCTGCACGAACTTCTGCTTGGTTAAGGGCAGGAAAGGCATTCCAGACAGCTTCAAGTGGGGTTTGGCGATTGCCCCCTTCTACTTCCTGTTCAAAGTATCCAAGTTCTAGGTAGTCACCGCGTTCAACTTCCCCAGCGATTGGCGGAATAATACCCAAGAGAGACTTCAAGAGAGTTGTTTTCCCGATACCATTTGCCCCGATAATAGCAACCTTTTGATTGCGTTCAAAGGTAAGATTCAAAGGCTTAGTAAGAGGACGGACATAACCAATCTGCAAATCCTTGGCTTGGAAGATAAAGCGCCCTGGCGTACGAGCTGATTTGAAATCAAAGGATGGTTTTGGTTTCTCACTTTGGAGTTCGATAATATCCATCTTATCCAATTTCTTCTGACGAGACATGGCCATGTTTCGTGTTGCAACACGCGCTTTATTACGAGCGACAAAGTCCTTGAGATCTGCAATCTCTTTCTGCTGACGTTCGTAGGCCGCTTCTAGCTGAGATTTCTTCATGGCATAGACTTCTTGGAACTGGTAGTAGTCACCAGAGTAACGCGTCAGCTGTTGATTTTCCACATGATAGACGATATTGATAACGTCATTTAAGAATGGAATATCGTGTGAAATGAGGACAAAGGCATTCTCATAGTTTTGGAGATAGCGCTTGAGCCAGTCAATATGTTCAGCATCCAAGTAGTTAGTCGGCTCATCCAGAAGCAAGATATCTGGCTTTTCAAGGAGAAGCTTGGCCAAAAGAACCTTAGTTCTTTGTCCCCCTGACAAAGAGGTTACATCCGTATCCATGCCAAAGTCCATGACACCAAGAGCACGCGCTACTTCGTCAATCTTAGCATCCAAGGTGTAAAAATCACGACTCTCCAAACGGTCTTGGAGTTCTCCCACTTCTTCCATGAGAGCATCAACATCCGCTCCGTCTTCAGCCATTTCCATATAGAGATCATTGATACGGGCTTCAGCTTTGAATAGCTCATCAAATGCCGTACGGAGCACATCACGCACCGACTGCCCTTCAGCAAGGACAGAGTGCTGATCCAAGTAACCAGCGGTCACATATTTGGACCATTCAACCTTCCCTTCATCTGGCAACATCTTACCAGTTACAATGCTCATAAAGGTCGATTTCCCTTCACCATTAGCACCAACCAGACCGATATGTTCCCCCTTGAGGAGACGGAAGGACACATCTTCAAAAATTGCACGGTCACCAAAACCATGACTCAGATTTTTAACTTCTAAAATACTCATTTTAATTCCTTATCTTGTTTTTATGTAATTGTTTATAGAGGAGCCAAGCCAAATAGCCACCCAAGGTATTGGTCCACAAATCATCAACCTCAAAGACGCGATTAAAATCAAAGAAAAAGTCCAAAACTAACTGCATACACTCAATTCCAAGACTTAAGAGAAAACTGAAAACAATGACTTTTTTTGTCTGTCTTAAGGAAGGAAACAGATAGATGAGTTGAAAGACCAGAGGGAAGAGCAAGAAGACATTGAGGATATTTTGTAGAAAAATCCAACATAATTGTCCCACATCACTCACTTCACCCAGTTTCCAGAGAGAATTGAAAGGAGTCAAAAGAAAAACCAGGCGTCCAAGATGCTGAATACCTGGAGTTTCCACTCCCACGGGAGATTGTTCTTGAGGAGTAAAGCAAAAATAGACGATACAAATGCTATAGAAAATGACCCCCCAGATCAAAATATGATTATAAGTCTTCTTCATCATTAAGGATTGACTGCTGCAACTGCTTTCTGGCGGTCACGTTTCATTGTATTGGAACGCAATTGTCCACAAGCTGCATCAATATCTGTTCCGTGCTCTTGACGAACAACACAGTTGACCCCTTTTTTCTTAAGCGTATCATAGAAGGCCAGGACGCGCTCTTTAGGACTACGGCTATATTGGTCATGCTCACTAACTGGGTTATAAGGAATCAAGTTTACATAAGACAATTTCTTGATATTCTTGAGCAATTCAGCCAATTCCAAGGCTTGTTCTACACCATCATTGACTTCATTGAGCATGATGTATTCAAAGGTCACACGACGGTTGGTTGTTTCGATATAGTACTCAATAGCAGCAAAGAGTTTTTCAATCGGAAAGGCACGGTTAATCTTCATGATGCTTGAGCGCAATTCATTGTTAGGTGCGTGAAGGGAAACGGCAAGATTGACCTGAACACCTTCATTAGCAAAATCACGAATTTTATGGGCCAAACCTGAGGTTGAAACCGTAATATGACGAGCACCGATGGCCATTCCCTTGTCATCATTGATAGTACGAACGAAATTTAAGACATTGTTGTAGTTATCAAATGGTTCACCAATTCCCATGACAACGATATGACTGACGCGTTCGTCCTGACCACGCTCATCAAAGTATTTCTGAACCAGCATGATTTGCGCTACGATTTCACCGTTATTGAGGTCACGTTGTTTCTTAATCAAACCAGAGGCGCAGAAGGTACAACCGATATTACAGCCGACCTGAGTGGTCACACAGACTGACAAACCATAGTGCTGTCTCATCAATACTGTCTCAATCAGCATTCCATCTGGCAACTCAAAGAGATATTTGACCGTACCATCAGCAGACTCTTGCACAATACGTTGTTTTAAGGGATTGACTACAAATTGGTCATTAAGCTTAGCAATCAAATCCTTGGAAAGGTTGGTCATCTCTTCAAATGACTGGACACGTTTACGGTAAAGCCATTCCCAGATTTGATCTGCACGGAATTTCTTTTCTCCCTGCTCCAAAACCCATTCCTGCATGGTTTGACGTGTTAAACTATAAATTGACGGTTTCATTTCTTCTCCTTATTCTCTACTCACTTCTGACGAATGACAAAATGACGTTGCCCCTTGTCCTCTTTCTGAGAATGCTGGTCTTTCTGACGACGTCTATTTTTCTTATCTGCATTCGGTTTTCGTTTAGTTTGAGCCGGTTTCTTTCCTTTTCTAGAAGGCTGTTCTTCTTCCTTCTTACGCATTTTCTTGTCAAATGATGCTCGCTTAGGGGCTTCATTTTCTAAGACAAAATAGGCACAACCATAACTACAATACTCTAAAAGATAGTCTTGTAAACGACTGATTTTTTCAAGTTTTTCTTCTGTTCGATCATCCTTATAAAAACCTCGTAGGCGAAGCTGTTCGTTGCTCCAGTCTCCCACGATATAATCAAACTTAGTTAAGACTTCTGAAAAACGCTGATTAAAAGTCGTCACATCAAAGGCTTCCTTGCTATTTTCCACCAAGGAAAAAGCTATCCCTTCCGTTTCAACCTTGTCCCCGTGTAAATGGAACTCAGGACCAGGAAACTTGTTATAGTTGTATAATTCAGGTGCAATTTCTTTTCGCATAGATATCCTTTTTCCACGATTACTTAATACTTTATTCTACCATAATTTCTAGCAGTTAGCACGTTTCTCATAAAAATGAAAAAAGTCTGACGATTTTGTCAGACAAAAATAATATAACCTTAAAAAGAGAAGAACAATTCTTCCCTCCATATATCATATCATTATTTAGCAGCTGCGTACAATTCATCTACTTTGTTCCAGTTGATCACTGAGAAGAAAGCTTTGATGTAGTCAGGACGCACGTTGCGGTATTTCACGTAGTAAGCATGTTCCCAAACGTCCAAGCCCAAGATTGGTTTTTTACCTTCTGAGATTGGTGTGTCTTGGTTTGCTGTTGAAGTCACTTCAAGTTTCCCTTCTTTGTTGACAACCAACCATGCCCAGCCAGAACCAAAACGAGTTGTTGCTGCTGCAGTGAAGGCTGCTTGGAATTCTTCAAATGAACCAAATGTTGCATCGATTGCTGCTGCAAGTTCTGCTGATGGAGCTGTTTTTTCAGGAGTCATCAATTCCCAGAAAAGAGCGTGGTTCAAGTGTCCACCACCGTTGTTGATAAGTGCTTGACGGATATCAGCTGGGATAGATTCTACATCAGCAAGCAAAGCTTCAAGGTCTTCACCGATTTCAGGGTGTTTTTCTAGAGCTGCATTAGCATTGTTGACATAAGTTTGATGGTGTTTGTCATGGTGCAAGTGCATTGTTTCCACATCGATGTATGGTTCCAAAGCGTCGTATGCATATGGAAGATCTGGTAAGATAATAGCCATCTGTAATACCTCTTTTTCTTTCTATATGAAAATGATAACGCAAACATTCACTTTTTTCAAGTTTTTTGCTTATAGATGAAGAAATCACTGAAATACTTTCTAATAATACTCTTCGAAAATCTCTTCAAACCGCGTCAACGTCGCCTTGCCGTAGATATAGTTACTGACTTCGTCAGTTTCATCCGCAACCTCAAAAACATGTTTTGAGCTGACTTCGTCAGTTCTATCCACAACCTCAAAACAGTGTTTTGAGCTGACTTCGTCAGTCTTATCTACAACCTCAAAGCAGTGCTTTGAGCAGCCTGCGGCTAGTTTCCTAGTTTGCTCTTTGATTTTCCTTGAGTATAAAATAAGTAAATCAGTAAGAAACCCACGACAATATAATCTTGACGCGGGTTGTAGTTTCAAAAAATATCAATTTACCTGACTAGCAATCTGTAAAAGTGCTTTTTCAAAAAGGAAACCTTTTTCATAAAGACCTGTCTTAATCTGATAGTCTGTCTCAATCAAATAAGAAATAGCTTGCTTCAAAAAACTAAAGGAAAGTCCTCTTGAATCTCTCAGCGCAAACTTGATTTGATAGGGATTTGGATTGCGTCCGAGAAAACTACCTAAACTACTTGCAATCTGCGATTCTGTTTGCCCAAACTCCGCCAAAATCTTCACCTGAGTAAAAGTCCGAAATTGTCCTAGCATGACTGCAATCAGTTTGATTTCATCTTCACCTTGCAAGGTCAAGTCTCTCACCAAATCGCGCGCCTGATCCATCTTTTTAGTCAGAATAAACTGAGTTAAATCAAAAATATTGTCCTGCAAGGTCTTGGGAATAGCATTGACAATATCCTCTTCCTCGATAACAGAGTCTTCCTTATAGGACTGTAAAAAGAGGAGATTTTTCTGGATTTCGCTAAACTGAAAACCAGACTTGATGAGGAGATTTTCAAAAGAATGATTAGCAAACTGGAGACCTTGTTTCTGACTCCACTTTTGGAAATACTGGCGCAATTCTTGTTCTTTGGCTTCTACTGCATCAAAAACCTTGGCATCACGCTTCAGTAATTTAATCAACCGTCTTTTGCTATCCAGCTTTCCTTCTGCAAAGATTAACAACTTGGTTGTTGGCGAAGGATTGTCAAGGTATTCCTCAAACGACTTAAGCTCAGCATCTGTTAAAAAGCGTTTCTTGGCTGTTGTCATATCGACAAAATGATCCAATATCACAATTTTTTCATCCGCAAAGAAAGGAAGGCTGACTAACTCCAGTTCCACATCCTGGTAAACTACTTCTTTCATATCAAAGTAGGCAAAGTTGAGGTCAGCAGAATCATAACCAATCTGTTTCAACACTTGACTCTTCATCACTTCAAACTGGCCCTGATCTGTCCCTGTAAAAAGGCTCAGGTTAGGTAAATTTGCTAAAGTCAACTTCTGACTTTCTTCAATGGCTAGCATCCTCTCTCCTTTCTTCTGATTTTTCGATTTAATTTAGTCAATATAGCGCAATTTCCCACGGAAATCTTCTAAGCTCTCGTACCCTTTTTCCGCCATGATTGCTTTCAGTTCATTGGTAATGCGGTCAAAAGCACCAACTCCTTCTTTGTGAAGGGTGGTTCCCACCTGCACCATACTTGCTCCACAGAGGATATGTTCAAAGGCATCACGACCAGTCAAAACGCCACCTGTTCCGATGATTTGGATTTGAGGATTTAAGCGTTGATAAAAGGCATGAACATTAGCTAGAGCAGTTGGTTTAATATACTCCCCACCAATGCCCCCAAAACCATTTTTAGGACGGATAACGACAGACTCATCTTCTATATAAAGGCCGTTTCCGATAGAGTTGACGCAGTTGACAAACTTGAGCGGGTACTTGTTGAAAATAGCTGCTGCTTGGTCAAAGTGAACAATGTCAAAATATGGTGGCAATTTAATTCCAAGAGGTTTTGTAAAGTAATCAAATACTTCTGCCAAAATCCGGTCAGTTGTCTCAAAATCATAGGCAATCTGAGGTTTACCTGGAACATTTGGACAGGAGAGGTTTAGCTCAGTCAGACCACGAAACTCACTCTCTTGGACTTTTTTCAAGATAGTATGGGTTTCCTCTGGAGACATGCCGACTAGAGATAGAAAGAAAGTTCGGTTTGGCTCTTTTTCTTGCAGATCCAAAAGATAATCCAAATAATAGTCTAAGCCATTATTTGGCAAGCCCATAGAGTTGATAGAACCAAGTGGAACATCTTGATAGCGTGGCTCAGGATTCCCCTGACGGAAGTCCAAGGTCGCGGTCTTGGTCACAAAAGTTCCTGCCGCTGAGTTTTTGACTCCTTCAAGCTCCTCTATCGTCATACAAGCCACACCTGCTGCATTCATCAAACAATTGTCAAACTCAAAACCAGCAATTTGTGTTTTCGTTGATACCATGATTCTAGTCCTCCAGATTCCTTTTATTGCTAATATTATACCACATTTTCAGATTTTCTATTTAAGAAAGGCATTTATAAGAAAAACGTTCGTTTTTTATCTATTTTCAAAAAATCAAAAAAACTAAATTGAAAGAATTTTTAGAAAATTTCTGTTTTTTTCTTTACAGTAAAAAAAAATTCTGCTATAATGACTCACGTAATAAAATATGACAACAAAAGGAGAACGATATGACATCTGCTAAAGAATATATCCAAAGCGTGTTTGAAACTGTAAAGGCTCGTAACGGTCACGAGGCTGAGTTCCTCCAAGCTGTTGAAGAATTTTTCAACACTTTAGAACCTGTATTTGAAAAACACCCTGAGTATATCGAAGAAAATATCTTGGCACGTATTACTGAACCAGAGCGCGTGATTTCTTTCCGTGTTCCTTGGGTTGACCGTGATGGAAAAGTTCAAGTAAACCGCGGTTACCGTGTTCAATTCAACTCAGCTGTTGGACCATACAAAGGCGGACTTCGTTTCCACCCAACTGTAAACCAAGGGATTTTGAAATTCCTCGGATTTGAACAAATCTTTAAAAACGTTTTGACTGGACTTCCTATCGGTGGAGGTAAAGGCGGATCAGACTTCGATCCTAAAGGTAAAACAGATGCTGAAGTGATGCGCTTCTGCCAAAGCTTCATGACTGAATTACAAAAATACATCGGCCCATCACTTGACGTACCTGCTGGTGATATCGGTGTTGGTGGACGTGAGATTGGTTACCTTTACGGACAGTACAAACGCCTTAACCAATTTGATGCTGGTGTCTTGACTGGTAAACCTCTTCCATTCGGTGGTAGCTTGATTCGTCCAGAAGCAACTGGTTACGGTTTGGTTTACTACACTGAAGAAATGCTTAAAGCTAACGGTAATAGCTTCGCTGGTAAGAAAGTGGTTATTTCAGGTTCTGGTAACGTAGCCCAATACGCTCTTCAAAAAGCGACTGAACTCGGCGCAACTGTTATCTCTGTATCTGACTCAAATGGTTATGTCATCGATGAAAACGGGATCGACTTCGATCTCTTGGTAGATGTTAAAGAAAAACGTCGCGCTCGCTTGACTGAGTATGCAGCTGAGAAAGCAACCGCTACTTATCATGAAGGTTCTGTATGGACTTACGCTGGAAACTATGACATTGCTCTTCCATGTGCTACTCAAAACGAAATCAACGGTGAAGCAGCTAAACGCTTAGTTGCTCAAGGCATTATCTGTGTATCTGAAGGTGCCAACATGCCAAGCGACCTTGATGCCATCAAAGTTTACAAAGAAAATGGTATCTTCTACGGACCTGCCAAAGCTGCCAACGCTGGTGGTGTAGCCGTTTCAGCCCTTGAAATGAGCCAAAACAGTCTTCGTCTCTCATGGACTCGTGAAGAAGTTGATGGTCGTCTCAAAGACATCATGACAAACATCTTCAACACAGCTAAAACAACTTCAGAAACATACGGTCTTGATAAAGACTACCTTGCAGGAGCTAACATTGCTGCCTTTGAAAATGTAGCAAACGCTATGATTGCCCAAGGTATTGTTTAAGATTCATTTGCCTAATCCTCAATCGCTTCGATTGGGGATTTTTATGTTGAATTCAAAAAACGCATCATTAACAGTGAGTTTTAACATCAGAATTTATTTTAACTTCATTAGGGCAGATGACAAACATTCAACAATCTCATCAACTGCTTCATCTATGTTTATAGTTCCTTCATCATTCAACATCATGGGAATAAGATAAGAAAAACTCAATGCTAAAATGTATCGAACAATTCTTTCATTTGACCAATTTAGAATAAGTCCTTTTTCTTTAAATTGATTCAAAACAGGGCTAATTGGTTCTATTATAGATTGAACAATAATATTTCCTAACTGGATAGAAAGATTTTTATCAATAAAAGAACGCCCCAAGAGAATTTTAACATGCATTTGATTCTCTTGAATGAAAAAGAGCCTATCCCTAACAATAGTTTTTAAAAAGAAGGGAAAAGTTTCTTGATCTACTGTGAATTTCTTTTCTGAGAAATCCGCAATTACTTCTGGAATAACCTGTTCTAGAAAAGTAGATAAAATGGCTTCTAAAATACCTTCCTTTGTTTTAAAGTAACTAAAAACAGTTCCTTCTGATACTCCAGCGCGTTCGGCAATAAGGCTGGACGTTGTATTCTCAAATCCAATTTCTGAGAATAATTTTAAGCTTGATAATAATACTCGACGTTGTTTCAAGCTCAAGTTGCTAACTTCTAACGTCTGAGCATACTTTTGTTCTAAACTTTCCATCGCTAGCACCTCTCTTCTACTCTCTTACTTTTACGACTTTTTTGCCTCGACTGTGTCCTATTTTCAGACTACGATAGGCTTCTCTAACTGACTTTAGAGAAAAGTCATACACTTGATCAATTTTCAGCTGAACCTTCCCGTCTGAGACCATTTCAGATAAAGTGATAAAATCATCGTATGTGGAATGTCTCGGACCAGTAAACTGAGCACCTTTTATCATAACATAGGGTGAAGGTACTAATGTCCCAATAGCTGTCCCCTTCAAACCTAAACTAAAAGCCAATCTAACATAATCAGATCCATAACAATCCAAAAATTTTGTAATAGGCGTTGGACTAGCTGATAGAAGAGCCTTCTTGATATTCTCTTCGTAACTTACTGGTATAGCACCTAAAGACTTCAGATACTCTGCATTTTTCTTACTTGCTATTCCAATCACTGACGCCCCCTTAGCAACTACATACTGTACTGCAATACTTCCAATACCTCCTGCTGCAGCTGAAATAACAACAGTATCTCTTGAATTTAAACCGATTCTTCTAAAAGCCCCACCCACAGTTAGAGCAGCTACTCCCATAGTAGCTGCGTGAGTCATGTCAATCATCTCTGGTTTCAATACAATTTCCGATTCATTGACACAAATTTCTGTTGCTAAAGCTCCCCTCTTAGTTCCCAAACCAGGATCACTAATCATTGTTCCAAACACCTTATCTCCTACTGAAAACCTAGTTACTTCATTTCCAACTTCTGTAATAACTCCAGAAAAATCTCTCCCCACACCTCTTGGAAATAAAGATGATTTAGATTCAAACCAACGACTTGGTTTCCTTAATTTCGTTATAACAGATAGAAATCGAAGGGGTTTCGCTCCCTCAAAAGTTTTATAATCAATAGGATTTAAACCAACAGCATGAACTTCTACTCTTACCTGATTTACATCCAAGGCTGTAGAGTTGATCTTCAGCAAATCCAAGACCTCTTCGTTTCCGAAACGACTGTACTCTATTGCTTCAACAACCATTTTCTTTACTCCTTAATTTCACAAAAATTGAGTGAACACTCATTTTTATAAATTATACTCTTAATTTGTAAGAAAATCAATATTATCGTTTGATAGTGATTTATGACATGATACAAATATCCATCATTTCAATTTTCCAATATGATTCTTTCAATCTAACTCTCCTCACTCTTCAAGATAACTTTCCCTTTTTTGCCCCTTTTTAAACAAAATGAAAAACCACTACTCCTAAGAATAGCGGTTTAATCATGTTTTTAAGCTACTAATGTAGTTGCTCTATTATTTAAGAGTAACTGAAGCTCCAGCTTCTTCCAATTTAGCTTTGATTTCTTCAGCTTCTGCAGTTGCAACGCCTTCTTTAACAAGTGCTGGTGCACCGTCAACAAGTTCTTTAGCTTCTTTAAGTCCAAGACCAGTGATTTCACGTACAACTTTGATAACGCCAACTTTTTTGTCGCCTGCAGATGTCAATTCAACGTCGAATGAATCTTTAGCAGCACCAGCGTCAGCAGCACCAGCTGCAGCAACAGCTACAGGAGCAGCTGCAGTTACACCAAATTCTTCTTCGATAGCTTTTACAAGGTCGTTCAATTCAAGGATTGAAGCTTCTTTAATTTCAGCAATAATGTTTTCAATGTTCAATGCCATTGTTATTTCCTCCAAATATGTTTTTAAATTTATAATATTTTCGTAGCTAGGCTACGCTGCGTAGCTTAAGATTAAGCTGCGTCTTCTTTGCTTTCTGCAACCGCTTTGACTGCAAGGGCAACGTTGCGCACTGGCGCTTGAAGTACAGAAAGGAGCATAGAAAGAAGTCCTTCGCGGTTTGGAAGAGTTGCAAGTGCAAGAATCTCTTCTTTAGATGCGACAGCGCCTTCGATTGCACCACCTTTGATTTCAAGTGCTTCAGCGTTTTTAGAAAAGTCGTTCAAGATTTTCGCTGGTGCGATAACATCTTCGTTAGAAAATGCTACTGCAGATGGTCCAACAAATACTGATGCAAGTTCTTCAAGACCAGCTTTTTCAGCTGCACGACGCAAGATTGAGTTTTTAATGACTTTATACTCAACTTCGTTTCCACGAAGCTCACGACGAAGAACTGTATCTTGCTCAACTGTCAAACCACGAGCGTCTACAACGACGATAGATGCAGCAACTTTCATTTTTTCAGCTACTACGTCAACTAGTTCCGCTTTTTTAGCAATAATTGCTTCACTCATTAGTGTGTTCACCTCCGTTATTATTTTGCTTGGGGAAATTTTTCCAAAAGAAAAACGCGCCCAAACCTAGACACGAAAGTACAATACGCTTCTTTTTACATGATACGTTTTGTCCTCGGTAGGATACTTATGAGTCGAGCTCCCCTACTGTCTTAGGCAGTTTTTTCAAACCGTATATAAGTATAGCATAGTCAAAAAAAGAATGCAAGATTTTTGCAAACTTTTTTTAAAATTTTTCTTTTAGAATTCTACTGTCAGGACTCGACCTTGCTTAACAACTTGTTCTCCAGCGATATAAACATCATCTACATCACTGGATTTGACTGCATAAACCAGATGAGATAACATATTTTCCTGAGGTTGGAGATGGATTTTCCCTTGTGGTTGAATAACCAGAAAATCTGCTTGCTTGCCAACTTCCAAACTTCCTATCTGATTTTCCATCCCTAGGACCTTAGCCCCTTCGATTGTCAGAGCCTTGAGGGATGTTTCGATTGGAAATTGGCTAGCATCACCATTCTTCATTTTCTGTAAGAGTGCTGCAGTCCTTCCTTCCTCAAACATATCTAGATTGTTATTGGAAGCAACCGAATCTGTCGCAATTCCAACTGCTACTCCTGCTTTTTGGAGCTGGATAATTGGAGCGATTCCTGAGGCCAGTTTGAGGTTGCTGATAGGATTGTGGGCGATAGCCACTTGAGAAGATGACAGACGTTCAATTTCTCTATCGTTTAGTTCGACCCCATGAGCAAAGACAGAAGGATGATCTAAGTAACCCAGTTCTTCTAGAAAAGCAAGGGGACGTTTGCCGTATCGTTTCAGGATAATTCCCGATTCTTCCTTGGTCTCCGCCACATGGATATGGAGAGGAATATTCAACTCTTTTGCCATATCTAAGCTTTCTTCCAGCAAATCTTTACTACAGCTGTAGGGAGAATGTGGGGCTACCATAACCTTGAAATTTGGATTTTCATATCCTATGATTATCTCGATAATAGCTCGTGTTCTGCTTATGGTTTCATCAGTTGTTTCTGTATCTGAAGAAAAGAGGGTCGGTGAGAAATAACAACGCATCTTGGAAGCATTGACCGCTTCATAAATCTCCGATATATCCACACCATTGGGATTATACATATCGTTAAATGTTGTTGTTCCTGACTGGAGCATCTCTGTCAGAGCTTCTTTGACCGCCTTGGTAGTCATGTCGGGAGTAAACTGGGCTTCTGCTGGCCAGATATAGTCATTGAGCCATTCATGGAGATTGCTATCATCTCGAATTCCTCTCAATCCTGTCATAGCAGAATGGGTGTGACAATTGACCAAACCAGGCATAATCCAGGCTCCCTGATAGTCTATAATCTGCTCAGCTTGCTCTAAAATCTCTGACTTCTCTTGACCAACATAGACGATTTGAAAATCCTTAACAGCTAAGATTCCATCTAGATAGACATGGAAATCTTGATCACAAGTCACGATATTTACATGCTGATAGACTTTCATACTAGGTTCCTTTTCTAAAAGACAATTTATACTCTTTGAAAATCTCTTCAAACCACGTCAGCTTCACTTTGGATTAGATATATGGTTACTGACTTCGTCAGTCTTATCTACAACCTCAAAACAGTGTTTTGAGCAACCTGCGGCTAGCTTCCTAGTTTGCTCTTTGATTTTCGTTGAGTATTACAATGAATAATTTTTCTAGCTATTGTAACAAAAAAGTCACCCGAAGGCAACTTTTTTCGTCCATAAGATTTCAAAGTAGAAAGCATTATTCAGAGCTAAAAACTGCAGCTTGCTGCATTTGGTAATACTTGCCCTTTCGAGCCATGAGATCCTGATGCTTACCATACTCAACAATGTCGCCATCCACCAAGACAAGAATCAAATCCGCATCCTGAATGGTTGACAAACGGTGAGCAATGATAAAGCTTGTGCGCCCCTTCATGAGTTTGGCAAAGGCATCCTGTACTAGCACCTCTGTCCGTGTATCTATGGAGGAAGTCGCCTCGTCTAAGATAAGAATCTTTGGAATAGCCAGAAAGACTCGGGCGATGGTCAGGAGCTGGGCTTGCCCAACAGAGAGAGATTCTCCTGCATTTTCCAACTTGGTATCGTATCCCTGTGGCAACTGTTGGATGAAAAAGTCTGCATTAGCTGCTTTGGCAGCAGCAATCACCTGCTCCCGACTGGCTTCAGGGTTTCCAAAGGCAATATTGTCATGAATGGTCCCTTGCTTGAGCCAGGTTTCTTGTAGCACCATGCCAAACTGCTGGCGTAAGGAGGCACGACTATAGTCATAAATGGATTTCCCATCCAGCAAGATATCTCCTGAGTTAATAGGATAAAAACGCATGAGGAGATTGATAAGGGTTGACTTGCCAGCACCTGTCGGACCAACAATAGCTACCTTGCTACCAGCTGGAATATCAATAGATAAATCCTTAATCAAAATCTTTTCAAGATGATAGCCAAAAGAGACCTGTTTAAAGGAAATAGCTCCCTTAACTTGGTCACTGGTCAAGACTTTCTTGCCTGTTTCAGCCACCTCAGGACTTTCTAAGACAGCATAGACGCGCTCTGCACAAGCGAGAGCACTTTGCAACTCAGCTAGCACTGAAGAAATATCGTTAAAAGGCTTGGTGTACTGTTGAACATAGTTCAAAAAAGTCACTAAGCGTCCAATGGTCAAGGTAGAGCCTATCATGATACGATAAGCTCCCACTCCAGCTAGAAGCGCATAAATGAGCGCATTTACAAAGCGAGTCGAAGGATTGACCGTTGATGAATAAAAGATGGCTGACTGCGAATAGCCTGCGTAGTTGGCATTAGCCTCGTGCAGTCTTTGGATAAAATCTTCTTGGGCATTAAAGGACTGGATAATGGTCTGCTGGCTCAACGATTCTTCAATCAACTGAGTCTGAATCCCCCTTGTCTCTGTTTGCTTTTGAAAGAGATGATAGGAGCGTTTGGCAATAAAGCGTGAAATCACCATAGATAGTGGCGTTAACAACAAGACCAAAAGAGTCATGAGGAGATGAATTTGGATCATGGCTAGAATACTAACCAAAATCATCAAGACACCAATGAAAAATTGGTTAAAAATCATGGTCAAGCCAGCTACCAACTGTTCGATGTCTGTGGTTACACGACTAACCATCTCCCCACTACCTTGTCTATCCACAAAGGCAATCGGTAAACGATGGAGTTTATGGATGATTCGCTCCCGCAAGTCTTTGGTATAAGAAAAAATTAGACGATTATAGAGGAGAGGATTGGCCCATTGTACCAGAGTATTTCCTATGACTACCAAGAGCATCTGGAGAAAAATTTGCCAAAAAACTGGTGAAGAGCCAACTACTAGGACTTGGTCTATGACCTGCCCAATCAGAATAGGTAGGTAGATTGATAAGGCAACTTGGGCAATGGTTCCTAGAAAGGCTAGGAAAAGTAGGAAAGGTTGACTTGCTAAATCTTTGGCCAAACGTGTGAGTGTTTGATTTGCAGTTTGTCGTCTCATGCTAGTCCTCCTTTCCATGTTGGGATGCATTGATTTCACGATAGACTTGACTAGTCTTCATCAAGTCCTCATGCTTGCCGATAGCTAAGAGCTCACCTTTTTCCAAGAGGAGAATCTGGTCAGCCATCTGTAAAGTCGAGGTGCGTTGAGAAATCAAAATTAAGCTCGTATTTGGCAAATTTTCTCGAATAGCTTTCAAGAGCTTGGATTCGGTGATGGTGTCGAGGGCCGAGGTCGCATCATCTAGGATAAGGAACGGAGCCTGACGCAAGACTGCACGAGCAATAGACAGCCTTTGTTTTTGTCCACCTGAGAAATTTCGCCCTCCTGCCTCAACTAGGGCATCCAAGAGTCCTTCCTTTTCACTGACAAAATCCTTAGCTTGAGCAATTTCCAAGGCCTGCCAGAGTTCTTGGTCCGTTACTTCGTGATTGAAACCTAGAGTCAAGTTGGAACGAATAGTTCCCTTAAAAAGTTCGACTTTTTGGGATACATAAGCAATCCAGGACCGCCACTGCTCCAAATTACAAGGACTAGATCCATCGCGATAAAGGTCTATGCTCCCCTTGTCTGCTGGATAAAGTCCAAGGATGAGTTGCACCAAGCTTGACTTACCAGAACCCGTTCCCCCAATGATACCAAGGATTTGCCCTTGATTCATATCAAAGGAAATACCTCTCAGAGAAGGCTGGGCCGCATCAGGATAGGTAAAAGTCAATTCTTGAACTTGTAAAACCTGATTACTAGTAGCTTGCTTTTGTTCCAACTCTGAATGGATGTCTTCTGGAGCTTCAGCAAAGACTTCCTCGATTCGCTTAGCTGAGATATAGGACTGGTTGAGAGAATTTATCAGCATGGCTAACTTGACCAATTCCACCAAAATTTGCAAGAGATAATTAATAAGGGCAATGAGAGCACCTTGACTGAGTATACCTCCTTGAATAGAAATATAACCCTGCCAGATAATGACTAGGAGAGTTCCATTTACAATCAGATAGGTCAGAGGGGTTAATAAACTAGACCAGAAACCTGTTTTTTCTTGCAATCTTGCATAAACTTGGTTAAGGGTTTGAAAAATTTGTAACTCTCGTTTTTCTTGTCCAAAAGCACGAATAACTCGCATGCCTTGTAATTGCTGGCGTGTTTCCTGAACCAGTTGGTCCGTTTTTTTTCTGATACTGCTGTAGAGAGGATTGACCAGTCTAGAGAGCCCTACAATAACAATGGTCAAAATGACAACCATGACCAAGAACCAGAAAGTCAGCTCAGCTGAGATGCGATAAGCCATAAAAATGGCACCAAAAACGATAATAGGTGCTCGCAAAAAGAGACGCAGGAATTGATTGATACCAGTCTGAATCTGGTAGGTATCTGAAGTCAAACGAGTGACCAAACTCGAAGTTGTCAGACGGTCTCTGCTGTCCTTGGGCAATGAAAGAATATGATGATAGAGGTCGTTTGTCAATTCTTTAGCAAATCCAACCGCAGCCTTGGCTGAGTAGAATTGGGCTATTAAGGCCACTACCACACCAATTACTGCAAAGATAAGGAGCAGACCAATCTGCATCCAAAGATGACCTTGATTTTTCTGGGGCAAGGATTGGTCGACAATCCCAGCAATCACCATAGGAACTAAGAGCTCAAAAACAGCTTCTAGTAGCTTGAACAAGGGTGCTAAAATCGACTCCTTGATGTAGGGGTTGAGGTAAGATAATAGGTTTTTCATAAATCCCTTCTATTCGTATTCTGGAAATGAAGAAAGTGGGAAGCTCCCACCCTCTCTGTTTTATTTGTTTAAGTAAGGCAGTAGATAGCCATATCCTTCCTCTTCCATCTCATCCTTGGCCACAAAGCGCAAGGATGCAGAATTAATACAGTAACGAAGGCCACCTAACTCCCGAGGGCCATCTGTGAAAACATGACCCAAGTGAGCATTTCCTGACCGAGAACGAACCTCGATTCGCTCCATTCCATGACTCAGGTCCTTGTAATAGTGAATCAACTCTTTGGAAATTGGACGGCTAAAACTTGGCCAACCACATCCTGAGGCAAACTTATCCTTAGCAAAAAAGAGTGGCTCACCTGTCGTAATATCCACATAAATCCCTTCTTCAAAGGTTTGGTCATAGGCATTGGTAAATGGAGCCTCCGTAGCAGCTTCTTGGGTAACACGATAGGATTCTTCGGTTAAGCTTTTCTTTAACACCTCTTGACTAGGCTTTTCATAGTTAGAGGCATCAATCAATGGCTTCTCAGCATCTGCCACATCGATATGACAATAACCAGAAGGATTCTTCTTAAGATAGTCTTGGTGGTAGTCCTCAGCCAGAATGTAATGACGTAGTTTCTCCACCTCTACTGCAATCTTTCGCCCAAGCATGCGCTCCTGCTCCTGAACCACTGTGTAGATAGCTGGCAAATCAGCTTCATCTTGGTAATAAATTCCGGTCCGATACTGACGTCCACGGTCATTCCCTTGTTGATTGACTGATAATGGATCAATAACACGGAAATAATAAAGTAAAATCTCTCTAAGTGACACTGCCTTCTCATCGTAAATCACTTGAACCGTTTCTGCATGGTCTGTTTCTTGGAGCAACTGGTAATTGGTCGTTTCGACTTGACCATTAGCGTAGCCAACACTGGTTGCTAGCACTCCAGAAATACGTGAAAAATACTCCTCTAGGCCCCAAAAACAACCACCTGCTAAATAAATTTCTGCCATCTTTATTTCTCCTTTATCAAGTTTTTAACTCGAATTCTTTTCAAAAAAAGGATAGGAAGCCCTCTGGTCAAGAGTTTCCCCATCCTATCTTCTATTCTTTATTTTGCTTCGACACGGACACCTTGAGTATCAACTTTCAAGTCATGAAGTTTTCCTTTGAAAGGTTGCTTTTCCAATTCTGCCTTAATCGCTGGCATCTTGTCATGAGAAGCCAAAACCATAACTGTCGGCCCAGCACCAGAGAGGTAGGTTGCATAGGCACCATTTTCTTTGGCTACTTGCTTAATCGTCGCAAATTCTCTCACCAAGTCCTGACGATAGCGTTCGTGGAAGAGGTCTCCCTCAATCGCTTGGCCAGCAGTCACCATGTCTCCTGCCAACAAGGCTGCAACCGCCACATTGGCGATAGAACTGGCCGCAACAGCTTCCTTGTAAGACAATTTTTTAGGCAAGACACCACGGCTGTCTCGAGTACGCAATTCATAGTTTGGAATGTAGGCTAGGAAATCACACTCTGGGAAGTCTGCTACGATAGCAGAGACTTGACCCTCAACGGAACTTGCAATAACGAGATTACCATAAATGGCTGGAGCCACATTGTCAGGATGTCCTTCAATCTTGGTCGCTAACTGCAATTTTTCATGGTCTGACAAGTTGAGCTGGCCCAGTTGGTTGGCTAGTTCAATTCCAGCAACAATAACCGAGCTGGAAGAACCCAAACCACGCGCCAAGGGAACATCACTGGTCATTTTCAAGCGTCTTGGTTGTAAATCTGGTGCAATTTGCAAAGCGATTTTGAGCAAGAGATTACGCTCGTCATGTGGAATCCATTTGCCAATCTGGTGTTCAATCAACCACTCATCTCGTTCTTCGCAGACCTCGATTTGAAGGTACTTGGTTACAGCTACACCGACCGAGTCAAAACCTGGCCCTATATTGGCACTGGTTGCAGGTACAATAATCTTCATCTTATTCTCCTAGCACCTTGAAGGTATTCAAGAGGTCGAATTCTGAAACCTTCTTCAATTCAGCTGAGACATTTTCAAGCTGGGCTTTATTAATCTTGTGTGTAATGATCACAACACGCGCCTTGTCACCTTCTTTTCCATCTTGGAGGATTTGCTTGAAGGAAATATCTTGAGCATTAAAGATTTCAGCCAACTTCAAGACCTGACCTTTTGAGTCTGGAGCCAAGATTGAGAAATAGTAGTTTGCTTTGACATCTTCTGGATTTGCCAAGACCAAGTCACGACTGTATTCGTTGAAGTCTTTGCCAATGGTACCATCATTCAAGCGACGAACGATACGGACAATATCTGCTACAACACTTGTTGCTGTTGGTTTTTGACCCGCACCTGGTCCGTAGTACATAGACTCACCGATACCGATAGATTCCACAAAGACAGCGTTCATTACTCCATTCACACTAGCAAGTGGGTGCGCTTTTGGTAGGAAGGTTGGAGTTACTTCTGCAGCAATTCCTGAAGGAGTTTCCTCAATAGAGCCAACCAATTTCACCACATAGCCAAGTTCTTGAGCTACAGCTACATCTTCTGGTGTGATATTGCGGATTCCCTTGTGGGCTACATCGTCAAAGGCAACCTTCATTCCAAAGGCAAATTGACTCAAAATCACCATCTTGTAAGCTGCATCAATCCCATCTACGTCATTTGTAGGGTCACTTTCTGCAAAACCTAGTCTTTGTGCTTCTGCAAGAGCATCATCGTAAGACCAACCTTCTTCCACCATCTTGGTCATCATGAAGTTAGAAGTTCCATTGACTACACCCAATACGCGAGTGATTTTATCAGAAGCTAATGAATTTGCTAGAGTACGAAGAATTGGAATCCCACCAGCTACTGCTGCTTCGTAGTAAAGTGCTACCTTGTTAGCTTTAGCGATTTCTAACAATTCTGCGCCATGGACAGCCAAAAGGTCCTTGTTGGCAGTAACAACGTGTTTCCCAGCTTCCAAGGCACGAGTGATAAAAGTCTTAGCAGGCTCGATACGCCCCATCAACTCCACTACGATCGTAATGTCTTGGTCTGACAAAATATCATCCACATTGGTTACAAAGTTAAAGTCATTTCCTGCTGCAAGCAAGCGATTCTTTTCATCTTCATCCTTGACCAATACCTTGGCAACTTCAATCTCTGAATGTGCTGATTGATTGATTTTTTCTCCATTTTCCTTTAGGAGGAAAGGCACACCACTTGCAACGGTACCAAATCCTAGTAAAGCAATTTTAACTGTCATGTTTGTCTCCTCGAAATTTTCTAATATAGCCATTATAACAGAATTTTGTGAAAATTCCTATCATAGTAAATCACTATTTCAGTATAAAAAGAAAAAAACGAATCAAACGATTCGCTCTTCCTAAAATCTAGAAATAATTTTCCAGAAATGATTATCCAATCTTTTGTAGATTAATCACTGCATCGTGATTGATCAAGACTTGGCCATACTCTTGTAAGACTGAACGACTGATATCACTATCGTCTGCAAACTCGCGCATACGAGCCAACAGCCAAGCTGGATATGGACTTGGATGATTTTCAATATCCACTAAAATGGTCAAATAATAGCGCTCATTCATCTTGTAGAGTTCAGAAGTTTCCATCTCAAAAGTCACTGTCTTTGAAAAAGCCACCAAATCAGCTAACTTAGAAAAAGAAAGGATGTAGTAGATGTAAGGCTCTTTCTTGCTTTCAACTTCTTGTTCAGCCTGCTCCTGCTCTTCTTCCCTGGCTTCTACTTGCTCTAGAGATTGAATCGCTTCAATATCATCCTTGGTTTTGTCTGCGATGCTTTTTTCTAAGGTTTTGATAAATTCATCTGGCGACATTTGAGCCAATTCTTCCATATCTGGCAAATCCGATAAATCTTCAAAATCTAAATTTTGGTCAATCTTTGATTTGGTTACAAAGACATCGACCTTATCAGGTTTTGGAGTCACACGGAAGCTCAACATGCCTGTATCCAGAAAGCTATCCGGCATCTCTAACTCATCCAAGATAGCATAAAAGAACTCTTCTGTTTTTTCTTGAGGAACGAGAAAGTCAGCAATCTCCATTCCTCGATCCATCAAATCTTCCAAAGACATCGTGATTTTTAAAGTAGTATCACTAATTTGTTTCATTTTCATTGCTAGTAACCTCATACTTTCAGTTCTATCTATTATACTAGATTTTTACGATTTTATCAAAAGAAGGCTTCTCTGTCGGGATAGATTTTCCCTAGGGTAACTTCTGTAGAAGACTCTAAAAGAAAATTTCTGCAGACAAATAGAAAAAGCCTTCAAAATCGGCTCTTGTCCGACTTTGAAGACCTAATGCATCAGAATGCTTATAATTTAAAGGTTGCTACACCGAGGATAGAACGATTTAAGTTTCGAAGAATTTGAAGACTTTGCTCAAATTTCTTATAACGAGTTACTCCGTATTCTTCAACAAGAAGGACTGTATCTCTTTCCAAAAGAGATGATACATCTTGTAAATCTACAAAATGCATTCCTTTTAAAGCCTCTTGACTCTGTTTCAATTTATCTAGGATAGCTTTATTTGAGCTAACGATGGTCAATTCCTGTCCAGCATTTTTGTATGACAAGACATCTGCTAGGTTAGCAATTGTTGTAATCTCTGTTACAAAATCAATTTGATATTGAGAAAAATCACCTGTTCTATTGATTGTTGGATTAAAGAGATAAATCAACACATTTCCCATTACAACCAAAATCACACAGACTACTCCAATAACAACTAAACGGAGAATCAAATTCTTCATATTCAATCCAAGCGCTGTCTCACCATTTGCATTCAATTCTTTAGAATTGATGGTTTCCAATTTTTCAATTTTTACATTTGCATAAGTGTGTTTAAATTTCTCAATCAATCCATCAATTTTTCGCTCCAACAAGTCATTAGCATCTTTACTTGGTGTCAAAATTTTCACACCAACCCCTGCATCGTCAATCATATAGTAAACAGTCAGTTTTTTCCACCAATAGTCATTCGTTGAATTTTTCAAGGTTGTTTCGGTCGTATCCAATTCACTGGCAATTTTTTTCAACTCACTGGGCTCTACATCATTGAAAAGATAAGCTCCATTCAAATTACCATCAATCAATTTCCCATAAAAATCACTATAGCCACCAATTTGATGATTCAAAATCGTTTTGGCTGAGTCTTCTGGAGGAGTGATTTTATAGCTAAGATAAGTTGAATAACTTGTTGTGTCTTTGACAGTATTTTTATTCTTAACTGCTTTAATTGTAAATGGTACAGCAATAAGAGCAAATAAAGCGATGAGAGCTAAAATATTTGTTTTTCGTTTTTTGTAAAGATTTGCAAATAAATCAGCTACTGAATAATGTTCAAACATGATTTTTTTCTCCTTTGTTTAGTAGATACTGGTTCTCTTTTGTAAGCATTTTCGCTACGAATAGAATCACAAGAACAATTCCCCAGAATTGCATTGTAAATAAATTGAAGAAACTTTCTGAAAAGCTACTTCTTGGCATAAAGAATAGATTATTCAAGATGAGTAGGGACAAGGCAAATAGGATTGTTCTTGAACGATAGGCTACTTGCAGCATGGCTATGAATAGCATACCTAGCAAGAGACTAAGTAGAAAGACTCCTATCATGCCATAGTCTGTATACAACTCCATGATATAACTACTTCCGATACCATGTCCTTTCAAGTATTCCTTGTTCAAAACAAGATAGGATAGATTGTGGGCATAACTATTACTATCAATAGCTAGCTCCACACTATTGGTTATATGCTCAAAGGCTTTTCCTCCGAAAATAGCCCCTAAACTTCCCCTTGCAAAATAATCAAGAACAGGACCAAAAGTAAAATTACGGAAATCTCTGTAAGGGAGGCTACTGTTAAATAGAAAACCTCGAGCCAGAACTCCAAAACTGGTTCCTTGTTTATAGATAAAGTCAAGCAAGATATCCCAGAAACCTGTATGGGAAACCTGGACATTATCCCGTACATAGTTGAGCACTCCCATCGCTAACATGAGAATAGGAGAACCAACAAAAATCGCTAACTTTTCTTTAAACCCAATCCATTTTCCTTTTTCAGTTTGCTCCCGCATAAAGTAATAAACAAAAGCAAATAAAATACTTAAAATAAAGGGATTTCGTGTCCCGATTGCCAAATGAATAGTATTAGCTGCAATAAAGGAGAAAAGCACTGCTGTGGCCTGCAATTTCTTTGGCTTGGTTGCCAGATACATACACATTGCGTAGACCGTAAAAGTAGACAAAATGTAGGTAAAATAAGGCAGTTTACTTTCAAAATTTGCATAGTAGGCATAGTAGGAAGTCTGCAAGCGATACAGGAGCCGTTCGAATAAACGAATGAAATAGAAAGGATAGGTTAAAAGAAAAACTCCTAGCGAAACAAAGCGCAACCGCTTAATATAGACCTCTTTTAGAGAATTTCCTATCTTTGGTACTTTTATTTTTTTCCTAGCTATGAAATAACGAGCCAGGATGCCTCCTGTCGTCAAGCCCAGAATCGAAACCATGACAACTATAAAGGCAAAACGATAAGCTATTGGATGATAGGTATCCAAAGCACCATCCCTAAAATAATCAATGGTCGGTCTTGATACTAGAAAGATAAAAATAGTTAAAAAGAAAATAAAATGGATTAAGTAATACTTGATATCATTCCAACAAGCAATTAAGCTACTAACCAGTAAGAACAATAAAGTAGAAAGCAAGTTAACATTGTTATTATTAAACAGATACACAATTCCACTTACTAGCGTCAAGGCATAGCTGACTATAGTCAAACTAAATAACAATCGTTTTCCATCAATCACTTGCTCACCCCCGTTCTAATGTAATTTTTTAGATTTTTCAATATTTTTCAGTAATAAAAATCGGTATAAGGAAATATTTATGAATAGAGCTAAGGCACTAATTCTTCTCCCCTTACGGAAAATTGAATTCCTAGAAATAGCAAGGGCATGGCCTTTTAAAAAACGATGAATCTGGGAATAGGCTTCAAACTGTTTATACTGATCATCTAACAACATCTTATCCAGAATAAAGAAGTGGGCATAGGCCAATCTGAAAAAAGCGACCTCTTTCAAATCAGGATAGTTCTTCATAACTTCATTATAAAACTTTTGGTAGATATCAATATAGGCTAAATCCTTTTCTGCATAAGGTTTAGTCGTAATACTATCCCCTCTATGGAAATAGTAATAATAGGGTTTAGTATTAACCACATACTTCTTAGCCAACTTAATCAAATCAAAATGGTAATAGGCATCTTCGTAAATCAATCCCTTAGGAAAGGATAGGGCAGTTGCAATCTCTCTCTTGATTAGTTTATTGCAAATCGTTCCAGGAATTTTTTCACCTATGAGGTATTCCCTTAAAAATGTTTGAGAATCACAGACAAAATAGTCATCCTGATTGGCTGATTGTGGGCTTTCATCATTAGCATAGACATTCATGACACCACAGCTCGAAACATCGGCATCTTCTTGAATTAATTGCTCATATAAACTCTGAATCATGTCTGGATGGATATAATCATCTGAGTCAATAAAAATCAGATAATCCCCCTGAGCCTGCTTCATTCCATCATTTCGTGCTTGCGACAATCCTTCGTTCTTTTTATGAAGCACTGACACCCTATCATCTTGTTCAGCGATTGAATCACACAAGCGACCACTTTCATCTGTTGCTCCATCATCAACAAGAATGATTTCCAGATTTTGATAGGTCTGCTTCTGAATGGAAGCTATCGATTTTTCTAGGTACTGCGCCACATTATAGACTGGCACAATGACACTAACTAATGCAGTTTCCATACTACTCCTCTAATAGTTTTTCTACTTGTTCGATTTGTTTAGCAATTGTAAATTGCTGAATGAATTGGCCAGCCTCATTCACAGCGAAGTTTGAGGCAGAAGTCATGTAGTCCGTAATTGCCTGAGCTGCCTCTTGATTGCTCTCAATGATTTGGCCAAATCGTCCTTCTTGGGATAATTCCTCAGCCCCTCCAACATCCGTAGAGACAAAAGGAAGTCCCAAACTCAAGGCCTCCACATACACTCCAGGAAAACCTTCTTGTTTAGACATAGACAAGAGAACTCTCATCTGAGACAAATACTGATAAGGATTTTTTTGATAACCAAGGAAATGTACATAGTCTTCAAGTTCATACTCTTTGACTCTTTTTTTCAGTTCCTCTTCCATGTCACCAGTCCCTATGAAGTAGAGATGATAGTTTTTTCCCTCTTGGTGCAATAACCGTATCACTTCCACCACACGGTCAGAACCCTTATTTTCCTCAATCCGTCCGATAGTACAGATACTTTGAGGCGCAATCTCGATATCAATCTTCTCTTGAGATTTTTCTAGGATAGTCTTAAAATCATAACCATTGTAGACCGTCTGTAGTTTCGAAGCATAATCTGGATAGACTTCCTTGATAGAATTGCTAGTCTTTTTTGAAATTCCTACAATGGTATCCGCAGCATCCAACTGGCGTCTATGTGATTCTCTTTTGGAGCTATCCTTAAGAAATTCTTCAATACTTCCATGAATCCAAGAGATTTTCTTGACTTCTTTTCTTTTAGAGAACAACAGTGGTGGATTCATAATGGTAAAAGAAACTTCAACATCATAGTTATCTTTTATAAGTAAGCGACGAGTCAATCTTGGAAAATAAATTCTCATTCTCCACAAAAAAGCTCGTAACCATCTAGCTTGGCGATAATCTTGAAGGGACTTTAAAATGCCTACATGCTTGGGAATAGATTCGTATCCCTTGTCAAAGTGCTCCATTTCAAGAATATCAATATCATACTTTTCTGGATCCAGATTTGAAACAATGGTAGATAGAATCTTCTCTGCTCCACCCCCGAGAGAAAAAGACCACATAAAAAATAAGATTTTTTTCTTAGCCACCATATTCTCCCTTATATTCTGTATAAGACTTATCCATATCAGCGACAACAGCATCATGATGCGGTACTTGCTTATCTGCTGGTGGTGGAGTCATATAATCTCCAAAAGCAGTGCTGAGATAGGCATCATAGCCGACTGGAATAGGCATCTCTGTCCCTTCAAATGGTAAAAAAAGATTATCCTCAAAGGAAGCGATTGGATACTTGTTTCTCATGTAGCCAGGGCCTGAGCATAATTCCGTGATTCCATCGCTCTCAACTAGACCATACTTGGTCATTTCTTTCTCAGCTTTTTTCCAAATGCGATAACGGAGATATTTTGGAGTCACACCCAGTAAAATACGGCTTCCCCATTTCATAAGTGCACCATGCTTTTCTGGAATAGTTTGGGCACAAAAGAGTGAATAAATCAAAGCCCAACGAACCTGTTTTTTCCGCTCAGCTGGATTTTTCGGATAATAATCCAAAGGCAAAACATCCAAGGCCAGACCATGTGGCAAATCCAAATCTTGCTGATAAGGCTTAATACAAGTCGTTTCCTTGTCACGAATAGTAATAAAAAGATTGCGGTCGACAAAATCCTTGTTACTCTTTGACAAGAAATAACGCTCATCTGCATAACGAGGCCATAATTCTGCCAATTTTTCATAATCCTTACGGGGCATAAAAAAGTCTAGGTCGTCATCCCAAGGAATGAAACCCTTGTTTCGAAGGGCACCAATAGCGCCTCCCCCACAGAGATAGCAAAGCAAATCATGTTCTTTACAAAAAGCCACAAAATATTCAGCCATCTCCAGACTTCGAGCCTGAATTGCTTTTAAATCAGTCATATTGTTCATTATTCTTTCTATCGTATCTTTTCATTATACCACAAATAAGGGGTGAAAATCTATTAGAGACTGTAAAAAATCAAAGCCTGATTGCTCGGCTAACTTCTCAAAGTAACTTCCACTTGCCTAGCCAAAGTGGAAATTAGTCTAAAACGGATTTTTATTGTGGAATTAAGTATGAGACGTTTGAGTTAGAAATGAAATCCGCTATGACAGAACATATATGACAGAACATAAACACCTTACCCTTTCAGACCGTAATGATATCCAATTAGGTTTAGGGCGCGGTGAAACCTTCACCTTTAGCGAGGACATCGCTGCTCTTCTGGTTTTCCAATTTGTCAAACCAGAAGACACACACTTATCACCTGATTTATTGAAATAAAGGGAATTTTCCCCTCTAACTACACATCTTATGACTATCGAAAAGTCTCACACTAAACGCTAGTAACTGGAATTTACTCTAAGACGACTCTGTTTTAGGGCTATTTGTCATGCACTTTTTTCTGAGTCTTTTCGCTTTTGAACCCTTATATAGCAAGAAAAAGAAAACCAGT
Source organism: bacterium (assembly GCA_905221085.1). Lineage (GTDB taxonomy): Bacteria > Bacillota > Bacilli > Lactobacillales > Streptococcaceae > Streptococcus. The sequence goes on from CAJNBT010000004.1 coordinate 119,881, forward strand.
GGAAGTTAGTCTAAGACGAATTTCCACTGATTTCACGCGTTTTTCTCATACTAAAAGCTAGGTTGTGGGAAACTGGAAGTTAGTTTGAGAAGTTACCTTAAGATTTTATTTTACAGCTTCTTTCAAAGCATCTACCTTGTCCAAACGTTCCCATGGAAGGTCAATATCTGTACGTCCCATGTGACCGTAAGCTGCTGTTTGACGGTAAATTGGACGTTTAAGGTCCAGCATTTGGATAATTCCTGCAGGACGAAGGTCAAAGATTTGACGAGCCGCTTTTTCAAGTTTGCTTTCAGCTACTGTTCCTGTACCAAAAGTATCGATACGGACAGAAACAGGCTGGGCAACACCGATAGCATAAGCCAATTGCACTTCTGCCTTCTTAGCAAGACCTGCTGCAACAATGTTTTTAGCAATGTAGCGAGCTGCATAAGAAGCTGAACGATCCACCTTAGTCGCATCCTTACCAGAAAAGGCACCACCACCGTGACGTGAGTAACCACCATAAGTATCTACGATAATCTTACGGCCAGTTAGACCTGAGTCCCCTTGAGGTCCACCGATTACAAAACGGCCAGTCGGATTGATGAAGAATTTTGTTTGCTCATCCAAGTAAGAGGCTGGAATAACCTCTTTGATAACCTTGTTAATGACATCATTGTGAATTTGTTCGTTGCTGACTTCTGGATCGTGCTGAGTTGAAATCACGACTGTATCCACACGTACTGGACGGTCATTTTCATCATACTCAACTGTAACTTGTGATTTAGCATCTGGGCGAAGATAGCTAATTTCACCAGACTTACGAAGTTCTGCCAGACGACGAACCAATTTATGACTGAGTGAGATTGGCAATGGCATGAGCTCTTCTGTTTCATCCACTGCAAATCCAAACATGAGCCCTTGGTCTCCAGCTCCAATTAAGTCCAATGGATCTTGGTCTGCATTTCCACGAACCTCCAAGGCTTCGTTAACACCTTGGGCAATATCTGGTGACTGCTCAACAAGTGACGGATGGACTCCCACAGTCTCAGCAGAAAAACCATACTCTGTATTGGTGTAACCAATCTCTGCAATGGTATCACGAACCACACGGTTGATATCCACATAGGCATTTGTGGATATTTCACCAAAAACATGGACGGAACCAGTATATACAGCTGTCTCAGCAGCAACGTGCGCTTCTGGATCCTTGGCTAAAATAGCATCCAAAATCGCATCTGAAATTTGGTCTGCAATCTTATCTGGATGCCCCTCAGATACAGATTCAGACGTGAATAATTTACGTTCTGACATAAAAATGTCCCCCCTTAAAAATAGTGTTATAGAGTTACAAAGTACTGATAGGTATTTTCATTTTCTAAGAGTTACGACGCGAAAGAAATAAAAACGATACTTTTTTATTTCTGAAGCTAGTAAGGCGCATAGGATGACCGCGTTATAGCGGCAACCGTAGAATGACGAGCGACTACTTTGGAGCCGTCATTCTTTGCGAGTTACAAAGTACTGATAGGAAATTTCTTAGTGCTGAATACCTACCATCTTATCGGGACTATATAACTTTACCATTATATCATTTTTAAGCGCAATTTGCAGTCTATAATGTAGTGTTTCAATGTAGATATTTCATTCGGATAACTTCTCAAAGCAACTTCCATCTCTCTCTTCAAACTGGAAGTTAGTCTAAGACGACGAATGATGCTAGAATTAAGTCTGAGATTTTTCGTGAGGATACACCTCATGACGAAAAAACAAAAACATCTCACTCTAGAAGACCGTATTGACATCCTCCTTCAACTTGCCAAATACGGAGTGTCTTTATCAAACATTTTCTCTAACATTATCACGAAAGCAAACCAATCAGCTCAAAAAACTTTATCGTGATTTTCCCAATGACTATCATTTTATTCCACACAATTCTACTTTTGATTTTCTTCCAGAAACAAGTCAAAAACAGGATCCTGTAGTACTCTATGAGCTTCCTTTTCGTATGGTGCGTTTAGAAGTGGAAGAAGGAAAATACGAAACTTTAGTAACAAATACGGACTATTCAGTCCAAGAATTAAAAAATCTCTACACCAGTAGATGGGGCATAGAGACTAGTTTTCGTGACCTGAAATACAGTATTGGCTTGGTCAATTTTCACGCCAAAAAGAAGGAAGGGATTCTTCAGGAAATCTTTGCTCGCTTTACAAATTTTAACTTTTGTCTTTGGGGAACCTCGCAAGTTGCCATAGACAGTAGTCACAAAAAACAAAGGTATAAAGTGTGTTTCTCAGATACGGCTTATGCCTGCCGTTTGTTTTTTAACGGTTCCCTTTCTTCCCTCCAGTTAAAAAACTACTTCAAGAAACAGTTATCTATTATTCGACCGAATCGAAAATATCTAAGAAAGATAAAAGCTCAATCGGTAGTTGATTTCATCTATAGAGTAACATAAATCTCAAAAAAATAGGATGAAAAAACCTTTATTTGTCATGCAAAAAAACAGAAGATGCGATAGAGAATCACTTTGATGACCTCAATCACACCTCCTATTCAAACAGTTAGATCACTAACTTAACGACATTGAGCTCTAACTGATTCGTTTTTTTACTTTCTACTCCTACTTCCGATACATTTTAAACTGTAGGAAGAGATCGCTATATTTGCCTGTCCATTTATGGTCAAATTTCTCATAAACTTCTAGGTGTTTCATAGTTTCAGCATCTGGATAGAAGGCTTTATCTTCTTTTTTCTCCTCTGGGAGCAATTCCTTAGCTGGTAGGTTTGGTGTTGAATAACCGACATACTCTGCATTCTTGAGAGCATTTTCAGGTTTCAACATAAAGTTGATAAAGGAATAGGCGGCATCTTGGTTTTTGACTGTTTTGGGAATGACCATATTGTCAAACCAAAGGTTGCTGGCCTCTGTCGGTACCACATAGCGTAGATTTTCATTTTTTTCTAGCATTTGACTGGCTTCACCAGAGAAGGTCACACCAATTGCAGCGTTGTTCTGAATCATGTAACCCTTCATTTCGTCCGCCACAATAGCCTTGATATTTGGAGTCAACTTGTAGAGCTTGTCCACTGTCTCTTCCAACTGCTGGGTATCCTTGGAGTTGAGGCTGTAGCCTAGCGAATTGAGTCCTAGCCCCAGCACCTCACGCGCCCCATCAAAGAGCATGATAGAGTTTTTATACTCTGGCTTCCAGAGGTCATCCCAATGCTCAGGCGCTTCATCTACCATAGTTTCATTGTAGACAATTCCCAGGGTCCCCCAAAAATAAGGGATGGAGAATTTATTGCCTGGGTCAAAGGACTGGTTGAGAAACTCTGGTCCGATATTTTCAAGACCTTCAAGTTTTGAATAATCAAGCGGTACCAAGAGGTCTTCGTCCTTCATCTTGTTGATCATGTATTCACTTGGGATGGCAATATCGTAGGTTGTTCCACCCTGCTTGATCTTGGTATACATGGCTTCATTGGAGTCAAAGGTCTCATACTGGACTTGGATTCCGGTTTCTTCTGTGAATTGCTCCAATAGTTCTGGATCGATATAGTCTCCCCAGTTGTAGATAACCAATTTTTGACTATCTCTACTATTGATTTTACTATCTAAATGAGTCGCAATTCCCCACAAGACCAGGATAATCGCTGCAATTCCTGCTAAAAATGAATAGAGTTTTTTCATGCTTGCTCCTCCTTCTCACGTGAGATAAAGTAATAGCCAACAACTAGGATAATACTAAAGAGAAAGACAAGGGCAGACAGGGCATTGATTTCTAGCGAAATTCCCTTCCGAGCACGAGAGTAAATCTCGACTGACAGGGTTGAAAAGCCATTTCCCGTTACGAAGAAGGTCACGGCAAAATCATCTAGCGAATAGGTGAAGGCCATGAAATAACCTGCAATGATAGACGGTGTCAGGTAAGGAAGCATAATTTCCTTGAACATCTGAAATTGACTGGCTCCCAAGTCATAGGCCGCATGAATCATGTCCCCATTCATTTCCTTGAGTCGAGGCAAGACCATCAAGACCACGATAGGAATGGAGAAGGCCACGTGACTGGAAAGAACTGTCAAGAATCCAAGTGAAAACTTGAGTTGGGTAAAGAGAATCAAGAAGCTAGCACCAATCATAACATCAGGAGCAACCATGAGGATATTATTGAGGGAAAGAAAGGCTTCTTGGTATTTCTTACGAGACTGATAAATGTAAATAGCTCCAAAAGTCCCGATAATGGTCGCTATCAAGGCTGACAGGAAAGCCAAGAAAAAGGTCTGGGTCACAATTAACATAAGGCGACCATCTCCAAACATTGTTTTAAAATGACTCAAACTAAAGCCTGTAAAGCTATTCATGTCATTGCCTGCGTTAAAGGCATAGCCAATCAGGTAAAAGATTGGCAGGTAGAGGACAAGAAAGACCAGTCCCAGATAAAGGTTGGCAAATTTTTTCATCGTTCTCTCCTTTCCTTGGTCACCCACATGGTGATAAACATGGTCAAGATGAGAATTACACCGATGGTTGAACCCATACCGTAGTTATCATTGGTTAGGAAATTCTGCTCAATGGCTGTCCCCAACGTAATAACGCGATTCCCACCAATCAAACGTGTCAGCATGAAGAGACTCAAGCTGGGGATAAAAACGGATTGAACCCCACTTCTCACTCCGTTCATAGACAGAGGGAAGATGACATGACGGAAGGTCTCCCACTTGGTCGCACCGAGGTCATAGCTGGCATTGATGAGGTTGTTATCCATATCGTCCAAGACATTGAAAATCGGCAAAATCATAAAGGGAAGCTCGATGTAGCTTGCGACAAAGATAAAAGAGAAATCCGTAAAGAGCAACTGTTGTGAACCAATTCCGATAAATTCCAAGAATTGGTTAATAGAGCCATTTTGACCAAAAATCCCAATAAAGGCATAGGCTTTAAGGAGCAAATTGATCCAGGTTGGCAGGATAATCAGCATGAGCCAGAGTTGACGGTGCTTGAGACGGGTCAAAAAGAGGGCTGTCGGATAGCTGATAAGCAAGGTCACAAAGGTCACAATTCCTGCATAAAGCACTGAGTTGAAACTCATTTTGAGGTAGGTCAAGTTTTGTGACGCAAAGTAAGATTTATAGTTTTCTAAACTGAATTGTCCTTCAATATTGAAAAAGGATTGTCCGAAAATCAAGACCAAGGGTGCCAACACAAAGAGGGCAATCCAGAGCATGTAGGGCACTACAAAGAGTTTAGAGCTTGTTTTCTTCATCTCTCTCCTCCTCGATTGCATTGATTAGACCTGCTTCTTGCTCTTCAATTTCCACGTATTCTTCGATACGGGCATCGAACTCTTCCTCGGTTTCGTTGAGACGCATGATATGGATGTCTTCTGGTTCAAAGTCCAGACCGATTTCCTCACCCACGATGGCCTTACGGGTTGAGTGGATCATCCATTCATTTCCAAGCTCGTCATAGGCGATAATTTCATAGTGCACCCCACGGAAGAGCTGGGTATCAACCTTAACTTGGAGCTTGCCTTCTTCAGGAAGGGTAATACGCAAGTCCTCTGGACGAATAACAACCTCGACAGGTTCATTTGGCTTCATCCCCCCATCAACCGCTTCGAAGCGTTTGCCGTTAAACTCAACCAAGTAGTCCTCAATCATGGTACCTGGCAAGATGTTTGACTCCCCGATAAAGGTGGCAACAAAGTGGTTAATCGGCTCGTCGTAGATGTCCACAGGAGTTCCAGACTGGACAATCTCGCCATCATTCATGACGAAAATCCAGTCACTCATGGCAAGGGCTTCTTCCTGGTCGTGAGTGACAAAGACAAAGGTAATGCCCAATCGTTGTTGCAGTTCACGCAGTTCATACTGCATGTCTGTTCTTAATTTCAAGTCCAGCGCTGATAAAGGCTCGTCCAGCAAAACCACACGGGGTTGATTGATGATGGCACGGGCAATAGCCACACGCTGACGTTGTCCTCCAGAAAGTTTACGGATAGAACGTTTTTCATAACCTTCCAACTGAACCATCTTGAGAACTTCCGCTACGCGTTGCTCAATTTCTTTCTTGTCAATTTTACGCAAGCGAAGCGGAAAAGCAACATTTTCAAACACATTCATATGTGGGAACAAGGCATAGGATTGAAAGACGGTATGGACGTCTCGCTTGTTGGTTGGGATATCATTAATTCGGACACCGTCTAGCATGATATCTCCTGTCGTCGCATCCAGTAAACCTGCAATGATGTTTAGGATGGTTGATTTCCCTGAACCAGATGCGCCTAGAAGGGTGTAGAATTTCCCTTCTTCCAACTCAAAGTTGATGTCTTTGAGAACCTTGGTGTTGCTGTCTTCAAAAACTTTAGAGACATTTTTGAATTCAATAATTGGTTTTTTCAATTGTCATTTATTCCTTCTTTTTCATAGATTAACAGATCAGGGCTCTGTCAGGCCGCTACTACCTCGTGTAGGAGATTGAACTGCCTACATACTTCTGCACTAACGATAGGCTTTCACCCCCTTTCCATGACATAGCAGCAGCTTTTCAACTAAAGTGTCCTACTTGCTTTCACCCAAGATCCGGACTTCTCTTTCAAGCGTGATACCTGAGTGTTCCTTGACTTTTTCAATCACAGACTCAATCAACTCCTCGTAGTCTTTGGCCGTTCCATCTGCAACATTAATCATAAAACCTGCATGTTTTTCAGACACTTCAACACCACCGATACGATAGCCTTTCAAGCCAGCTTCTGAAATTAATTGACCTGCAAAATGCCCAACTGGACGCTTAAAGACTGAGCCACAAGATGGGTATTCCAAAGGTTGCTTGAGTTCACGTAGGTGCGTCAAGCGGTCCATTTCTTGCTTGATAACCTGATGGGTTCCTGGAGCAAGGGCAAATTTAGCTGACAAGACAACTGCACCAGACTCCTGAATAGCTGAATGGCGGTAACCAAAAGCCAAGTCCTTGACAGACAGGGTCTCGATTTCTCCATCCTTGGTCAAGACCTTACAAGACTGCAAGATGTGGGCAATCTCGCCACCATAGGCACCTGCATTCATAAAGACAGCACCGCCGACACTTCCAGGAATACCACAAGCAAACTCAAAGCCAGTCAAACTATGACGAAGGGCAATACGAGTTGTCTCAATTAAGTTAGCACCAGCTTCAGCTTCGATGGTATAGCCATCAACTGAAACATTATTGAGCTTGTCACACAAGATGACAAATCCACGAATCCCACCGTCACGAACGATAATGTTGCTGGCATTTCCAAGAACCATCCAAGGAATATTTTCTTGATTGGCAAATTTAACAACGCGAGCCAACTCAAAACGATTTCGTGGAAAGACCAAATAATCGGCCTCTCCACCTACTTTTGTATAACTATAGCTATGCAAGGGTTCCTTGAAACGGATATCAATCCCTTCTAAGATTTCAAGCATGTTTTCTTTTACTGACATGACACTCTCCCTTTTACAAAATTCATTCCATTATACCATTTTTAAGACCATTTGACGACCCTAAAAAAATCTTGGGCTTCTTTTAAACAAAAAAGAGGTTTTCCCTCTTTTTATGATTTTTTACAAAAGATAGCCTTTGTCCCATAGGCAATCAGAACAAGTTCAAGTGCTAGGACAACTTCAACCAAGACTGGACTTGTAATCCATCCTACTTGAGCTAGAGATGGTACTAGATCAAAGAAGGCATGTAGGCCATAGGCTGCTAGGAGATAAATCCATTTCTTCTGGCGAACAGCTTGGTAAACCCAAACAGTCAAGAGTAATTGGAAACCTAGCGCCAAGATTCTCTCAAAACCAAGCAAATAAATCTGCCACTCTGATAGCGACTGAATAGTTTTCAACATATTTTCAGACAGCAATTGCATAACCTGTGGATTTTGCGTTTGAACTGCTGAGAGAACGAAGTAGAGATTAAGCAAACTAGTAAGACCTAGGAAAATCAACTCCAAGCCACCATGCCCCAATCCATAAGCCAAGGCGTCTGCCTTTTCCAAACTTCTCTTTTTCTCCATCCATTTGAAGAAAATAAGACGAGCAGTTTCCTCAAAAAATGCTGCCATGGCTAGGCCATAGATGATATAGACAAGCGGATGATCTTGCAAGAGGGCAATACTACCGTCTTTTTGAGGATGCAAAACCAAGATATGTACCAGTTTTTCCAAAAGCTGTGAAGAGACAAAGAAGGCGACAGCCCCCAAGCCCAAGACAGCTAGATTAATCTGGTATTTCTTTTTGGCATACCAAATGCTTCCTATCAAGAAAGCCAGCAACAACACCATGGTAATGATAATATGAATGGTCATTTTCTTCTCCTATTCTGCCTTTTCAATATCTTTTCTCATCTCTTCAACATTGAACTTAGCAAACAAGTATTGACGGTCTTGGACAGGAAAACGTTGGTCCAATTGGTCAACAGCTCCCACCTCGATAATGCCTTCCTTGATGACAAAGTCCATGACATGTCCACCGAAAGTCAAATCATCTGAGATGAAGTGCAGATGGTAGCCTGCCACACTGACTCCATGGAAAATCTCTGGCGTCCAGAAACCAACGATGGTTCCCGCCACATTGTCACGACTATATTCCGGTTGATGGGTTGCGACATCAGCAAACTTGGTATCTGGTGTCGACTTAGGAATCATGCGCACATGCATATGTGAAAATTCCCCCCGAATCTTGATAGAGCGGAAAAGATTTTCCCCGTCATAATAAGACTCAATCCGTTCTTCCAATTCCTTGTCTGTCATCTCAAAGCGCTGGCGGAAAATGACCTCTGCCTGGTGCGGTACCACTGCAGCGTAAGGAATGAGGGCATCTGGTGACACTTCCACAATTTCTGGCTGGTCTCCTGATCCTTTGGCCTGATAAGCCTTGCCATCCAAGACGATCAATTCCCCATCAATAGAATCTAAGGTTCCCAAACCAAGGTCTCCATGCTCTAGCAATTCTCCCACGGTCATGGTACCACCATAAAGGCCTGCCATCAAGGCTCCGAGGGTATTGTATTGAAATAATTTCACTGGTTCCTGCACGTTCTTAACCATTCTCTTTCTTGTATGTTATTCTATAAATCTTACTCCTAAGTATACCACATTTGCCCCTAGATGTGAACGAGAGAAACACTCTAGACATTGCCAAGAAGAAAAAAAAAGGGTACAATGTAACAAAATCAAGGGAGGTCTGGAATGAAGAAACAAAGCAAGTACCAAGAGGTCGTTTCCTATCTAAAAAATGGTATCGAGTCTGGACGCTTTCCGACGGGAAGCCGCCTGCCTTCTATCCGTCAACTGAGCCTTGACTTTCACTGTAGCAAGGATACCATTCAACGAGCCCTACTGGAATTACGACACGAACAATACCTCTATGCCAAGCCCCAGAGTGGCTACTATGTCCTAGAACAAGGGCAACATCAAGACCTAGAAATCGAGGTTACGGACGAACACGCCAGCGCCTATGACGATTTCCGACTCTGTGTCAATGAAACCTTGATTGGCCGGGAAAACTACCTCTTCAACTACTATGACAACCAAGAAGGTTTAGAAGACCTAAGACAGTCCATTCATAAACTGCTCTTTGACCAAGCCCTCTACTGCAAGGCTGACCAACTGGTACTGACTTCTGGAACCCAACAAGCCTTGTTTATCCTCTCTCAAATTTCCTTCCCTAGCCAAGCTAAGGAAATCTTGGTCGAACAGCCGACCTACCATCGGATGAATCGCCTCTTGATTGCTCAGGGTCTGGACTATCAAACGATCGAACGAGGCATTGATGGGATCGACTTGGAGGAACTGGAAGGCCACTTCAAAACAGGAAAAATTAAGTTTTTCTATACCATTCCTCGTTTTCACTATCCTCTTGGGCATTCCTATTCTGAGCAGGACAAACGCGCTATTCTTGACTTAGCTGCCAAGTATGGTGTTTATATCGTAGAGGACGATTATCTGGGGGATTTGGACTCCAAGAAGGGCCAGACCTTCCACTATCTGGATACAGAAGAGCGCGTTATTTATATCAAGTCCTTCTCAACCAGCCTCTTTCCAGCCCTGCGGATAACAGCACTCATCCTGCCAAATGCTATCAAGGAAGCTTTTGTGGCCTACAAAAATATCCTAGATTACGACAGCAACCTCATCATGCAAAAAGCCCTGTCACTCTATATTGACAGTCAATTGTTTGAGAAAAATCGGCTAGCTCGCTTGTCCAATCAAGAAACTTACCAAAAACAAATCGAGAAAAGTTTAACCAAAACACCTTGTCCTCTTCCTCATTTTCCTCTTCACGATGGTGTATTGCTAGACCTGAGACAGTATCCTAAAATCGCCAGTCTCAAACACAGTCAACTGGGCTTGGACTTCTTTGAAGAGTCTTACTTGAGTGTCTGCCCTTATCAATTTGCCAAGGTGTCCTTAGAAAATCTGGAAAATGTTTTAAACTATTTAAAAGCAGAATTGGAATGACTTCCAACTCTGCTTTTTTCTTATTGTTCAACTTCTGTTAGGGTTGCCGCTTTTTCAAGATATTTTTGGTAGGTGCCGTCATCCTTGAGTTTTTGGATGACCTTGTCCACCACTTCTTTCAAATCAGCACTATTTTTTCTAAGGGCAACTGCATTAGCTTCGCCGTCCTTCATCTTCAAGCTGACAGTTGCGACAGCTAGGTCGGCATTTTTAACAGCATAGCTAAGCGCAACAGGCTCATCCATGTGAACAGCATCTACTTTTCCAGCCTGCAATTCATTGACAGCTTCACCCATATTGGTTAGGGAAGTCAATTGAGCTTTTGGCAATTGTTCCTTAACCATTGATTCTGGAACAGTCCCTTTTTGGGCTGCAATATTAGCACTTTCAAGGCTAGTTAAATCCTTGTATTTTTCTACATCAGACTTACGGACCAAGAAACTAATCTTGTTTTCATAGTAAGGGATCGAAAAATCAAAGACTTCTTTTCTCTCATCAGTAGCGCTAATTCCCGCAACGGCTAGATCTGCCTTCCCAGTTTGAAGACTGGTCAAGACATTGTCAAAACTCATGCTTGAAATTTCCAACTTCACCCCAAGTTCATCAGCGATAGCTTGGGCCATATCAATATCCGCACCGACTACCTGATTTTTCCCGTCAACCAAGGCTTGGAATTCAAAGGGTGCATAATCAGGACTGGTCGCCACAACTAATTTCCCCTTTTGCTTAATGGCCTCAAGAGCTGACTGAGAACCATTAGAACCCGACTGACAAGCCACTAATAAGAAACTTGCAAGAAAACTACATAAAACAAATATCCATTTTTTTGATTTCATAAATAAACAACCTCTCTGTTAATTTTGTATAATTATAACGTTATCCAAGATACTTGTCAAGCGTTTTTTGAATTTTTATCTCAAAAATATTTTTTTCATTCAATAAAAGGAGCTTTCGGTTGATTTCAAGCTCCTTTTTATACAGAATGAATCTATTTTATAGTTCGACAATCTTACCTGTTTCAAAGTAAACAACCCATTCACAGATATTCTTGGCATAGTCTCCAATGCGTTCCAAGAAGGCAATCACTTGGAAATAATCTCGACCTGTAACGATGGCATCTGGATTTTTCTTGATTTCTTCTGTAGCCAACTCACGAATGCTATCAAAGTAATGGTTGATTTTTTCGTCCATAGCTGCTACTTCATAGGCCTGGTCAACTGAACCATTGAGATAGAGTTCCAAGACTGCTTCGACGAAGTTCTTGACATCGCGACCCATTCTCTTGATTTCTTCTTCAACAGCAGGGATACGTTGCTCCCCCTTCATACGAATTGCTGCTTTAGCAATAGAAACAGCATGGTCACCCATACGTTCCAAGTCAGATACAGCCTTCAAGACGGTTAGAACTGTACGCAAGTCCTGAGAAACAGGTTGCTGAAGGGCAATCATTTCAAATGATTTCTTCTCCAATTTCACTTCGTATTCGTTTACTTCTGCATCGTCTTCGATGACTTCCTTGGCCAAATCACGGTCATGCGTAACAAAGGCACGCACTGTCCGATTGATTTGGGATAGCACTTCTTGTCCCATAGCATAGAACTGGTTGTGCAATTTCTCTAAATCTTCCTCAAATTGAGAACGTAACATCATTTATCTCCTTATCCAAATTTTCCTGAAATATAATCTTCTGTTTCCTTGTGTTGTGGGTTGAGGAACATCTTCTTGGTATCGTTAAACTCAATCAAATCTCCATCTAGGAAAAATCCTGTCTTGTCAGAGATACGAGAGGCTTGTTGCATGGAACGTGTAACCAAGAGCATGGTGTATTTATTTTTTAGCCCATACAAGGTTTCCTCAATCTTCCCAGCAGATATAGGGTCCAAGGCTGAAGTCGGTTCATCCAAGAGAATGATTTTAGGACTAGTTGCCAAGACACGGGCAACACAGACACGTTGCTGTTGTCCACCTGAAAGCCCGATAGCTGAATCATGCAGGCGATCCTTGACCTCATCCCAGATAGAAGCACGCTGCAAGGCTTTTTCCACTGCTTCATCCAGAACTTGCTTGTCCTTCACTCCATTGATACGAAGCCCATAGACAACATTTTCGTAGATAGACATAGGGAAAGGGTTTGGTTGTTGGAAAACCATGCCGATTTCCTTCCGCAATTCAACTGTATCTGTACGTGGGCTATAAATATTGTGACCGTTGTAAACCACCGAACCAGTTGTAGTCACCTCTGGATTGAGATCCCCCATGCGGTTGATGGCCTTGAGGAGGGTTGATTTCCCTGAACCAGATGGACCAATCAAGGCTGTAATTTCCTTAGGTTGGAAAGATAGGGAAACACTATTCAAGGCCTTCTTTTGATTGTAGTAAACGGACAGGTCTGACACCTGTAAAATCGCTTCTGTCATACTGTTTCCTTTCTATCCAAAGTGTCCTGTTACATAATCATTAGTTGACTGTAGTTTGGCATTTTGGAAAATATTAGAGGTCTTATCGTACTCGATCAAGTCACCCAAGTAGAAAAATCCTGTGTAGTCACTAGCACGCGCAGCCTGCTGCATACTGTGGGTCACGATGATGATGGTAAAGTCCTTCTTCAATTCCAACATGGTTTCTTCCAGCTGGGCTGTCGCAATCGGATCCAAGGCTGACGCTGGTTCATCCATTAAGAGGATATCTGGTTTAACAGAGATAGCACGAGCAATACAGAGACGTTGCTGCTGACCACCTGATAGGGTCAAGGCTGACTTGTGCAAATCGTCTTTGACCTGTTCCCAAAGGGCAGCCTGACGAAGAGAGGTTTCCACAATTTCATCCAAGACTTGCTTGTCCTTAACCCCTGCACGTTCATGGGCAAAAGTGATGTTGCGGTAGATAGACTTGGCGAAGGGATTTGGGCGTTGGAAGACCATTCCGATGTGCTTACGCATTTCATACACGTTGATTTCTGGACGGTTGACATCAATCCCTTGATAGAGAATTTGACCTGTTACCTTGGCAATATCAATAGTATCATTCATACGGTTGAGACTGCGGAGGTAGGTTGATTTTCCTGAACCAGAAGGGCCAATTAAGGCTGTAATTTTATTTTTTTCAAATTGCATATCGATGCCCTTGATGGATTCTTTTTTACCGTAGTAAACATGCAAATCCTTAGTAGAGAGGGCCACTTTCTCTTCAGGAAAGGTGATGATATGCTTTTCATCCCAATTATATTTTGACATGGCTTCTCCTTTAGGCAGCGGTTAATTTCTTATGTAGGTAGCTTCCGAGTTTGCGGGCTCCAAAGTTAAAGATCAAGATAAAGATGAGGAGCACGGCTGCAGAACCTGCTGAAACAATCGTAGCATCTGGAATGGTTCCTTCACTGTTAACTTTCCAGATATGTACAGCCAAGGTTTCAGCTTGACGGAAGATGGAAATTGGACTGGTAACACTGAGAATATTCCAATTAGACCAGTCTAGTGCTGGTGCAGATTGCCCTGCAGTATAGATAAGAGCAGCAGCCTCACCAAAGATACGACCAGAGGCCAAGACAACCCCAGTCACAATACCTGGGAGAGCTTCTGGAATGACCACATGAACCACAGTCTCCCAACGAGAAATCCCAAGGGCCAGACCAGCTTCACGCTGCGTATGGTGAACGTGTTTCAAACTGTCTTCAACATTACGAGTCATCTGAGGCAAGTTAAAGACTGTCAAGGCCAAGGCACCAGAAATGATTGAAAATCCATACTCAAACTGAACTACAAAGATCAAATAACCAAAGAGACCTACAACCACAGATGGGAGTGAAGACAAGATTTCAATACAGGTTCTGACAAAATTGGTTACAGGACCTTTTTTGGCATATTCAGCTAGGAAAATCCCAGCTCCCATAGATAAAGGAACAGAAATAATCAAGGTAATGACCAAGAGGAAGAAGGAATTATAGAGCTGAATTCCTATCCCTCCACCTGCTTGGTAAGAAGATGATTTGCCAGTCAAGAAAGACCAAGAGATGTGAGGCAAACCACGAACCAAGATATAGAGAATCAAGGATGCCAAGATGGCAACGATGATTCCTGCAATCGAGTAGAGGACAGCTGTTGCAATTTTATCTAATTTCTTAGCGTGCATAGTTTTTCTTTCCTCTTTCTTTCGTAATCAATTTAATCACACTGTTAAAGGCCAAACTCATCAAGAGCAAGACTAAGGCCAGTGACCAAAGAACGTTATTATCAACTGTTCCCATAACGGTATTTCCGATACCCATGGTCAAAACAGAGGTCAAGGTCGCAGCAGGTGTTGTTAATGAAGTCGGGACAACGGCTGAGTTTCCGACTACCATCTGAATAGCCAAGGCCTCACCAAAGGCACGCGCCATCCCAAAGACCACCGCTGTGAAAATCCCTGAACGCGCCGCCTTCAAGGTCACGCGCCAGATGGTTTGCCAACGAGTGGCTCCCATAGCCAAACTAGCTTCACGGTAGTGACGAGGTACTGCACGCAAGCTATCCGTTGTCATAAAGGTTACCGTCGGTAAAATCATGACAAAGAGAACGAAAATCCCTGACAAAATTCCAAAACCAGTTCCACCAAAGATACTACGGACAAAGGGAACTACGACCTGCAAACCAATAAATCCATAGACGACTGAAGGAATCCCAACTAGCAATTCAATGGCTGGTTGCAAGATTCTCGCACCTTTTGGTGAGACTTCGGTCATAAAGACTGCCGCACCGATGGCAAAAGGAGTTGCGATAAGGGCTGATAGGATTGTGACAATAAAGGAACCCAAAATCATGGGAAGGGCACCAAATTGTTTACCTGAAGGATTCCAAGTTTGTCCAAAGAGGAAATCAAAGATATTGACCCCATTGACAAAGAAGGTCGACAAACCTTTTTGGGCTACAAAGATTAAAATCATAGCCACAATGATAACAATCAAAGAGAGGCAGGCAAAAGTCAGACTTTTCCCTAATTTCTCAAGACGAGAGTTCTTTGAGGGAGAAAGTAATTTTTTAGCTAATTCTTCTTGATTCATTAGTGACTCCCTTCTAGTGCTGTCACTGTTCCAACAGCATCTTTTTCAACCTTCATTTCCTTGACAGAAATATAGCCCATTCCCTTAACGATTCCGCTTTGTGCTTCATCTGAAAGGACAAAATTAAGAAACTCTGCCACCAATTCATTAGGCTGACCTAGTGTATACATGTGTTCGTAAGACCACAAAGGCCAGTTATTCGTGGTAACATTTTCTGCAATCGGCTCATAGCCATTCAACTTCATGCGTTTAACCGAGTCATCCACATAGGCAAAGGCTAGGTAAGAAATGGCTCCTGGTGTCTGGGAAACAATGTTTTTGACCATCCCATTTGAATCCTGTTCTTGACTCTGCACGGCAGATTGACCATCCATGATAACACTATCAAAGGTTGCACGCGAACCAGAACTTGCCGCGCGGTTGATAATGGAAATGGCTAGGTCTTTCCCACCAACTTCTTTCCAGTTGGTCACTTGACCTGTGAAGATGCTACGGAGTTGTTCAGTTGTCAAATTTTCAACGTCAACTTCCTTATTTACAATCACCGCCAAGCCCGCTACAGCAACCTTATGGTCCACTAGAGCGGATGCATTGATACCGTCTTTTTCCTCGGCAAATACGTCTGAATTTCCTACATCAACGGCTCCAGACTGAACCTGAGACAGACCTGTACCAGATCCTCCACCTTGGACGTTGACTGTTTTTCCAACGTGCATAGAACCGAATTCATCTGCTGCTGCTTCGACCAGGGGCTGAAGAGCCGTTGAGCCAACAGCTGTCATGGATTCTCCACGATCAATCCAGCTAGCACATCCCGCCAAAGAACCTGCCAGCAAGAGAGCTGCAAGGGATAGAGCGAGTTTTTTCCTTTTTTTCACTGTTTTTCTCCTTGAAAATAATGGTGAATGCTGTGAATTTTTTCAACTATTTATTTATGTTTTTCTTTTAAAAATTGAGAGCCAACTGAAGTTACTAGCTTAGTTTTACTAGTAATTTGCTCAGTTACCTTTTCCACCAGCTTTGACTTAAAATGAAAGACAATTTGAAAAAAATCCATACTTCCACTATAACATAGACAAGCTACTTTGACTAGCATTTTCACTTGAATCTGAGGCCTTTGGGAAAATAATTTTTCAAAACATTTCCAGTCACCTTAGCAAAGCCCAAACCATTGCCTTGAACCAAAACTTGGTACCAACCATTAGGCAGACTTTCCTCCAGCTGAACGGTTTCTCCAGCCACATACTTTACAAACTCATCTTGGTCAATTTCAACCAACTGCTTGACCTGACTCGGTTTCAAGGCTAGACCTAGAGCAAAACTAGGCTCAAAGCGTTTTTTCTTAAAAGTGCCCAGATGCAGTCCATTACGAGCAATCTTGAGTTTCCCTAAATCGGGCAAGAGTTCTGGCAAGAGATAAAGTTGGTCACCAAAAGTCTGCAAGATTCCCCTTAGATTGACCTTTAAGTGTTTTTGCGCAAATTCCTGCCACAAGACAAGCTGTTCACGGCTGAGATTGCTCTTACTTGCCTTAAATTTAGGAGCTGGATTGTCACCCTTAAACTGTAGATGAGCTACAAACTGACCCTCTCCCTTAAACTGATGAGGGTACATCCTAGCCGTTTCTGGCAGGTCAATACCAGCTACCATTCCATTGATATGCTCAACTTGCAGCAAGTCAAAATCATACTCTTCTAGCAACCACTTAACAATCTCTTCGTTTTCCTCAGGTGCCCAGGTACAGGTCGAATAAACCAAGCGACCACCTTCAGCTAGCATGGTCACTGCATCTTCCAAAATTTCTCTTTGCAAGCTAGCACATTGACTCGGATAATCTAAGCTCCAATAGTCCATAGCATCTGGTTGCTTACGAAACATCCCTTCCCCTGAGCAAGGGGCATCTAGGACAATGAGGTCAAAATAGCCTTTAAAAACCTTGGCCAAGCGGTCAGCAGATTCATTGGTCACCACGACATTTGTCGCTCCAAAGCGCTCCATGTTTTCTACTAAAATCTTAGCCCGTTTGCTTGAAATTTCATTGGAAACAAGGAAACCCTCCCCCGCTAGATAGGCTGCTAGTTGAGTTGACTTGCCACCTGGAGCAGCGGCCAAATCCAAGACCTTCATCCCAGGACGGGGCTGGGCTACCTGAGCCACCATCTGAGCAGCGGGTTCTTGCGAATAAACTAAACCTGTAGCATGCTCAGGCGATTTCCCAGACACCTTCCCATAGTGTCCCCAAGGGGTTTGAGGAATGGCATCAGGAAAGGAAACTGGCGCTTCTTTTAAAGGATTGACCCGAAAAGCCGAAACCGCTTCCTCCTCAAAAGAGGCAAGAAAATCTCTTGCCTCATCTCCTAGTATCTCTTCATATTTTTCAACAAATCCTTCTGGAAATTGCATTTAAGTTCTTTTCCTTTCGTAAATATAGGACTGAATTTCCTCCTGCATCTCAAGAGGCACCATCATGACCGGTTGTCTAGTTTGAAAATCAGGAGCTTCACCAGAAAGGGTCACCACCCGATAGCCCAGATTTTCCCCTAAAATACTAGCGGCAGCATAATCCCATGGTTGCAGATAGGTGACATAGGTCAACAAACGCCCTGACAAAATCTTGGCAAAACTAATAGCCGCACTGCCATAGACACGAACACCAAGAACCGCTCGACTCAAGTCAGCCAGCCCCCATTCATTGGTTTCCAGCATACCGCTATTTCCTGCAATGAGAAAATCTCCAAGTGGTTTGGCTTTAAAGGGAGCTAGGGGCTTATTATTTCGACAAACTGGAAATTCCCCACCACCGTGGTAACAATCCCCCTTAACCACATCATAAATCAGTCCAAACTGCCCCTGACCATTTTCAAAATAAGCCATCATAACAGCAAAATCTTCCTGCTGGGCGACAAAGTTATTGGTACCATCAATCGGATCAATGACCCAAACCTTGTCCTCTTGAACCGAAGCTCGCAAACAGCCTTCTTCAGCGCAAATCTTATCATCAGGATAACGGGATAAAATCTCACCAACCAAGAGTTCCTGAACTTCCTTGTCCAGTCTGGTCACCAAATCTGTTGGAGAGGACTTGGTCTCAACGCGCAAGTCTTCCTGCATATGGTCAAGGATGTACTGGCCTGCCTTCCTAACAAGCTCTTTGGCAAATTCAAATTTACTTTCCAAGAGAAATCTTTCCTTCCCCTTTTTCCTTGGCAGCCTGAACAGCTCGGTAAAGCGAATAGCCACTAACCGTTTCAAATTCTCGTCCCAAACGTTTTTCTTCGCTCTTGCTTGGCACGACCGCTTTGAATCCCTTATAGGAGTCCAGTAACTTTTTAGCCTCTACCTTGCCTTCATAGGCAGCTTCAACATCATTAAAAAAAGAAAGCACTGAAGCAAGTTCTTCAGTGCTCCACGACAAATCTAGTGGGTAACTATACTGTTTGTTCATTAACTAATACCAGCTCTCATTCTTGCTTCTTTTAGTTCTTGCTTACGGTAACTACGAGGGAGAAAAGCACGAATTTCATCTTCATTAAAACCGATTTGCATGCGTTTGGCATCAATAATAATTGGACGACGCAAAAGACTAGGATACTGCTCAATCAAATGAAGCAATTCCGATACCGAAATACTCTCTACATCAATATCCAATTTTTGAAAAATTTTTGAACGAGTTGAAATGATGTCATCAGTACCATTTTCGGTCAAGGAAAGGATGTGTTGCAATTCTTTTCTTGTTAAAGGACTGGTCATAATATTGTGTTCCACAAAGGGAACCTTATGTTTTTCTAACCAGGCCTTAGCCTTACGACATGATGTACAGCTCGGTGATAGAAATAGTGTAATCATGCTTTTCTCTTCTTATCTATACTTTGCTACTTCTATTATACAAAAAAATAAAGCGCTTGACTAGCGATTTTTAAAAAAAAGCCTATTTTTCAAGAAAAATAGACTGTTCGCGAACGATTGACACAATTGGATTTGGTTAATTCACTCTTAACAATGATTTTAAATGACATACAATTTTATATATACAAATTAAAAACATCTTTTTAAAAACATCTTTCTTTTTACTTCCTACGACTTTTCAGGTACAGAAAACCAAAGAAGCTTTCATAGAGGGCGAAAAAGAGGAGGAAGGCATGAAGGAAGAAGGTCTCTGGCAAAATCAGAATCACTGGATCCTTGGCTGGATCAAAAAGCCAGGTATCATCTCCCACAAAGAGAATTTGATGGAAAAGAGTAAAGAATTGGTCAAAACCAATCAAAACTCCCCCAAGACCAATCAGTACAGGCAAGACTACTAGAGTCAAAAGCCCCTTACTGAATAAAGATAAAAAGCCCTTTTTCACAATCCCTTTGACAAAGAAATAGAAACTTGGAAGTGTCACTAGAGCTACTAGCTGAACCAGGTGAAAGAGGTTCTTGACCACTGCAAAATGGTGTAGCCCAGCCGCTGACGAACGAAAATCTGGCATCTCTAGGGCCTGACTAAAAGGATTGGTCAGATAATTCATCAATATATGAAAGTTGTACTGAATGGTTTCTGGTTTTAGATAAACTCGATCCGTCAAACTGAACCACTTGATTTCCAGCGGATAAAAAATCCAAACCAGATAGATGGTTAGCAGGATAGAAAGAGAGAGGAGAAAGAGCATAGAGGCCCAAAAGGTTAATTTAGTTTTCATCAAAGTTCCACTCCGCAAGGCTAGAAACCACATGAGTCGGTGCGATTGGCAGGTCTGCCACTTCTTCTGCCTTTGTAAAACCTGTCGTCACCAAGAGCGTTGGAATGCCATTGTCAATCCCTGCTCGAATATCAGTTAAATAGTTGTCCCCAACCATGATTAACTCTTCACGTTCCAAACCTAAGTGCTCAACTGCCTTGTCCATAATGATGGCATTTGGTTTCCCGATATAAACAGGCTTCACTCGTGTTGCTACTTCAAGAAGCGTAATCAGTGAACCAGCACCTGGCAAAAGTCCTCGTTCTGTCGGGATGTTGAGATCAGGGTTGGTTCCGATAAAGTGAGCACCTTTTTGGATAGCCAGAGTTGCTGTGGCAAATTTTTCATAGTCGACTTGCCAGTCCAGACCTACTACCACATAGGCAGGATTTTCCTTGTCTTCCACATAACCAGCCGCCTTGATGGCTTCCTTGAGACCTGCTTCTCCGATGACATAGACTGTCTTTTCCAGTCCCAAGTCATTCATATAGTCGATGGTGGCCAAAGTCGCTGTGTAGACAGTCGATAGGGGCGTATCGATATTAAAATTCTGAGCCAACATCTCTTGAACACTCTCTGGAGTGCGGGTTGTATTGTTAGTCACAAAGAGATAGGGAATGTCTCGCTTTTGCAATTCATGAACAAAAGCCTCTCCTGCTGGAATTTTATCTTTCCCCTTATAAATAGTTCCGTCTAGATCAATTAAATAGCCTTTATATTTCATACTTTTCCTCTAAACTTTTTATTTCTTGCCAAGTGATGATGGCTTGAGCATTGGTCGCACCGTCGCTTGTAATCTCATGCTTGCTTTTCAGTCCAGTCCTCTCAACAGCCGATGTAATCACCCCACCTGGTCGAACTTCCTTGACATACTTGAGGTTGATTTTCTTGGGAATATATTGGGTCAAAAAATCCGCTCCCATGACCTCAAAAATCCAGTCCAAGTATTTACTGTTATTTACATGGCCATTCATATCCAAATCGTAAAAACGAACATGGTAATCCTTGCTGATTGGATTTTCCAAACTTTGATATTTAGGTCCTCGAAGCAATCTTTTGGAAAACTCAGATTGGTAAGGACCCACAATCTCAGGTTCAACAGCATGGACTTTTCGACTGTCTCGGTCCATGAGAACAAAGGTAGTCATCATGTGGATAAGATCCTGCCCCGCTTCATCATAAATGGTAAAGCGACGGTAGCAAAAAAGTCTATTGTAGCTCAAAGCTTCTGTTTCGATGGTAATTTCTTCCCCAAAAAGAGGTAAACGAATCACCTCAATATCATAGCCGGCAATGATCCAAACTAAATTATAGTTTTCTAAAATAGTCTTATCACCGACCCCTAGTTCAATAGACTGCATCCCTGAAACTTGTAGGGATAGCAAAACCACATCTGGAAGTTTAATATGACCGTTCATATCAGCCATATCAAACGGAATTTTCATTTTCATTTGATAAGTTAAGCCCATGATCCTACTCCAAAATAAATCGTTCTGCTACGGTGTCTCCCAAAAAGAGACCTCTCTTTGTCATGCGAACTCGGTCACCCTCTATTTGCATGAGACCCTGTTGAACCAAGTCTCTGACAGCTTCTCCATAAAGTCCATCGAAAGACCGTCCAAATTTTTCTTCAAATCGCGCCATCGAGACCCCTGATTTCTTGCGGAGTCCCAAGAACATTTCTTCTTCCATTTGCTCTTTTTGGCTCAGGTGTTCTTCTGTAATGCGAGCATTGCCTTCCTCAACTGCACTCAGATAATGACGAATAGGACCATGATTTTTATAGCGCACTCCATTGACATAACCCGATGCCCCAGCACCAATGCCATAGTATTCAGCATTGTCCCAGTACATGAGATTGTGGCGACTTTCAAAACCAGGTTTGGAGAAATTAGAAATCTCATAATGTTCAAAACCTGCTTTCTCAAGCTCTGCGATGATGTACTCAAACATCTCCGCTTCTAGTTCCTCCTTAGGCAGAGGCAATTTCCCACGTCGCATCCGGTTCATAAAGACAGTATGGTTTTCTAAAATCAAACTATACAAACTCATGTGGGGAATATCTAGACCAATGGCCTTAGCCACATTTTCCTTGACTTGGTCCATAGTCTGACCAGGTAGCGCATAAATCAAATCAATAGAGATATTGTCAAAACCAGCCAGTTTCAGACGGTCGATGTTTTCATAAATATCCTTCTCCAAATGACTGCGCCCAATCTTTTTCAGCATCTTGTCATCAAAGGTTTGCACACCTAACGAAACACGATTGACAGCTGAGTTTTTCAAAACCGCAATCTTATCCGCGTCCAAGTCGCCTGGATTGGCTTCAATGGTCAACTCCTCCAAGGCAGACAAGTCCAAGTTTTTAGTCAAGCCATCTAGCAATACTTCCAGTTGTGGAGCCGACAGGGCTGTCGGTGTCCCTCCACCGATATAGAGGGTTCGCAACTTTTGAATATCATAAGAACGAAACTCTTCCAGCAGATGCTCCAAATAGCTATCTACCGGCTGATTTTTGATAAAAACCTTTGAAAAGTCACAATAATAACAAATCTGGGTACAAAATGGGATGTGCACATAGGCTGACGTTGGTTTGTTCTGCATAGTCTTATTATACCACAAAAAGCGAACAATACTTAGAATTCCGTTTAACAAAATCCTAGCATTGTTCGCTTTCTTTATCTAATCATTCTTTTTATTTTATGACTAACACGATTCCCAGAACAAATCTAGTTTGCCATAAAATACAACAGAATGAATGTTCATCTGACTAAATTTTTAGTCTTCTTTTTTCTTGCGAGCTACAAGTCCAAATCCACTCAATAGTCCAAGAAGTCCTAGAGATGCAAGAGTCGCATTTGATTCTGTTCCTGTATTTGGCAATACATTTTGAGAATCATTTGATTTAGCTCCACTATCCATAGTAGTCTTAGTATCTACCTGATCTGCATTCGGAGTAGCTGGTGTTGGTGCAGGTACATCTTGACCAGAACCTCCATTAGTATCAGGTTTGGCTGGCGTATCAGGTGTCACTGGCGCAACTGG
Organism: bacterium; assembly: GCA_905221085.1. Lineage (GTDB taxonomy): Bacteria > Bacillota > Bacilli > Lactobacillales > Streptococcaceae > Streptococcus. The sequence goes on from CAJNBT010000004.1 coordinate 143,154, forward strand.
ATTTGTATCTGCTGGTGTTGCTGGTGTGACTTTACCTGGTGTTACTACATTTGGAACTTCTACAGCTGGTTGACCTGGTTCAGTAATCTTAGCTGTACCTGGGACATCTTTCTTAGGAAGTTTGTCATTTGGTACTTTACCTTTACCATCTTGACCGATTTCAACTGTGATTGGACCATTTTCACCTGGGATTTCTACCGTAGTTCCTGGTGGGTATGTTGATCCATCTGGTTTCTTAGGTGTTACTGTAACGTCACCTGTCTTAGGATCTTGTTCCAACTCTACTGTTGGTGTCTTTTGAGCTGGTGTTTCTGGTGTTACCTTAGCTGGTGTTTCAAATGGAACTTCAACTGTTGGTTGACCTGGTTCTGTAATCTTAGCTGTTCCTGGTACTTTACCGTCTGGTAAGTCACTGTTTGGTACTTTACCTTTACCGTCTTCACCGATTGTTACAGTAATTGGTTTTCCATCTTTACCTGGGATTTCTACCTTAGTTCCTGGTTTGTATGTTGAGCCATCTGGTTTCTTAGGTGTTATCGTAACGTCACCTGTCTTAGGATCTTGTTCAACATCTACTGTTGGTGTCTTTTGAGCTGGTGTTGTTACATCCACTGGTTGTGATGGTTTCTTATTAGGTTCTGTTACTTTACCTGTACCTGGGACATCTTTCTTAGGAAGTTTGTCATTTGGTACTTCACCTGAACCATTGTCACCAATTTCAACTGTGATTGTTGTTCCATTTTCTCCTGGAATTTCTACCTTAGTTCCTGGTGGGTATGGTTTTCCATCTGGTTTCTTAGGCGTTACAATCGCATCTCCATTTGGTTTACGATCAATTTCAATCTTACCTGGTTTTTCAGTTTCTGGTGTTTCTGGTGTTACCTTAGCTGGTGTTTCAAATGGAACTTCAACTGTTGGTTGACCTGGTTCTGTAATCTTAGCTGTTCCTGGTACTTTACCGTCTGGTAAGTCACTGTTTGGTACTTTACCTTTACCGTCTTCACCGATTGTTACAGTAATTGGTTTTCCATCTTTACCTGGGATTTCTACCTTAGTTCCTGGTTTGTATGTTGAGCCATCTGGTTTCTTAGGTGTTATCGTAACGTCACCTGTCTTAGGATCTTGTTCAACATCTACTGTTGGTGTCTTTTGAGCTGGTGTTGTTACATCCACTGGTTGTGATGGTTTCTTATTAGGTTCTGTTACTTTACCTGTACCTGGGACATCTTTCTTAGGAAGTTTGTCATTTGGTACTTCACCTGAACCATTGTCACCAATTTCAACTGTGATTGTTGTTCCATTTTCTCCTGGAATTTCTACCTTAGTTCCTGGTGGGTATGGTTTTCCATCTGGTTTCTTAGGCGTTACAATCGCATCTCCATTTGGTTTACGATCAATTTCAATCTTACCTGGTTTTTCAGTTTGAGGTCCATTTGGATCTACTACCTTAACAGTTACTGGAACTTCATCCTTAGAACCATCTGGGTAAGTAACAACGACTGTTGTAGGCTTATCACCTGGTGTGGCAGTGTCTACTGGAGTCTTGTATTCAACTGTACTTCCTTTTGGAAGATCGTCTACATTACCAATTGATTTCTTAGGATCTGGAGTTTCACCTACATTAACACTTTGGTCTTTAGGTGTTGGATTGTTCTTATCTGCATCTGTACGTGGATCTACTACCTTA
>CAJNBT010000005.1 GCA_905221085.1 bacterium
CAACCGACATTACCAGAAGCTGTTGTGACTGAAAAAGGGGAACCTGAAGTTCAACCGACATTACCAGAAGCTGTTGTAACTGAAAAAGGAGAACCTGAAGTTCAATCAGTATTGCCAGAGGCTGTTGTAACAGATAAAGGTGAGCCGGAAGTTCAACCGACATTACCAGAAGCTGTTGTGACTGAAAAAGGGGAACCTGAGGTTCAACCAGCCTTACCAGAAGCTGTTGTGACTGAAAAAGGGGAACCTGAAGTCCAACCAACCTTACCCGAAGCTGTTGTGACTGAAAAAGGGGAACCTGAAGTTCAACCGACATTACCAGAAGCTGTTGTGACTGAAAAAGGGGAACCTGAAGTTCAACCAGCATTACCAGAAGCGGTGGTAACCGAAAAGGGTGAACCTGAAGTTCAAGCTGAGTTACCTGAATATACTACAAAAGTTGCACCAACTTTGACTTTGGATAAGGTTACAGAAGATGCGATGGATCGTTCAGCTAAATTGGATTATACTCTTGAAAATACAGATAATGCTGAAATCAAGAGCATTATAGCTGAGATTAAGGATGGGAATACTGTTGTTAAGCGAGTTGACTTATCTAAAGAAAAATTGACAGATGCTGTTCAAGGTTTGGATTTATTCAAAGATTATAAAATTGCAACAACAATGACTTACAACCGTGGTGAAGGTGATGAAACGTCTAAATTGGATGAAAAACCTTTACGTTTAGAGTTGAAAAAAGTTGAAATTAAAAATATCGCATCTACTAATTTAGTGAAGGTAAATGATGATGGTACTGAAACACCTAGTGATTTTATGAATGAAAAACCATCTGATGAAGATGTTAAAAAAATGTACTTAAAAATCACTAGTCGCGATAATAAGGTAACTCGTTTAGCTGTTGACTCTATTGAAGAGGTGACAGAAGAAGGTAAAAAACTTTATAAAATCACTGCTGAAGCGAAAGATTTGATTCAACATGCAGACTCTACTAAGGTTCGTAATAAGTATGTGCATTATATTGAAAAACCAGTTCCAAAAGTTGATAACGTTTATTATAACTTTAAAGAATTGGTAGATGCTATGAATGCTGATAAAAACGGTACATTTAAAATTGGTGCAGATTTGAATGCCACTGGTGTTCCAACACCTAAGAAATGGTATGTTGACGGTGATTTTAGAGGTACATTGAAGAGTGTAGAGGGAAAACATTATACTATCCACAACACGGAGCGTCCTCTATTCAGGAACATTATCGGTGGTACAGTAACCAAAGTAAATATTGGGAATGTAAATATCAATATGCCATGGGCAGACCGAATTGCTCCGATTGCCGACACTATTAAAGGCGGCGCTAAAATCGAAGATGTCAAAGTGACTGGTAACGTATTAGGTAGAAACTGGGTATCTGGATTTATTGATAAGATTGATAACCAAGGTACACTCAGAAATGTGGCCTTTATCGGTAACGTAACTGCTGTCGGTGATGGTGGACAATACTTGACCGGTATCGTTGGTGAAAACTGGAAAGGTTTAGTAGAAAAAGCATATGTGGATGCTAATCTTGTCGGTGATAAGGCAAAAGCTGCGGGAATCGCTTATAGTTCACAAAACGGTGGGGATAACGGTGCTGTAAGTCGTGATGGTGCGATTAAGAAATCAGTTGCAAAAGGAACCATTAATGTAGCTAAACCAATCGAAAATGGTGGTGTTGTAGGAAGCATGAAGCATCACGGTTCCGTTGAAGATTCAGTTTCCATGATGAAAGTATCTAATGGTGAAGTTTTCTATGGTTCTAGTGATATTGATTATGATGGTGGCTATTGGACAGGAAATAATGTGAAACGAAATTACGTTGTAGTAGGTGTCAGTAATGGGAATTCTAGCTACCAGCGTTCAAAAGACAAAAATCGTATTAAACCTATTTCTGAAGAAGAGGCAAAATCTAAAATTGAAGCTACAGGCATATCCGCAGATAAATACGAAATCAACGAACCTATCGTCAACCGCTTAAATCGTTTAACCAGAAAAGAAGATGAGTATAAGACAACTCAAGACTACAAAACAGAACGTGATTTAGCTTATCGTAATATTGAAAAACTCCAACCATTCTACAATAAAGAATGGATTGTTAATCAAGGTAACAAACTTGCAGAAGATTCAAACTTAGCTAAGAAAGAAGTTCTTTCTGTTACTGGTATGAAAGACGGACATTTTGTAACTGACTTATCAGATATTGATAAGATTATGGTTCACTATGCTGATGGTACTAAGGAAGAAATGGATGTTACTAAGAATACTGATTCTAAAGTGAAACAAGTTCGTGAATATACCATCGCTGGACAAAACGTTGTTTATACACCAAATATGGTTGAGAAAGACCGTGTGAAACTAATTACAGATGTGAAAGAGAAGTTAGCTTCAGTCACATACGATTCGCAAGATGTTCGTAAAATTATTGGAAATCCATCTGATTTGTATCTAGAAGAAAGCTTTGCTGATGTTAAAGCTAATCTCGATAAATTTGTGAAAGCTTTAGTCGAAAACGAAGACCATCAATTAAATAGTGACGAAGCTGCTATGAAAGCACTTGTAAAGAAAGTTGACGACAACAAAGCGAAAATCATGATGGCTCTATCTTACTTGAACCGTTACTATAACATTAAGTATACTGACAACAGTATGAGTATCAAAGACATTATGATATTTAAACCTGACTTCTACGGTAAAACACCAAGTGTGTTAGATCGATTGATTAACATTGGGTCTAGCGAGAAGAACTTAAAGGGTGACCGAACTCAGGATGCTTATCGTGAAATCATTGCAAGTAATACTGGTAAAGGTAGTCTTCGTAACTTCCTAGAATACAACATGCGTTTGTTCACTGAGGATAAAGATATTAACGATTGGTTTATCCATTCTGCTAAAAATGTATATGTTTCAGAACCTAAGACAACAAATACAGAGTTGAAAGATAAACGTCACCGTGTATTCGATGGTTTAGATAATGGTGTTCATGGACGTATGATTCTACCACTTCTAACGCTCAAAGATGCTCATATGTTCTTAATTTCAACATATAATACGATGGCGTACAGTTCATTTGAGAAATATGGTAAGTATACAGAAGAAGCTAGAAATGAATTCAAAAAAGAAATTGATAAGGTTGCACATGCACAACAAACATACTTAGACTTCTGGTCACGTTTAGCATTACCTAATGTAAGGGATAGATTGCTTAAGAGTGAGAAAATGGTACCAACACCTGTTTGGGATAATCAGACCTATAATGGTTCTCCTGTAGGTCGTCGAGGATTTGACGGTAAAGGTAACCCTGTAGCTCCAATTCGTGAATTATATGGTCCAACATGGCGACATCATGATAGAGATTGGCGTATGGGCGCTATGGCATCAATTTTTGATGACCCGAATAATGATGACAAGGTCTTGTTTATGGTGACGGATATGATTAGTCCGTTTGGTATTTCAGCCTTCACTCACGAAACAACACACGTGAACGATAGAATGCTTTACTTCGGTGGTCATAGACATCGTCAGGGTACAGACGTTGAAGCTTATGCTCAAGGTATGTTACAAACACCAGATAAATCGACAACCAATGGTGAATATGGCGCTTTGGGTCTTAACATGGCTTATCATCGTGAAAATGATGGTGATCAGTGGTATAATTATGATCCAGATAAATTGAAAACTCGTGAAGATATCGACCGTTATATGAGAAATTATAATGATGCTCTTATGATGTTAGACCATCTTGAGGCTGATGCTGTATTACCACGATTAAAAGGTGACAATAGCAAGTGGTTCAAGAAAATTGACAGAATCGATAGACATGTTGATGGTTTAAATAAATTAACCGCTCCACACCAATGGGATAAAGTTCGTGACCTAAATGATGGAGAGAAAACTAAATCATTAGCAAGTATCGATGATTTGGTTGATAATAACTTTATGACCAAACATAATAATCCAGGTAATGGTATATTTCGACCAGAGGACTTTACGCCTAATTCAGCATATGTTAATGTTCAAATGATGGCTGGTATTTATGGTGGTAATACAAGTAAAGGTGCCCCAGGTTCATTATCATTCAAGCATAATGCCTTCCGTATGTGGGGTTACTTTGGCTATGAAAATGGATTTATCGGATATGTATCTAGTAAATACCAAGGTGAAGCTAATAGAGAGAACAACAAGCTATTAGGTGATGATTTCATTATCAAGAAAGTGTCTAAGGATAAATTCAATAATCTTGAAGAGTGGAAAAAAGAATGGTTTAAAGAGGTTAAATCAAAGGCAGAAAAAGGATTTACTGCTATTGAAATTGATGGTCGTCGAATTACTAATTATGATGAGCTAAAATCCCTGTTTGATAAAGCAGTTGAAGAAGATCTGAAAATAGGTGGAACAGATAAAACTGTTACTCTTAAATCCAAGGTATTCAAAGCTCTTCTTAAGAACACAGACGGTTTCTTTAATCAGTTATTTAAATAATATAAAAGCTGAGTAAGTGAAATAATATAGAGCTCAGAATCAGTCTGGCTCTATATTTTTATTTTTAAGAAGATGATTCGTCATCTTCTTTTTTTGATATTGAGTGCGGTGAAAATCCTCTTTGTTGAAGCTTACAGTTTTTGAAATCTAATATCCTTTATAAAAGTTTACTGTTTTATAAAAGACATAAATAAAATTATGTCTAATAGATTTCTCATAACCAAAAGAGCATGCAAAAAAGGCTAATTTATGATAGAATAGAGGATAAGAAAGAAAACGTTTTTAAAATTTTTCAATCCGAAGGAGATATATTATGGCTACTATTCAATGGTTTCCTGGTCACATGTCTAAAGCGCGTCGACAGGTGCAGGAGAATTTAAAATTTGTTGATTTTGTGACGATTTTGGTGGATGCACGCTTACCTCTATCTAGTCAAAATCCTATGTTGACCAAAATTGTTGGTGACAAACCAAAACTCTTGATTTTAAACAAGGCAGACTTGGCTGATCCATCAATAACCAAGGAATGGCGTCAGTATTTTGAATCAAAAGGAATCCAGACTCTAGCTATCAACTCCAAAGAACAAGTAACTGTAAAAGTGGTAACAGATGCGGCCAAAAAGCTCATGGCTGATAAGATTGCTCGCCAGAGAGAACGTGGGATTAAAATCGAAACCTTGCGTACCATGATTATTGGGATTCCAAATGCTGGTAAATCCACTCTTATGAACCGTTTAGCTGGTAAGAAAATTGCCGTTGTCGGCAATAAACCAGGGGTTACCAAGGGACAACAGTGGCTCAAAACAAATAAAGACCTGGAAATCTTGGATACGCCAGGGATTCTTTGGCCTAAGTTTGAAGATGAAACTGTTGCGCTTAAGTTAGCCTTAACGGGAGCTATTAAAGACCAGTTGCTTCCTATGGATGAGGTGACCATTTTTGGCCTCAATTATTTCAAAGAACATTATCCAGAAAAGCTGGCTGAACGCTTCAAACAAATGAAAATTGAGGAAGAAGCACCTGTTATTATTATGGATATGACCCGTGCTCTCGGTTTCCGTGACGACTATGACCGCTTTTACAGTCTCTTCGTGAAGGAAGTCCGTGATGGCAAACTTGGTAACTATACCTTAGATACATTGGAAGACCTAGATGGCGACGATTAAAGAAATCAAAGAACTCCTTGCTACTGTCAAGGACCTTGATAGTCCTATTTTTTTAGAGCTTGAAAAGGATAATCGCTCTGGAGTTCAAAAGGAAATCAGCAAGCGTAAAAAAACCATTCAGGCAGAATTGGATGAGGATCTTCGTTTGGAATCCATGCTTTCCTACGAAAAAGAACTTTACAAACAAGGATTGACCTTAATTGCAGGTGTTGATGAGGTCGGTCGAGGTCCTCTGGCTGGGCCAGTAGTTGCTGCAGCCGTTATTTTGCCTAAAAATTGTAAGATTAGAGGCCTCAACGACAGCAAGAAAATTCCTAAAAAGAAACATCTGGAGATTTTCCAAGCCGTTCAGGACCAAGCCTTGTCAATCGGAATTGGTATCATGGATAATCAGGTCGTCGACCAAGTCAATATCTATGAAGCAACCAAACTGGCCATGCAGGAAGCAATCTCCCAGCTCAGTCCTCAACCTGAGCACCTTTTGATAGATGCCATGAAACTGAATTTACCAATTTCACAAACCTCCATCATCAAAGGAGATGCCAATTCCCTTTCAATTGCAGCAGCTTCCATAGTAGCCAAGGTGACACGTGATGAATTGATGAATGACTACGATCAGCAGTTCCCTGGCTATGATTTTGCTTCTAATGCAGGATATGGAACAGCTAAACACCTGGAAGGACTCCAAAAACTAGGAGTTACCCCAATTCACCGAACTAGCTTTGAACCCATTAAATCGCTGGTTTTAGGAGAAAAAGAAAGTTAAATTAGAAGGAATGATTATGAAGGAACAGTCAGAAACACTCAGTTCCAAGAAAGAATTTGCCTTTGCCTCGAGCACCATATTATCCCAAGTTGGACGAGGAATCATTGTCGGTCTTGTCGTTGGGATAATCGTCGGATCCTTTCGTTTCTTGATTGAAAAAGGCTTCCACCTGATACAAGGATTTTATCAAGAACAAGCGCACCTAGTTCGCAATCTTTTTCTACTAGTTTTGTTTTATGTACTCATCTGTTGGCTCAGTGCTAAACTAACACGGTCAGAAAAAGATATCAAAGGCTCAGGAATTCCTCAAGTCGAAGCCGAATTAAAGGGATTGATGAGTCTCAACTGGTGGAGTGTTCTCTGGAAAAAATATGTGCTAGGTATTCTTGCTATTGCAAGTGGACTTATGCTGGGGCGTGAAGGACCAAGTATTCAACTTGGAGCAGTTGGTGGAAAAGGTATTGCCAAGTGGCTCAAATCTAGTCCAGTAGAGGAACGCTCCCTGATTGCTAGTGGTGCAGCCGCAGGATTAGCCGCAGCATTTAACGCTCCAATAGCAGGTCTCCTCTTTGTTGTAGAAGAAGTCTATCATCATTTTTCGCGCTTTTTCTGGGTTTCCACTCTAGCAGCTAGTCTCGTAGCAAACTTTGTCTCTTTACTCATATTTGGCCTAACACCCGTACTGGATATGCCAGACAATATCCCACTCATGACCTTAGATCAGTATTGGATTTACTTAGTTATGGGGATTTTTCTAGGACTTTCCGGTTTTCTCTATGAGAAAGCTGTATTAAACGTTGGAAGAGTTTATGATTGGCTTGGTCAAAAAATTCGTTTGGATAGAGCTTATTATCCAATTCTAGCCTTCATTCTCATCATACCAGTCGGAATTTTCTTACCACAAATCCTTGGTGGTGGAAATCAGGTTGTCCTTTCCCTAACTGAGCAAAATTTTAGTTTCCAAGTTCTATTAGCTTACTTTTTGATTCGCTTTGTTTGGAGCATGATTAGTTATGGAAGTGGCCTTCCAGGAGGAATTTTCCTACCAATTTTAGCGCTTGGTTCCTTACTAGGTGCCCTAGTTGGTCTTATTTGTGTCAATCTTGGTCTTGTCAGTCAAGAACAGTTTCCTATATTTGTCATTCTAGGAATGAGTGGCTATTTTGGAGCGATATCTAAAGCTCCCTTAACTGCTATGATACTTGTAACTGAGATGGTAGGAGATATTCGCAACCTCATGCCACTTGGATTAGTAACCTTGGTCGCCTACATCATCATGGATTTACTCAAGGGTACTCCAGTCTATGAGGCCATGCTTGAAAAAATGCTGCCAGAAGAAGCGACAGATGAAGGAGAAGTCACCCTCATTGAAATCCCTGTTTCAGATAAAATAGCAGGAAAACAAGTACACGAACTCAACTTACCACATAATATCCTCATCACAACTCAAGTCCATAATGGCAAGAGCCAAACAGTTAACGGCTCAACCAGAATGTATCTCGGTGATATGATTCACCTGGTGATTCCAAAAAGTGAAATTGGGAAAGTCAAAGATTTGCTGTTATAAGTTGTATTTACATAATTTTTATTATGTAATAATAATATTTCTTAATTAAATACATTAGAGAGCCGATTCTCAGCAATGAGATCGGTTATTTTTTGCAGATAAAATATTTTACATATAAATAATTGAACTTGGGTAAAAATAAGACTATAATTAAGTTAGAAATGATAAAGCATAAAGCTAGAAAGGAGTTTACTGTATCAAATCTGTACAGTAAGATTAAAAAACAATAGCAATTATACAATGTATTTTGTATCTCATAGCTCCTTATATAGCTCTTCAGTTATGTAGAATGAACAGAAGTTTAGTGGGTGAGTTCTTTATTATTTTCTTTATTCTGTTGACTATTTCATTCTGGTTTAGTATTTGGAAGCTAGAAAAAGCACTAGATAATGATTCACAATAATAGCTCCAAAGACTTAGATCTGTTTTGTTTGCAGATCTAAGTCTTTTTATCACTTTAAAAAAACTCCTATAACATCTTTCCGAAAAACTATAATTTTCTTGAAAAATATATAGGTCTATGCTATACTACTAGTAGAGTTTATTTATGGAGAAAATACATGAAACGTGAGATTTTACTGGAACGAATCGACAAATTAAAACAAATCATGCCCTGGTATGTTCTGGAATACTACCAATCTAAGCTTGCTGTTCCTTACAGTTTTACAACCTTGTACGAGTACCTCAAGGAATATGATCGATTTTTCAGCTGGGTTTTAGAGTCTGGTATCTCAAACGCCGATAAAATATCTGATATTTCTTTATCTGTCTTGGAAAATATGTCTAAAAAAGACATGGAATCCTTTATCCTTTACCTACGTGAACGTCCTTTGCTCAATGCTAATACAAGCAAACAAGGAGTTTCACAGACAACTATCAATCGAACCTTGTCAGCTCTTTCCAGTCTTTACAAGTATCTGACCGAGGAGGTTGAAAACGAGCAGGGGGAACCTTATTTTTATCGTAATGTAATGAAGAAAGTTTCAACAAAGAAAAAGAAAGAAACGCTTGCTGCCAGAGCTGAAAACATCAAACAAAAACTCTTTCTGGGTGATGAAACAGAAGGCTTTCTGACTTATATCGATCAAGAGTACCCACAACAGCTCTCAAATCGAGCTCTTTCATCATTTAATAAAAATAAAGAACGTGATTTGGCCATTATTGCCCTTCTCTTGGCATCAGGTATCCGCTTATCTGAAGCTGTTAATCTAGATCTAAGGGACCTCAATCTAAAAATGATGATTATCGATGTCACTAGAAAAGGTGGCAAACGTGACTCTGTCAATGTCGCCGCCTTTGCAAAACCTTATCTAGAGAATTATCTGGCCATTCGTAATCAACGCTATAAGACAGAAAAAACAGATACAGCCCTTTTTTTGACACTCTACAGAGGTGTTCCCAATCGTATTGATGCTTCCAGTGTGGAAAAGATGGTTGCTAAGTATTCCGAGGACTTCAAAGTCCGTGTAACCCCCCACAAACTGCGCCATACGCTAGCAACTAGGCTCTATGATGCCACTAAATCGCAAGTTTTAGTCAGTCACCAGCTAGGACATGCTAGTACACAAGTCACTGATCTCTATACCCATATCGTCAATGAAGAACAAAAGAATGCTCTAGATAGTTTATAAAATACATAAAATAAATTATGTAATATATGATTTTTAAAAAAGAAGTTGGTTGTAGGACCAACTTCTTTTTTCTTTTTATCCAACTACTGCTTCAGCGATTTCTTCACGGCTAATACCAGCGAAGTAGCGTGTGATATCAATGGTTTCTAGCGCCTTAAGGATATCTTCGCGTTCGTATTTCACTCCACGAAGGACATCTTCTACAGCTGCAACGTCTTCGATACCAAAGAAGTCACCATAAATCTTGATGTCTTGGATTTTTGATTCGAGAACATTAGCAAAGACTTCCACCTTACCACTAGTGAATTTGGTTCCACGACGGACGTTAAATTCAGGTGATTTACCGTAGTTCCAGTCCCAAGTACCAAACTTAGTATCCTTGATGCGATTGATTTCAGCCAATTCTTCCTCAGAAAAAACGTATTCTGTCATCTCTGGATACTCTTTTTTCATGTATTCCAAGAGTAAGTCACGGAATTCTTCAACTGTAATTTTTTCTGGCAATTCATTGACAATATTGGTGACACGAGCACGGACGGATTTCACACCTTTTGATTCAAATTTATCTTTTGAAACCTTAAGGGCATTTGCTAGGACTGACAAATCAACGTCAAAGAGCAAGCAACCGTGGTGCATGATACGGCCATTGATATAGGCTTGGGCATTACCACAGAATTTCTTACCGTCGATTTCTAAGTCGTTACGACCTGTGAACTCAGCTTTAACCCCAAGTTGAGCTAGTGTATTGATAACTGGCGTTGAGAAGCTCTTAAAGTCAAAAGCCTTGTTCTCATCTTCTTTTGAGATGATCGTGTAGTTGAGGTTATTTAAATCATGGTAAACAGCTCCACCACCACTGATACGACGCACTACTTCAATTCCGTTTTCTCGAACATAATCACGGTTGATTTCTTCGATGGTATTCTGGTGACGACCAACAATGATAGATGGCTTGTTAATCCAAAGTAGGAAGATTTGATCCTCATCCAAAAGGTGTTTAAAGGCATATTCTTCCAAGGCGATATTAAAAGCGGTGTCGTTTGAATGATTGATAATGTATTTCATGGGATACCTTCTTATACGATAGAGACTGGAAATAACCTTCCAGTCTAATCTATCTTTCTTTTATTTTTTCTTAGGTGAATGGATGGCCATTCCTAGAACATCCGCAAATGCTTCATACATCACTTCAGAGTAGGTTGGATGTCCGTGGATGGTCTTCAGCATTTCTTCAACAGTAATTTCCATTTCGATAATGCTTGACGCCTCATTGATCAATTCTGCAGCTGCAGGACCGATGATATGAACACCAAGGATTTCTCCGTATTTCTTATCTGCGATGACTTTAACGAAACCTTGAGCTGCATCTGAGGCAATGGCACGACCGTTAGCAGCAAAGTTGAATTTACCGATGGCAACATCGTATTTGTCACGGGCTTGCTCTTCTGTTAAACCGACTGCTGCTACTTCAGGAAGAGTATAGATGGCTGCAGGAGTCAAATTCAACTTGGCAACAGCATGATTTCCTTTAAGAGCATTTTCAGCGGCAACTTCCCCCATACGGAAGGCTGCGTGAGCCAACATCTTAGTACCATTGATGTCACCTGGTGCATAAATGCCTGGAACAGAAGTTTCCATGTACTCGTTGACCTTGATGCGGCCGCGATCCAATTCAAACTCAACATCTCCAATACCTTCAAGGTCTGGTACACGACCGATTGAAAGAAGAGCTTTGCTTGCGATAATATCGTCTTTTCCTTCAACCTTAATACGAAGTTTGCCATCTTCTTCAATAATTTCTTGCAGTTTAGTACCAGTCAAGATGGTCATTCCTTTACGCTCAAGAATCAAGCGAAGGTTCTTAGACACTTCTGCATCCATAGCTGGTACGATACGGTCCATCATTTCGATAACAGTTACTTTTGAACCAAATGTCATGAAGGCCTGACCAAGTTCGATACCGACAACACCACCACCGATGATAACAAGGCTTTCTGGCACTTCGTTCATTTCAAGAATGTCGTCACTTGTCATGACAAGTGATGATTCCATACCAGGAACGTTGATCTTGCTGACTTTTGAACCACCAGCAAGGATGATTTTCTTGGTTTCAAGCAATTCAGAACCATTTACCAAGACATTCTTGTCTTTAGTAATAGTACCAATACCTTTATGTACAGTAACTCCATAGCTACGAAGAAGACCTGCAACACCACCAACCAAAGTATTGACAACCTTAGACTTGGTTTCAAGGAGTTTATCCATATCTACAGTGAAGTTTGGATTTTCGATGATGATACCACGGTTTGCTGCATGACCGATATTTTCGATAATTTCAGCATTGTGAAGGTAGGTCTTGGTTGGAATACAACCACGGTTCAAGCAGGTTCCACCGAGTTCAGATTTTTCAACAAGAGCAACCTTACCACCGAGTTGGGCAGCTTTAATGGCTGCAACATAACCAGCAGGACCTCCACCAATCACAACGATATCAAAAGCATCATCGCTCTTACCATCATCGTTTGAGGCACTTGCTGCAGGTGCTGGGCTAGCTTCTGGCGCTGTTGCTCCAGCTGTTGGGATGTTTTCCCCTTCTTCACCAAGGTAACCGATAACTTCCGTTACAGGGACTGTTTCCCCATCTCCTTTGAGGATAGCAATCAAGTAACCGTCTTCTTCGGCTTCCAATTCCATGCTAACTTTATCAGTCATGATTTCCAAAAGGATTTCTCCTTCTTTTACAAATTCTCCGACTTTTTTATTCCATTGGACGATTTGTCCTTCTGTCATATCCACGCCGGCTTTTGGCATAATTACTTCTAAGGCCATGTCTTCCTTCCTTTATCTATATCTTTAAAATGAATACTCTTGTTCTTAAATCAACATTGAGATTGGATTTTCAATCAATTCTTTCAAGTCTTTCATAAACTTAGCACCAGCCATACCATCTACAACACGGTGGTCAATTGTTAAACCAAGACTCATGATTGGGCGAATGACAATCTCACCATTGACGACTACAGGTTTCTCTACTGTTGAGCTCACCCCGAGGATAGCTGAGTTGGGTTGGTTAATGATAGGACCGAAGGACTGAACACCAAACATTCCCAAGTTACTAATTGTGAAGGTTGAATTTTGCAATTCGCTTGGAGCCAATTTACCATCTAAGGTACGACCAATTACATCCTTAAAGGCTACAACCAGCTCTGAAAGGCTCATTTTTTCAGCATTATAGACAACGGGTGTCATCAATCCGTTATCCATCCCAACCGCCATGGCAAGGTTGACGTAGTTATGAGTGATAATAGTCTTGCCGTCCTCTGTCAATGAAGCGTTGATGTAGGGGTGTTTCATAAGAGTCTTAACAACTGCAAGTGAAAGAAGGTCTGTTACAGTAGTCTTCTTCCCAGTTGCTTCCATGATTGGCTCAAGGACTTTCTTACGAAGAGCCAACATTTCAGTCATATCAACTTCATAGTTGAGCGTGAAGGTTGGAGCAGTTAGGTAAGATTCAACCATACGTTGGGCAATCACCTTACGCATTGGTGTCATTGGAATACGTTCAATTTCACCGTATGGTGTTACATTATCAGGAACTTCTTCCACTTTTTCAATCTGAGCAGGAGACTTGATGCTATCGTTTTCGATATTTTCAGGAAGCAAGGCCAAAACATCCTTCTTCATAATCTTACCACGATGACCAGTTCCTTGGATTTCCTGCCAAGCAATGTTATGTTCGAGGGCAATTCGTTTTGCAAGTGGCGAAATGCGAACCACATTTGTGTCTTTATAAGTTTCCACGTCTTCTTTGTGGACACGACCGTTTGCACCTGAGCCAGAAATGTCATAGAGGTTAATCCCTAAATCATCCGCTAACTTTTTAGCCGCAGGAGTCGCTCTTAGCTTGTCATCAGCCATGACCTCTCCAATTCTATACTAAGATATTAAGGACGAAGAGGGCAATGAAAAAATAGGAGATTGACGATGTGTTCAATGAACACAAGGAAATCTATCTTTTTTTCGCAGACCTCCGTCCGAATTCAATTAAATGATACAAAGGGCGTCAAAAGTCAAAATGAAAATAGGAAATCGACGATGGCTTCGATGAAGCCAAGGAAATTTATCTTTTTTCCGAACTTTTAGCCCGTGTTCAACTCTACAAGCAACTTGGATACAACACGTATCTCAAGTTGCTACGGTTGCCGCTATTAGGCGGTCAACCTAGTAGACTTACTAATTCATTCGTCGAATATTATCGATTCGACTCACTCATGTCGCAACTCTTCAAATCACTTGGATACAAAACGTATCTCAAATTACTACGGTTGCCACTATCAAGTAACCAACCATGTAGACTTACTAAATCCTTCGTCGGTTATTATCGAACCAACTCTTCTTGATACAGATAACAATAGCTTTACATAACTTATTTTATGTAATTCTATTCTTTGTTATATGTTTTACGGATGGCATCTTTGATGCTTTCAACTGTTGGAATCATTGCATTTTCCAGGTTTTGTGCGTAAGGCATTGGCACATCTTCTCCTGCACAACGGCGAATTGGTGCATCTAGATAGTCAAATGCTTCTGATTCTGAAATGATAGCTGAAATCTCTCCGATATAGCCACTTGTTTTGTGGGCATCGTTGACCAGAACAACTTTACCAGTCTTCTTAACTGAGTTAATGATAATATCCTTATCAAGCGGAACAAGGGTACGTGGGTCAACAATCTCAACAGAAATTCCTTCTTCTGCTAATTCTTCAGCTGCTTGAACCACACGGCGAAGCATTTTTCCATAAGTAACAACTGTTACATCTGTACCTTCACGTTTGATTTCCCCAACTCCTAGTGGAATCGTGTAGTCTGGATCAACTGGCACTTCCCCTTTTTGGTTAAATTCTGACTTGTACTCAAGAATGATAACTGGGTTGTTATCACGGATAGAAGACTTAAGCAATCCTTTCATGTCCGCAGGCGTACCTGGAGCCACAACCTTAAGTCCTGGGATATGAGTGAACCAAGACTCTAGAGATTGTGAGTGCTGAGCGGCAGAGCCAACTCCGTTACCAGCTGCACAACGAACAGTCATTGGAACCTGTCCCTTACCACCAAACATATAGCGTGTTTTAGCAGCTTGGTTGACGATATTGTCCATGGCAATGACAGAAAAGTCCATGAAAGTCATATCGACGATTGGACGAAGGCCTGTCATGGCTGCTCCTGCTGCTGCTCCCGAGATGGCAGCTTCAGAAATCGGACAGTCACGAACGCGTTCTGGACCAAATTCTTCAAGCATTCCAACAGAAGTTCCGAAGTCTCCTCCGAAGACACCGACGTCTTCTCCCATCAAGAACACATTTTCATCGCGACGCATTTCCTCAGACATAGCAAGGATAATGGTGTCACGGAAGGACATTGTTTTTGTTTCCATTTTATCTCTTTCTCCTTAGTCTGCGTAAATATCTTCAAATGCTGATTCAAGCGGTGGGAATGGACTTTCTTCCGCAAATTTAACAGAAGCTTCTACTGCTTCCTTGACTTGCGCTTGGATTTCTTCCAATTCTTGGGCACTTGCAATAGTGTTTTCAATGAGGTACTTGCGAAGGTTTTCGATCGGATCTTTTTGTTTCCACAACTCGACTTCTTCACGCGTACGATATTTACCAGGGTCAGATGATGAATGGCCAAGCCAGCGATAAGTTATACTTTCAATCAAGACTGGTCCATTGCCACCACGAACATGATCTACAGCTTTCTTAAATCCTTCATAGACATCGATGACATTGTTACCGTCTTCGATGAACATTCCAGGAATTCCATAAGCGGCGCTACGTTGATGGATATGCTCCACATTGGTCATTTTCTTGATATCCGCAGAAATTCCATAACCGTTGTTAATGCAGTAGAAAATGACTGGCAGGTTCCAGATAGAAGCCATGTTCACTGCTTCGTGGAAGACACCTTCGTTAGTAGCTCCATCCCCAAAGAAGCAAACGACGATTTTTCCAGTATTTTGCATTTGTTGACTGAGGGCTGCACCAACAGCGATCCCCATACCACCACCTACGATACCATTGGCACCTAGGTTACCAGCATCTAGATCAGCAATATGCATAGATCCACCTTTACCTTTACAAGTTCCAGTGTATTTTCCAAGGATTTCAGCCATCATTCCGTTGAGGTCAATTCCTTTGGCAATGGCTTGCCCGTGTCCACGGTGGTTTGAGGTAATCAAATCATCTGGATTGAGAGCTAACATAGCCCCCACGTTAGCTGCCTCTTCACCAACAGAAAAGTGCGTCATTCCTGGCACTTTCCCTTTCTTTACTAATTGTGCAATTTTTAAGTCCATGCGACGGATTTCTTCCATCTTACGGAACATTTCTAGCAAAAGATTTTTATCTAAAGTTGACATCTTCTTGCCTTTCTAACTTTCTTCTTACCTTACTATTTTACCGTTTTTGGAAAATACTGTCAAAGTTTTTCTTGAGGAAATTTCACAAAATAAAAAAGAAAACCCCATGAAAACAAGAGATTTTCTCATTAAGAATATTTTTTCACAAACTTTTTATCGTTTAGATTTTGCTACGGATTCAAATCTCTTCGTAATCACAGTTAAACGCCAACGATAGAGCGCCCCACTCACGATTAGACTAATAATCAAACCGATCCAGTAAGAATAAGCTCCAAAATCTGTTAGGGAATCAAATGCCATAGCTACTGGGAGTGTCACCCCCCAGTAACCAACCAAACCAAGGTAAAAAGGAATAACTGTATCCTTATAACCCCGTAAAATTCCCTGAAGCGGTGCCGCAAAGGTATCTGCTAACTGGAAGAAAAGACTATAAGTCAAAAAACGCGCTGTCAAATCGATAAATTCCGGGTCGTTACCATAAAGACTGGCCACATTTCCCCTAAAAATGTAAAGGAAGGATAAGGTGAAAGCCGCAAAAATGAGGGCGGTTCCTCTTCCTAGACCAATATAGGTTTTTGCATCATCAAATCGCTTGGCTCCCACTTCATAGGAAACGACAATAGCCATAGCCGATGAAATACTCATAGGGAAGGCGTACATGAGAGTTGAAAAATTCATAGCTGACTGGTGACTAGCGATAATCAAGGATGAGAACTTAGCCATAATTAAACCAACCACGGAAAAGATAGCTACTTCCGCAAAGACAGTTCCGCCAATAGGCAGACCTAAGCGAACTCCTTCCTTGATTTTATCCATATTAAGCGGAATGCGTTTCTCAAAATGCAAGGCTTTGAGCTTCTCCTGTTTAAATAAAACCAGTACAGAAATTCCCAGTAAGACCCAGTAGGCCAAGGATGTTCCTAAACCTGAACCAGCACCCCCTAATTCTGGAACACCAAAGGCACCGTAAATCAAGAGGTAGTTAAATCCACTATTCAAGGGAAGTAACAAAAGCATGAGGTACATAGACAGCTTGGTCAACCCCAGCGAATCCAGCAAGGAACGAATGACACTAAAAAGCAACAGGGGGATAATTCCGATAGATAAAAACCAAAGATAGCGAACCGCTACTGCCGCCACCGGTGCTTCTAGTCCAATATGATTCAAGATTGGTGGTCCCAAGAAAAGCACCATCCCCAGCAAGAGCACGGATAGGCCCAAGGCCAGATAGATGAACTGGTAAAAATCAGACGCAACCTCTTCTTTTTTACCTCGACCAAGATGGTGACCAATGATGGGCACCAAAGCTGAAACAATCCCTGTTAGGAAAGTAAAGAAAGGATTCCAGATACTGGTTGCCATAGACACACCAGCCAAGTCCATGGTATTGTATTGGCCTGTCATAGTCGTATCAACAAATGAGGCAGAATAATTTGCAAATTGATAAATCAGGATAGGGAAAAATATCTTTAAAAATAAGATAAACTTGTCTTTAAAATGATGGGTTTGGTACATATAAGCTCTCTATTCTTTTTGTTTACAGAGCAGACTCCCACCTAGTTTTGATAGACGATTTGTCCCTTACAGATGGTATATTTAACCTGCCCTTTTAAGGTTTCACCGATAAATGGTGAATTAGCTGCTTTAGAAGCAAAATGGGAGTCCACAAGGCGGTCAGCCTTAGCGTCAAAAATAGTGATATCTGCTGGACCATTCTCAGCCAAGTAACCTGCTTCAAAGTTGTAAAGCTTGGCTGGGTTGTATGTCATTTTTTCGAGCAATTCCATCAAACTTAACTCGCCAGCTTCGACCAAATAAGTCAATCCGAGAGAAAGAGATGTTTCCAAACCTGTCATACCAGATGGCGCTTTGGTAATATCCTCAACATTTTTTTCATCTGCATGATGAGGCGCGTGGTCTGTCGCAATAACTGTGATGACACCTGACTTGAGACCTTCAATCACGGCACGACGGTCTGATTCCAAACGAAGTGGCGGATTCATCTTAGCATTACTACCTTGTGTCAAAAGAAGTGCTTCTGTCTTAGAGAAATGCTGTGGCGCTACTTCTGCTGTTACTTGCGCACCCAATCCTTGAGCAAACTCCACTACCTTGACACTTTCTTCCTTAGACAAATGCTGGATGTGAACATGGGCCTTGGTTGCATAGGCAATCATGACATCACGCGCCATCATAGCGTACTCAGCGACCCCAGTCGCACCGCAAATATGGAAATGTTCTTTAGCAATGTTTTCATTAAATCCAAGAATTCCGTTCAATCCTGGATCTTCCTCATGAAGACTAATAAAGGTATTAAGCTTTTTAGCTTCCTCCATGGCTTCCTTGACAACTTTACTACTTTCAAGTGGGATACCGTCGTCTGAGAAACCAACCGCACCTGATTCTAAGAGTGCCTTAAAGTCAGTCAAATCTTGACCATTAAAGTTTTTAGTAATGGTCGCAACCGTCTTAACATTAATCTTCTCTTTGGCAGCTGACTGGAGAACTTCTTGCAAAGTCTCTACATCAGAGATGGTTGGACTAGTGTTAGCCATCATGACGACAGTTGTAAAACCACCTGCAGCGGCTGCTAAGGCACCCGTATGAATATCTTCTTTATGAGTTTGACCAGGTTCACGGAAATGCACATGAATATCGACCAAACCAGGAGCAACCACAAGACCAGTAGCATCAATCGTTTCTGCTCCTTCTTCTTTAATCTCAGGCGCAATTTTGATAATTTTCCCATCTTGAACTAAGACATCACACACTTGATCCAAACCAGACTCGGGATCCATTACACGACCATTTTTGATTAGTAGCATCTGCGTTCTCCTTTATTCATAGAAATCAACTTGGGTATCCAACAATCTATCCCCATCATAAACAAACTTGGCTGAAAAGAAGGGTTTATCTTCTAAAAGCCACCCAACAAAGGTATGGTCACCTTCCCAAGTCGGCTTACTCAAAACCTCGTCATAGGGAACCCATTCCAGCGTCCCCTCATTGCAGTCAATCAAGTCCCCCTCAAACTCCGTCACCTTAAAAACATAGGTGTACCAGTCTAAATCTGGCGTAAATTCAGGAAAAGTGATGACACCTTTTAGAACTGGCTTGGCTTTGAGCCCTGTTTCTTCGAGGATTTCACGCGCTGCGCATTCCTGAGGCGTCTCACCTCGCTCTAACTTACCACCCACACCAATCCATTTGCCTTCATGGACATCATTGGGTTTCTTATTACGGTGGAGCATGAGCAGTTCTTTCCCGTTATCAATGTAGCAAATCGTCGCTAACTGAGCCATATTTTCTCCTTATCTAAGCCAATCGATTGGCTCTTGTCCTGTCTCTTTCAAGAATGCATTGGCCTTGGAAAAAGGCTTGGAACCCCAAAATCCTCTGTAAACAGATAAAGGACTAGGATGTGCTGATTCGATAATCAAGTGATGAGGATTGCTAACCAAGGCCTTCTTCTTGCGTGCATAAGCTCCCCAGAGTACAAAAACGACTGGTCTATCTAGATGATTGACCACCTGAATCACAGCATCCGTAAAAGGCTCCCATATCTGACCAGCATGACCATTGGCCTGTCCAGCAGGAACGGTCAAGCAAGCATTAAGAAGCAAGACTCCTTGCTCAGCCCAAGCTGTCAAATCATGAGATTTCTTAACCCCGATATCATCTGACAATTCTTTCAAGATATTTTGCAAGGATGGCGGAGCTGGAACAGAGTCAGGTACAGAAAAACTCAAGCCCTGCGCTTGACCTGGTCCGTGATAGGGATCCTGTCCCAGAATCACCACCTTAACGTCTTCAAGCGGTGTTGTCAAGAGAGCCTGAAAAACCTTTTCCTTGGGTGGATAAATAGTCCCTTGAGCATAGACCTGCTCCATAAACTGATTGATTTTCCCGAAATAACCTTCAGGTAATTGTCCCTTAATCAAAGCATGCCAAGACGAGTGTTCCATAGCCGACTCCTTCGTTTTTACTGCCTCTATTATAGCAAAAAGTGGCTATGGAAACCACTTTTTACAGTTTATCTAAATAATTCAGCAAGTCTTGGTAAGAATGGACTTCGTAGGTTGGCTGGGCTTGTGTGGGATTTTCGAGGTGATGAGGATTGTACCAGATCGTGTCAATCCCAGCATTATTACCACCTTGAATGTCGGCGGTTAGGGAATCTCCAATCATCAGCGTCTCTTCTTTACTAAAACCTTCAATCTGATGACCAATTTTTTCATAAAAGAGAGCATCAGGCTTTTGAGTTTGCAGCTGTTCAGAGATAAAAACTTGATTGAAATAGGGTGCCAGACCCGATTGAGCCAAACGACCTGTCTGAATGGCAGTAATCCCATTTGTCGCAGCATACAGCTCATAATCACGCTCGATAAGGCTGTCCAAGAGTTCATGAGCGCCTGAAAGAGTTTGTCCCTGTTGGGCTAGGTAAAATTGGTAACGTTGGGCAAGAAAACTACCGTCTTTTTCCTGTCCAAAATGACCAAATAAACGAGAAAAGCGCGTGTTAACCAGCTCCTGTTTACTGATTTTCTTCAGCTCCAATTCCTTCCAGAGAGCCTTGTTCATAGGAACGTAATAGTCTTTATAAGCCTGAACATCTGCAACTCCTTCTTCTTTTAGAAGTTGCGTCAAAGCCACATCCTCAGCAGCATCAAAATCAAGCAAGGTGTGGTCAAGGTCGAAGAGTAGAAATTTGTAGGACAATTTGAGAGTTTTCCTTTCTAAGGAGATAAAATAGTCTCATGAACCTTCAAAACAGGAAAAGAGACAAAGTCCAAGTAATTATTTTATTTTCTTCTTTCACACAGATAATTTATTTAACAAGTCTCATTAAATTTATTTTTTATCTAGCTGATTTTCCTTTGCAACGACAAATTCCTTAACCAATCGATAGATAACAGCAAATATCGGTGTAAAGAATATCATCCCAAGTAAGCCAAAGAGATTGCCTCCAATACTAGCAGCCGCAAGCGTGAAAATAGCTGGTAAACCAATAGACTGACCTACAACTTTTGGATAAATAAGGTTTCCTTCAATCAGCTGTATAACTTGATATAGAAGAAGAGAAAGTAAGGCTTGAGTAGGACTCACTGTGAAGATAAAAATCGCTCCCACAACACAAGCAATCATAGGCCCTACATAAGGAATGAACGATAGCACTCCTGCAAAGATACCTGTCATTACTCCATAGGGTATCCCAAACATGCTGTAACCAACCGCTATCATAACTCCTATGATAACTGCTTCAATCAGCTGACTCATCAAAAATTGGTCATAAGTCTCTAGTGCTACTTGTCCAATGTAAGTCAACTTTATCACCACCTTCTCTGGAAGAAAAACTTTTAGAAGTCGACTCGTCATCGCTGCCAAATGTTCCTTACTGGATAAAAATGAAAAGGTGAAGACTATAATCAAAAAGGCATTCATCAAACTTGAAAAAATATTGCCGATATTACTAGTCAGACCTGATAAAAAACCTATCAAAGCTTGGCTAATAGAACTAGATTGTCCCTGTATGCCTGATACGATAGTTGACAACATGTCTTTGGTTACAAATTCCGAGCTGCCTAGCAATTTCCCAAGTTGAGTAAGGACTGTTGAAAGGACTGTTCCCAGCTGACTAATAGTCTGGGCTAGGGTTGGCAGCACCAAAACCAAAAGAGCAATCACGATTAAGATAAGAGCTAGGAAAACAAGTACCATGGCAATCGGACGACGCAACTCTGCCTTTACCTTCAATTTAACTAAGTACTGTTCAATTTTTTTCATAGGAACATTAAGCACAAAAGCAATAACAGCACCATAAATCAAGGTTGATATTACATCAAAGAGAGAGATTGCTCCTGATATAAAGCTCGATGCATTCAGAATTACAAGAGCAACCAGCCCTATAAAAAGGATTAACGGAGTATATTTTTTAACTAAGTTCATAAATTCTCCTTAATAAACATGTTTAGATACGACTATACTATTTGGTTTTTCAAACTCTCGATTAAGGTAGGCTTGGTAAGTTCCTGGAGCGATAAATCCTTTGGGTGAGAGGATATCGGTGCCAGCCTGACCGACTATGGTATCAGCCAAGAGCACACAGTTTGTAGATAAGACAAAGTAGGATTTAAACTTAGATTTGATAAATTTATAAAGTTCCCCATCTGTCTCATGTCTGATTTTATAAGCGTAGGTGTAGTCTTCCTTACCATCACCTGTCATGATTTTATCTGCACTTGGCTCCCATGGAATCGTCAGTTGTTTCAATTCAGCCAACTTTTTCTGAACTGCTTTTTCCATTTCAGGCGTCAAATCTATCCCATAACCAAAAAGCGTTTTTTGACTCTCACGTTTACATAGGTCAATGTACTTGTCACGATCACAGAAATATAAGACACCATCTCCTACCATGCCAAATAAGGTCTCAGAAGACGGATCATAGTTGCCATAAGAAATAACACGGCCTTGATAGCAGATATCCACATGACCAATTGCCGAAAACAGAGAGGTCTCAGCTGTATGAACAAAAATTTCAAGCTCCGCTGTCTTACCAGACTTCACCATTCCAAGATGGATATCCTCTCTCTCATCAGCATTTTCCAGCATAAATTTGTTAATTTTTGCTAAAGTTCTTGCAGGGATGAGAGCGGCTAGGACAATAGGTAAGCTAATTCTAATGCGACGTTTGAGATGGTTTTTCCCAATTTCCCCTTCAAATAAGAAACCGTCACGGATATTGGACAGACCATAAAGGAAAAAATAAGCCCCTAAAACAAAGAGTTGAAAGACAGAATTTCCTGTAGAGGACAAAAGACTAGTCCCACCAAGAAAAACTAGTACGAGTCCATCTAGTAAGAGACGAAAACGAGGTCGAATTTTGTTTTTGCGGTAGAGAAGATAGGTGACAAGGTTAATACTAGCATGAAAAATCTGATAAACTCCAATCACAAGAGCCAAAATATAAATCGGCACATCCGTCGCAAGATTGGAGCCAAGCAAATATCCCAGCACTAACAATTTAACCAGTGCAACTCCCAAGGTATCCGTTGACTGGCTTTTTTTGAAAACTCTTAATAGCAAATCTACGACCGTTGCTATCCAAGCTAAAAACAGAACCAGGCGAATAACTGTTACTGGCAACCAAGTCCCCGTGACCATCAAGATGAGACCTAGCAGAACAAACAAGAACCCCTGAGCAAGTAATTTCTTACCTGTCAGACCTAAAGATAGAATTTTTTCCATTTTAATACACTCTCTATAATTATTTGATTTCCTTTATTGTATCATTTCGAAAAGTAGAAATTTGTAGGACAATTTGAGATTTTCCTTTCTAAAAATTCATCAAGAATATTATAACATAAATCACCTCACACAATTAATTAATTTAATCACTTAAAAAAATTCAAACACTTTCTATACAATTGACAGCCCAAATCTTTCAGAATAGAACAATCCTAACTATCGAATCCTCTATTTTAATAAATATCCATGTAATTCTAGACTTAGAATTCCTATAAACTAAATGTTTTAGTACTCTTCTAAGCCATTGATTGCTTTAAATCTAAATTTTTGAAGGATTCTAAAGCTAGAATGATCCCATCCCAATTAGTTTTGAATGGTTCACAATTTAGAAACTCTATGGCTTTACTTCGGTTAAATTAAAAAGGAACTGCGCAAGCAATCCCTTTCTGATTTTGAAATTTTTTACTTAAAATTTGATAGTTGAGATAATCAATAACTCACCTATAAAAGGAATGATAGGAAGATTCCTTATTTATTGATTTCAAGCTCCGACAACTGTGTTTGAATAACCGACAGTTCTGCCCCAGCCTGAAGAAGAGCAGCTACAGTATAGGCGCCTTCTACAATTGGAACACTGTTGATGATGATACTCTTATCACTGAAATCAGCCACCATTTCTAAGTTCATTTTAGCAGAACCTAGGTCAAAAAAGGCAAGTAAAGTATCTGCTGGATTTTCAGAAACAACCCTATCTACTTGATCAAAACTAGTTCCAATTCCTCCATCTTCGGTTCCTCCTACATAAGTAATCGAAACATCTTTAGCTACTTCACTAATCAGTTCAACAACACCTTCTGCAATGTGTTTGGAATGTGAAACGATAACAAGACCAATACTTCCCATTAAACCACCCCAGTTTCTAAAAGAGCAGTAAAGAGTAATCCTGATGAGAATGAACCAGGATCAATATGTCCAAGAGAACGTTCTCCTACATAAGATGCCCTTCCTTTAGTTGCAAGTAAATCTTTGGTAGCATTCACTACCTGATCAATAACCTCTTGAGTCAATTGACCAGCAGACAAAGCAGCAATAACAGGAGTCCAAACATCAACCATTGTCTTTTCTCCAACTTCTGCTTTCCCACGTTTGACAATCATATCCAAACCGCTTTGTAAGATTTCCTCTATTTTCGAATTAGAATCAGCCTTGGCCATGCCCATAAAAGCAGAGCCATACAAGGGACCGGAAGCACCGCCTACCTTGCTCAGTAATTGCATTGAGACAAGTTTAAACACATCACTGCTGGTCTCAAATTGCTTTCCTTCTAAGTTTTCCATAACTGCAGCCATTCCACGCGCCATATTTCCACCGTGGTCTCCATCTCCTATAGGAGTGTCTAGCTCACTAAGATAATCTTTCTGTTCTTGAATCTTTTCATTAAAAAGCTTCATCCATTCAAGAGCTTGTTCAGCATTCATGCGACATTTCCTCCTTGAGTTTTACCAAGCTGGGGTAGTAACAGGTGCATTTAGAGCATCCAACCATTCATCATCTGCCAATCGAATCAATGTTAATGACAAACCAGCCATATCGATTGAGGTCATATAGTTTCCAATTTTCTTAAATGCCAACTCAACACCTTTTCCATGGAGTAATTTAGCCACATCATTTGCAAATACGTATTGTTCCATAAGAGGAGTGCTTCCTAAACCATTAATGAGAAGGCCATAGCGTTCTCCAGCTTTAAGTTGGAAACCTTCAGATAGTTTTTCAACCAATTCTGAGGCCAATTGTGCTGAAGGTTGCATTTTCTCTTTTTTATATCCTGGCTCACCGTGAATACCAACTCCATATTCAAATTCATCATCTTCTAGAACAAAACCTGGTTTCCCAACTTCAGGAACGGTTGCTCCAGACAGGGCTAGCCCAATTGTTTTAATTTCTAAGACAAGTTTATCGGCCAAGTCCTTTATTTCAGCTAATGATTTACCAGAACGAGCTGCAGCACCCAAAATTTTATGGACTAATATAGTACCTGCAACACCTCGACGCCCTTGGGTATAGAGACTATTTTCAACAGCGATATCATCATCAACCACAACACTTGATACATCAATACCTTCCATTTCAGCAAGTTCTTGTGCAATTTCAAAGTTCATAATGTCACCAGAATAGTTCTTGATGACCATGAAAACTCCAGCACCTTCATCAGCCGCCTTAATGGCTTCTAAAATTTGGTCCGGAGTAGGTGAAGTGAAGACTGCTCCACAAATGGCAGCAGACAACATTCCATCTCCTACAAATCCAGCATGACTTGGTTCATGTCCTGAACCTCCACCTGAAATGAGTCCAACTTTTCCTGTCTTTTCTGCATTTCTAACGATGACATCAAAACCATCTAAGCGTTCTACCAAGTCATCATGCATGAATGACAATCCCTGCAACATTTCATCAACAACTTGTGTCGGTTCATTTATAATTTTTTTCATGAGAAACTCCTTTCGGCATGTACCTTTGTTTTCGCTTTCATTATATATTTTTTATCGCTGGATGATAAGGGACAGATTCTATTATTTGTCCCCTTTTAAACCCGTTTAAAACATTTTTTTGGTAAAATGAAGTAAGTAAAAGAAAGGTTTCCTATGGCATCATCACTTATTACAAAAAAACGGATTGCCAAGGCATTTAGAGACCTATTAGCTACTAGAGAATTTGATAAAATCTCTATTGTAGATATCATGGAATCAGCTGGCATTCGTAGACAGACCTTTTATAATCACTTTCTTGACAAATATGAACTGCTAGACTGGATATTTGAAAATGACTTAACCGAGTATATCACCAATAACTTGGACTTCATTTCAGGCCAAAAACTATTACAAGAATTATTTCTTTATTTCGAACAAGAGCGTGACTTTTATATTCAACTTTTTGATATTCAAGGACAAAATAACTTCTATGATCACTTTATCAGCTACTGTCGCTTGCTTGTATCAAAAATTTTAAGAGAATACGGTCAGATTGATATCGATTCATCTGCTTATACTTGTTTTTTGTTAGACTATCATTCACATGCTCTAGCAGAAATCGTGAAGGCTTACGTCAATAAAAAAAGTCCAGTTCCACAACCAGACTTTCTAATCATGACAATTATTGGAAAGAGACCACAATGACATTTATTTCAAATCATAAACAAAAAATTATTTCAAGTTACATTTTGGCAACTGTCAGCAGTCATCCTGAATTAGAAAAACACCCTACCTTACCATTAGTCTATCAAAAAAATCGAAATCCTCATCAGGTTCCAATATTGTCGGGTGGAGGTTCAGGTCATGAACCTGCTCATATTGGATATGTGGGAGAAGGAATGCTTACAGCTGCTATCTATGGCCAATTATTTACTCCACCTACAAGAAATGAAATCTTAGAGTCCATTCGTTTTTTAAATAATGGACAAGGTGTCTTCATCATTGTAAAAAATTTCGAAGCAGACATCAAAGAATTTAGCTCGGCCATTAACACTGCTAGAAAAGAAGGAATTAAAGTTGGCTATAGTCTAGCACACGACGATATTTCAATTGAACCTCACAATAGATTTCAAATTAGAGGAAGAGGGCTTGCAGGGACTATTTTACTTCATAAAGTTCTAGGATATGCAGCTCAGAATGGTGCCGACATCGAGCAACTAACTGATTTAGGTCATCAGCTTGCTCCCGAAATCGCAACAATTGGCTTTGCAACGAAATCTGCTAGTCTCCCCCAAGCCACCCTTCCACTATTTAACTTGGAAGAAGGAAATATTTCTTATGGTATTGGGATACATGGCGAAGAAGGCTATCGTATCGTCCCATTCCAATCATCGGAAATCCTTGCAAATGAAATTATAAGCAAATTAAAATTGCACTATCATTGGAAAAAAGGTGATCAATTTATATTGCTTGTAAATAATCTAGGTACTACCAGTAACTTAGAAATGGGCATATTTATCAATGATCTCCTTCAACTCTTAGAAATTGAAGGAGTCACTATTACCTTTATAAAATCAGGAACATTTATGACTAGTTTGGATATGGCAGGTATATCCGTAACTCTTTGCCCCGTAAAAAATAAACAGTGGTTAGAAGCGCTCAATGCTCCAACGACAGCTTTTGCATGGTAATTTGCTTGTATAACTCAAAAGGGCTACATCACTTAATGGCCCTTTGTTTTTATCTTACTTTTAAAAGAACTCATTCTTGCCATTTCAAATAGGCCATCTATCCCTTACAATTCTTCTGATGTGCTTTGATTTTTTTCAGAGCCCAATCATAGTGGCTTGACGTGCTACTAACAAAGTAGGAACATAAACTTGTCCCACCCGTCCACTTATAGACACCTTTGGTAAAGAGTTCGTCATTGCTGAAACCTTCTATCAACTCTAAAACCTCTCTATGTGATTGCTTTAGTAGTCTAGTCGCTTCTTCTAAGGACGTTTTCTGGTGCTTCTTCCAAAAAAACGACATTCATTTGTCCGTAAGTTTTCCAATTATAAGGTTCAGGGAGAAAAGGTCTTTCGTGACCTTTTTGATTAGAATGTACCCAAGTCAAAAGTAACTGTTGCCATTCGTAGAGATGGATCAGAACATCTCTTAGATTTTTATCTCTTTTCCAGTGGGCTTCTTTTTTCTTTTGGTCTCTTGAAAAATCAAATGGAGTCTGTAGCTCATCTTCACTTAGTCGGGAAATGAAACGATTGAGCTTTTCATAGTTTTCCTTAGAGGCCAGCATTAGCTCCTCTTTTGTTTTCGGTCTAGGCACAGGAGTACTCCCTTCATATCTCTAGTTATTATTAGAAATTTTTTAACCTTTAAATCTCTATAACTTATCCTTTAATTTCTCAACAAAGAGATAGGCTGCTGGACAGGTCAAGGTATTCTTAATCGTCAAATGGTTGATTTGATGGATCTTTTTACGGTCTGTATGGGGGAACTCTCGGCAGGCCTTTGGACGAACGTCATAAATGGAACAGAGGTTATCTCCTCCTAAAAATGGACAGGGCATGGATTTGAAAATCTTATCCCCATCTTCATCTACCTGAAGAAATTCAGCTTCAAAAGCTGGTAATTTCATCTTAAAATACTTGGCAATTCGTGTAATATCCGCTTCCTTGAAGTCGGGACCCAAAGTCTTACAACAGTTAGCACAGGCAGTGCAATCAATCTCCTCAAAGACTTCTTGGTGAATCTGTTGAGCTATCTTATCTAGATTTTTTGGTGGTTTTTTCTTTAGATTTGCTAAAATTTTACGGTGCTCCTTCTGCTTTTGCAAGGCTAGCTGGTGGTAGTACTCAATATCAATTTCTTTAGACATGGTTTCTCTCTTATTCTATTTGTTTCCCCCTATTATATCATGCCTCTGACTCATTGAAAAGTGGACTTTATAAGAGCATACTTTTCCAAAATGCGTCAAAAAACCTTGCAACTAGGTTACAAGGTTAATGACATTAATCAAAGTTAACGTATTCTTTTTGAAGTTCAAGTACTTCTTCCATTGTTGAACACTCTGTAAGGGCACGGTTAGCGTACTCTTCCATCTTAGCAGTATCCAATTTCTTCATCAAGCTACGTGTACGGAGTACAGATGTTGCTGACATAGAGAATTCATCCAAGCCCATTCCGACAAGAAGTGGAACAGCTTTTTGATCGCCAGCCATCTCACCACACATACCAGCCCATTTACCTTCAGCGTGAGCTGCCTTGATAACGTTGTTAATCAAGCGAAGGATTGATGGGTTATATGGTTGGTAAAGGTATGAAACTTGCTCGTTCATACGGTCTGCTGCCATTGAGTATTGGATCAAGTCGTTTGTACCAATTGACATGAAGTCTACTTCTTTTGCAAATTGGTCTGCAAGCATTGCTGCTGCAGGGATTTCAATCATGATACCAACTTGGATATCATCCGCAACTGCAACTCCTTCAGAAAGAAGGTTTGCTTTTTCTTCTTCATAAACTGCTTTAGCTGCACGGAATTCTTTCAAAAGGGCAACCATTGGGAACATGATACGCAATTGACCATGAACAGAAGCACGAAGAAGGGCACGGATTTGTGTACGGAACATTGCATCTCCAGTTTCAGAAATAGAGATACGAAGGGCACGGAATCCAAGGAATGGGTTCATTTCGTGTGGCATATCAAAGTAAGGAAGTTCCTTATCTCCACCGATGTCCATAGTACGAACAACCACTGGTTTACCATTCATTCCCTCAAGAACAGCCTTGTATGCTTCATACTGCTCATCTTCAGTTGGGAAGTCTTGAGAATCCATGTACAAGAACTCTGTACGGTAAAGCCCAACAGCTTCTGCACCGTTGTTGTTAACACCTTCAACGTCTTTTGGAGTACCGATGTTAGCTGCCAACTCGAAGTGTTTACCGTCAGCAGTCACTGTTTGAGCATCTTTCAAAAGTGCCCATTCAGCTTTTTGTTTAGCATAAGCTTCACCAGCTGCTTTAAATTCCGTCGCTTGTTCATCTGTTGGGTTGATAATCACTTCACCAGTAATTCCGTTAACGGCAAGGATATCGCCGTCTTTCACTACTTCAGTGATGTTATTTGTTCCCAATACAGCTGCAATTTCAAGTGTACGCGCCATGATAGCTGAATGGCTTGTACGTCCACCGATGTTAGTTACAAAAGCTTTTACAAAGTTTTTGTCCAATTGAGCTGTATCAGATGGTGTCAAGTCATGTGCAATCACGATTACTTCTTCGTTAATAGATGCTGGGTTTGGCAATTTTTTACCAAGAAGGTTTGCCAATACACGTTTTGTCACGTCGCGGATATCCGCTGCACGTTCTTGCATGTATGGGTTGTCCTCCATGCCTTCAAAGATAGTGATGAACATGTCAGTCACTTCTTTAAGACCTGCTTCAGCATTAACTTTCTTAGCACGGATTGTTTCTTTAATCTGACCGATCAATTCTGGGTCAGAAAGAACCATCAAATGAGCGTCAAAAACTTGAGCCGCTTCCTCGCCTAGCGTACCTACAGCTTTCTCGCGGATAAGAGAAAGCTCGTTTTGAGAAGCTTCAAGAGCAACATCCAAACGAGCCTCTTCTGCGTTTGTATCTTCGACTGAAACAGTCTCGAATGACAAATCCGGTTGAACGAGTAGATATGCTTTTGCAACTGCAACACCGTCAGATGCTGCGATTCCTTTAAGCATTTCTGTCATTTTCCTTATGCCAATCCTTCTTTTTCCATTGTTTCTGAGATTGCAGCGATTGCGTCATCTGCATCTGCACCTTCAGCTGAGATCGTTACGTCAGCACCTTGGCCAACACCAAGACTCATAACACCCATGATTGATTTAAGGTTAACTGATTTACCTTTGTACTCAAGAGTGATATCTGAAGCAAATTTGCTAGCAGTTTGTACCAACAATGTTGCTGGACGTGCGTGAATACCTGTTTCTGCCACTACGTGGAAATCTTTAGAAGCCATAGTTTGACTCTCCTTTTGTTCTTTCTTTTTTGAGTTATATTTGATAACCCTTACAATTTGGTATTATATCATCTTCTAGGATTTTTTTCAAGTATTTTATGGGATTTATTCGATTTCCTTTTCAGATAACTTGCAGAAAATCTTCTAGTAAACTTGTGAAAACACAGTATATAGTTTCTTTAAAGACGATTTATAGGATAATCATTGCTGTTTTATAAAACAAACACTACATATTGTGTTTTGTGAGCTTGACTAGAAAAACAGACCACTATATTTAGTTTTAAATCATTGACAAAAATTTATTTTCTGATATACTAGGATAGAACTAAATTTTAAAGAGGAGTTACACAATGGTAACCGTTTATTCTAAAAACAACTGTGTCCAATGTAAGATGACCAAGCGTTTCTTGGACAGTAATAATGTCGCTTATCGTGAAATCAATCTTGATGAGCAACCTGAGTACATCGATCAGGTTAAAGAGCTCGGTTTCAGCGCAGCTCCTGTTATCCAAACACCAACTGAAGTCTTTTCAGGTTTCCAACCAGGAAAACTGAAACAATTAGCATAATCTTAGTACACCATCCAGAAGAAACTGCTTCTAGGGCTAACTTAGAAGCCTTTCTTTTGTAATTAGATAAGGGAAATTTTATGGGATTAAAACATCTTGAGGACGTGACTTACTTCCGTCTCAATAACGAAATCAACCGTCCTGTTAATGGACAAATCATGCTTCATAAAGATAAGGAAGCCTTGGATGCCTTCTTTAAAGAAAATGTAGTTCCGAATACTATGGTCTTTGATTCAATCAAAGATAAAATCAACTACCTCATTGACCACAACTACATCGAAACAGCTTTTATCAAGAAATACCGTCCAGAATTCTTGGAAGAATTGTCTCAATTTATTAAAGAACAAAACTTCCAATTCAAGTCGTTCATGGCTGCCTATAAGTTTTACAATCAATACGCCTTAAAGACTAACGATGGGGAATATTATCTTGAAAGTATGGAAGACCGTGTCTTCTTTAACGCCCTTTATTTCGCTGATGGGAATGAAGCTGTTGCAATCGATATTGCAAATGAAATCATCCACCAACGCTACCAACCTGCTACTCCTTCCTTCTTGAATGCTGGACGTGCTCGTCGTGGAGAGTTGGTATCTTGTTTCTTGATCCAAGTCACTGATGATATGAACTCTATCGGACGTTCTATCAACTCTGCTCTTCAACTGTCACGTATCGGTGGTGGTGTGGGAATTACTCTCAGCAACCTTCGTGAAGCTGGTGCACCTATCAAAGGCTACGAAGGAGCAGCTTCTGGTGTCGTACCAGTCATGAAACTCTTCGAAGATAGTTTCTCTTACTCTAACCAATTGGGTCAACGTCAAGGTGCTGGTGTTGTCTACCTCAATGTCTTTCACCCAGATATCATCGCCTTCCTTTCAACTAAGAAAGAAAACGCCGATGAAAAAGTTCGTGTAAAAACTCTTTCACTTGGTGTCGTGGTACCAGATAAATTCTACGAATTGGCTCGTAAGAATGAAGAAATGTACCTCTTCAGCCCTTACTCTATAGAAAAAGAATACGGTGTGCCATTCAACTACATCGATATCACTGAAAAATACGATGAATTGGTCGCAAATCCAAATATCCGTAAGACAAAAATCAAGGCGCGTGATTTGGAAACTGAAATCTCTAAATTGCAACAAGAATCTGGCTACCCTTATGTAGTCAACATTGATACGGCTAACCGTGCAAATCCTGTTGATGGTAAGATTATCATGAGTAACTTGTGTTCTGAGATTCTTCAAGTCCAAGAACCAAGCTTGATCAACGATGCTCAAGAATATCTCCAAATGGGTACTGATATCTCATGTAACCTTGGTTCAACAAACGTTGTCAACATGATGACTTCACCTGACTTTGGTCGTTCTATCCGTGCTATGGTTCGTGCTTTAACTTTCGTTACAGATAGTTCACACATCGTAGCTGTACCTACGATTGATCATGGAAATAGCCAAGCCCACACCTTCGGGCTTGGTGCCATGGGACTTCACAGCTACCTCGCCCAACAATTGATTGAATATGGATCACCTGAGTCTGTTGAATTTACAAGCATCTACTTCATGCTCATGAACTACTGGACCTTGGTAGAATCAAACAATATCGCGCGTGAACGTGGTATTACCTTCCATAACTTTGAAAAATCAGACTATGCTAACGGAAGCTACTTCGACAAGTATGTGACTGGCGAGTTTGTTCCAACATCAGACCGTGTTAAAGAACTTTTCAAAGATGTCTTTATCCCAAGTGCTGCTGACTGGGCTGAACTTCGCGACAAGGTTCAAGCAGATGGTCTTTACCACCAAAACCGCCTTGCTGTAGCTCCAAATGGTTCTATCAGCTATATCAACGACGTTTCTGCTTCTATCCACCCGATTACGCAACGTATCGAAGAACGTCAAGAAAAGAAAATCGGGAAAATCTACTACCCTGCTGCTGGCTTGTCAACAGAGACCATTCCTTACTACACTTCTGCCTACGACATGGATATGCGTAAGGTGATTGATGTTTATGCTGCTGCGACTGAGCACGTGGACCAAGGTCTTTCACTCACCCTCTTCATGCGTAGTGATATTCCAAAAGGTCTTTACGAATGGAAGAAAGAAAACAAACAAACGACACGTGACTTGTCAATCCTTCGTAACTATGCCTTTAACAAAGGTATCAAGTCTATCTACTACGTCCGTACCTTTACCGATGATGGTGGAGAAGTCGGTGCTAACCAATGTGAAAGCTGTGTGATTTAGTTCGTCTCTCTATAAATACAATTGATACTGTTCGTAATTTTTTCTAACTTTTATTCATTTTAGGAGACTGATAAATTGTTTTTATTTGGCAAAACAAAACAAGAAAATAAAAAATTAAAAAAAGAAATTTCCTTTTTAAAAAAAGAGAATTCATCTTTAAAAAAGGAAAATTCCTTCATGAAAAAGAAGGTTGATAAAGTAGCTTCTGATGGACTGAGACACGGAAGTTCAGAGGGCGCTAAACACTTAGCAGGAAAAAGAAGAAAATAATTTTTTACAAGATCGAAAGAAGAAAACATGTCACAAACTTACTACAAAGCCATTAACTGGAATGCCATCGAAGATGTCATCGACAAATCAACTTGGGAGAAACTGACGGAGCAATTCTGGCTCGATACACGTATTCCCTTGTCTAACGACTTGGATGACTGGAGAAAGCTATCAAGTGTAGAAAAAGACTTGGTTGGAAAAGTCTTTGGTGGTTTAACACTTCTGGACACTATGCAATCTGAAACTGGGGTTCAAGCCCTTCGCTCAGACATCCGTACACCCCATGAGGAAGCTGTTTTCAATAACATCCAATTTATGGAATCTGTTCACGCTAAATCTTACTCATCAATCTTCTCTACCTTGAATACCAAGGCTGAGATTGAAGAAATTTTCGAATGGACCAATACCAATCCTTACCTACAAAAGAAGGCTGAGATTGTCAACGAAATCTACCTAAACGGTAACCCACTTGAAAAGAAAGTAGCCAGCGTCTTCCTTGAAACCTTCCTCTTCTACTCTGGTTTCTTCACTCCCCTCTACTATCTCGGCAACAACAAACTAGCCAACGTTGCGGAAATCATTAAATTGATCATTCGTGATGAGTCTGTTCACGGAACTTACATCGGTTACAAATTCCAACTTGGTTTCAATGAATTGCCTGAAGAAGAGCAAGAAAAACTCAAAGATTGGATGTACGACCTGCTCTATACTCTTTATGAAAATGAAGAAGGCTACACAGAAAGCCTCTATGACGGTGTTGGTTGGACAGAAGAAGTCAAAACCTTCCTTCGCTACAATGCTAACAAGGCACTCATGAACCTGGGACAAGATCCACTCTTCCCAGATTCAGCAGATGATGTCAACCCAATCGTTATGAACGGTATTTCAACAGGAACTTCCAACCACGACTTCTTCTCTCAAGTCGGAAATGGTTACCTTCTTGGTGAAGTTGAAGCCATGCAAGACGATGACTACAACTACGGTTTGGACTAATTGAATTATCCCAGAACTGAGAGCCAAAAACATCATGGTTTGTTTAAAACAACCATGGTGTTTTTGTTTTTGTTTTCTTTTGTTTTTTAAATTGATTGATTGAACACTTTATGATAAAATAGTAATAGAAATAGAGGTGATAAGGATGTTAAAGCAGGAAAAACTAGATAATATTCTAGAAACGGTAAATACAAAGGGAACTATTACTGTAAAAGAAATCATGACTCGCTTGGATGTGTCAGATATGACTGCTAGACGTTACTTGCAAGAGTTAGCTGACAAAGATCTACTTGTTCGTGTGCACGGTGGAGCTGAGAAAATTCGCACAGGTTCTATTTTAAATAATGAACGTTCCAATATTGAAAAACAAAGCTTACAAATCGCAGAAAAACAAGAAATCAGCCGTTTTGCAGGCCATTTAATCGATGAGGGTGAGACCATTTTTATTGGTCCAGGAACAACATTGGAATCTTTTGCTCGTGAACTTCCAATTGATAATATTCGTGTTGTAACAAACAGTTTACCAGTCTTTCTCATCTTAAACGAACGAAAACTAACAGATTTGATTTTAATCGGTGGAAACTATCGCTCTATCACTGGAGCCTTTGTCGGAACACTAACCTTGCAAAATTTGGCCAATCTCCAATTTTCTAAAGCTTTCGTTAGCTGTAATGGTATTCAGGACAATGCGATCGCGACCTTTAGTGAAGAGGAAGGTGAATCTCAACGCATCGCCCTCAATAACTCCAATAAAAAATACTTACTAGCTGACAATAGTAAGTTCAATAAATTTGATTTTTATACCTTCTACAATATCTCTGATATTGATACCATCGTTTCAGATTCTAAACTGAGCAAAGAAACCTTTGAACAACTTTCAAAACAAACAAAAATTATTCTTTCTAAATCATAAAACTGAGAATCGATAAAAAATAAAATGCGTCAAATCAAGAAAATAAGAATCTTGATCTGACGCATTTTTGGATGAAGATTTTTACAAAGAGTTTCCTAGATTCTTTATGATTGTTGAAACGGCATAAAATCTGAATCAAAGGAGATATTATCCCGTTCTTCAGGACTGATAAAATTTAAAAAGATATTTTTAAATTCTTCTAGCTCATAGTCTGAATTGCAAATCCATTCTTGACCGGTAGAGACATACCATTTCCCAAGTTTTTTCAGCTCCTCATTAGTCAAACAAGGTATTTGAGAACATTTATCAAAATTGATAATATAAACTTTTTCATAAATAGATTGGATAAAATCTTTGAACATCTTTTTGCCTCACTAAAATTCTATATCTAATTACTAATTCTACTAGTCTATAATCTGACTTTCCGCTACTTTCTTGTACCAATGAGCTGATTTCTTCGGATAACGTTCTTGCGTTTCAAAGTCTACATAGAAGAGACCGTAACGTTTTTCATAACCGTTTGACCATGAGAAGACATCCATTAATGACCAAATGAAGTAACCTTTTATATTCGCTCCATCTGCAATCGCATCAGACAAAACTTCCAAGTGTTGCTTCACATAATCAATACGTCCATCATCGTAAACAGTGTTATCAACGAACTCATCTTTATAGCCTAGACCATTTTCAGTGATGTAAATCTTCTTGTAGTTAGGATAATCTTTCTTCACTCGCATGATTTGGTCATACAAACCTTGAGGGTAGATAATCCAATCCCAATCCGTACGTGGTACATAGTCAGGAGCTACACGACGACCAACACCTTTAATTTGGTATTTAGAGCTTCCTTTTTCACCCTTACCATTATGGATGATTTCAGTTTCTCCATCAAAGGCTTCCATCCAGTCACTCATATAGTAATTAATTCCAAGGAAGTCATTCAAGTCTTTTGCGGCTTCTAATACTTCGAAATCTTCTTCACGAAGATCTAAGCTACCACCATTGACTGATAAGATATGGTTGACACCTTCCATCGTTTCAGCTGAATAGCGACCTAGATAAGTTGCATCCAAGATAAATTTATTGTGGATGATATCTTCCAATTCAGCAGCGCGAACATCTACTGGATTTTTAGGATCCAAAGGATACTTGGTTGGAAGAGCGTGAACAACACCAATTTCACCTTTATATCCTTTATCTTTATATAGCTTTACAGCGCGTGCATGAGACACCATCATATTGTGGTGTGATTGGAAGACTTTGGCAAGGTCATACTGAATACCTGGAGGGAATTTACCAACTAAATATTGACCATCACCAATCGGCCCAATTTCATTAAAGGTTGTCCAATAGTTTACTTCTGGAAATTCTTCAAAACAGAAGGCAGCGTAGTCTACAAAGTATTCGATATTTTCACGGTTTAAGAAGTCTCCATTTGAGTGGAGAGCTTCTGGCGTGTCAAAGTGGTGAAGAGTTACGAAGGGCTCAACGTGACGTTTGTGGCACTCCGCAAATAGATTATGATAAAACTCAACACCTTTCTGATTTACTTGACCGTAACCGGTTGGGAAAATACGTGACCAAGCAATAGAAATTCGAATACCATTGACACCATACTCTTCTGCTAGCTTGAGGTCAACTGGATATCGATTGTAAAAATCACTAGCTGGTTCGGCAGTGTACCAGTAGTTATCTTCAAGATATTTATCCCAAGCAACTGGTCCTTTTCCATCAGTATGCGTAGCGCCTTCTGCTTGATAGGCAGCTGTTGCGCCACCAAAAATAAAGTCTTTTGGAAGTGTTTTTGTCATTTTTTCACCTATTTCTTGATTTAAATAAAATAAAAGTGAAAGGAGAGGAGTCAGTGAGCCATCCTTCTCCATCTCACTTCTTGTAGCAAGTCACCGAATTGTGACATGAGAAGGTAAAAACGATATCTTTTTACCGACGAATTAATAAGGCGATTAGGAAATTCGCCATAGCAATTTCCGTAACGAGAGTAAACTATTTCATAGTCCCTATTATTAATCGAATTGTGACATGAGGAGGTAAAAACGATATCTTTTTACCGACGAATTAACAAGGCGATTAGGAAATTCGCCATAGCGATTTCCGTAACGAGAGGAGACTGTTTCACAGTCCCTATCGTTAATCGAATTGAGCTTGCACGAATGCTAGAGCACCTTTTCCATCACGGGTTAACTTGATGTATTGAGCGCCTTCTGTTTTCGCAAGTTTAATACCGAGTTTATCTGTTTCTGCTTTCATATCTTCAAAGTTTGAAGCAACTTGAGGGGCAAGGATAACCAAATCAAACTCTGGTAACATTTCACGATGAGCACCATAACCACCTGCTGCTGCTTTCACAGGAACATTATATTCTGCTGCTGCCTTATTCAAAGCATTTGCAAGAAGTCCACTTGTACCTCCACCTGCACAGAGAACGAGGACATTTGTTTCTTCAGTGATTGTATTTTGTGCTGCTTCTACACCCGCTTTTTCAAGAATAGCATCTGCTTTTGCAGTGTTGAAGTTTGCGGCAACTTTTTCTTTCAATTCATCATTAGACTTACCTGAACGTTCTTCTTCGAGAATTTGTTCATCATATACTTTAAGGAATGGATAGTAAATGATTACGTCAACCAGGATTAGAAGAGCAGCAAGAATGAATGATAGAACTTGGAAGTTAGTTCCAAGAACTAGACCTAGTGGAGCTGGAGTTGTCCATGGTAGATTAGCAGTAAATGAGTTCATTCCAAGAGTTTCGATAAAGAATTTAAAGATCCATACGTTTGCGATTGGAGCAAAGATAAATGGAATGAAGAAGATTGGGTTCAATACAAGTGGTGCACCAAACAAGATTGGTTCATTTACACCAAAGAAAGTTGGAACTACTGAAGCACGACCGATTGCACGGTTACGTTTTGATTTTGTTAACCACATGAACATGAATGGAACAACCAGTGTCGCACCAGTACCACCCATGGTAACGATAAACATTTGTGTACCAGAAGTAAGAATCTTGTCAGCGTGCATCCCTTGTTGGAGAAGGTTCAAGTTGACTTCGGCATTGGCATAGGTAATAGCTGCGATAGCTGGTTCAACGATAGATGGACCATGAATCCCAACAAACCAGAAGAAGGCAAAGGCACCAAAGATAATGGTAATACCTAGATAACCATCAGCTGCAGAGAATAACGGTGCAAAGAATTTACCGATTGATTCAGCTACGCTTGCACCTACAAAATGACGTGCTAGTAAATCAAGAGCATAAAGAGAAACAACAGATAGAGTGAATGGAATCACATCTTTAAAGACTTGTGAGATATTTGGTGGAACTTCGTCAGGCATACGAATAGTGACGTTGTTCTTAACACAAACCTTATAGATGGCTACAGTAACAAAGGCAGCAAGGAAGGCTGAAAGCAAACCTTTTGTCCCCAAGAATCCAGTAGCTAGACCATTTTCGATAGGGTCAGCTGCCAACATCAACAAACCAACAATTGCTGCCAACAATGTTGACATATAGTTGATTTGATTTGTCTTCTCCATGCTACGGTTTACTGAGTCGGTCAATGACTTAGCTGTTGTACCAGCTACCAACAAAGCCAAGATCCCCATTGAATAGCTGTAAGGTTTCATGAGGAGATTAACAACATCATCAGACCATTTAAAGCCCCATGAGTTTGGTACAAAGGCAATCAAGATAAAGATACTTGAGAATAGAATGACTGGCATTCCTGCGATAAATCCATCACGAATAGCACGAAGATAGATATTTCGAGATAGTTTTTCAAAGAAAGGCTTTCCTTTCTCGATATAGGCAATTAACTTATTCATTATTTAGCTCCTCTTTTATAAAGTTCAATTAAATGATGCATCAAATCTTTTAGCAAGATTGTTGTCATCAGGTGATCTTGGCCATGCATCATGGTTACACTATAGGCTAAATCCTCGCCAGCTGCTTCCTTAGTCAATAGACTTGTTTGCGCGTGGTGAGCTTCAGCAATGCAAGCACCAGCTTCCTCGACTAAGCTATCTGCTTTCGCAAAATCGCCAGCTTCAGCAGCTTTCAAGGCTTCCAATAGTTTTGAACGAGCATCGCCAGCATAGGCTACGATTTCAAAACCTAACAATGTTACTTCTTCTCTATTCATGATAGAATTCTCCTTATGTATTTTTAATTAAATTTTTATGACAATAAACGTTGGATATGTAGAACTAGATAAACTCG
The DNA here is from genome assembly GCA_905221085.1 of bacterium. Lineage (GTDB taxonomy): Bacteria > Bacillota > Bacilli > Lactobacillales > Streptococcaceae > Streptococcus. Next base: position 40,009 of record CAJNBT010000005.1, read on the forward strand.
TTCACTTTTATACAAATCAAGACCCGTATGTTGCGTAATCACATCATAAATCTTAGAACCAATCTCGAAGGCTTTTGGATAGGATTGTTTAATATGATCTTCCATATCCAGAAGTGATTGGTTATCATCTCTAGATCTGTCTAAATAATCCAAGAAATAATTCAAATGGATCATAAAGCGATCATAGAAATGGTTATTCTCTTTGGTTCGTTGAATTGCATAGTCCGTTAAAACTTCTTCAACATTCCTGAGAATTTCTTTCCTCTTATCAATCGACTTAACTACTTCTACTTCATTTTCACCTTCGGCATTGATGAAATGATAAGCAATCCGAATAATTTCGTCCTCAGGAAAATGATCTGCTAGCTTCTGACGATAAATTTCAAAAGCCTCATTTGCAATTTGAAAAGCGACAGGATACTTAGTGGAAATATCTGGCAGATTACTATCCTTATACCTTCCTTGCGCTAGAGCTTGGTAAGAACAGTAAATATGATCTGTCAAGGTTACGTAGAGATACTCTTGAATCGGATAATGATATTTCTTTGATAGTTTATCAATGATTTCATAGGTCACTGTGATAAAATCAAGCGGAACATCTTTGAGGAGAGCCATAAAGTTTTCTCTGGACTCTTCGGTCTTCATCCGAAAGATTTTCTCAACCTGATTTTCAGCAATCAAATCTCCCTTCTTCTTTCCAAATGCAATCCCCTTACCAATTACAATCACTTCTTCTCCTTTATCATTTCTGACAAGCGAGACATTATGATTCATTGGATTTAGAATTCGATACATGTCAACCTCCTTTTATATTTTAAAGGTATATGAGTATAAAAAATGACCACAAATGAACTAGAAAATCAGCCGATTTCTAATTCACCTGTGATCATGCCTAATATTACTTAGTAACACTCACCTTGTATTAACTTGTGATTTAAGTATAGCACAAGTAAGTTATTTTGTAAACCTTTACATACAACTTTTTTAAAAAAATTTTAGATTCATGTTCCTAACCTAGGAGGACTTTCTTACACGCGTTCTTTCCATGAAGTCGCTGTTGCTTGAAGAACTTTGTTGAGTTCGTCAATGTTTTCAAATCCAGTTGTGCGAAGCCATTCGCGTGCTGCTTCTTCACCATCTTTGATGTACGCTTCAACCGATCCAGCCCATGTTGCACGGCCACAAAGAACTCCATTGAAGTTCGCACCTGATTCATGAGCAAATACAAGAGTATCTTGGAAGAGTTTAGCTGATACACCAGCACTCAAATAGATGTATGGCAAGTTAGTTGCTTCATCTTGTGCTTTGAAGAAGGCTGCTGCTTCTTCACGTGTATATACTACTTCACCTTCAGCGAAACCTTCAACATATTTAATGTTAACAGGAACTTCAACTTTCAAGACATCAATGTTAAAGCGTGGGTCTGAGAAGACTTTCATAGCACCGATAACTTTGTGTGGTTTTACTTTAGCGTATTCTACAGAACCTGCGTCAGCAATTTTTTCATCGTAAGCAAGGATTTCAAGGAAGAATGGGATATCTTCAGCCACACACTCAGAACCGATGCGTTCGATGTAAGCTTGTTTTTCTTGGTTGAGTTCGTCTGAGCTATCTACATCATAGTAAAGCAAGAATTTAACTGCATCTGCACCTTCTTCTTTAATACGTTTTGCAGACCAAACATCCAAGCAGTCTGGCAAGCGTTTTGTACTTGTTGTGTCGTAACCTGTTTTTTCATAAGCAAGGAGAAGACCAGCTTTTTCATCAAGAGCTTTAGTTGCTGGAAGTCCATACTCAGGGTCAAGAAGCATTGATGAAGCGTATTTAGTCAATTCATCTGCTACCAAAACTTTAAGTTCTTCCATTTGAGCTACAGTTGGTTCTTCTGTTTGGTGTTGAGCCATGAGGCGCTTCAAAGCACCGCGTTGGTCAAATGCAAGAGCTGAGATGATACCATTTTCATCAGAAAGTTTTTCTAAGCGTGCACGTTTTTGTTCTGTTAAAGACATTTTATACCTCTTTTACTATTAATTGATCATATAGAGCTTGATAGTTGGCCATGTTGACATGACCAGTCATTTTTTCTTGAGCATTGAGCATACCAAGGACATTTGCCTTGATGAGCAGTTCTGCATCTGATTCTTTATGAAGAAGTCCTGAAGAAATTCCTGCTACAGTAGAGTCTCCAGATCCGACAGGGTTGACTACCTGAATTCTAGGAATATCGACCTTGTAGAAAGTATCGCCATGTTTGGCAAAGGCACCGTTGGCACCAAGCGAAACAATAATCCATTCAATCCCTGCAAACAAAGGTTCTTGAAGAACTTCTTTTAATTCATCCAACTCCTCAGAAACTTCTCTTCCAAGAAGCTGAGATAATTCCTCATTATTTGGTTTGATGACTGTTGGTTTATGTGGTGATTCAAGAACCGCCTGAAGTGCTGCACCAGAGCAGTCCAAGACAACAGGCTTGCCAGCTTGATTAGCAAGTTCTACCAAGCTCGCATAGTAATCAACTGGAAGGCCAGCTGGCAGGCTACCTGAGATAGCTACTACTTCAACTAACTCCAAGAGTTTTTTGAAATGTTCCAAAAAGTCTTGACCTTCCTGTTCCAATACTACAGGACCTTTTTCAAGAACTTCTGTTTGGTTGTCTCCGTGAAGAATAGCGATACAGTTACGAGTTTCTCCCTGAATAGAAAAGAAATCTTTCTTAACATTATCATCAATATTTTCAACTAAAAACTCACCAAGTTTGCCACCCACTAAACCAGTAGCAAGAACAGAATCGCCAAATTCTGAAAGAACTCGAGTAACATTTAGTCCTTTACCACCAGCTGTTTTGGTTACATCTACCACACGATTGACAGTATCAATCTTCAACTCATCCAAAGGATAGGAAATATCGATGGATGGGTTCATTGTGACTGTTAAAATCATAGGTCACCTCTTAGTCGTGGTATTCTCCGCGATCCCATTTTTCAAGGAATTCTGTAAAGAAGTTTGCGTCAGCTTGATGAGCATTGTGACTTTCCACATGTTCAATTTTCGCAATCAATTTTTTGTTTTCTTCAGTTGGTTTGTATTCAGCATGGATGAAAGCTTCGATGATATCACACATAAGCAATTCACCAGTAATTTTACCACCAAAACCGATAACGTTGGCGTTCAATTGTTCTTTAGCATAAAGGGCTGTTGTCATATCACGAACCAAGGCAGAACGGACACCTGGAACTTTATTTACAGCGTTGTTGATACCAACACCAGTACCACAGATACACACCCCAAGATCAGCTTGACCGCTAGTTACAGCTTCCCCTACTTTTTTACCAAAGATTGGGTAGTGAGTACGTGTATGGTCATATGTACCAAAGTCAATGACTTCATATCCTTTTGATTTCAAAAATTCTGAAACCGCCATTTTTTCATCTGTTACGATGTGGTCACATCCAATTGCAATTCTCATTAGTTATTCCCTCCGATTAATTATATAAATCTAATATCATTTATCCCTACTCAAGAAAAATCAAGATTAGCTTAGGAAGCGAGCTGCAAGCATAACTGAGGTTAGCTAAAGTGAGCTGACAACAGATTATCTTGATTTTTGAAGAGTATTAGCACATTTTGTTCAACATATCAACACGAATTTGGTGACGTCCACCATCGTATTTACCGTTAACAAATCCTTTAGCGATGTTTTTAGCCAATTCATCACCGACAAGTTGTGCACCCATAGTGATCATACGTGAGTTGTTATGACCACGAGTCATATAAGCTGAACGTTCGTCAGATACTTCTGCAGCAACCATTCCTTTGATTTTAGTTGCGACCATGAAAGGACCAGCACCATAAGCGTCAATCACGATACCAAGGTTTTGTTCTTCTTTGTTTACTTCTGCAGCAACAGCAAGAGTCACATCAACAAAGTCTTGACCTTCAGCCGTAACATCCACAACGTGGAAGTTTTCTTTTTCCAAGAAGTCTTTCACAACTTCTTTCAATCTCAAACCTGCAGCATCTGCACCGATAACAATAGCCATATTGTTTCTCCTTTTTATTTTTCTAGGCTAGTAAAGACTTTCGTAGTTAGCAATTTATCCACAAAAGGCTTTCTAGCAGTTTATTGACAAATTGGATTGAATGAGATGAATGACACCTTATTCAAGTTTAGGAAATCAAATTCCTAGAAATAATCCTTCTCCACGAAAGAGAATATAACAATTGATTGTTTGTTTGTTACAAACATCATTTGTTGCTTACAAACATAATATACTCCTATTTCCTGAAAAAGTCAACAGTTAATGTTTGTTTTTGTGTTTTTTATCTAAAAAATTTCGATATCAAAACCAATTTGATCCACTTGACCAGGTTCTAGGAGACGAACATTCTTCTTATCTTCTAGATGATCTCCTTCTTCAAGGGATGTTGATAAACCAGACCATGGTTCAAAAGCAATGAAAGGACCTTTATTCAAAGTTGACCAGATGATGAGGTTTGGAAACTCTGCAAAGTGCACTTTTAATCCCTTATTATGTTTACGAGAACGAAGGGCAATTGTTCTAGATTGCAATTCATCTAAGGTGACTGCATCTGTGCTGAAAAGATCATAACTAAGATCTAATTCCTTTTGCCCCTCTAGCCATGGACTTCTATCTTGGAAATCCAACATACCTGTTTCTGGGAAAGGACGTGGAACAGAGCAAGTCTCTTCTTTCTCAAACTCTAAATAGTAATCTTCATAGACCTCATCGTCCAGTAGAGGACAATTAAATCCTGGATGTCCACCAATAAAGTAAGGCATGACCTTGCTAGTTTCTTTATTGAAAATCTTGTATTGAGTCCGTACTGTCTTTCCTGTAAGGATATAAGTGATTTCTAGGCGGAAATGATAAGGATAGTTCTGATAGCTATTCTCATCGTCTTCAATTGCAAAAGTTACACTCTTATCTGTCTGTTCAACTAATTCAAATTCTTTCTTACGAACCAAACCATGACGAGGAATGTTTCCTTTGCTTTCTTGCTCCTTCTCATCTATATAGAGGGCTGTATCCTCTCTCAAAGAACCACAAATGGGGAAGAGAACAGGAGCTTGTCCACTCCAATAAGTGGCATCCCCTTGCCACAAATACTCAAGTCCCTCAGCATCTTTTATAGAAGAAAGAGCCCCACCAAAACTGTTAAATTGAACTCTTAATTGTTCTGATTTTAATTCAATTACCATTATTTTCTCCGATTTCTTGATAGTTTATAAAAAACTAGGCTGTCACTCCTATCAGGAAAATAACAACCTAGCTTTAACAATTTACATTTTATAGGAGCGCATTATTTTGCTTTCGCTGCGTACTCTTCGTTACGTTTGATCATTTGTTTTCTGTACCAAGCAAAGATACCGATATAGAATACAAGGAAGACTACTGCACCAAGGATTGCTTTGATATCACCAGTTGTAGTGTTACCAATTGTCCAACCAAGAAGTTTTTCGATTGGTCCTTCAAGAGTTGAGTGAGTAATCAATTGAGTTTGGCTCACACCTGCTGGGAAGGCACCTACACCTTTAGCAAGTTCTGTCGCGAATGGTGCAATAAGTGTACCTGAAAGAAGGAAGAGTGGCAACAAGAGTGTTCCGAAGATAATCATACGGAGCAATTTACCACGAGTTACAACCAAGAGAGCTGGAGTAACACCCATAGCGATGATACCTGCAAGTGGCAAGATACCATTTCCGACTTTTGAAAGAAGCACAGCTTCAATCAACATGATTGGTGCAAGTACGTTGGCACAAGCCCAGATTTCAGCACGACCAGCGATGAAAGGCCAGTCAAGACCGATGTTAAATTTACGTCCTTGAAGACGTTTAGTAGCAACATTTGTAATACCTTGTGAAAGTGGTTCTACGGCAGCGATGAACCATGAACCGATAAGTGAGAAGAGTTCCAAAGATACACCAGCTGTCAAACCAAGAGACAACCATCCTTTGATAACAAGACGCCATTTATCTGCATCTGCAACACCTTCAATTGGATGTGGAGTTCCCATAATACCGATAACAATACCAAGAATGAAACCAATAAAGAATTTAGAACCCCAGAAACCGATTTTCTTGTTCAATTTTGCAGCGTCGAAGTCATATTTATCAAGACCTGGGAAGAATTTTTCAAAAATCTTATCCAAAACCATGATAACTGGGTTCATCATATAGTTCATGTGAGTTGATGTCATTGGTGATGAACTTGGAGCGTTAAGAAGGTCATCAAATGTAGGTTTCATCAAGTCAGAGTTGATAATTTTAAGAACCCCAACAAGGACGATAGCTGCTGTAGCAATGAAGAGTGAAACTCCTTGGCTAACGCCATTGTTGTCTGCATACCATTTAATCAAAAGACCTGTGATAGACAAGTGCCAGATATCGAAGATATCAACGTCAAGTGTATCTGTTTTCTTCATAGCAAGCATCACTACGTTGACAATCAACATAATGAGCAAGAAGTAAAGTGTCCAAGCAGATCCCCAAGTGATTGTTGCAAGTGGTGCCCAACCAACGTCAGTGATACTCAATTGGATACCTGTGTTTTCAACGAATTTTGCAAGTGATGCTGAGAAAGCACCATTTAGCATACCGATGATGGCACCGATACCTGTAAGAGCGATGGCAAGTTTGATACCACCTTCAAGCGCTTTGGAGAATTTCACTCCAAAAAGTAAAGCCAATACTGTCAAAATGATTAACATGATGACAGGTCCACCCATTTCTAAGATGGGATTGAAAACCTTTCCGATTAGGTCAAAGATTGCATCCATAACAGTTCCTCCCTTTTTGTGTTATATGAATGTTAACAAATTAGAATTAGCTTAATCCGTGTTCTTTAATAGCTGCTTCAATGTTGTCAAATACTGGAGCACTCATAGCTGGGATACGGAACAAGATTGGTCCAGCTTCGATAACTGGAATACCTGGCTCAAAACCAAGGTCTGTCGCAGCAATTGGTGTGAAGATGTCATAACCTTTGATAAGGTCTTCATTAACGTCTTTGACCATTACCGCATCACAGTGAACATCAAAACCGCGGTTTGAAAGTTCTTCTTCAAGAGCACTTTTAATTTGGTGGCTTGAGTTAACACCTGCACCACAGGCAGCAAGAATTTTAATCATATGGATTTCCTCCGATTTAATATTTTTAATAGACAAGATTAAGCAATTGCTTCAGCAATATAAGCATAGAGGGCTTCTGGTTCAGAAATTTTTGATAGGTCTTCAAGATGACCATTTCCAGTAAAGAAGTCCATCAACTGAGCAAGAATGTTCGTTTGACTTGAACTTGAGTTATTAATGATAAAGAAGAGCAAGGATACTTCTACTTCCTTATCTGGCGCAATCATATTATGGAAAGTCACTGGTTTTTCTAATCGAACCACCACAACTTTTTCAGCTAGATTATGAACAATATCTGTATGAGGAATAGCCACATTCGGCAAATCCTTACCCAAAAATTCCATATCTAAACCAGTTGGAAATGACTTTTCACGCGTGATCAAGGCTTCACGATAGGTTGGAGTTACGATTTCTCGTTCTTCCAATAAAGTAGCTACCTGATCAAAGAGTTGTTCTTGATTATCCGCTTCTAAGCAAAACACAAGGTTTTTGTCAAAGAAATGATCTAATCCCATAAGGTTTTCCCTTCTTTCCATTAACTTTATGCTATAAGTATAACACTATATGAAATCGTTGTCAATATTTTTCTGTTGTTTTTTGTCTCTTTTTTTATACTTTTGTTGTTTTTATAGTTTTACTTATAAAAACAAACACTTAAACAAACACACCAAACATTTTTTGTTTTAGAAACTAAAAAAGCAGACCATTAAAGCCTGCTTTACTATTAATTCTGATATAAATTTCCTGTGAACAAGGAAAAGTAATTATGACAAGTTATTCTTCATCCATACTCAAGACGCTGAGGAAGGCTTCTTGTGGGACTTCTACTGATCCGATAGCTTTCATGCGTTTCTTACCAGCTTTTTGTTTTTCAAGGAGTTTGCGTTTACGAGAAACATCACCACCGTAACACTTGGCAAGTACATTCTTACGAAGGGCCTTGATATCAGTACGAGCCACAATCTTGTGTCCAATTGCTGCCTGGATTGGCACCTCAAATTGTTGACGAGGGATGATTTTCTTGAGCTTATCAACGATGAGTTTCCCACGTTCGTAGGCAAAATCCTTGTGAACGATAAAGCTGAGGGCATCCACCTTATCTCCATTGAGAAGGATATCCATTTTGACCAGCTTAGATGGGCGGTACTCTGACAATTCATAGTCAAAGCTTGCATAACCACGTGTTGAAGATTTGAGCTTATCAAAGAAATCAAAGACGATTTCAGCAAGTGGAATTTGATAGATGACATTGACACGATTATCATCAATATAGTCCATAGTTACAAAGTCCCCACGCTTGCGCTGAGCCAATTCCATTACTGCTCCAACAAACTCCTGAGGTACCATGATTTGAGCTTTAACATAAGGCTCTTCAATAGTCGCAATCTTGGTTGGGTCTGGAAACTCAGACGGGTTTGACACATCCATAGACTCCCCGTCAGTCAAATTAACCTTGTAAATAACAGACGGAGCTGTCATGATGAGGTCAATGTTGAACTCGCGCTCCAAACGTTCTTGGATAACATCCATATGGAGAAGTCCAAGGAATCCACAACGGAAACCAAATCCAAGTGCCTGAGATGTTTCTGGTTCAAACTGCAAGCTGGCATCATTCAGTTGCAATTTTTCAAGGGCTTCACGAAGGTCATTGTACTTGTTTGACTCGATTGGATAGAGACCCGCAAAGACCATAGGATTCATCTGCTTGTAACCATGTAATGGCTCTTCCGCAGGATTGGTTGCCAAGGTAACGGTATCACCCACACGAGTGTCCTGAACCGTCTTGATAGAAGCCGCAATATAACCAACGTCACCAGTCGCAAGGAAATCACGACCAACTGCTTTTGGTGTGAAAATACCAACTTCCGTAACATCAAAAGTCTTGCCATTGCTCATAAGCTGAATCCTATCACCAGGTTTAACCACTCCATCCATAACACGCACTTGGAGGATAACCCCACGGTAAGCATCGTAAACAGAGTCAAAAATCAAGGCTTTGAGTGGCGCCGTCACATCACCTGTTGGCGCTGGCACTTTTTCTACGATTTGCTCAAGAATTTCTTCGATACCGATACCAGCTTTTGCTGATGCTAAGACTGCTTCGCTGGCATCTAGACCAATGACATCTTCAATTTCTGTACGCACGCGCTCAGGATCCGCTGCTGGCAGGTCAATTTTATTAATGACAGGCATGATTTCCAAATCATTGTCCAAGGCCAGATAAACATTGGCAAGGGTTTGAGCCTCAATCCCTTGGGCAGCATCGACCACCAAAATCGCTCCCTCACAGGCAGCGAGTGAACGTGAAACTTCATAAGTGAAGTCAACGTGCCCTGGCGTGTCAATCAAGTGGAAAATATAAGTTTCCCCATCTTTTGCAGTATAATTGAGCTCAATGGCATTGAGTTTAATGGTAATCCCACGTTCTCGCTCTAGATCCATGCTGTCCAATAGTTGGGCCTGCATTTCACGACTGGAAACTGTCTCTGTTTTTTCCAAAATACGGTCTGCTAGAGTTGATTTCCCGTGGTCAATATGGGCGATAATAGAGAAGTTACGAATCTTCTCCTGTCGTTTTTTCAATTCTTCTAAGTTCATGATTCTCTTCCTTTCAGGGTATCTATTTATTATAAATTGTTTTTGATATTTTGACAAGACCATACCCTGCTAGGAGTACTAATCTTCAGCGACAAAGCCGTCATTTTCAATAAAGTGGTGTTCTGTCATTCCTTGGTCAGTAAAGACAATCCCATGAAGGACACCACCATAAACAGCTCCTCCGTCCATGCCAATCTTGCCATCTTCTGTCATCCAAAGCTCAGCTGTACCACGCTCTTGCTTTAACAAACCATAGACTGGTGTATGACCAAAGACAATGATTTTTCCAGTATGATTTTCGGCTTCGTGGAATGGTTTTCTAAGCCATACTTTCTTGTAATCTGTTGTTTCATGCCAGTCATCCAAGGTCAAGTCAATACCTGCGTGAACAAAGATATACTTATCTGTTTCTACCACAAACGGCATTTGACGAATAAATTCGACCAAATCTGCTGCTTCAGTAGAAACACGCTTGGCATCTTCTACCCCGTCAACTGGGGCATCCAAGGGACGACCTAGGATAGAGTTAATGGTTGTATCTCCACCATTGCGACGATAGTGGTCATAGCTTTCTTCTGGGTCATCGAGCCAAGTCAAAAACATGTACTCGTGGTTGCCTGACAAACAGATTGCACCTTGATTGTCAACCAATTCCTTAACCATTTCAAGGACACGGCGACTATCCTCACCGCGGTCAATCAAATCACCTAAAAAGAGCAACTTGGTCTGACCATCCCAGGTTTTGAGAAGGTCTTCTAGCATCCCAGCTTTTCCGTGAACATCTCCAATTACATAATAGTCTGTCATCTTATTTCTCCCTGTTTCTCAACAATTCTCTGGCTTGCGTCAGGGCTGCTTCCGTCACATCATCACCTGCCAACATCTTGGCAACTTCTTCCACGCGCTCTTCAACCGTCAAGAGACGAACAGTCGAAACCGTTGAATGCTCATTGCTAATCTTCTCAATAAAGAATTGATAATCCGCAATCGCAATCACTTGTGGCAAATGGGAAATAGCAAGGACCTGGCCATGCTGGCCAATCTTGTGAATCTTCTGCGCAATAGCCTGAGCTACACGACCTGAAACTCCCGTATCCACTTCATCAAAGACAATGCTAGTCTTACCTTCTTTACGTGAAAAGGCAGACTTAATGGCTAGCATGAGACGAGATAATTCTCCGCCAGATGCAACCTTAACCAAGGGTTTAAAATCTTCACCAGGGTTGGTTGAAATATAAAACTCAACCATTTCATTTCCCTCACGGCTGAATTTGCCCTTGCTAAAACGAACCTGAAACTGGGCTTTTTCCATATAAAGGTCCTGCAGTTCTTGTTTAATCTCTGCTTCTAGCTGCTGGGCCAAATCATGACGAGCAGATGCAAGTTGACCTGCCAAGTCGACAAGATTGACTTCCAATTTCTTAAGCTCTGCTTCCATGTCTTCAGACGAAAGGTTATTGCCTGTCAAGAGATTGTATTCATCCGTAATCTTGGCAAAATACAGCAAAACATCATCTACAGTCCCACCATACTTACGGGTAATAGTATGAAGGAGATCCAAACGATTCTCGACCTGCATAAGGCGATTACCATCAAAATCAAGATCCTCAATAATAGCTTCCAAACGTTTGCTAATGTCTTCTAAGACATAGTAAGTCTCAGATAGAGAGCTTGAAATTTCACGGTATTCTGTGTCATACTCTTCGACACTTTCCATGTCATTCATGGCCGAACGAATATTAGCTAGACTTGAAAACTCTTCATTGTCTAACATACTGTAGGCATTGGTCAGTGTATCCGCAATATTTTTATGGTTGAGGAGTTTATCTCGCTCTTGATTGAGAGTCAAGTCTTCACCAGCCTGCAAGTTTGCAGCCTCAATCTCTGCCATTTGAAATTCCAACATTTCAATACGAGCCTTGTGTTCCTGTTGGTTTTTCTTGACTTCCAGAACCTGCTTGCGCATTTTTCGATAGGCATCAAAACTCGTTTGATAGGTTTCTTTTAAGTCCCAAAAGGCGGCATCGCCAAATTCGTCTAACATCTGGATGTGCAGTTGAGGACGCATTAACTCCTCTTGGTCATGCTGACCATGAATGTCCACAAGATGTTGCCCAATAGCGCGCAAAACAGACAGATTGACCATCTGACCATTCACACGGCTGATACTACGACCATTTTGCAGAATTTCCCGACGGATGATAATCTCATCACCCAATTCTAAACCTTGCTCATCAAAAATTTCCTGCAAAAGACGACTATTCTCAACTGAGAAAAGTCCCTCAATCTCTGCCTTTGGTGCACCATGACGAATAACATCTGTCGTCGCACGAGCCCCCAACATCATATTCATGGCATCAATGATAATCGACTTCCCTGCACCTGTTTCACCAGTCAGGACAGTCATTCCCTTTTCAAAATTGAGGGAAATAGCCTCAATAATGGCAAAGTTTTTTATCGAAATTTCAAGTAACATATAGACCTACCAATTTTTTACTTGTTCAAAGATTTCCTCAGCTAGACTTTCACTTCTGGCAATGACTAAAATCGAGCTATCATCAGCTAAACAGCTAAAAATTTTATCCGCAAATGTCTCGATTAACTGAGCTTTTACAAAGGCTGTATTTCCTGGAATAACTTGGAGATTAATCATCTTATCCATCAATTGAGCCGATTCGATATTGTCTTCAGCCAGTTGCAAACTTTTTACGATTGATTTTGGCAATTCATAGACATAGGTGTTGTCTCTCAAAGGAATCTTGACAATACCTAGTTCTTTGATATCTCGTGATACTGTTGCCTGAGTGGCAGTGATGCCTGCCTCTTTCAAATGTTCTACGATTTCTTCCTGCGTACCGATTTGATAATCTGTCACAAATCGTCTAATTTTTTCAAGTCTCTCTTTTTTATTCATTTTTAAATTGACTATGCGCCCTCTCTACTACTTCTTCAATCTCAGCAAGAACCTGATTGCTTGCTGACCCTTCTTTTTTCAGATACGCTAAAAACTCAATATTTCCATGACCTCCTTGGATGGGAGAAAAATCCAAACCAAGGACTGAAAAACCTTCCTCTACTGCCATAGCTGTGACAGATTCAAGGACATTTTGGTGAACCTTGGCATCTCGAATAATTCCATTTTTCCCAATCTGCTCACGACCTGCTTCAAACTGAGGCTTAACCAGAGCCACGACCTGCCCTTGATCAGCTAACACTCGGTGCAAGGCTGGCAGAATCAGACTGAGGGAAATGAAACTCACATCAATACTGGCAAAGCTCGGTTCCTTTTCGAAATCAGTCTTTTCTGCATAACGGAAATTGAACTGCTCCATGCTGACAACTCGTGGATCTTGGCGTAATTTCCAAGCCAACTGATTGGTACCGACATCGACTGCAAAGACTAACTCAGCACCATTTTGCAACATGACGTCGGTAAAGCCCCCGGTAGAAGCACCGATATCAATCGTTGTAGCACCTTCTACTGACAAGTCAAAGACCTGCAAGGCCTTCTCCAATTTCAAGCCACCACGGCTGACATACTTGAGTTTCTCGCCCTTGAGTTTTAACTCGGTGTCATCTGAAATTTTCTCTCCTGGCTTGTCAAACCGCTCTCCGTTAATAACTGCTACAACTAGACCAGCCATGACACCGCGCTTGGCCTGTTCTCGCGTTTCAAACAAGCCCTGTTTATAAGCTAGTACATCCACTCTTTCCTTAGCCATTGATTCTCAAACTTTCTACTACTCTTACAATCGATTCTATCTCAAAAGGAACATGCTGGGCAATTTCTTCTAATTTTGCATTAGCTTGATCTAGGGTTTGGTTACAAAAGGCAATGGCCTCTTCCAAGCCCAACAAGGCAGGGTAGGTTGACTTTTCTGCCTGCAAGTCCTTTTGCGGTGTCTTGCCGATTTCCTCAAAACTAGCTGTCACATCAAGCACATCGTCTCTAACTTGAAATGCAAGTCCAATCAATTCGCCTACCGTTTTCAATTTTACCTGCATTTCAGGAGCCAATTCAGCTATAATAGCAGCCGCTTGGAAGGGATAGGCTAGTAGCTTCCCAGTCTTATTGGCATGAATGGTCTGAAGTTCTTTCAAGGACAAATGCTGGTGTTCGCCCTCCATGTCCAAAACCTGCCCTGCTACCATGCCTAAACTTCCTGAAGCAAGCGATAAGTTGGCAATCAAGTCCACCTTGATCTGACTTGGCAAATCTGCCTGTGCTATCAAGGCATAGGGATCTAGGAATAAAGCATCTCCTGCCAAAATGGCCATTGCTTCGCCAAATTTCTTATGATTGGTCAAACGCCCTCTACGATAATCATCATCATCCATGGCAGGAAGATCATCATGAATCAAGCTCCCTGTATGAATCATTTCCAAGGCAGCAGCCACCTGCGCGTGAGCAGGTCTGATGGCAACTTGCAAGGCTTCCAGAACTTCTAACAAGAGAAAAGGCCGAATACGCTTGCCACCAGCATGAATGGAATAGAGAACAGACTCTCGTAAACTAGAAGCAAACTGCTGATCTCCATAAAAATCTTCCAAGGCCGACTCGACAAGAGCTAATTTTTCTTGCTTCTTCATTCAAAATCACTTTCTGTTCCGTCTTCTTGCATGACCTTGACCAAGGTCTTTTCAGCCTTGTCCAACGTCGCTTGGAGCTCTTTTGACAAGACCATGCCCTTTTGAAAGGCCGCAATCGCATCTTCCAAAGCAATTTCACCATTTTCCAAACTTTGGACAATAGTCTCCAGTTCTGCTAGGTTTTCCTCAAATTTCTTTTGTTTTGACATCTTTAACCTCTAATTCTACTTGACCATCCCGCATCAAAAGCGTCACTTGGTCTTTTTTCTTCAAACTCTCAACTGAATCAACTACGAAATCTTCTTTTTTGACAATAGCATAGCCACGCGCCACGATACGACTGGTATCCAACATCAGTAGGGCTTCTGATAATCTCTTGACTTCAGCAACCTTGGCATCATAAACCAGCGCCATTTGGCTACGGAGAAGCTTGTCCAACTGACCTAGACGGTCTTGATAGCGTTGGATTTTGGTAACGGGTGATAATTGTACCAGTCGATGCGTCCTTGCTTGTACTGTCTGTTTGTTATCAGAAATCCGTGTTCGCAAACTTTGTTTTAAGCGCAGTTGCAGTTGGTCCAACCGTTGTAAATAGCCATCATACAAGCGCTCTGGCTGTCTAAAGATAACAGACTGACTGCACTTTTTCAAAGCCTCTTTTTTCCTTGAAAGGACATTATAAACCGCTGTTGCCATCCGTTTTTCCTGATTTTGCAAATGAGCTAATAGATCCAACTTGGTCACAGGCGTTGCTAGTTCAGCAGCAGCCGTTGGTGTCGCAGCGCGGCGATCTGCCACAAAATCTGCCAAGGTCACATCCGTCTCATGCCCCACACTAGAGATAACTGGTAAACGAGATTCAAAAATAGCTCGTACCACAATTTCCTCGTTAAAGGCCCAGAGATCCTCTATGGAACCACCACCACGACCAATAATCAGTAAATCCAAATCGTCCCGTTGATTGGCACGCGCAATATTTCGAGCAATTTCCTCCGCAGCCCCTTCACCTTGAACCTTAGTCGGATAGAGAAGGATATCAACACCTGGAAATCGCCTGCTGACGGTCGTGATAATGTCTCGAATAACGGCTCCACTACGACTGGTTACCACACCAATTCTCTTAGAAAATTGGGGCAGAGGTTGCTTAAATCTTTCTTGAAACAGGCCTTCTTCTGTCAATTTTTTCTTGAGTTGTTCAAACTGAATCGCAAGCGCACCAACCCCATCAGGCTCTGCCTTTTCAATGATGATGGAGTAGCTACCACTTGGTTCATAGACCTGTACGCGCCCAATCACATTGATTTTCATTCCTTCTTCTAGGTCGAAACCTAATTTCTGATAAATCCCAGACCAAATAGTCGCTTGAATGACTGCATGGTCATCCTTTAGGGAGAAATATTGGTGAGTAGGTCGTTTACGAAAGTTGGAAACTTGACCAGTTAAATAGACCCGTTCCAAGTAAGGGTCTTTATCGAATTTCATTTTCAGATACTTGGTCAAAGTTGTTACCGATAAATACTTTTCCATCTCCACCTACTACTCATTTTCTTGCTCTTTCATGGGTATTATTATACCAAAAATATGCCTAAAAATCTTCATTTATGTACCATTATGAGGGAAAAATAAAAAAGGAGGCAAGGCCTCCACTTCTGTTTATTTACTATTTCTAGCTTCTTCCAAAATCTTTGCAATCTTGGTCGTCAACAGATCGATAGCCACGGTATTGCTGACTCCCTCAGGAATGACGATATCAGCATAACGCTTGGTTGGTTCGATAAACTGATGGTACATAGGTTTAACCACACCTAAATACTGGTCAATAACGCTATCTAAACTACGGCCACGCTCTTCCATATCGCGCTTGATACGCCGAATAATGCGCACATCATCATCTGTATCCACAAAAATCTTGATATCCATCAAATCACGCAGACGCTTATCCTCCAAAACCAAAATCCCCTCAACGATAAAGACATCTTGAGGCTCCTGACGATAGGTCTTGCTACTCCGTGTATGCTCTGTATAGTCATAAGTCGGAATGTCCACAGGACGACCCGCCAATAACTCCTTAATCTGCTCGATCATCAAGTCTGTATCAAAGGCAAAAGGATGGTCGTAGTTGGTTTTGACACGCTCTTCAAAGGTCAAATGAGACTGATCCTTGTAGTATGAATCATGCTCAATCATGGAAATCTTTTCATCAGGAAAATGCGATAAAATGGCTCTTGAAACACTGGTCTTACCACCACCAGAACCACCTGTCACTCCGATAATGATTGGTCTATTTTGCATGCTATCCTCCGTTTTTTTATCCGTGGTCTATTCTATCACATTTTTTACAAAATTTATAGTCTGGTTTGAATAGTCTAGTGGAAACAACACTCCCTACACCTCAATTAGACTAGCTAAAAACCTTCCTTGGCTTGTAGAGATTGCCTCGTTTTTCTAGAATGGCTAGCAATTTATCATCTTCAAAGGCAGCTAATTCTTGTTCTGTTTGTTCGAGTTCGATAAAACGACCAAAGCGAACTTCTGCAGCCTCTTCTTGAGTTAAGAAAACTTTGACAAGGTCTCCTGTCCCAATCTCTAGAGGATAGAGAAAGTACAGTTGACCAGCCTCTACTTTTTCAGCAATTTCTTCCAAGGTCAAAGCAGCATCTAACTGTAACCCTGCAGCACTAGTCCGTGTTAACTGAGACATATGAGCCGCATAACCCAGCTTCTCTCCCAAGTCAACCGACAAGGTACGGATATAGGTTCCCTTGCTGCATTTCACACGAAAAGTGAAGCGTGCAAGATGACACTCATAAGAAATCGGACTTGTCCGCTCAAATTGATAAATGGTCACCTGACGTTCTGGTCGCTCTACTTCCTGACCAGCACGCGCATACTCATAGAGCTTGCGACCATTGATCTTAACCGCAGAGTACATAGGCGGAATCTGTTTAATAGGCCCAAGCAAGCTAGCAATTACTTCATCAACAAGCTTTTCATCCAAAGGTGATAAAACAGGTGTCTCTGCGACCACTTCCCCACTGGCATCCTCAGTCGTCGTTGAATAGCCAAGAGTGATTTCCCCCTCATAGACCTTGCCCTCATCCTGCATAAATTCGACCATACGGGTCGCCTTCCCAACCGCAATGGGCAAAACACCCACTACATCCGGATCCAAGGTCCCACCATGACCGATTTTCTTGGTTCCCAAAATCTTACGCAGTTTAAAAACCGCATCATGCGAGGTCATCCCTGCTTCTTTTTTTAAGTTAATAATACCGTTCATGTGTTATTTTCTACTCCCCCTTCAATGCTTCAAATTTTGCTTTCATGGTTGGATTTTTTCGAGTCAATTTTTTGACTGAAACATCTTCCAATTTATTGTTTGCAAGGCGAAGTTGGTTTTCAGATGTTGTCAGAAACTTCTTAACCTCTTCCATGCGTTTGATAGCCTTGTCAATTTCATCGATAGCTTTGCCAAAGTTAGTCGAAGCTGAGTTATAGTTCTTAGCAAAGGCCTGTTTAAAGGCGTCCAAATCTTCCTCAAAATGAGTGATATCAATGTTTTGTTCACGGACAAGTGCCAACTCCTGCTTGTATTTAAGAGAATTAAGCGCTGCATTACGCAAGAGCCCAATCAACTGAATAAAGAACTGTGGACGAACCACATACATCTTTTCATACTCGTGGCTGACGTCAACAATCCCTGTATTAAAGTAGTCATTATCAGCCTCAAGCATGGTCACCAAAACCGCATACTCACAGTTCTTCTCCCTACGGTCCTTGTCCAATTCCTTGTAAAAATCTGCATTCTTGTGCTTCTTCTCTGTTCCATCTGCTTCATTTTTCATCTCAAACATAATGGAGATAATCTCTACTCCATTTTCATCACATTCACGGAAGATAAAGTCTCCTTTAGAACCACGCGCAGAAACCTTGTTATCCTTCTCAAAGTAAGCATTTGGAAAGGCAAAACTGCGGACCTTGTTAAACTCACTTTCCGCATAGTGTTCCAGGCTTTCCCCAATCGCTTTTGTAGATTGTTGAGCCTTAAAATTCTTATAAAACTCGACTTGTTCACTCGCTGCTTTGAGCTGTGCTTCATAGTTTTGTTTAACAGAAGCAAGAGAGAGTTCGTTTTCTTTTTCTTGCAAGAGGAGCTGATTTTTAACCTGGTCTCGTTCTTTTTCTAGGTCAGAAAGGGTCTTTTGTAGTTGATTTTCATGTTCCAAACGCAAGGTCGCCAACTGGTTTTCCAAGGCCTGTATTTCCTTATCCTTTGCTAATAAAGCCTCATGGCTTGTCTGTTCAACCTCTTTTTTGGCCAATTCTTTTTCTGTATCAAAGTTTTGGATTTGACTCTGTAATTGAGCAATTTCTTTGTCTTTTTGAGCCAGTTTAGACTGTTGTTCATTCATGGCCTTTTGCTCAGCCAAAGCCAGTTCCTGCTTCATCCGATCATGTAGTTCCTTATCAAACTCTGCTGTTCTCACTTGAGACAGAAGTTCAGCATACTGACTTTCATTTACTGTAAATACTTCCCCACAGTTGGGGCATTTGATTTCGTTCATATCGTTCCTCTTTCTAGACTTCTTTAACCATTATATCATGCCTGAGGGAAAATCAAAAACAGTGAGTCGAAACCCACTGTTTATCTTCTTTTTCTTTAAATTTTTTCCAAGGCCAAGCGCAAGTCTTCAATCAAATCTTCTACATTTTCAAGACCGATAGACAAGCGGATTTGGTTTGGTGTGACTCCTGCTGATTCTAGGTCTTTTTCTGACAATTGACCGTGAGTGGTTGTTGCTGGATGGACAACAAGCGATTTAGCATCTGCCACATTTGCAAGGTCAGAGAAGATTTCCAAATTATCAATAACCTTGCGTGCTTCTTCCTCCCCACCTTTGACATGGAAGGTAAAGATGGAACCCACACCTTTTGGTAAATATTTCTCAGCCAAGGCATGGTATGGACTATCTGCTAGTTTTGGATAATTGACCTTTTCTACCTTAGGATGGTTGACAAGGAAATCAACAATTTTCTCTGCATTTTGCACATGACGTTCTACACGAAGAGAAAGGGTTTCAAGTCCTTGAAGCAAGAGGAAGGCATTAAATGGTGACAAGGCTGCACCTGTATCACGGAGCAATTGAACACGGACAGCGATAATAAAGGCTGCTGCACCTACATCACGAGTATAGCTCAAATTGTGGTAGCTTGGGTCTTCCTCAACAAATTGAGGGAATTTTCCTGAAGCTGCCCAGTCAAAACGCCCACTATCAACGATCACTCCACCAATAGTTGTACCATGCCCACCGATAAATTTAGTCGCAGAGTGAATGGCAATATCAACACCGTGAGAGAAGACGTTAATCAAATAAGGTGTGGCAAAGGTATTGTCCGAAACGAGAGGAATCTGGTGTTTATGCGCAATCTCAGCCAATTTTTCCAAGTCAGGAATGTTAATCAGGGGATTCCCCAAGGTTTCAATCAAGACAAGCTTGGTATTGTCACCGATAGCTGCTTCCACTTCTTCCAAATTATCTACATCCACAAAGGTTGTTGTAATACCATAGCGAGGAAGTGTTTCTTTCAAAAGATTGAAGGTCCCACCGTAAATAGTTGATGCTGCCACCACGTGGTCACCAGCATGGGCAAGAGCCAAAATCGTATAAGTCACTGCAGCCATACCTGATGCTGTTGCAAGAGCTCCAACACCACCTTCAAGGGCAGCAATTCTTTCTTCAAAAGCTGCTGTTGTAGGATTTGTGATACGAGTATAGATATTACCTGGTTTTCTCAAGGCAAACAGATCAGCACCTTCCTGCGTATCATCAAAAACAAAGGATGTTGTTTGATAAATCGGAACTGCACGAGACTTGGTAGCTAGATCCACAACTTGACCAGCATGTAGTTGCAGAGTTTCAAATTTAAAATCACGAGTCATAAGGCGACCTCCATATAGTTTGATTAAGAATATTGTATCACCTTAAGTTATAGTTTACAAATATCAGTTTTCTATATTTTGATATAAGAATTAACTATTACCTTATTTTAAAAACGAAAAAGGCACGATTCAATCGTGCTCAGTTTCTTAATCTACATAAGTATCTTCGTTTTTATTGAGGAAGGCATATGGAAGACCCATCAAGAGACCACCGCCAATCAAGTTTCCAACGAAGGTTACACCCCAGTGACGAAGCATATTTCCAACACCGAAGTTAGCAATTGAATCCGCAGCGACACTGAATTTTACAATCGCGAAAGAAGCAAAGTTCGCAGCAATGTGCTCGTTTGTTAAGAATACAAACATGTAAATCGCTGACAACACAAGCCAAAGTTTGGCTCCACCGTCTTTGACCAAAACAAATGAAAGAATCGCAATATTTACGAAAATATTTGCTAAAATACCTTCAAGTAAGACTAGCTCGTTGGAACGGCCTAACTTCATCTCTACAACCCCAGAGATAAAACTATCATGAGTCAGATTTGCATAGGCTGCTGAGTGGGCAAAGCCCCAACCTGCTATTAAAGCTCCGATAAGATTGAACAAGGTACAGTAAAGCAAAATCTCAGCTGTTTTTCTCCAAGAGATTTTTTTCAAGAAACTACCTGCAGTCAAGAACATCATATTTGATGTTACCAACTCGGCATTCAAGAAAACAATGTAGGCCAATCCCCAAGCAAAGACAAATGGGAAGAGGAAACGTCCACTACCTGGTGCAATTTTATTAATCAAATCAGCCCCAACTGCACCAGCAGCTGTACTGAAGGTTAAAAATGCACCTGCAAACATAGCACGAATCGCATACTTAAATTTGCTTTGACTATAAAGACTTTCTTTCTTCTTACAAGCAAATTCAATCTTTGAGATAAATTCTGAAGAAACCATAATAAACTCCTAAAAATTTTTTATATGATAATTATATCACAAACTTTAGAATTAAGGAAGCGTTTTCTGTACTTCATAACAGTTTATTTTGAAACTCAATCTATAAAAAAATCAGTAAAACCTAAGATTTTACTGATTTATCTTTAATAACGTTGCTTATATGGTTGATTGAAAGCTGTTAGAATTTCTTCAGGTGTTTGTGAATAGTCTTTTGTTTCTTTCAAATCACCTTTTACAATAATCCGCTCTGTCGCATCATAGTCCACACAAGTTACAAGTGTAATCTCATCAACACCACTACGGTCATCAATCTCATCCACACGATCTGGTGTTACATGCTTGACCTCATGAATGACATAGGTATAAACCTTATCCTTATCAGTTAGATAAATTTTCATCCCATTTTTAGCACGTGATAATGGAGAAAATAGCATCTGACTGGCATTTTCCGCCGTGAAGATATGATGGCTCGCAAGTGAATAGTTTCCTTTCCCCATCACTTGGTCACGCTTCATCGTACCAGCTCCATAGAAGAGATTGACATTATCAAGACCTTTAAAAATAGGTAAGTTAATTTCTACTTCAGGAATAGCAATCCCACCAATAACTGGTAATTTTTGCGAATTCCATTGTGAGGATAAGACAGCTTCTGATGAAATGGCTTTTACTGAGTCAAAGTCAAAATTACCTTCTGTATCTTGATTTTCTTCCAATTTTTCTTTTGATACCTGGCTAACTTGATACTTGTTAGTATTCCAAACCATAAAGATATCACGAATTTTTGAATTAAAGATTAATACCAGTGACAAGAGGATTAAGAATCCTGCCAAGACATTGATTAGTAGATTTTTACGATTTGTTTTCTTTTTGTTCTTTTTATGAGACATTATGCTTCACCTTCTATTTCGTTTTCTGTCCCAACTTCTTCTTTTTCTGACGCTGCTACCGTTGTAAAGGTTACAATTTTGGCATCTTGATCCAGGCGCATCACTTTAACTCCCATAGTTGAGCGCCCTGTTTGTGAAATATTGGCAACGTTGGTTCGAATCATGACACCTGTATCAGTGATAATCATCAAATCTTCATCACCTTTAACAGTCAAAAGACCTGATAGAGGACCATTTTTTTCAGCTACATTAGCCGTCTTCATCCCTTTACCACCACGACCTTTTGTTGGATATTCAGTCGCAACTGTGCGCTTCCCATATCCTTTTTCTGTGATGATAAGAACCTCGTCCTGGTCTGTGATCACACTAGCACCAACAACTGTATCCCCCTCACGAAGATTGACTCCTTTGACACCAGTAGCGATACGACTCATTCCCCTAACAGCTGATTGATTAAAGCGAACTGCATAACCAAACTTGGTACCAATGATAATATCCGTATCTTCTTCCGTCAACAAGACATTAATCAACTCATCTTCATCCTTGAGGTTCAATGCTTTAAGTCCATTTTGACGAATATTAGCAAACTCCTTAACGCTGGTTCTCTTCACAATACCATGACGAGTTGTGAAGAAGAGATAAGCGTCATCGCTACGTTCAGATTCAACATTGATGATGGTCTGAATGCTCTCACCTTCATCCAATTTCAAAAGATTGACAATTGGCAATCCCTTGGCAGTACGGCCATACTCAGGAATTTCATATCCTTTCAGGCGATAGACACGACCTTTATTTGTGAAGAAGAGCAGGTGATCATGGGTGCTGGTTGAAACTAACTCTCGAACAAAATCGTCATCCTTAACGCCTGTTCCTTGAACACCACGACCTCCACGTTTTTGAGCAGTAAATTCACCCTGATCTAGACGTTTAATGTATCCTTTGTTAGAAAGAGTGATCAAGACATCCGATTCTTCAATCAAGTCCTCATCTTCGAGGCTTAAGACTTCACCAACCATCAATTCAGTACGGCGTTGGTCGCCAAACTTACGCTTGACTTCGTCTAATTCATCTTTAATGATTTGAGAAACACGATCTGGTTTAGCAAGAACATCTGCTAAATCTGCAATCAGAGCCAAGAGGTCATCATACTCAGACTGAATCTTATCACGTTCCAAACCTGTCAAACGACGAAGACGCATATCAAGGATAGCTTGACTTTGACGTTCAGAAAGCTTAAACTTGCTCATCAACTCAGCTTGTGCTTCCGCATCCGTTTCACTAGCACGGATGATACGAATCACTTCATCGATATGGTCTAGTGCAATCAAGAGACCTTCTAAGATATGAGCACGCGCTTCTGCTTTTTCCTTATCAAAACGAGTACGACGAACAACCACTTCTTTTTGGTGCTCAATATAAGCATCCAAAATCTGACGAAGGGACAAAATCTTCGGTACCCCATTTTGGATTGCAAGCATATTGAAACCAAAGTTGGTTTGCATCTGGGTCATCTTGAAGAGGTTATTGAGGATAACATTGGCTGAGGCATCGCGCTTGACTTCAATAACAAATCGAACCCCTTCACGGTTTGATTCATCACGTACTGCTGTAATTCCCTCAATACGCTTTTCCTGAACCAAACGAACAATATGCTCATGCACCTTAGTTTTATTGACCATATAAGGAAATTCTGTTACAACGATGCGCTCACGGCCTGTCTTAGTTTCTTCGATTTCAGTACGAGAACGAAGAACAATCGAACCTTTACCTGTTTCGTAAGCCTTATGGATACCTGATTTCCCCATAACAAGGGCACCAGTTGGAAAATCTGGCCCAGGCAAGACTTCCATCAAATCCTTAGTGGTCACTTCAGGATTATCCATGACCAACTTCACTGCATCAATGGTTTCACCCAAATTGTGAGGTGGAATATTGGTAGCCATCCCAACAGCAATACCAGTTGCTCCATTAACCAAAAGGTTTGGAAAACGAGCTGGCAATACCACTGGTTCACGTTCATTGGCATCGTAGTTATCAACAAAATCAACCGTATTTTTATTGATATCACGAAGCATCTCCAGAGCAATCTTGCTCATACGTGCCTCAGTGTAACGCTGGGCGGCAGCACCATCACCATCCATGGAACCAAAGTTCCCATGGCCATCTACAAGCATGTAACGGTAGCTCCACCATTGAGCCATACGAACCATAGCTTCATAGATAGAGGAATCCCCGTGTGGGTGATATTTACCCATGACATCCCCAGTAATACGAGCAGATTTTTTATGGGGTTTGTCTGGGGTAACACCTAATTCATTCATTCCATAGAGAATCCGACGGTGAACAGGCTTCAAGCCATCTCGAACATCAGGAAGAGCCCGCGCTACGATAACACTCATGGCGTAATCGATAAAGCTTGTTTTCATCTCCTTTGTCAGATTGACATTCACTAAATTTCTATCCTGCATTAATAAATGCCTCATTTCACAATTAGTAACTAAATATATTATACCACAATGTCTGCCATATTTCAGGTATCTAGAACCACTAAAACGTTTACATCAAGAACTGCAAGGCATATCCGTGACAAAGCATTTTAAAAGTGATAAAATTAAAATAACTGGGGAAATCCCTGAATAAAATTAAGGAGATGTTTAGAATAATGACTACAACTAAACAACACAAAAAAGTTATCCTTGTCGGTGATGGTGCTGTAGGTTCATCTTACGCTTTTGCTCTTGTTACTCAAGGAATCGCACAAGAACTTGGTATTATTGAAATTCCTCAATTGTTTGAAAAAGCAGTTGGTGATGCTGAAGACCTTAGCCATGCCCTTGCATTTACTTCACCAAAGAAAATCTACGCTGCTAAATACGAAGACTGTGCGGATGCTGACCTTGTTGTTATCACTGCCGGCGCTCCACAAAAGCCAGGTGAAACTCGTCTTGACCTTGTAGGTAAAAACCTTGCTATCAACAAATCAATCGTAACACAAGTTGTTGAATCTGGTTTCAAAGGTATCTTCCTTGTTGCTGCTAACCCAGTTGACGTCTTGACTTACTCAACTTGGAAATTCTCTGGATTCCCTAAAGAACGTGTTATCGGTTCAGGTACTTCACTTGACTCAGCTCGTTTCCGTCAAGCCCTTGCTGAAACAATCGGTGTTGATGCTCGTTCAGTCCATGCCTACATCATGGGTGAACACGGTGACTCTGAGTTTGCCGTTTGGTCACATGCTAACGTTGCCGGTGTAAAATTGGAACAATGGTTGCAAGCTAACCGTGACTTGAATGAAGCTGACCTTGTAGAACTCTTCATTTCTGTTCGCGACGCTGCATACTCAATCATTAACAAGAAAGGTGCTACATACTACGGTATCGCTGTAGCCCTCGCTCGTATCACAAAAGCTATTCTTGACGATGAAAATGCAGTACTTCCACTTTCTGTATTCCAAGAAGGTCAATATGGTGTTGAGAACGTCTTTATCGGTCAACCAGCTATCGTTGGTGCACACGGTATCGTTCGTCCAGTAAACATTCCATTGAACGACGCAGAAACTCAAAAAATGCAAGCATCTGCAAAAGAATTGCAAGCTATCATTGATGAAGCATGGAAAAATCCTGAATTCCAAGCGGCTTCAAAAAACTAATCTAGCTATAGACAACTCCTTGAATCATCAGGGGGTTGTTTTTTCTGTATTTAAACTTAGTATCTGTTTTACGTTCGTTTCTACAAGATAGCAGAGCTTATGTAAGCCATTGAATCGTTAGTAGTCTACACTCATATTACAAATGTCATGAAAGAATCAGTGATTGATTCACTTGATACTGTCTCATTAAAAAGTTTTCCCCCATAGACAAAAAAATAGCCCATCATACAGGCTAGAAGCGTGATATGATAGACTATTTATCTTTTAATTAACGGACTGTACGGATACGCATTGTATTTGTACGAACAGCTTCTCCTACTGGTACACCAGCAACGATAACGATATCATCACCTGATTCAACAAGACCTGCTTCTACTGCTTTACGTTCAGCAATTTCGAACATATCGTCAGTTGATGATGGAGCATCTGTCAACATTGGGATAACACCCCAGTTCAACATCAAGCCACGTTCTGTAAATTCGTCGAATGTCAATGCCAAGATATCAGCATTTGGACGGTATTTAGAAATCAAACGTGCAGTGTGACCTGTCTTAGTAAGAGTTACAACCAATTTAATATCCATTGAGTTAGTAGCATCTTTTACAGCTGAAGCCATTACTTCTGTCTTAGAGTTACGTTCAAATGAATCTGAGTTCAAACGTCCGTATTCGCTAAGAAGAGTTTGAGCATTCTTATCAATTGTAGCCATTGTAGTTACTGACTCAAGAGGGTATTTACCATTTGCAGACTCACCTGAAAGCATTGTAGCGTCAGTTCCGTCGATAACAGCGTTAAATACGTCTGATACTTCTGAACGAGTTGCACGTGGTTTTTCAGTCATTGTTTCAAGCATGTTTGTTGCAGTGATAACAACCTTACCTGCAACATTAACTTTCTTGATGATCATTTTTTGGTAAACTGGAACCATTTCGAACGGTACTTCGATACCCATGTCACCACGAGCAATCATAATACCATCAGCAGCTTCGATGATTTCATCCAAGTTGTCGATACCTTGTTGGTTTTCGATTTTAGCGAACAATTGAACATGTCCATTTCCAGTTTCTTCACAGATTGCACGAACTTCGTTAACGTCTTTTGCAGTACGTACAAATGAAATCGCGATGAAGTTGATTCCTTGCTCAAGACCGAAACGAATATCATCGTTATCACGTTCAGCAAGTGCTGGGAAAGGAATTTTAGTGTTAGGGATGTTTACACCTTTTTGTTTAGCGATGATACCATCGTTTTCAACTTCTACGATAAATTCGCGAGCCGTATCGTCTTTTTCGATAACACGAAGACCAAGTTTACCATCGTCAACCAAAACTTGACGACCAACTTCAACATCATCATAGATATCAAGAGCACCAGCAACGTTCAATGCGATCACATCACGAGTTGATTTGATTCCTTGCTTAGTAGCAACACGAATTTTTTCACCAGTTGTGTAAGAGTACTCTTTTGCATCTCCTTCAAACAATTCAGTACGGATTTCTGGTCCTTTTGTATCAAGAAGGAAACCAACTTTTTTACCTGCAAGTTTTTCAGCAAGCTTAACAGTTGCCATACGGTCACCTTGTTCTTGGTGGTCACCGTGTGAGAAGTTGAAACGGAATGTATTAGCACCAGCTTCAATCAATTTAGCAATGTTTTTAGCTGAAGCTTCAACATCAAGTTTTTCACCCCAGTATCCGTCATCACCGAATTTTTTACCACCACGGATTTCTACCGCAGGTCCCAAAGTTGCAACGATTTTTACACGTTTGTTCATGATTTTTGTGACTCCTTTATATATATGACCTTTTGGTCTTATTGACTAATTTTTTAATTATGACAAGCTTTTATTCAAGCTAGATAGCTCAATGTCGGCTTTATGTGGATTATTAACCACAATCTTACCAGCTTCAGTAAGACTAAACAATGCACCTTCTTCTGCAGTACCAAGAATTGGGTTTTCAACCATTTTCTCATTACGAATACCAACCGCAACACCACCAATACCTTCTTTAAGAAGTTTAACGGCATGGGCACCCATACGTGACGCCAATACACGGTCACGAGCAGTTGGAGAACCACCACGTTGAATATGTCCAAGTTCTGTTACACGAAGGTCACTTGTGTCTCCAGCTTCTTTTAGTTTTTGACCAAATTCAGCCGCTGACATCACACCTTCTGCCAAGACGATGATATTGTGTTTTTTACCACACTCATAACCACATTTAATGCTCTCTACGATATCTTCAAACTTGAAACCTTCTTCAGGGATGATAATTTCATCAGCACCAGTTGCAATACCAGCCCAAAGAGCGATATCACCAGCATTACGTCCCATAACTTCAATAACAAAAGTACGACGGTGACTTGATGATGTATCACGAATCTTATCGATAGCATCCATAGCAGTAGTAACAGCTGTGTCAAAACCGATTGTAAAGTCAGTACCAACGATATCGTTATCGATTGTACCTGGAAGACCGATAGCTGGGAAACCATGCTCAGTCAAACGCATGGCACCGTGGTAAGATCCGTCTCCACCAATAACAACTACACCTTCAATTCCGTGTTTTTTCAATTGCTCAATCCCTTTAAGTTGCCCTTCAACTTGAGCGAACTCTGGATAACGAGCTGAGTGAAGGAAAGTACCACCACGAGAAATGATGTCTCCTACTGAAGCTGCATCTAGGGGATGAATTTCACCGGCAACCATACCAGCATATCCGTCATAGATACCGAATACTTCCATTCCTTCTGAAATTGCTTGACGAACAACTGCACGGATGGCAGCATTCATACCAGGGGCGTCTCCACCACTAGTTAAAACAGCAATACGTTTCATTTGGTTTATGCTCCTTTTTCTTTTAACATTCTTACTGATTATATCACATTTAATTGGAAAATTCTTCTATTTTCCGTAATTTTAGCGATAAATCGTTTTCATAACGATTCCATCTAATTTCGCTTCTAATTCATCAGATTTAGCCACAAAATGCTGAGGAGATATAATGGTTTTCCGTTCCTCTTCATACCTGATGATGACTGGAATTGGGCCTTTATATTGCTCTAAAATACGTGAAATTTCTTGATCCGATTCATGATTTTTCACCTGAATCCAAAAGCGCTCAGCCACTGCTTCTCTTATTTCTTGTGCAATCATTTGCAGACGGCCATCACGTGACTGGATTTTCCCTTTGATATAGTAAAATGCTCCCTCTCTTACTTCCTGACCAACCTGTCGATATAAGTCTGAAAAGAGAGTGACATCCAATTTTTTCTTACTGTCATCCACCTGTAAGAAAGCCATATTTTCACCCTTTTTGGTGCGAATTACTTTTATCTTCTGAACTTCAACCAATATAATAGCATAGCTATTTTCTGACAAATTACTAATAGGAGTAATCGGATAAATAGACTTGCTTAAAATAGCTTGTAGGGGATGTTTGCTGACACCTATCCCTAAAAGCTCCTGTTCCATATAAAATTTTTCTTGCTCTGTCCAATCTTCCGATTCCTGCCAACTATAAATTGTATCCCCGAACAAGCTACCTAACTCTTTCACAAATTCAAATAGATTAACTAAATTATTGAATACTTTTTGACGATTTTTTTCAAATGAATCAAAAAGGCCAACTTTTACCAAAGATTCTAGCAGAGGAAGTTTCAGATAATTCTCAGGTAATTTAGCTACAAAATCTTCAATGTTAGAATAGGGTCTATTTTCAATGATCCAAAGCGCCAAATCTTTGCTGACTCCCTTAATCGATTTTAATCCTAGATAGATGGACTTGTTGGCAATTTTATCATGATAAGGAATGGTGTTAATTGACAGAGGGACTACTTCAAATCCTGCTTCTAGGGCATCCATTAAGTAATCACTGTTTGCAGAATTCAACATGATCTGATAAAAAATCGCTGGATAATGTGTTTTGAAATAGGCCAACTGGAAAGCCAAGGCTGAGTATGCATAGGCATGAGAACGGTTAAAACCATAACCTGCAAACTTCTCCATAACATCAAAGACCTGCTCTGCCTTTTCCGCAGTATGGCCAGCTCCTAATGCTCCTTGGATAAAGGATGCTCTCATCTCATGCATAGCAGAGGCATCCTTTTTCCCCATAGCCCGACGCAAAATATCGGCTTTCCCAAGACTAAATCCAGCAAAACGCTGGGCAACCTGCATAACCTGCTCCTGATAGAGCATGATGCCGTAGGTTGGAGCCAAAATATCCTCCAGCACTGGATCTAGAACAGTCACTTCTTCCTGCCCATGCTTTCTTGCCACAAAGTTATTGATATAGTCACTAGCACCTGGTCGATTTAGAGAAGTCGTTGCTACGACATCTTCAAAGCAGACTGGCTGCACACGCTTAAGCAGACGAATAGCACCAGGTTGCTCAAATTGAAAGATACCTTTTGTATTACCAGAGGCAAATAAAGCTAACGTTTCTTTGTCTTCCAAATCAATCTCGTTGATAGCTATCTTAATCCCTTCTGTTTCAGCAAGCAATTCTTGCATTTTCTGAACAAAGGTCAAATTTCGCAGTCCCAAAAAATCCATCTTCAAAAGTCCACTAGCTTCAACTCCATGAGCATCATACTGAGTCAATGGAATTTCGTCACCATGCTTTAGAGGGATATAGTTGGTTAAATCTTGGTCACTAATGACAACACCAGCCGCATGGACAGAGGTTTGTCTGGGATAGCCCTCAATCTTGCAAGCAATTTCATAGGCTTTTTGATATTCTAACTTACTATTGATTTGCTGACGAAACTGGAGATTTCCCTCATAAGCCGACTTGAGATTATCACGAAAACTGATTTTCTTGGTAATTGCAGACAATTCATACTCTGGCACACCAAAACGCTTCAAAACATCACGTAAAGCTTGCTTGGCCCCAAAGGTAGAAAAAGTAACGATCTGAGCCGCATGCTTACTGCCGTATTTATTGCCAACATATCTGATAAAATCTGGACGATAAATATCTGGAATATCAATATCAATATCAGGCATAGTATAACGTTCACGATTAAGGAAACGTTCAAAAATGAGATTCTTCTCCACAGGATCAATCCCGGTGATGTCCAAGGCATAAGAAACCAAACTGCCTACTGCAGAACCCCGTCCCATCCCCATATAGTAGCCATTCGAACGTCCAAAACGCAGCAAATCCCAAACAACCAAGAAATAATCATCAAAGCCCATATCATGAATAACAGCCAATTCTTGGTTTAGACGTTCTTGATATTCTTTACTAGACAACCCCTTCTGAGCAAGTCCCAATTCAGCACGTTCTCTCAATTCTTCTACTGCTGGCCTTGCTGGATTAAAACGAGGTAATTTTAAACTAGTATCCAAGTCATAAGAAATACCTGAAATCAGCTTTTCTAAATTGTCCAAGGCTTGAGGAAAACGTTCTAGGAATAATTTTTCTAAAGAACTTGCTGATATAAAGACATCTTGTCGCGAGCGCAAAGGGACTTCTCTAAGCGGTAGGTTTTCTTTGATTGCTGTTAAGACTTGCAGAACTTCTCTATCCCTGCTTTCAAAAGCATTGACCCGATAGAGGGGCAAGATTGGATGGTGAAATTCGCTGGCCAGTGTTTCTGGGTAAACCCCTATATAGTAATCACAGCCTAGATTTAACAACTCAAGTTCTTCAAAATAAGGCACAACTACCGCAATATCCTCTAGATACTGAGATAGAACTGACCAACTTTTCTCCCCTTGCATCTTGGCTGTTGAAAGTTTCATCAACTGCTGGTAGCCCACACTAGATAGAGCTAAAAAGCGCAGATTCACATCTTTATCATCTACAAGGACATTCATTTCAAGCCCTAACAAAGGATGAATTCCATATTTTTTTGTAACCTCTAGAAAGTCAAAAGCACCATAAAGATTATCAATATCCATCATGGCCAGATGAGTGTAGCCATAGTCTTTAGCTGCTCTCACATACTTGTCGATTGAAATGACACTCTCCATAAAACTATAGACTGTTTTTGTATCTAGTTGTGCGATCAATTTACACTTCTCCTCTATCCTTCTCACTTTATTATACCATTTTTCAAAAAGAGAAATACAAAAGCATTGACTCCTGTCTATATTTTATCCTTAAAGTAAAATTTTTTGAACGAAAAAAGTAAAAATACATTTAAAGAATCAAATGATCCGGTAATTTTTTTACTTTTTTATCCCAAGAAGTGAATATATCTTTCAAAATAGAAAAACACATTCAGTTAATCTATTTACTATGATAATTTGTTTTAAACTATAGAGTTGTACCTGTTTTACATATAAATAATATTCATCATTCTTTAATTAATTTCTTTCTCACTTAATGATTCCCTTTCTCCTATTTTTTTGATATAATAACCTTAATTATTATTTTACAAGGAGGTTTTATGCGCTTTAATCAATTCAGCTATTTATCACTTCCAAGAGATACTATTTTATATGAATTAAAAAAGTATGGATTTGATTTTCCATCTGAGTCAACAAATAAAAAGATATTGGAGTCTTTTCTAAGTCGTTTCTTTTTCACTTATCAAGACACCAACTACCCACTTTCCATCCTAGCAGCTGATAAAAAAACAGACCTGCTGACATTTTTTCAATCAGAAGATGAACTGACAGCAGATATTTTTTATACTGTTGCTTTTCAACTTTTAGGCTTTTCTTATTTGGTTGACTTCGAAGATAGTGATGTTTTTCGTAAAGAAACTGGATTTCCCATCGTATATGGTGACTTGATTGAAAATCTCTATCAGTTACTCAATACCCGCACCAAAAAGGGGAATACTCTTATCGACCAACTTGTTAGTGATTGTCTTATTCCGGAGGATAATGACTACCACTACTTTAACGGCAAGAGTTTAGCAACTTTTTCCAGCCATGATGTCATTCGAGAGGTGGTTTATATTGAGTCTCGTGTGGATACTGACCAAAAAGGTCTGCCAGACCTAGTCAAGGTCAGCATTATTCGTCCTCGTTATGACGGTCAAATCCCTGCTATCATGACGGCCAGTCCCTATCATCAGGGAACAAATGACAAGGCTAGTGACAAGGCTCTCTATAAGATGGAGGGCGAACTTGAAGTTAAACCTGCTCACAAGATCGAGCTAGAGAAACCTCAACTCAATCTCGTCCAATCTCAAGGTCAAGCTGAGCTAGTGTCAGAAGCTGAGGAAAAACTAACGCACATAAACGCTAGCTATAGTCTCAACGACTACTTCCTTCCACGAGGGTTTGCTAATCTCTATGTCTCAGGTGTTGGTACTAAAGACTCTACTGGTTTCATGACTAATGGGGACTACCAGCAAATTGAGGCTTATAAAAATGTTATCGATTGGCTCAATGGTCGTTGCCGCGCCTTTACCGACCATACGCGCCAGCGTCAAGTCAAGGCTGACTGGTCAAATGGAAAAGTAGCCACAACTGGACTTTCTTATCTAGGTACAATGTCCAATGGTCTGGCGACTACAGGCGTCGATGGTTTAGAAGTAATCATTGCCGAAGCTGGCATTTCTTCATGGTACAACTATTATCGTGAAAACGGTCTGGTAACTAGCCCAGGCGGTTATCCAGGTGAGGACTTTGACTCCCTTGCTGAACTAACCTATTCTCGTAATCTCTTGGCTGGCGATTATATCCGTGGCAATGAAGCTCACCAAGCTGACTTAGAAAAGGTAAAAGAACAACTGGATCGCAAGACTGGCGACTACAATCAGTTTTGGCATGACCGCAATTATCTGCTCAATGCCCATAAAGTAAAGGCTGAGGTTGTTTTTACTCATGGTTCTCAGGATTGGAATGTCAAACCACTTCATGTTTACCAGATGTTCCATGCTCTACCTACTCATATAAATAAGCATCTCTTTTTCCATAATGGCGCACATGTTTACATGAACAACTGGCAGTCCATTGATTTCCGTGAGTCCATGAATGCCTTATTGACTAAGAAATTACTGGAACAAGATACAGATTTCCAACTTCCTATTATCACTTGGCAGGACAATACAGCTCCTCAGACTTGGTTATCACTTGATAAGTTCGGTGGGCAAGAAAACTTTGAAACCTTCTCACTTGGTCAAGAAGAGCAAGTTATTCAAAACCAGTACCCAGATAAGGATTTTGAGCGCTATGGTAAGACCTACCAGACCTTCAATACAGAACTCTATCAAGGGAAAGCCAATCAAATTACTATTGACCTTCCTGTGACCAAAGATCTCCACCTGAACGGTCGCGCTCAGCTTAATCTTCGTATCAAATCCAGTACAAACAAGGGTTTATTATCAGCGCAACTGCTAGAATTTGGACAAAAAAAATACCTACAACCTTATCCAGCTGTTTTAAGTGCTAGAACCATTGACAACGGTCGCTATCACATGCTGGAAAATCTCTGTGAATTGCCATTTAGTGTAACTACACAACGAGTCATTACAAAAGGCTACCTTAATTTACAAAATAGAAATGATTTACTGTTAGTAGAGGATATCAAGGCAGGTGAATGGATGGATATACAATACGAACTACAACCAACTATTTACAAGCTAAAAGAAGGAGATACTCTACGTTTAGTCCTCTATACTACTGACTTTGAAATCACCATACGTGACAATACCGCTTACCACTTGACTGTCGATCTTGAACAGTCTACTCTTATCCTACCTTGTCAAAAGGTATAAGGAACCAGACTTTCAATATGGAAGGATTCTAAGAAAAAGGTCAATCCAATACCCACTGACCTTCCTATAATCAGAGACACCCACTTGAACAGTCGAAAGAAACTACAACTTGGTATCAAATCCAGTTCAAATTAAGGCTATTATCAGCTCAACTACTGGAGCTTGAACAAAAGATACCAATAACCCTGATCAACATGTGTAACCCTCTAAACTACACGCTACCACACCACATGTTGGACAATCTCTGTGAATTGACATTTAGAATAAATTCACAAGAAGCCGTGACAAAATGCTACCATAATTAAATGATTCACTGTTAGTAGAGAACAGCCATGCAGATGAACGGATAGATATCCAAGTCATCTGAACCCAACTAGTGACAAGTTAAAAGCAGGAGATTCTCTCCGTATCGTTCTAAATTACTACTGACTTTCAAATCATCATACGTGACAATACCGCTTACCACCCGACTGACGATTTCGATCAGTCCATGCTTACTGTACCTTGTACAAGGAGTAACATTTTATGAATAAATCTGAACACCGACACCAACTCATACGAGCTCTTGTAACGAAAAATAAGATTCATACACAAGCTGAGTTACAATCTCTTCTTGCCGATAATGACATTCAAGTTACACAAGCAACTCTTTCAAGAGATATTAAAAGTATGAATCTCTCAAAGGTGCGTGAGGAAGATAATTCCTACTACGTTCTCAATACTGGTTCCATCTCAAAATGGGAAAAACGTCTTGAAATCTACATGGAAGATGCTCTTGTCTTGATGCGCCCTGTTCAACACCAAGTCCTATTAAAAACACTCCCTGGTCTGGCTCAATCCTTTGGTTCTATTATTGATGCTTTGAGTTTTCCTGACGCTATCGCTACGCTCTGCGGGGACGATGTCTGTCTGGTCATCTGTGAAGATGCAGAGGCTGCACAAAATTGCTTTGAAGAGTTGAAAAAATTCACACCACCATTCTTTTTTGGTGAATAAAAAACTCCGTGTCTAATTAGGCACGGAATCTTTTTATCTATTTTACTGAGATGGATTTTCCTTTTTAGTTCGTGCCAACCTCAAGGCACGATTTGGATTGAGACGATTAAATAGTTCTTCCAATTTCTTTTCATTCCAAAGGTCTGCGGCGGAAACGAAATTGCCATCCGCATCTCGGAAAGATATCGGTTTATCTCCCATACCAGTCTCCTAGTCTACAAATTCAAACTCAAATTTACCAATGCGAACCAAGTCCCCATCCTTAGCACCACGCGCACGAAGGGCTTCATCAACCCCCATACCACGAAGCTGGCGAGCAAATTTCATGACTGATTCGTCACGATCAAAGTTGGTCATATTAAAGAGTTTCATTAGTTTTTCACCAGAAAGTACCCATGTCGCATCGTCATCACGGCTAATTTCAAAGGCTTTCTCTTCCTCGTCAAATCCGTAGTAAGCTTCTTCTTCCATATCTGACTCGTCATAGAGCAAGAATTCTGGTGTCTTGACTAACAATTCAGCTGTAGCATCCAATAGCGTTGCCAGACCTTGCTTAGTCAAACCAGAAATTGGGAAGATTGCTGGTAACTCTTCAAATTCATCATAGTTTGTAGCTAATTTCTTCTTGAATTCTACAAGATTTTCCTGACTCTCAGGCATATCCATCTTATTAGCTACAATAATCTGTGGACGCTCCATAAGACGAAGATTATATGACTCTAACTCCTTGTTAATGGCCAGATAATCCTCATAAGGATCACGACCTTCGCTAGCTGACATATCAATGATGTGAAGGATGACACGTGTACGCTCAATATGACGGAGGAACTGGGTTCCCAAACCAACACCTTGACTAGCCCCTTCAATCAATCCTGGTAGATCAGCTACTGCAAAAGATTCACCCGATTGGGTACGAACCATTCCTAGATTTGGCACAATAGTTGTAAAGTGGTAGGCGCCGATTTTTGGTTTAGCAGATGTAATAACACTTAAAAGAGTTGATTTCCCTACAGATGGGAATCCAACTAAACCAACATCTGCCAAGATTTTTAGTTCCAATTGTAACTCACGTTCCTGACCTGGTTCTCCATTTTCAGA
The DNA here is from genome assembly GCA_905221085.1 of bacterium. GTDB lineage: Bacteria > Bacillota > Bacilli > Lactobacillales > Streptococcaceae > Streptococcus. The sequence continues at coordinate 76,548 of CAJNBT010000005.1, forward strand.
GATTTCAGGTGCAGGATTTTTTGGTGTCGCAAAGCGGATATTTCCACGTCCACCACGTCCACCGTGAGCAACGATAAATTCTTGCCCGTGTTCTATCAAATCTGTCAAAACCTTGCCAGTCTCTGCATCACGCACAGTCGTACCTTGTGGTACTCGAACTCTAAGGTCCTCAGCACCACGACCATGCATCCCTTTGGTCATTCCTTTTTCACCAGAATCAGCCTTAAAATGGCGATTATAGCGGAAATCCATCAAAGTCCGTAGTCCTTCGTCTACAACGAAGACGACATTGCCTCCACGACCACCATCACCGCCCCAAGGACCGCCATTAGGGACATATTTTTCACGGCGAAAGGCAACCATGCCATCGCCACCATTACCAGCCTTGACCTTGATCTTGGCTGTATCTAAAAACATACTCATTTTTTCTTCTCACTTTAAAAAAGGGCTGGGAAATCCCAGTCACAAAATTTTCTTAAATCTATTTTATAGATTACTGAGGGCACCAATTGCAGTTGCAAAAATTCCCAATAAACTTGCTACTAGCATGATAATCACGATAAACAAGGTTATTTTCTCAAACATAGTTTTTTTACGATTTCCATTATCTCCAAATGCCATTTTTCTCTCCTTCGTTACATTCTATTTTCTATTATCTTAGCATGAATTGAGCTAGTTTTCAATAGTCACTTGCTACTGGCGCAATAATCCATAAAATGATATAGGCTACAATTCCAGCTCCGTAACAGAAAGCAAGCACACCCCATATTACGCGAACGATAGTAGGATCCGTATCAAGATAATGGGCCACTCCTGCACAAACACCTGCAATCTTTTTATCATGACCACTTCTCATTAATTGTTTTTTCATAGCTTGTCCTCTTTCTATTCTTCACGGTCTTTCCAATAATCTCTTATGCTGATTAACTGTGTTTTTGAAGCCTTCAGCATGCGTCTAGAGCCTTTTACAGGTACAGCAACCACCTGTTGTGGTAAATACAAAACTGTCTTAAAGATACGCTGGCTGACCGTATCATCTTTTGCTAAATCTTTCTCGAAATTATTTGAAATAATGGCATCCAGATAAAACTCATGCACTCGTTTCCCAAAGTTTTCAGCTGAAATCTCGTACAACTTCTCTGATAAAGTATGCTCATTCATGTCTGGTGTTGCAATCAGGGCTTCCAAAATAGCACCAGCTAAATCATGTTCTCCATAGTACAAGGTTCCAAACATTTTATCAGTGATCAAATTATCCAGATAAGGATTTCCGTGAGCAATGACAGGTGTTCCACTGGCCAAGCTTTCCAAATATGTCAAACCCTGCGTTTCACTTGTCGATGCAGAGATGAAGAAATCTGCCGCCTTATAATAAAGAGCCGTCTCACTAGGAGCAATCATTCCTGTAAAGATGACGGAGTCTTGAATCTCTAGTTTCTGGGCTTGCTCTTTGAGGTCATCCAGATAAGGGCCATCCCCAGCAACAACCAGTTTGACCTTGTCTTCCTCTCTCAGAACTTCTGCAAAGGCTGCTAATACTGCTTGAATATTTTTCTCATAGGAAATTCTGGAAAGGCTAAGCAACATCTTTTCATTATCTTGAATCCCTAGTTTACTACGCAGTTCTTTTAAACTTTCTTGCTTGATTTCTGGACGCTCAAACTTAGCTAATTCAATTCCAGTTGGAATGACCCGCTTTTCAACCTTGACCTTATAGTCAGATAGCAAGTCACGAACAATCTCACTAGGGCAAACAACCCCATCCACATCGTGCAGGAAACCTCTGACCAGATACTTGACCATACTCGGACGAATCAGAAAACCCTTGGCAATATAATGGACATAGTCTTCATACTGGGTGTGATAGGTATGAATGACGGGAATTTCCAATTCACGCGCAATCCAAATCCCCAACAAGCCAAGAGAAAATTCTGTCTGAGTATGGATAACATCCAGTTGATACTGTTTAGCAATTTCAAGCGCCTTGCTGAAACCTCGATAGGCAAAACGACGGTCTTTAAAAGCAAAAAAAGGAACACTTGGAATGCGGATAATTTGCCAATCTTCATAGCGATTGACATCCTTATCCGTCGTCGTAAAGATAAAAACAACATGCCCCTGCTTTTCAAGTTCTGTTTTCAGAGTTCGAATACTGGTCGCAACACCAGAAACCTGAGGAAAATAGGTATCTGTAAATAAACCAATTCGCATAGATTACCTCACTTTTTACTTTCTCCCTAAAGCGGCTTGTTTCTCATAAAAGTCCAACCAGATTTGCAACAGATGCTCTTCAGAATACTCTCTAGAAATATTCTTAGCTTTTTCTTTCAAATCTTTTAAGGCAGCAGGATTCGCTTGATATTCCAGAATAGCTTCTTTCATCTCTTCTCTATCTGCTGTCGCCCTATAATTTCCCTCTAAAATCACCGTATAGAGATCCAAATCACGCAACATAATAGGAGCTTCACAACTGGCAGCTTCTAGGATAGTCATAGGAAAGAGCTCATTGTAACTAGGTAACAAGAAAAGATCCGCTAGGGCATACAATTCGCGCATACGCTCTGGCGATACAATACCTGGAAACATCAAATTTTTAGGGGGATTATCCATCATTTTCTTATAGCGTTCATAACCATCTGTCATACCACCAAAAGAGAAACCACCAGCCCAGATAAAGGTAATCTGAGGCAATTCCTCAGCCAAACGGATAAAATCATCAATTCCTTTGCGTTTCTGAACTTGACCAGCACCTACTACGATAAACTGATTGTCACTAAGACCTAGCTCTGTTCGCAGTCTGACTATCTCTTCTTGTGATAGAGGATGCCATTTTTCCTTGTTGACAAAATTAGGAATATAGGTCACTTTTTCACGTGGAATACCAGCCGCCACCAAATCCTCAATAAACATAGGATTGACCACAACTAAGTGCTCCATCCGGTTGTAAAAAGAAAATACATAACGTTTGACAATTCCCTTTAAGAAAAATGGAATTTTCAAACTCCCCTCAAGTGTATCAGGTAAAAAATGCACATAGCCAATTTTTCTCCCTGAGCGTTTCTTTTGGAAGGTTGATAAATAATAAGGGAAATCAATCGTATGAAAGTGAGTCACATCTGCCTCTATTGGAAGATTTTCTGTAACAATCAATTGGTCCTTGGCATCACGGTGAAGAAGACGAACTAATTCACGGTAAGCACCTGAAACTCCTTGTCCTGCTACTTTCTCACTTGAACTCAACATATTGATGCGTAATTTCTTTTTTTCCATAACTACTATTATATCATTTTCTTTGAATAAAATCAGCAAAAGAAAGGAGAGACTAGAGGAAAAGAGGAGTAAATTTCCTCGCTTTTCCAACGGTCTCTCACATACTTTTATATGTTTACTTAATGCCTAGGGCAATGCGGGCATAGCGACTCATTTTTTCAACGGTCCAGGCTGGATACCAGACTAATTTGACCTCAGTATCCGTTACTTCTGGCACCTCTGTCATGGCATCATAAATCTGGTCTGTCAAAAGGTCAGCTAGGGGACAACCCATAGTTGTCAAAGTCATATCAATCTCTGTTTGCCCTGTGTCACCGTCAAAACGAATCTCATAAATTAAACCAAGATTTACAATATCGATTCCCAACTCAGGGTCGATGACTTCTTCCAAGGCTGATAAAATTCGTGTTTTGATGTTTTCAATTTGCTCTTCTGTATAAGCCATATTCATCCTCACTTTTAGTCTTCAATAAAATCACGAAGCGGTTTGCTGCGACTTGGTTGACGTAGTTTTCTCAAAGCCTTGGCTTCAATCTGACGGATACGCTCGCGAGTCACGTTAAAGACTTTACCCACATCTTCAAGGGTACGCATTTTCCCATCATCTAGTCCAAAACGTAGACGTAGAACATTTTCTTCACGATCTGTAAGAGTATCCAAGACCTCATCCAACTGCTCACGCAAGACTATACGAGTTGTATAGTCCACTGGATTTTCAATCACTTCATCTTCAATAAAGTCTCCAAGGTGGCTATCATCTTCTTCACCGATAGGAGTTTCAAGAGATACTGGTTCTTGGGCAATCTTCAAGATTTCACGTACCTTGTCAGGAGTCATATCCATACGTTCAGCGATTTGCTCTGGTGTTGGGTCTTGACCTAATTCTTGAAGGAGGTTACGCTGTTCACGAACCAATTTATTGATGGTTTCAACCATGTGAACTGGGATACGGATAGTACGAGCTTGATCCGCAATAGCACGAGTGATAGCCTGACGAATCCACCAAGTTGCATAAGTTGAGAACTTGAACCCTTTAGAATAGTCAAACTTGTCAACCGCCTTCATCAAGCCCATATTTCCTTCTTGAATCAAGTCAAGAAACTGCATACCACGACCGACATAGCGTTTGGCTATAGAAACAACCAAACGAAGGTTGGCTTCAGCAAGACGTTGTTTGGCTTCGATATCGCCAGCTTCAACTGCTAGTGCTAATTCTTTTTCCTCTTCATTGGTCAAAAGAGGAACGACACCAATCTCTTTCAAGTACATACGGACAGGGTCATTGACCTTAGCAGAAGTTGAACCAATCAAATCCTCATCGCTAAGTTCTGGTTCTTCTTCAGTGCTAAGAACACGTGCACTTGGGTTTCCTTCATTATCTGTTATCGAAATTCCTGCATCTTGAATCCGTTGCAAGAGATCTTCAATCCCATCAGCATCCAAGGTAAAAGGAATAACCAGACTAGCATTGATTTCATCATCTGTTGCTGTCCCTTTTTGCTTATGATTACGGATAAATTCTGCTACTTGCACGTCAAATGTTGTTACTTCTTTTTGTTTTGTTGCCATTGTTACTCCATTCTTCTCTTTTGTGAAATTAAACGTTCCAATTCTTCTAAGGCTGTGTCGGTATCTCCTACATGGCTAGCTTCCTGCACCTTCTTTTTGATTCTCATATTGTCCTGATTCAAGAGAGCCTTGTTTCGAGTCATTTCTACTTCACTAAGTTCCTGCGGTGACATCTCAGCAGGCAAATCCTGAGCTAAGACTTGGTACCAAGCTCTTTCAACTTCCTCTGTCTGTTCTGCTAAAACTTCTGGAGGAAGATTGCCATACTGACCAAGCAAGTCATATAAGATCTGAAATTCAGGTGTATCAAATGCAAAATCTTCTCGCAAACGGTAATCGTTCAAAACAAGAGGAGATTCCATCATTCGATAAAGTAGATGGGCTTCTGCCCTCATAATAGCCGATAACTGCTTGGTAACAGGCATAGTGATTTGCGTCGGTCTGGAAATTCCTTCCATGCGATTCTGTCTTTGTGCCTGTCGACTCTCATTAACAATCTGCTCAATCTGGGCATAATCAAAGGACGCCAGACCGTCAGCTAAAATATGAATATAGCTGTTTTGAGCAGTGATGGACTTTTCTTGAACAATCAAGGGAGCTATTTTTTCAATAAACTCAATCTGAGCCTGCAGATTTTCACTATTTTCAGGCTTATACTGGTGAATGTAGAACTCAATCGGACTAATACGAGTTTTTGTTAATAGATAGGCCAAGTCTTCTGGGCCATTTTTTTGTAGATACTCATCTGGGTCCAAGTTATCAGGCATGCTAACGATTTGCACAGGCACATCATCAATTTCATCCAGTGCTTTCAATGTCGCAGCTTGCCCAGCCTTATCGCCATCGTAAACAAGAACCAACTTCTTGGTTAACCTTTTCAGATGCTCAACATGCTCACGACTCAAGGCCGTCCCCATAGACGCCACAGCATTTTCGATTCCAGCCCGATAGGCTGCAATAACATCCATGAATCCTTCCATCAGGTAAATCTCACTTGCTTTGCCAGAAGATTTTTTTGCCCTATCCATATGATATAATTCGTAACTTTTGTTAAAAATTGCAGTCGATCTGCTATTTTTATACTTAGAAGTTTGTGAATCCGTTTTCTGCCAGATACGACCTGAGAAGGCAATGACCTTTCCTTGGTCATTTGTCAGGGGAAACATAATGCGATTGTGAAAGGTGTCTACAAATTGATTAGCATCTGAGAGGTAAAATAGCCCTGAATCTAGGAAATCCTCTTCACGATACTGACCAGACAAACGCTGGTAGAGATAGTTTCGTTCTGGGGGTGCTAAACCGATCCGAAAATGCTTGAGCACTTCATCTGTCAAACCACGCTGATAAAGGTAGTTTCTGGCCTCCTCCCCCATGGTCGTTGTCATGAGAATAGCATGATAAAATTTGGCAGCATCTTCGTGCATATCATAAAGAGCTTGATGAGGCGAGGCTGGTCTCTGCTCACTATAAAGCGGTTTTTCAACCTCAATTCCAACACGCTGACCTAATATTTGGACAGACTCCATAAAGGGAACCCCTTGGTACTCCTCAATGAACTTAAAGACATCACCTGAGCGACCACAACCGAAACAGTGATAAAACTGCTTGTCCTCTACAACGTTGAAAGAAGGTGTTTTTTCACCATGAAAAGGACAGAGCCCTAGATAGTTCCGTCCTGCCTTTTGTAAAGAAATCACATCTCCTATGACTTCCACAATGTTGGCATTGTTTTTGATTTCTTCAATGACTTGTTTGTCAACCATACACAATACCTCCATGTTATCATAGTTTACTTTATATAGTATACTTTATTTCAGAAAAAAAGTAAACCATTTCACTCATTTTCCCAACTTTATTCAAAGAGTTGATAATAATCAGAGATTTTCATTTTTGCTTTTTCTTCTTGGTTCAAATCTTGGATAATTCGTCCTTCTTTCATGACAATTAAGCGATTGCCATATTTGAGAGCATCTTCCATATGATGAGTAATCATAAGGGCTGTCAACTGATCTTTCTTGACAAATTCATCTGTCAATTCCATGAGGGCCACACTGGTCTTTGGATCAAGGGCTGCAGTATGCTCGTCTAACAAGAGTAATTCAGGACGCTTCAAGGTTGCCATCAAGAGACTCAAAGCCTGTCTTTGTCCACCTGATAAGAACTCGATCGGTGTATTCAAATGTTTCTCAAGACCATTCCCTATTTTTTCAATGGTTGCCTGAAACTCATCCTTATAGCTAGTCAAGCGTCGTGGTAACAATCCGCGCTTCTCACCACGAAACTTGGCGATTAAAAGATTTTCAGCGACCGTCATACGTGGAGCTGTCCCCATCTTTGGATCTTGGAAGACACGAGACAGATACTTGGCTCTCTTCTCTGGTGAAAACTTAGTAACATCTTCACCCAAGATACGAATAGTTCCACTGGTTAATGACAAGGTTCCTGCAATAGTGTTAAAGAGGGTTGATTTCCCAGCACCATTTCCACCTAAAATCGTGATAAAATCCTGTTCAAAAATTTCTAAGGAAACATCATTTAAAATAATCTTTTCTTCATCAAAGCCATTTTTAACAACTTTGGTTGCATTTTTTAATTCTACAATTGCTGTCATTTGCTTAACTTGGCTCCTTTCAAGATTGTTTGCTTAAATGTTGGAATCATGAGGCAGACTGCCAAAATCAAGGCACTGTATAAACGAAGGTAACTTGTATTAAAGCCAAGCGCGATAACGGCCCATACTAAGAATTGATAAGCGATAGAACCCACAACGATGGCTACAAGACGCTCTGCCAAGCTCAAACTCTTGAAGATAACTTCTCCAATAATCAAACTTGCAAGACCTACAACGATAACCCCGATTCCTCGAGATACATCAGCATAACCTTCTTGCTGGGCAATGAGAGCACCTGCAAGAGCAATCACACCATTTGATAAAACCAAGCCCATAAGCTCCATGCGTCCAGTATGAATACCGAAACTTCTAGCCATATCAGGATTGTCACCTGTAGCAATATAGGCTTGTCCGAGTTTGGTATCCAAGAAAAAGAGCGTGAGAGTAATAACAATACTGACAAAGATAAGACCTGTCAAGAGTTGGTTCAAATCTGAATCAAAAGGCAAGACATCCTGAATTTGCTTGGTTCCAAGCAATCCTAAATTGGCACGTCCCATAATCAAGAGCATGATAGAGTGACAGGAAGTCATCACCAAAATCCCTGAGAGCAAGGTTGGGATCTTCCCTTTTGTATAAAGAAGTCCTGATACCATACCAGCCAAACAACCTGCTCCAACAGCAATAAGAGTTGCTAAAAAAGGATTCACACCTTTCGTTATCAAAGTGACAGCAACAGCTCCCCCAAGAGGAAAGGAACCTTCTGTCGTCATATCTGGAAAGTTCAAAATCCTAAATGTCATAAAGATTCCCAGACCTAGAATAGCCCAGATAAATCCTTGAGAAATAATAGATAATATCATCTGTTTCTTAACCTTTTCTATATGCTTTCTATTGTAAAAAATTGGAGGAGATGTCCCCAACTCCTCCATTGTAGATTATTCAATCACTTGTCCTGCTTCTTTTAGAACAGATTCAGGAATCGTAATACCTAGCTCTTGTGCCAATTTTTTATTGATAACTGATTTACCAGTTGAAAAGACATTGACTGGAGTATCAGCTGGTTTTGCACCTTTCAAGACTTGCGCAATCATTTTACCAGTTGCCACACCAAGGTCATGTTGGTCAACTACAACTGATGCCAAACCACCTATTTCTACCATGGCAGTAGCACTTGGATAAATTGGCTTCTTAGAACTTTGATTACTAGAGACAACCGTTGGAAATCCCGATGCAATGGTGTTATCAATTGGAACCCAGATAGCATCGACCTTGCTAGTCATAACGTTAACTGTTGAAGCAATTTCATTTGTTGAAGGAACTGCAAATGTTTCTACTGTCAAACCTGCTTTTTCAGCATAAGCCTTAAATTCTTCTACCTGTGTTTTTGAATTGTCTTCGCTACTTGAGTAAAGGGCTCCGATTGTTTTCACATTTGGTGTTAGAGCCTTGATGAGTTCAACTTGTTGTTGAGCTGGATTGTGGTCAGATACCCCTGTGATGTTGCCACCTGGTTTTTTCAAATCTTTAACCAAGTTAGCACCGATTGGGTCTGTAATCGCGGCCATGATAACAGGTAAGTCTTTTGTGGCACTAGCCAATCCTTGAGCAGCTGGTGTTGCAATACCAACCACAAGGTCATTCCCATTTGCGACCAATTGTTTACTCATTGTCGCAACCTTACTTTGGTCACCTTCTGAGTTCATAAAATCGATTTTAACTTGATCATCTTTATAGCCTTCTTCTGCAAGTCCATCTCGGATCCCTTTATAAATCAAGTCAAGAGACGGATGGCTCACAAATTGAAGGACACCAACTTTGGCAACTTTCTTTTCATTCTTAGCTTCTGGTTTATTCATTGAAGAGTAAATCAAGCTTCCTGCTACTAAGACTGCTAATGCAGCGATAATTCCAATTAAACTTTTATTTTTCATTCTATTTCCCCTTTTTATTTCCTTTAACATACTTCACTTATCTAATACTCTTCGAAAATCTCTTCAAACCACGTCAGCTTCACCTTGCCGTACTCAAGTACAGCCTGCGGCTAGCTTCCTAGTTTGTACTTTGATTTTCATTGAGTATAAACAAGCAACGCCATCGTTTTCTTTCCATATAAACCTCCAATAAAAAAGTCCTCACACAAAAAACTTGTGTGAGGACGTCGATGCGCGGTACCACCTCAATTATAGGGAATTTCCCTATCGCTCTGTCTCGCAATCACGAGATGCACTGTAAGGTGTGCTCACCGAATTTTTATGATTTCAAATTCTAAATAACATCCAGCCCAATTTTCATCATCACCACTTATCTGTTTTCAGCTACCACAGACTCTCTAAAAAGTTTGTATGATTACTTTTCCGAATGTTTAAATTATATCATTTTTCAATTACTTGTCAAGACTCTTTGAGTATTTTTTTGAAATATTCAAAAACTTCCCCTATAGAAATGAGGAAGTTTGATAGGTATCAGCCTGAATTACGCAATCCTGTTGCAATTCCGTTGATGGTTGTATGGATTAATTTTTCTTGATCGCTTGATAATTCTCCTCGGCGTTGACGTTTAATCAACTCCAACTGGATATAGTTGAGGATATTAAAGTAAGGCATACGGTAATCCAAACTTGCTTTTAGATATGGATTTTCAGCCAAGAGTTCATCGTAACCTTCGATAGCCAAGATAACTTCCTTGGTGACTTGCCATTCATTTAGAATAGTCTCATAGATTGCTTTTACTTGATCATCTTCACAAAGTTTGGCATATTCAAAAGCAATATTCATATTTGATTTTGACAAGACCATATCAACATTTGAAAGAAGTGATTGGAAGAAAGGCCAATTTTGGTACATATCTCGTAGAATAGCGATATTTTCTGGATTCTTATCGATAAATTCTTTGAAGCTTGAACCAACTCCATACCAGCCAGGGAACATCACACGACTTTGCGACCATGAGAAGACCCATGGAATGGCACGCAAACCACCGATTTCTGTAATGGTCTTACGAGCGGCTGGACGTGAACCGATATTAAAGCTTGAAATAGCCTTAATTGGACTTGACTCAAAGAAATAATCATAGAAATGGTCATTACCAAAAACCAAATCACGGTAGATATCATAACTACGGTCCACTACTTGGTCCATAATGGCTTCATAACGATTTGATGTATTGGTATCGCTCTTCTTCTGCGTAATCATACGGTTAATGGCTGCAGATACTAACATTTCAAGGTTATAGTAGGCTGCGTCTTTGTTACCGTATTTATTCCCAATTACTTCACCCTGCTCCGTCAAACGGATACGATCCTTGATAGACTTGAGCGGTTGAGATGTGATGGCTTCATAGGTTGGTCCACCACCACGACCGACAGTCCCACCACGGCCATGGAAGAAGGTAACCTTAACGCCAAATTCATCTCCAATAGCAGTCAATTGTTGTTGAGCCTTGTAGAGGGTCCAACATGATGATAGGTAGCCACCATCTTTATTACTATCAGAGTAACCAAGCATGATTTCTTGGTAGTTATTACGTGAAGCAATCCATTTCTTAGCAAGAGGAAGAGAAAGGTATTCTCTCATAGTTTCTTCTGAGTGGTCCAAGTCCTCAATTGTTTCAAAGAGAGGAACGATTTGGACACGAGCTCTTTCTTTATCAACTAACCCTACTTCTTTTAGCAAGATAGCCAATTCCAGCATGTCTGATACGCTGGTTGCATGTGAAATAATGGTTTGACGAATAACATCATCACCCAACTTATCTTTCAACTTACGAGCAGCTTTAAAGATGGTCAATTCTTTTTCAAGTAACTCTGATTTTTCAACATGAGTGGCAGAAAGAATACGTGGATCTTCTTCTAATTCTTTCAAAAGAAGCTGGCATTTTTCTTCTTCACTTAGTTCACTGTAATGAGAATGAATTCCTGCTGATTTTAAGAGTTCTGCTACACAGGCCTCATGAACACTAGAATCTTGACGCATGTCAATAGATGCCAAATAGAAACCAAAAATTTCAACTGCCTGAATCAACTCAACAAAATCACCAGAAATCAGTGCTTCACCCTTATTTTCCAAGAGGGAATCACGAATAGTAATTAAATCCTTATAAAAATCATTAGCTGTTTCATAGCGAGCTCCAACTTCCTTATCCTCAATCAGATAGTTTTTTGTTGCTTGGATTTTTGATTGAATATCAAACAAGGCACGGCGGTAAAGCTCTTTTTCACGATAAATCGAGTTATCCTTGGATTGGCGAGCCATTTCTCTGACTTGCTTACTCACATTGACAATACTGGTTGAGAGGGAGAATTCACGATAGAGCTGGTAAATCTTTTCATCATAGTAGTTCATGATGACTTCACACTGAGTCATAGCAGATTGTTTCAAGGTATCTGCTGTAACAAAAGGATTCCCATCACGGTCTCCACCAATCCACATGCCCATGGTAATTGGTTTAGGATGTTTCAACTCCAAGCCATGTTTTTTAGCCAGGCGCTTGTACTCAGCAGTCAAATGAGGAACAGCTTTCAGGAATGAACTATTGTAGTATTCCATAACATTCGTGATTTCATTAGTAACTTTCAATTTCTTTTCACGAATCATATCTGTTTGCATGATAATCTCGATGTAACGACGGAGATCATTATGCCATTTTTCCTTATTAATCAAGCCTAGCTTCACATCACGATACTTACGCAAGAGGGTATGGATATGATTTGTCAAATCCAACATACTCTTACGTTGTACTTGTGTTGGATGGGCAGTCAAAACTGGAACAACATTCAAATGTTCTAAAATTTCAACCGCATTTTCTTTTTCTGCAACCATTTTAATCGTTGCTGACAATTTACCAAGATAATCTTGATCGATATTATTTTGGTGGTTGATTTCATAAGCTAAATCCACATCTTCTGAAATATTAATCAAGAGGGGCAAGATAGAGAAATAGCGTGAAATATAAGCCATTTCATCATTTGTCAGGCTAGTAACCAATTGGTTCAAGCCTTGATAATCTTCTTGAGTTGATAATTCCTTCAACTGCATGATTTTTTCAAAAGTTTCTGGAGCAAGCATATTTTTAGTGATATCTTCTAACAATTCTGTTAAAATCAATACTTCTTCTTGCACGACAGCTTTATTACTATAGTTTTCTAATTTTTGAAGAGACATAGGCAATCCTTTCTACTCTCAGCTCTACATATAGTTTGATGAGTGAGCTTCTAACTCCTCATACAATTTGGCACGTTTTTCACTTGCATCAATATTTAAGACAAAGGCGATGGCTACAGATAAGACTAGGAGACTGTTTCCTCCTTGCGATAAGAAGGGGAAGGTAACTCCTGTTGAAGGAATAATACCAGAAATTCCACCGATATTAACAAAGACCTGTACCAACATCATCCCCCCAACTCCAATCGCCATCATGGAATTAAAGGGATTCTTAGCACGAATTCCTACTAGGATAATTCGCAAAATGAGGAAAAAGACAAGTGCTAAAATCAAGCTGGCACCCACAAATCCAAACTCTTCAATGACAATTGAAAATACAAAGTCTGTATGGGCTTCTGGTAAATAGCCACGTTTTTCAATTGAATTTCCTAAACCTAGACCAAACCATCCACCATTGACCATGGCAAAGTAGGAATTTGCAAGTTGGTGGCCTGCTCCTGCCAAATCAGCAAAGGGATTAAAGTAGGCACTGAAACGCTTGGCCACATATCCAAATACTGGAACTTTTAAAAACTTATCAACCCCTATCATATCAATAGCTGTTAAGGAAAGGGCAGAAACTCCAAACAAAAGACCAATAAAGGCTACAAACCAGCGATGAGCAATCCCACTAACTGTGTACATAATCAAGGCAACCAAAGCTAGGATAGTAGCATTCCCCAAATCTGGGAAAATAGCCAAACTTCCTATCATAATCAAGAGGACAAAACGCCAATCATTAAAAGCACGAGGAAGCCATTGATTTTGAGTTAAAACTTGGAAATCATAAACAGCGATTTCATCCTGTTGTTTTGAAAAACGTTGGGCCAAGTACCAGACGATAATAATCTTCAAATACTCAGCTGGCTGAATGGTCAAAGGTCCTACTGATATCCAACCATAGGCTCCATTGACCGGCGTACCAATTAAGCGAGCCAGAGCCAATAGAATTAGCTCAACAAACATAACAATAAATAAAAGTCGTTCTTTTCTTAAAAAATTCAGTTTTAGCTTATATATCAAGGCAATCAATATTAAACTAAAGCCCCAAAACATTCCCTGACTTCGAACTAATTGCAGGGCACTTTTACCTTCTTCGATAAGAATGGCACTGGTTGTAGAATAGACAACAATTAAGCCCAAAATAGATAAAAGCAAATAAGGAACTAAGATAGAATAGTTTAATAGGTGCCTCTTACTAATCTTCATAGTATCACCAATCTAATGAGAACAAAAGAAATTATTCCCAAATTCCGTTTATTTTCTAGTTTTGATTGCTATTATACCATTTTTTCCGAAAGAAAAAAACTCTTACCCTTAAGATAGAAGATTTTCTCATAAGAAAAAGAGCACTTGGCCCTTTTCTGTTTTATTCTTTTGAAGAACTGCTTGAGCTTGAATCTCCACCACCGATATATTGAGTGAAAATATTTTGGAAGGCTTGATCTTTAACCTTGATGTTGGCTGCCTGCAATTCTTTTCCGATAATACTTTGAACAAATGATGCATCATTTTGTTTTTGAGTTAAGATAACAGTTTTTAATTTTTCTTTGTAGTCATCAATATTAGATGATTTTTCTGTTTTCTTAGTGAGTTTTACAATGTAATATTGGCTGCTGTATGCTTGTGTTCCAGTAACACTAATCACATCAGAAATACCGTTTACATCTAAAGCGAAAGCTGCTTTTTTAACTTGTTCTGGTACTTCTGTTGAAGCAGAATCAAAGGTGATTTCTCCACCATTCGCTTTAGTTTTCTCATCAGTTGAGTTATCTTTAGCTAATTGAGCAAAGTCTGCATCACTAGCTTTTGCTTTTTCAAGAATTTCTTTGGCCTTGTCTTCATTGTCCAAACGGATAATTTGAGCCGTTACATCTGGAGTGTATTCATCAAAGGCTTTCTTATAAGCATCATCTGTCAATTCAGCTTCTGCTGCCTTCTTAACTGCCAACTCAACTAATTTACTTGTACGAATTTGAGCTTTACGTGTTTCAAGGGTCATTCCTGCTTGCGACAAGACACGTTGATAGTTGTCACCATATTGTTTCTCTTCTTCGGCAATAGTGTCATTGACTTCTTTGTCATCCACTTCTGAGCCATATTGTTTCTCAAATACTTTTTGGATAGTCAAGTTCAACAACACTTGTTGAGCTGAAGGATTGCTCTTCACTTGCTCATAAAACTGATGTTCAGTGATAACATCTCCTTTCATGCTGATAAGGTCTGCCCCTTCTGAACCTTTCGAACAAGCTGCTAAAGTTGCTACTGATAATAGTGTAATGGCACCTGCCAATAGTTTTTTCTTCATGTCTACTCCTTTGAGATAAGTGTTACCCTATCTATTTTACTATATTTTCTTAAATTTTTCTGAAAATCATTCGCTTTCAGGCAGTTGAACATCTGCTACATTTTTACGAAGCATGAGAATACCGTCCCCCAGAGGTACTAATGTTGCTGTGAGTCCTGGATTATCTAAGGTTGCATCAAATAGTCTTTGAAGTCCTCTGTAAATGGTTCGCTGGCCTCGACGGACTTCCATAATATCCTTGGCAACATCACCACCTTGGAAAATATCATCCAAGACAACCACACCTCCAACTTCCAAGTGTTTGAGGATTTCTGGCAGAAAGACAATGTATTTAGACTTGGCAGAATCCATAAAGACAAAATCATAAGACTCTGTCAAGGTAGATAAGACATCTACCGCATCTCCCTCTAGGAGTGTGATTTGCTTGCGACTGTCAAACTGGGCAAAATTTTCCTTAGCAAAACCAATCATTTCTGGATTGCGGTCAATGGTTGTAATTTTGGCATCTGGCGCATGTTCTGCCATCAAGAGAGCTGAAAAACCGATAGCCGTCCCAATTTCCAGAATGTTTTTAGGCTGAATAGTTTCCATGAGAAAACGGAAATAAGCAACCGTTTCATGGGGAATAATGGGAATATTTTCCTTGCGAGCAAAGTCTTCCAATTCTTTCAAAGAACCTGTGACTTGCTTTTGGCGCTGGCGCATCAAGTTCACAATTTCTTCTTTGACAACAGGACGACGCATGTTATGGTTGGCATTCTTACTATACGATTCAACCATCTTATGCCAATCCCAATTTTTCAACAAGGGCTTCAAACTCATTCAAACGACGTTCAAAGACTGCAAAGGCATCGTTGAGATAGTCTTCCTTCTCCATATCAACACCAGCTTTTCTCATGACATTAAGTGGATAGTCAGATTTACCTGCCTTGAGGTAGTCGATATAGCGGTCACGGTCTTCTTGACTACCATGGACAATTTTTTCAGCCAGGGCTGAAGCTGCTGCAAAGCCTGTTGAATATTGATATACATAGTAGTTATAGTAGAAGTGTGGAATGCGAGCCCACTCGTATTGGATTTCAGGATTGTCTTCCTTACTCAAACCATAATACTCTTGGTTCAAGTCTGCGTAGAGTTTATTTAGGAAATCGCTTGTCAAGACTTCACCATTTTGATCCGCTTGGTGAATAGCGTGTTCAAACTCAGCAAATTGAGTTTGGCGGAAAACTGTTCCACGGAAACCGTCTAGGAAGTTATTGAGAATAGCAAAGCGCGTTGCATCATCTTCCACTTCTTCCAATAATTTCTCCGTCAAGATATTTTCATTGGTAGTTGATGCAATCTCAGCTAAGAAGATAGAATAATCTCCGTAAACATAAGGCTGAGTTTCACGAGTATAGCTTGAATGCATACTGTGACCTGTTTCATGAACAAGAGTAAAGAGATTGTCTAGATTGTCCTGCCAGTTAAGAAGCATAAAGGCATTTGTATCGTAAGAACCACCAGAGTAAGCCCCTGAACGCTTGCCTTGATTTTCATAAACATCAATCCAACGCTCACTGAAGGCACGTTTAACACGGCTCAAGTAATCCTCACCCAAGACTGACAAGGCTTCTTCTGCCTTTTTCAAGGCTTCTTGGTAGGTAAAACTGTATTCAACAGATGAAAGTGGTGTATAGACATCGTACATTTTGAGGTCTGAAATTCCCAAGATTTTTGAACGAAGTTCAAGGTAACGATGCAAGAGTGGCAAATGCTTGCGAACTGCTGCTACCAAATTGTCATAAACACTCTCTGGAACAAAATTGGCTGCTAGGGCTGCATGACGAGCGCTCTTGTAGTTGCGAACTTTGGCACGGTAGTTTTGCACCTTAACATTGGTTTGCAAGGTTTTGGCATAGGTGTGTTGGAATTGTTCATAAGTCGCATAAAGTGCTTGATAAGCACCACGACGCACCTCACGATTTTTAGACTCCATCAAACGTGTGTAAGTCCCATGAGAGAGCTGAACTTCCTTACCATCATCGTCGAGGACATAAGGGAACACAATATCCGCATTGTCCAAGATAGCGAAAGTTTCACTTGCCGAACCAAAGATTTCTCCAGCGCCAGCCAATAATTCTTCTTCGCGTTGTGAAAGAACGTGTTCCTTGCCTTGCAAAAGCTTGTCAAAATAGTGTTGATAAACCTGCAATTTTGGCTGAGCTTCTAAAAAGTCAGCATACTGCTTTTCACTGATTTCCATAAATTCAGGTTCATAGAATGAAAAGGCTTGGTCTAGCTGGCTATAGAGAGTCATAGCCTTGGCATAGTACTCTTGGTACTTGGCTTTACGTGTGTCCTGGTCATTTTTCATATGAGCATAAACGTAAAGCTTCTCCATCTGGCGTTCCATTTCAAGAGAAAATTCAGTGATTTCGAGTAGGCTATCCGCACTATCTAGGAGATGGCCTTCATACTGGGCTACTGTCTCCAATTGTTCTGTTAAATCTTTTAAGGCTTCTTCCCAAGCCTGGTCAGTTGGGTAGATCGTTGATAGATCCCATGTATCTTTTTCATTTATTTCATTTCTTTGTAATACCATTAGATTCCTCCATCCTTTCTATTCTACCATATTTTTCAAGAAATATTGCTGATAAAAGGCTGGTGGATAGAGCTTTTGCCAATCATTTTGAGGATTTTCTTGATAATAGGTGTAAAAGTGCTGATAATAGCTATTCAAGTCTTGTTCAATCTGGAAAAATTTGCCCACTAGTGGTCTAATTTGGGGATACCATGCTTTTAGCTCATAAGTCAGGATATTCTCTCCCTTTTGATAGGCTTCTGCTTGTTCTTTCATCCAAAAAGGATTTTGATAATACAATTGTTGCCGGATATAGCGACAGATGTCCTTATCTTGAGAAACTGTAAAATGAGATATTTTTTGTTTCTTATAGGGAAGACGCAATATTTCCAATAAACTACCTTGACCATAGGAAAATTCCTTGATTTGATAATGGAGTTTACCGCGTAGATCCTGATAAATCAGGTATTTGATCCTTAAAAGCTGTTTTTCCTTGTCTACTTCCCAAACATAAAAGCCCATATTTTGACTGAAATAAAGAAAACCTTGTTGCAGACGAGTCAAACGCTCCTTGAGCCAAAGTTTTTGACCCAGCAACCACAGTACTTGGTAACCTTGACTACGGTAACCCTCACTACGCTCCTTAAGAATTTTTTGAGGCAAGGGACTACACTGAACTTCTAAAGCTAGACTACCATTTACAAACACATCCGCAATCTGTTTAAGTTCTGGAAACGGGTATTCTAATTGTACCTCTGCCTCTTTTTTCAACCAGTGATAGAGGAATTCCTTATTGGACAGGTGTTCTGGGCTTTCATTTTCAGAGGAATAATCACAGTCTTTTAAGGATTTATGGGCAAAATGGGTTCGTACACTTGAACCTTGACGCAAACGGAGCTGACCTCCACAAGCTGGGCAGGTGTATGCTTGCTTCTCAAGCTTGTCTTCTAACACATTTACTAACTCTCCCCTAGCATCTCTCGCAACAAACATGATTTCCCTCCTTTTCTATATTATTCGTAAAAAAGAAAAAGATCAGGAAATTTCCTAATCTTCATCACTCTATAATTTTAGAGTTGCAAGCGACTTTCAAGAGCTTGTGTCAACACTTCAGAATAGTTCACTTTCTCACGATCTGCAAGTCTGACTAGCCACTCTGGAACCGTAACATTTTTTCGAATCGCTTTATTATTCTTTACGAAAGGCAAGGGATTCACCTGAATCAAAGTCACAAATCCATCAGGAGCTTTCAACTCAGCAATGTCACTAGGAGTAGGCAAAGCCAGTCCTTCATCAATATAAGAAGCTAAAACACTCTCAAGCATTTCCCGAGCATTTTTCATTGCAAGTTCAATCGTTGCTCCTTCAGTCCCGCCTCCAAATTCAGGAAATTCAACCCAGTATCCAGTGCCTTCTCTATGAAAAATAGCAGGATAAGATTTTAGCATAATACACCTCCACAATTTCCAAATCAACTATAATCCCAAATCTTTTAATATTTTTCTCTCTAAACCTTTTCCTAGATCCTCATTACCGTGAACTGGAATAGTGACAAGATAGGGAACCCCTTCTTTCTTAAAATGATGATGACTTCCTCTCTTACGAACTTCAATCCATCCATTTGCAAAAGCTAATTTTACCATTTCCTTACCTGTGATTGGCATTTATCGTCACCTTTCTATCTAAAATTATACTTATAATGCGTATTTTTGTCAATTCTTCTATCTTATCTATTCGTAAAAAAGAAAAAAGATCAGGAAATTTCCTAATCTTCATTCATCCTTATTTGATTTTTTTAGCTAGCATGGTCGCAAAGCGTAGTTGAATACGATTGCCATTCTCATCGCGACGGTGAAGATGGCCTGTATTTTCATTGTACTTGATCAATTCCCAGTCCTTGTAATAGTCTGCCAATTCCCCTTCTTTAAAGGTAAATGGGAAGTTCACTGAGCAAGGGTAATCTTCCGTGTCCATGGCACAGACGATAAGATTATAGCCACCAACAGTGGTATGCTCCTGCATATTTTTGATAATTTCAGGAATGCGGTCTGCTTGCAAAAACATCAAAACAACTGTCGATATGATGAAATCATAGGCTTGGCTAATACTGGCTGAATTGATATCGTAAAGACCGACTGGCATGTCCAGGTCTTCTTGCTCCACAATGCTTTGCAAGATTTCAAGAGCCAGTTCATTTTGATCTACAGCTGTCACATCAAAACCTTGCTGGGTTAGAAAGAGTGCATTACGACCTTGACCACAGCCCAAATCTAAAGCTTTCCCTAGTTTTACTGTCTGCATAGCCTCTAGTACCTCTGAATGAACAGGATTGGTATTGTATTTCTTAGGAAAATAATCCTCAGGTTTACAATAAAACTCCAAATACCATTCCACATCATCTGTGGCTGCATCCACTCGGTGCCAGGCTTGTGGTTGTGCCATGGGATTGTCGGCTCCTGCTTCAAAGAGGTGCTCAGCTAGAACCTCACCATCTTCTGTCAATTCAATAAACTTGAGAGCTCCCTTCAAGACAGAAATTTTCCCCCAAGTCCCAACCTTGGTATTGTGTTTCTGCTGAACAGCCTCTGGCATGGTTTCTTTAGTCCACAAGGGCATGCGTTTATAGGCAACTAGTTTTTCCATCTTCATTCCTCTTTTTATCGCTGGTTGACTGCTTTCATCACACGCGCAATATCACGATTCTGCTCACGTCGCTTGATTGACTCCCGTTTATCATAGTCATGCTTCCCTTTAGCTAAACCTAAAAGGAGCTTGGCATAGCCATCTTTGATATAGACTTTTAGGGGAACCAGGGTCATACCTGTCCCTTTAGTCTCTTGTTCTAATTTTTGGATTTGTTTCTTATGGAGCAGGAGTTTGCGACGACGTTCTGGTTCCTGGTTCCAGATATTGCCCTCTTCGTAAGGAGCGATATGAACATTGCTCAACCAAACTTCTCCATTTTTTACTTGGGCAAAGCCATCCTTGAGATTGATTCGAGCAGCTCGTACACTCTTGATTTCAGTTCCAGTCAGGACCATCCCTGCCTCTAGCGTATCTACGATTGTATAGTCATGACGCGCCTTTTTATTTTGTGCGACGACCTTTCCCTCGCCCTTTGCCATGTTTGGCTCCTTTCTTAGCTACTTCCTTATAAAAAGGTTTCTTTCCTTTTTTCTTCTTGTCTTTTTGTGAATGCTTGCGCTTATCATTTGAGCGTCCTGATTTTCTCTTGTCTTCTTTCTTATCTGAACGACTATTTGAACCACGCCCTCTGTCGCTACGATTAGACTGTTTCAAGCCTTTTTCAATCACATCAAACTCACTTGGGATATAAGAGAAGTCAATTTCACCTGTCATCTTATCCGCTCTTTCAACCCGAATGCGAATCTGCTGACCTACACGAAAGGTTGTTCCTGATTTCTCTCCACGAAGGGTCAAATCACGTTCGTTGAAATGGTAGAACTCAGGCAAATTGGTGATGTGAATCAAGCCTTCAACCGTATTTGGCAATTCGACAAAGAGACCGAACTTGACAATACTTGATACAACTGCATCATACTCTTCGCCCACGTATTCTTCCATGTACTCAGCCTTTTTCATGGCTTCGACTTCACGCTCAGCCTCAATGGCACGACGTTCACGGTTGGAAGACTGGGTCGCAATCTCTGGAATCACTTGCTCAAAATGCTCTGCTATTTCCTTAGAACGGCCGTAGTCACGAATCATACGGTGAACAAGAAGGTCTGGATAACGACGAATCGGACTGGTAAAGTGAGTATAATAGTCAGCAGCTAGTCCATAGTGGCCATGATTGTGCTCCGAATAACGAGCCTGCTGCATGGAGCGAAGAAGCATCATGGACAATACATCTGCATAAGGTTCTCCCTCAACAGTACGCATGATGTCTTGGAGGGCCTCCTGGCTAATCTCACTGGCAGTCCCATAAATGCGCAAGCCAAAACTCGAAGCATAATCAATAAACTTCTGAACTTTTTCAGCCTTAGGCTCCTCGTGAATTCGATAGATAAAAGGCAAATCCAGCTTGCTAAAATGCTCAGCAACTGTTTCATTGGCCATCAGCATAAAGGACTCAATCATGCGCTCGGCAACACCACGCTGACGAAGAACGATATCAACAGGCTTACCTTGTTTATCCACTAAAATCTTGGCTTCATTGGTATCGAAATTGAGAGCTCCACGTTTCACACGCATGTTTTCTAGAGTTTCATGGAGCTTAGCCATAAGTTCAATACTTGGAACAATTTTCTGATATTCTTGTCTCTTTTCCTCGTCGCCAGCTAGGATATCATTGACATCACTATAGGTCAGACGGAAGCTTGTCTTGATAACCGTTTGTGTGATGGTGTAGTTGACTACACGACCATGTTTATCAATCTCCATAATGGCAGACTGGGTCAGACGGTCAACTTGGGGATTGAGAGAGCAGATGCCATTTGACAAACGCTCTGGAAGCATTGGAACCACACGGTCTGTTACATAGACTGAAGTAGCGCGATTAAGGGCTTCCTTGTCCAGGGCAGAACCTTCTGTCACATAATAGGAAACATCTGCTATGTGAATACCAAGCTCCAGATTTCCATTTTTCAAGGCCTTGATATGCACCGCATCGTCCAAGTCCTTGGCATCCGCGCCATCAATGGTGAAGGTAATCTCATCTCTCAAATCCAGACGACCTTCCATATCCTTTTGAGACGGAGCATCAGGCACACTTTCCGCTTCCTTGACAACGGCTTCTGGAAACTCGGATACAATGTCCATAGACTCCAAAATCTCAAGAACATCGATTCCGACATCCGTTGAATGTCCCACCACATCGAGGACACTCGCGACAAAGAAATCATGTTTCTTGCTTGGGTATTTGTCAATAAAGACCTTGAGAACTTCTGTTCCCTCCAGTTTAAGGGCTGGTTTCTTAACATAGATCGGTTGGCTGATTTTCTGGTTTTTCGAACGGATGTAGCCAGCATACTTAGGCTTTTCCTGATCTAGAACGATTTGGCCGACAACTGTTGTCAGGCTGTGTTCTAAGATATCAATAATTTTGGCTTCGGCAGCTGTTCCCTTGTTGCGGTCAGCGACTTTCTTGATGACGACCTCAACGGTATCACCATCAATAGCATAGTTGACATCATTTTTCCCTACAAAAAGGTCGTCCTCTTCGCCTTCCAGGCTGACAAAGCCAAAGCCATTTTTATGGGCATGAAAAATCCCCTTGAGGGTAATCTCATGTTTTTTCTTGGCTTCCAAAGCCAGACTTCCATCTTCTTCAAAGCGAATCTGGTGCTTTCTTTCCATTAAGGACAAGGTTTTAATCAACTCACGAAAATCCTTGGAACCGTCTTTTCCCAAAGCCTGAGCCAAGTCATTGACAGTCACCTTTCCCTTGTCTTGCAAATATTCTTTTATTCTATCTTTCATATTTTCTTTCTAGATTTTTTCTTTTCTTTTACTGTAAAACCTTCTCAAACATCCTTTAAAAATAAAAAGAGGCAAAGACCTAGTCCTGCCCATTATTTTCTTATCTACTTGATAATACCGTCAATGCTAAGGCAATGGCTAGCCAGAAAAAGACTAAAATCCCTGTCAAACGCTGCATTACAGCTTCAAAACCGCGAGCTTTACTGCGTTCAAACAAATCACCTGAGCTGGCATCAAATACATTGCTGGATTGGTTTTTGGTTGGTTGCATGAAAATCGCAATCACAATCACAACAGATAATACTAATAAAATGGTTAATAATAGGTTATACATATCAAACTCCTTAAAATCCCTATTATTTTACCATAAAATCTACTTAGATTCAAGATGTAGGGTTACTTTTCTTTCCTTGGGACAATACTTTAAAACCTCAATCTTGTCTGGATGAGTTTTTGAATTTTTACTGGTTAGGTAATTGATACTGCCACAAGAGGAGCATTTTAGATTAATTTTTACTCGCACTAGATTTCCTTTACTTTTAATAATGTTCGAAATTGAAGCAGGTTAAAGAGGCAACTAAAGGCAACACAAAGGCTTGTCGCATAGAAGACAGCATGGTAGCCAAATTGACCTGCTACTGCAGAACCTGCCATGGGCCCAACGACACCTCCCAGATAAAAGAATACCTGATTGAAGGCAAAGACCCTCGAAATGCCGACTTTGGGAGTCATCTTGCTGAGAAGGGCATTGACCCCAGGTATCAGCGCACCGGTTCCCAAGCCAAAGAGGAAACGATAGAGTCCTAGTTGAAGCGGGTTAGAGGCATTGGCACAGAGGAGATAGATGATAACTGAATAAAACTGGGCTACAACTAAGAGGCGATGGTTGCCCACCTTGTCACCTAGCTTTCCCATGACTCCTGCACTCATCATACTGGAAAAACCCATACTGGATACAATCAAACCAGATACAAAAAGAAGATTCTCTGTCTGGCCTAAGTCGCGTACATACAGAGCTAAGATAGGGCCGATTGATTGGGCTGAAAATTGGATGACAAAACTGGTCAGAAAGAGGTTAACCAAAAGATAGGGATATTTAACTGATGTAAATAATTCCTTTGTTGAGATGGCCTTTTCCTTGGCTACTGGTTGAAAATCTTCCTTGATAAAGCAAATAGTCAAAATAGCAGCTAAAAATAGAAAACTACCAACCAGTAAGAAAACAGTACGAATGCCAAATAATTCTGCGATAAAGCCACCAATAAAAGGACCAGTTAGAGTACCTGCAACTACGCCTGTAGACAAAGTACCTAAGGCAGAGCCTGATTTCTCCTTGGGAACCTGACTGGCTATCAGGGCTGTGGCATTAGGAACAAAACCCGCAAATACACCGTTTAATAACCGAAGAAAGATTAACCAATAAATATTTGGTACAAATGCTAATCCTCCCATAGTGATAGTCATGGCTAGACCAGCTCGAATCATCATGGGTTTTCGACCGTATTTGTCAGCAAGAATACCCCAGATAGGAGAAAAGAGCGCCGCGGAAATAGCAGAGATAGAAATTGCTAAGCCTGCATAAAAAGCGACTTGCTCACTCCCTACACCCAGACTTTCCACAAAGATGGGCATAAAAGGCACAACTAAGGAAATACTGGCTCCTGTCAGAAAATTAACAAACCAGGCAATGCGCAGATTATCCTTCCAGTTAATCTCTGTCATCTTAGCTACCTCCCTCAAGAAGGATACGCACTTGAGTAAGAAGCTGGTTCTGATTGCCATTGTTGTCTAGAACATGGCTGGCCAAATCTTTCTTTTTTTCTAAAGTCCACTGGGCTGCCAGACGAGACTCAGCTTCATCCTTGGATAGCTGATCCCTTTTCATTAAACGTTCCACTTGGACATCTCGGTCCACATAGACCAACCAAGTCTCATCAAACCAAGAGACGTAGTCCTGCTCAAAAAGTAGGGGAATATCCATGAAGAAAATCTCTTCTGTCTGAGCCAATTGGTCTCTTAATGTAGCTAGTTCCTCACGGATAATCTCTCCTTGAGTTATCCTAGACCATTCCCGTTCCTCAGGATTTGAAAAGATAAGACTAGCTAGGAGAGGGCGATTGAGTTCTCCATTTTCTAAGATAATTTTTTGACCAAAGTGCTGGACTAGAGCCTGAAACAGACGACCACCAGGTTTCTGTAGTTGGTGGACGACTGCGTCGGCATCCACTACTTGAAAGCCTTGCTTTCTTAGAAAATTTGTCACAGTTGACTTACCAGAGGCAATTCCCCCAGTGATTCCAATGATTTTTCCCATCAGCCCCTCCTTTGGCACTGAGGACAAAAATGAGTTCCTCGTCCGCCTAGTTGGATTTTCTCAATCACAGTGCCACAACGTGAACATTCTTGACCAGCCTTGTCATAGACTTGATGAAAATCCTGCATGGTTCCATCTTCCCCAAAGGCATTGGTATATGTTCGAATGGTGGAACCACCTTTTTCAACAGCCTGTCCCAAAACAGCAATGGTCTGGTCATGAATAGCTATCTCTTCCTCTATTGTCAAAGTCTGGGAAGGTCTGGCTGGATGAACCTGAGCTCGCCAGAGAACCTCATCCACATAGATATTGCCAAGTCCAGCTACCAAAGTCTGGTCTAGGAGATGGGATTTGATAGGCTTTTTGGACTTGGCTAGGGCAGCTTGAAAGACCTGCAAATCAAAGTCTTGCTCCCTTGGCTCCGGACCTAGTTTCTTAGAAATAAAGTAGGCTTCCAACAGGTCTGGCGCAAACAGTTCCATAGTACCAAACTTGCGTACATCCTCATAAACAAGCGTACCACCATCTTCAAACTGAAAGAAAACATGGGCATGCTTGCGTTCAGGTACTTGGTCTGGATAGTAAAAATACTTTCCCTCCATCCGCAAATGGGAAATCAAGACCTTGTCTGTCAGGTAGAAAAGTAAATATTTTCCACGACGTCCCATTGACTCAACAACTTGACCAGGCACTTCCTTTTGAAACTCGTCCAAATCTGTCTTAATCATCTTGGGATAGCGAATTTCTACACTCGAAATCTTCTTTCCCAAAATCAATTTTTCTAAGCCACGACGAACGGTTTCAACCTCAGGTAATTCAGGCATAAATCCTCCTTCTGTAAAAACAAGAAGCAGGCATGAGCCCACCTCTACTTAATATTCCTTTTCATTATAGCCAAAGTCAGCCAAATCTAGCTTCTTATCTCGCCAGTTTTTCTTAACCTTGACCCAAGTTTCTAGGAAAACCTTGTCCCCTAGCATAAGTTCAATATCACGACGGGCCATAGTCCCAATTTTCTTGAGCATGGCACCACCTTTACCAATGACAATCCCTTTTTGGCTATCACGTTCGACCATGATGGTTGCACGGATATGAACCTTGTCTGTCTCTTCATCTCGTTTCATAGAATCAACCACTACAGCAACTGAGTGCGGAATTTCTTCACGAGTTAGGTGCAAGACTTTCTCACGAACCATTTCTGAAACCAAGAAGCGCTCTGGATGGTCTGTGATTTGATCAGCTGGGAAATATTGGAAACCTTCGTCCAGATTTTCACTCAAAATATCCACTAGACGAGAGACGTTATTCCCTTGAAGAGCTGAGATTGGAACGATTTCCTTAAAGTCCATTTGATTACGAAAATCATCAATCTGAGACAAAAGCTGGTCTGGGTGAACCTTATCGATCTTGTTCACAACCAAAATCACAGGAACCTTGGCAGCCTTGAGACGCTCGATAATCATATCGTCCCCTTTGCCACGCGCTTCATCAGCAGGCACCATAAAAAGAACGGTATCCACTTCGCGAAGGGTACTGTAGGCAGACTCAACCATGAAATCTCCAAGGGCCGTTTTAGGCTTGTGAATCCCTGGTGTGTCGATAAAGACGATTTGTTCCTTATCAGTTGTGTAAATTCCCATGATTTTGTTGCGCGTTGTCTGCGCCTTGTCACTCATAATGGCAATCTTTTGCCCCATGACGTGATTTAAAAAGGTTGACTTCCCAACGTTGGGACGTCCTAAAATGGCTACAAAGCCTGATTTAAAAGTCATAATTTCCTCTTACTGTTTAAAATAATAAATCCCAGATTCGTGGGAGAAAAATTAATGCGCCTGTTAAGGCTGCGAAAAAAGAGACCACCAATACCGCGCCAGCCGCCATATCCTTGGCATTTTTAGCCAGCATGGAAAAGTGATAGTGACTAGCCAAATCCACCACATTTTCGATAGCAGAATTGATAATTTCAAAGGCTACTACCAAGAAAATGCTCAATAGGAGAAAGAGCCATTCGATTCGTGACACCCGAAAAACAAAACCTGCAAGGATGACCACTAGAGCCGTCACTGCATGTTTTCGCATATTGCGTTCTTCCTTGATAGCAGTAAAAATCCCTATGATGGCAAATTCTAAACTGGCTACCAGGTCACGATTTTTCCATTTTCGTTTATTGTCTTGTGAGTCCATAGGCTGTCAAAATTTCTTCTTGTAAACCGAACATCTCCGCTTCTTCTTCCGGAGTGTAGTGATCATAGCCATTGATATGTAAAAAGCCGTGTACTGCCAAGAAGCCCATCTCACGCTCAAAGCTGTGACCGTATTCCTCGGCCTGCTCATGAGCCTTATCGATAGAGATGAAAAGTTCCCCAATATAGGCATCAAACTCAGACATCATCTCTGCCAATTCAGGATTTTCAAGCAAATCCTCTTCGTCAAAGGCAATTTCCAACTCTGGTTTATATTCAAGACTGATAACATCTGTCGGGCGGTCCGTGTCACGGTACTCCAGATTGAGTTCATGACTACGCTCATTGGTCACAAAAGTGACTGCCATCTCCTTGTATTCTTTGCCTAATTTTTGGGCTGCAAATTCCAAAATTTCTTGGGTTTGTTGCAACATTTCTTTTGAAACTTGACCAGTTTCATCTACCATTTCAATATACATGTGCTTCTCGTTTCTCTTTACTTGGCTTTATTATACCACATTTCCATGATTTTATTCTACCTTTTTGATATAATACTATGGAATACAATCACAAGGAGAGAACGATGTCATTTGACGGATTTTTTTTACACCACATGGTTGAGGAATTGCGAAGAGAGTTAGTGAATGGTCGCATCCAGAAAATCAATCAGCCTTTTGAACAAGAGTTGGTCTTGCAAATCCGCAACAATCGCCAAAGCCATCGCCTGCTCCTTTCTGCCCATCCTGTTTTTGGACGCATTCAGCTGACCCAAACGACTTTTGAAAATCCAGCCCAACCTTCTACCTTTATCATGGTTTTGAGAAAGTATTTGCAGGGTGCCCTGATTGAGTCGATTGAGCAAGTGGAAAATGACCGTATTGTGGAAATTACGGTTTCCAATAAAAACGAAATTGGAGACCATATCCAGGCTACCTTGATTATCGAAATTATGGGTAAACACAGTAATATTCTACTGGTTGATAAAAGCAGTCATAAAATCCTCGAAGTTATCAAACACGTCGGTTTTTCACAAAATAGCTACCGTACCTTGCTTCCTGGGTCGACCTACATCGCTCCGCCAAGTACGGAATCTCTCAATCCTTTTACTATCAAGGATGAAAAGCTCTTTGAAATCCTTCAAACACAGGAAACGACAGCTAAAAACCTTCAAAGCCTCTTTCAAGGTCTGGGACGTGATACGGCAAATGAATTGGAAAACATTCTGGTTAGTGATAAACTATCTACTTTCCGTAACTTTTTCAATCAAGAAACCAAGCCATGCTTGACTGAGACTTCCTTCAGTCCAGTTCCTTTTGCAAATCAGGTGGGAGAACCTTTTACCAGTCTTTCTGATTTGTTGGACACCTACTATAAGGACAAGGCTGAGCGCGACCGCGTCAAACAGCAAGCCAGTGAACTGATTCGTCGTGTTGAAAATGAACTTCAGAAAAACCGCCACAAGCTGAAAAAACAAGAAAAAGAGTTACTAGCGACAGACAATGCTGAAGAATTTCGCCAAAAAGGAGAATTGCTAACAACCTTCCTCCACCAAGTGCCTAACGACCAAGACCAGGTTATCCTAGACAACTACTACACCAACCAACCTATCACGATTGCGCTTGATAAGGCATTGACTCCCAACCAGAATGCCCAACGCTACTTTAAACGTTATCAGAAATTAAAAGAAGCTGTCAAATACTTGACTGATTTAATTGAAGAAACCAAGGCCACTATTCTCTATCTAGAAAGTGTAGAAACCGTCCTCAACCAAGCTGGGCTGGAAGAAATCACTGAAATCCGTGAAGAATTGATTCAAACTGGTTTTATCCGCAGAAGACAACGGGAAAAAATCCAGAAACGTAAAAAACCAGAACAATATCTAGCAAGCGATGGCAAAACCATCATCTATGTCGGCCGAAATAACCTACAAAACGAGGAGTTAACCTTTAAAATGGCACGCAAGGAGGAACTTTGGTTCCATGCCAAAGACATCCCTGGAAGCCATGTTGTCATCTCAGGCAACCTTGACCCATCTGATGAAGTCAAGACAGACGCAGCAGAGTTGGCCGCCTACTTCTCTCAAGGTCGCCTGTCAAATCTGGTTCAGGTAGATATGATTGAAGTCAAGAAACTCAATAAACCAACTGGTGGAAAACCAGGATTTGTCACTTACACAGGACAAAAGACCCTCCGTGTTACACCAGACCCAGAAAAAATCGCATCCATGAAAAAATCCTGATTTTACTTGAAATCAGGATTTTTAACTTGTTTACTTACTAATCATTAAAAATTCTATAGTGAAATGAAATAAAATATGAACAAATAGATTGAGAAAATCAAATTAGTTTCTAACAATATTTTCGAAACAATAATACACTATTCCAGCTTCACTTTCCTATAAAACAGATTAATTGCAGTTTACCTCAGAGACTCTTTTACTTCCTTGCGTAGATTTTCTAGACTGCTGATGCCATATTTATCCATAACCTTTGGTAAATTTTCGATGATATCAGGGCAGGCGTAAGGATTGGTAAAGTTGGCTGTTCCAACTCCAATGGCAGATGCTCCAGCAATATACATTTCTAGGGCAGCTTCTGCCGAGTCCACTCCTCCCATTCCAATGATAGGCAGATCTGTTGTTTGGGCTACCTGGCGGATGAGTTTGAGGGCTACTGGAAAGACTGCTGGACCAGACATCCCACCTGTTCCATTTGCCAAGATTGGTTTTCTAGTTTTGAGGTCAAAGCGCATTCCAACTAGAGTATTAATCATGGTCAAGCCACTTGCTCCCGCATCTTCTGCAGCTTTTGCGACAGTAACGATATCCGTCACACTAGGAGTTAGTTTGACATAAACTGGTACATCAGAGGCTTCCACAGCTGCTTTCACCACATCATAGGCTAAATCTGGATCTTGACCAATCAAGAGTCCATGATTACAGTGATCTACGTTGGGACAAGAAATATTGAGCTCAATAGCCTTCACATTAGCTGCCTTGGAAATACCATGAGAAACAGACGCATACTCTTGTTTTGAAAAACCAGCCACATTAGCAATAATAGGAAGATTTGGATATTCTCTTTCCAGCCAAGGCAGCTTTTCAGCCAAAACAACCTCTAAACCAGGATTTTGCAAGCCAATTGCATTGAGCATACCAGCAGGCGTCTCTGCCACCCTTGGAGTTGGATTACCAAAACGGGGTTCAAGGGTTGTCGCCTTGATCATAATAGAACCTAAAAGGTCTAAATCATAGTACTTGGCATACTCTTGACCAAAACCAAAACAGCCTGATGCTGGAATAATCGGATTTTTCAAATCCAAGCCTGGTAGAGAAACTTGTAAACGATTTGTAGTCATGATTTTCTCCTTATAATACAACTGTTCCTGTGCGGAAAACAGGGCCATCTTCACAGACGCGTTGGCTGACCGTCTCGCTTTCTGGGACTTTTAGGACACAGGCATAGCAAGCCCCCATCCCACAAGCCATACGAGATTCCAGAGATAGATAGGCTCTAGGGTGGTCATAAAAGGTTTGATTGATATACTTCATCATTCCAGGCGCCCCACATGAGTAAACAGCATCAAACTGACTATCTAAGTCATTGATAACAACGGAAACATTTCCCTTAATGCCATAAGAGCCATCATCTGTCGTTACAAAGACCTGCCCATATTGGGCCAATTCCGTCTCTAAAATAACAGCATCCTTGTTCGCAAAACCGAGGATAGTCACTACTTTCACATCACGTGCATGCAATTCCTTGGCCACCTCAAGCAAGGGCGGAACACCAATCCCACCACCAACGAGGAGAACATGGCTCTGCTCATCTAGGTCAGATAGGTCAAAACCATTCCCCTGAGGTCCCATCACATCAAGAGTGTCTCCCTGACTTAGGGTTGAGAAAATAGCTGTCCCAGCCCCTTCAATCCGATAAATGAGATGACACTGCTTCTTAATCTTATCAATAGATGAAATCGAAATAGGACGACGCAAAAGATGGGCGTCATCAGGAACACGCAGATGTAGAAATTGGCCTGCTCGCATAGCTTCAACCATTTCTCCTTCTAGGACTAATTCAAAGATTGCTGGTGCGATTTCCTCCTGTGCTACCACCTTCATGGTTTCTAAACGAATTGCACCCAAACGTTTCTTACATGTGGGATTCATGACTTTTCCTCCTTAAATTTTAAGGGGACCAGACAAAGAAAAGACCTTGCTAGTGCAAGGCCTCAGTTAAAATCGTACAAGACAAGAGAGTACACTCAAAAAGTCTCCTCTAGAAAATTGTACTATTCTTTTATCTGACACCTTGTGAGTCTCTCTGGACTCCCCTTAAAGGTTAAATTTTTACTAGTATACTCTTTCAGCTAAAAAAAGTCAAGTAGAAAACGAACATTCTACTTGACCTCACGTGATTATTTTTCACGAATGACTTCGACCTTGTATCCATCAGGGTCTTTGACAAAGTAATAGTTAGGTGCAGTTCCTGGTAGGCCATTTGGCTCAGTAACTTCATAGCCTTTGGCACTGTGCTCTTGATGAAGCGCCTCAAGATCAGGTGTACTGAGGGCGATATGGGCAAACCCATCTCCAACCACATAAGGACCATGATCGTAGTTATAAGTCAACTCCAACTCATAGTCGTCACCCTCAAGTCCTAGATAGACAATTGTGAAGGCATGGTCTGGAAAATCTCTGCGACGCAATTCTTTAAAACCAAAAGCATCTTGATAAAATGCGATTGATTTTTCAAGATTTTCTACTCGCAAGCAAGTGTGTAGCATTTTTGAAGCCATTTTTTTCTCCTTTATTTTTAAAAAGACTGGGACAATCCTGTTCCAGTCTTATCTGTTATTATTTACCAAGTTTTGCTTTAGCTGCATCTGCAAGAGCTGTGAAAGCTGCTGCATCGTTAACAGCCAAGTCAGCAAGCATTTTACGGTTAACTTCGATTTCAGCCAATTTCAAACCATGCATCAATTGTGAGTATGAAAGTCCGTTCATACGAGCTGCCGCGTTGATACGAGTGATCCACAATTTGCGGAAGTCACGTTTTTTCTGACGACGGTCACGGTATGCATAGTAGTAAGAGTTCATTACTTGTTCTTTTGCAGTACGGAACAAGATGTGTTTAGCTCCATAGTAACCTTTTGCTAATTTAAGAATACGTTTACGACGTTTGCGTGATACAACGCCACCTTTAACACGTGCCATGTTTTATTTCCTCCAAATATTTCCTAGAATTGTTTACTTACTGTTAGGCTATTATTTCAAGCGAGTAAGCATTGCTTTGATACGTTTGTAATCTCCTGAATGCACCATAGATGCTTTACGAAGATGACGACGTTGTTTCTTAGTTTTTCCGTGGAAACGGTGAGAAGTGTAAGCACGGAAACGTTTAAGTCCACCAGAACCTGTACGTTTGAAACGTTTAGCTGATGCGCGGTGTGTTTTTTGTTTTGGCATGATTTTTTCTCCTTTATTTAACTTTCTGACAATTATTTTTTGTCAGTCGCTGGCGCCAATTGCATGAACATTTGACGTCCATCCATTTTAGCACGTTGTTCGATGATGGCAATATCTTGAGTTGCTTCAGCAAACTCGGCTAAAACTTTTGCACCAATCTCTTTATGGGTAATCATACGACCCTTAAAGCGAATAGATACCTTAACTTTATTTCCTTTTTCAAGGAATTTGCGTGCATTGCGAAGTTTTGTATCAAAGTCACCCTTGTCAATAGTTGGACTTAGACGAACTTCTTTCACAGTAACAACACTTTGTTTTTTACGTTGTTCTTTTTGCTTCTTCTGGTACTCAAATTTGAACTTACCGTAGTCCATAATTTTTGCAACAGGCGGTTTGGCTTGGGGTTGAATCAATACTAGGTCAACATTAGCGTTATCAGCCAAAGCTTGCGCTTCACTGAGTGGCTTGATGCCTAGCTGTTCTCCTTCAAGACCAATCAAGCGAACTTCACGTACACGAATCTCATCATTGATGAATAAGTCTTGCTTTGCTATGGTTTTCACCTCTTTTGTTTTATTAGAGAAAAACAATAGCGGACTCGTAAATATACAAGCCCGCACGTTATGATAGCGTTTCTTAGAAACTTTTCATCCGTAGGGCCAGGCAACTTAATGTCACAAGGCGAGAAGCTCTCACTTCTGCTTTTCTCAACTTTTATATGATACCAAGTTTTCTAGCTCTTGTCAAGATAAAAAGTTATTTTTTTGAAAAGTTTGTGTTTGTATTTTGGATGGGTCTTTACATCAAAAAGAGAGAATCAAGTTGATTCCCTCTCTATGTTAGTTTTTACTTATTTTCCCTATAGGAAAGCTAGAATCTATTAAAAACTTCCTTTTTCCGTAAACTTCCCCATCTTTCGATAAATAGAATCCCCACTAACAAAAGGATAATCAGGCAAGGAAGTAAAACTAGCCCCATGTCCCAATTCAGATTGACATTATCAATTTGCTTAGGTAATCCTCCAGATAAAATCTCCACTGAACGTAAGTAAGTAAAGGGAATCAGATGTGCAATCTTTTGAAGAGGCTGAATTGTTTGAATGCCAAACAATAAGCCAACAATCCCAATAAGTGAAAGAAAGAGGACAGGCATTTTTTGCTTGAAAAAGTAAGCAATCAAGTAGACGACTTCCACAATGACGATAAAGGCTAAGAAAGTTAAGAGCAAGCTAGGAAATAACACATCTTGTATCTTTCCAATAGTTACCTCTTGATTCACTAAGCTATAAATCGGGTAGGGATAATCTAACTGTCCAAAACCACTTATCAGACTTCCCACTAGAAAAGAAAATCCGCTGATTCCGATAAACAGCACAGTTACATAGCCCACCCCAACTCCAAGAGAAGACATTGCAAATGTCACTTTTGAAAAAGGATATAACTGAGCTGTATCCAGATGATTTTGATATCTTTCTGCGAACAGTTGCGTTAGCATAAAAATAATAGCAACTACAAACAAGGTTGGGATGATAGCCTCTAAAATCCAGACAATCTGATCAATCCCGTGGGTCGGAAACTCCAAAGTATGTGCTTTTATGTTCAAGGGATACAGGGCTTGGTAAATCTTTCGTTGGCGGTCAACCGCCATTTTTAAGTCAGAACTAGCAGTCGGTTCCTTTGATAAAATTTCATAACTCTTCTCTACATCTTGCCACTGCAAATAGTAGGCTTCTTTCCAGCGCCCTTCTTTTAATAAAGTCAGAATTTCTGTCTTTTGAGTCAAATGATTTTTTTGCGAGTCTAAATTTTCTTTAGCAAACTGGTATTCCTCCGAGCTGGTATCAGATATTTGGGAGAGTTTCTCTTCATATTCATTGATGATTCTCTCATCTTTTACAAGACTGGTTTCCAACTCGCTCTCCAAGCTGTGTGAGTTTGCAGTCCGACTATTTAAATAAAAGGTAACACCGAGTCCAGATACAAATAAAGCTAAGATAATCCAGTTTAAGCGACTTTTGAAAACTTTTTTCAATAAAAATAGACTAACATCTTTCATAAACTAAACCTCTTCTATTTGCCCCTGATGAATGGTTACTACTCTATCGCAGACATCAAGCAACTCTTCCTTATAGTGGGAACTTAAAAGAACCAGCTGTTCTTGTCTATCGATTTGTGCCAGCCTATCAAAAAACTTCTGTCGATAATACTCATCTAAGCCATTTGTAATCTCATCCATAAGCCAGCATTTCGCCTGACTGAGGAAATACATGGCAATCACCAAGCGTTGCTTCATACCTAAGGAATACTTGCGAATGGGAAGTCTGACATAGTCCGACATTTCCCAGTAATCAATTTCATCCCCCAAGTTCAGCCCTGACTTCCAGATGTTTTTGATAAGACGAAGGTAATCCATCCCACTTAAGTTTTCATCCAGCCATTCAATACTCTCATAATAAAACAAAGAAGGAGGGGCTACGATATTTCCACTAGTTATAGGAATTAAATTGCTAATGGCGCGGAACAGTGTCGTCTTTCCAGAGCCATTGATAGCAAGAATACCATAAATCCTACCCTTTTCAAATGTAAAATCAACATCTTGTAAGATGACTTGTCGCGTTTTTAAGGTCACATGAGTAAGTTGCAACATACCTAGCCCTCCTTTTTATCACTCTTTAGGGATTAATAGCCTCCACTGGAGTAGTTTAGTACCTCATAACGATTGTACTTCCAGCCTCCGCCAACTTTATACTCAGAATAGCTGTCATAACGATACCATAACAGGGGATTAATATAGTTATATCTCTGGCAATTCATACTAGACTTATTGTAGGTATTCCAATCATACCTATAACTTTTAGTCACTGTCACAGCAGATACACTGGACTGAAAAAGACCAATAGATCATAAACTAACTAATTAAACGGTTTTTGCTAATTTTTAATGGTTTTATATCATCAATATTGAAGACGCTTTCATTATATCGTTTTTATCATTATTATGCAACAGATTTTTAGTTTATTTTACCAATATATAATATTTGTCCTTCCTATCGAACACTTTCGATTTTCCAACTATTCCATCCCTTAAAACGTATAGCTCCTTGCTGGTCAGTTCGGTAAACTTTGCTATTGATACCTTCCAGTCGGGTCAAGGTTTCCTGATGGGGGAGTTTGGTTCGATTGTTCTTTCCAACTGAGATGAGAGTCATCTCTGGTTTGAGCTGTTCTAAAAAGACTGAACTTGATGATTGTTTAGAGCCATGTTGGCCAGCTTTCAAAACATCCACCTCTAGGTCAGGATAATACTTCAGCATGTCCTTCTCTCCTTTTTCCACCAAATTTCCTGTGAAAAGAAAGTGCTTATCCAAGAGTTTCCCATACAGAACTATGGAATCTTCATGACCTCCATCTCCAATTTTCCTTGGATATAGGACTTCTAACTGATTACCAAAAATTGGCAAATTCTCTCCCATTGTCACACTGCGTACTTTGGTTTGAGTCGCCTGTAGTTCTGCCACAAATTCCTTCTGTTTCAGACTGCCTTTTGACACTAAAATCTCCCCTACATGGAAAGCCTTGGTCACCTCCAGCAAATCACCAACATGTTCCTTGTCCGTATTTGTCAAAATCAGCTGGTCAATCTTGGCCACTCCTCGACTTTTGAGATAGGGAATCAAGGTTCGCTGGGCATTGCTGGTCGTCGCCTTTTCTTGCCATTTTTCGATTTTCTTATCAGATTCTACCTTGCCACCTACATCTATGAGAATGGTTTTCCCAGTTACATCCCGTAGGAAAATGCTTTCCCCTTGCCCAACATCCAGCATGGTAATTTCATTTTCCAGTGGATGCTTGGTAAGGAAAAAGAGACCTGTAATCAATAAACTCAATACTATTAGCCTTTTAATGTTTTTCCTCAAATCATAGACTAAAGCCAAAGAAATTAATAGTAGTATCAACAGCCATGCATTGGGTTGTCCAAAGACCAGAGGTCTACTTGCCACCTGTGATACCAAGCGAATCATTCCCTCCAACCATTCAAAGATAAAATTCAGCTGAATGACTGGATAGAGAAAGGAAAGGACAAATAAGATAGACAAGAGCGGTAAGAAGACCAAGTCAAATAGAAAGGAAAAGACAAAGGTCAAAAGGATGGACCAAGGTTGAAATTCCGCAAAATAGAAGGATAGAATGGGTAATATTCCCAAAGAAATAACCAGACTTTCTCTAGCAACAGCCTTTAACCCCTCCCCTTCTTTGCTGGTCATGGTCAAGATAAAAGCATAAGCGCAGGACAAGACTCCTCCTGCTGTCAAGAAAAAGTTGGGCATGACAATAAAGAGGACAAGCACCGTCAAGGCAAAATTATCTAATCCCTTATAGCCGTGTTGAGCCAATAATTTTTGCAAAAGACTGCGAATAACCGAAGCTGAAAATCCAGTTAGCCCCGCATAGATAAGGGAAAAGGGATAAGTCAGCCATTTTAACTTTTCTTGGGTCAATCCCAATCGCAAGAGAAGTTTCTTAAATCCGTCCATGAAAAAACCTACCTGCATGCCCGACAAGGCAAAAAGATGGATAATTCCTAGACTGGAATAAAGCTCATTCATCTCCTCAAAATCCGTGTCCAGATGTCCTAATAGAAGCCCCGTCATGTAGTTGCGCATAGGGTCTGGAAAGTGCGTCTTGATCCAAACCACAGCCTTTCGACGTAAACTGGATAGATTTTCTCCTATATCCCAACTGCCAACTTTTTGAAGCGACTGGATTCTTTTGATATTGAGAGTCTGGTAAATCCCCTGAGTCTTCAGATAATCTTGGTAGTCAAAGCCACCAAAATTTCTCTGCCCTTCTGGCTCCGAAAGCTTCCCTTCTAGTCCTATCTCATGAAGGTCGGTTAAAGCTTGAAATTGTTCTTTCTCCTCCTCGGACTGGAGTTTATAATAGACTTGAAAAATTCGTCCATCAGACTTTCCACGAAAGGACAGACTATCACCATTGACCTTAATAGTGTCTGGTAAAATCCGTACCCTTTCAACAGAATCCGCCAAATTTTGACTCGCTTGACTCTGTTGCCAATTTTGAAATAGAAACCAGAAACCAAAGATTCCACAAATCACTAGAACTTTACCAGCAGATTTCCAAGGAAATTGGATAAAGAGACAGACTAACAGAAAAACAAAACCCAACAAAGCAAGATAGGATGCTGAGAAAATGGCGTAGTAAAGCCAAAGTAACAGAAAACTCAGATAGATTAGGGGAATAGGGAAATTCTTAATCCACTGTAACATAGTCTTTTAGCTTTTCTATCGTTTTAGCACCAATGCCAGAGACCTTCTTAAGTTCATCAACCGACTTGAATTTGCCATTCGTCTCACGATGATCGATAATGTCCTGAGCTCGTTTGCCACCTAATCCTTTGACCTGTTTAAGCTCTTCCAGACTGGCCTTGTTGAGATTGACCTTCTTTTCCTTGCTTGTTGAAGAAGCTGTCCCCGAAGTAGTCTGTTGACTAGCCGCTTCTTCGCCCTTAGTGGGAACGTAAACCAGAGCTTCATCACTAACTTTCTGAGCTAGATTGAGCGACTTGCTATCTGCTTGCTCTGTCAATCCACCCGCCTTTTGAACAGCATCATTGACCCGACTACCTACTGGCAAATCATAAATCCCTGGTGATTTGACAGCGCCCTTCACATCTACTGTGATTAGATCTTGTTCAACCGATTCGTCCTTCTCTTCCTTGGTCACTTCCTTTTCGGTCGATGAATCCTTGGAAACAGCTGCAACTTCTGCCTGTAAATTCGTTTCCTTGACAGGTGTTTGGGGAGTTGGCTTTAGCAGGAAAAATCCTCCTACAAGCAAGCCCAGACCAGTACAGATAACAATGATTTTATACTCTTTAATTTTCTCGATAATTGCTTCCATATTTTCTCCTCTCTTAGATTATTCGTAAGAGGAAGAAAAAACAGTTGAAAATTTCTTTTCAACTGCTTATTTATTTGCAAAATAGTCTTCCTTGGTCAAGACATAATGAACTCTTGTCACGATTCGGCCTTCTTCATGCTGGTCCATACAAGCATATGGTTCTGCATGGGAAAAACGCATGCCTGATTTCTCCATGACCTTTCCTGACGCGGGATTGTCCTTATCGTGAAGAGCGGTCAACTTGTTCATTCCAATCTTCTCAAAAGCCAGCTTAATCACTGCACGATTGGCTTCTGTCGTCAATCCTTGATTCCAATACTTTTTATTGATAATGTAGCCAATAGCCGCCTTCTTAAGAGCAGGATCAATCTTGTGCAAGTCAATGGTTCCGATAAATTTGCCATTGCTTTTTAGTTCTATTCCCCAACGCCCCAAGGGATTGGCCAAATAGAACTGACCAATGTTATTCTTGGTTTCTTCCAAGCTTTGATTGGTTGGAAAAGTGTAACGTGTATTTTCTCTGTCCGAGGCATAGGCAAACATTGCTTCCGCATCATCCAAAGTTACAGGTCTAAGCAATAAACGCTCAGTCTCCATTATTGGATACTGGGATAGTTTTAAAAAGATTGATTCCATACTTCTCCTCCATTTAAAAATATTTTCTACCAGTCTAGCATAAAAAATAAATTCCAACAAATTTTTCTTGCTTTTTAAAGCGGTTTCATATAGAATAAAATCATCACCTTATTTTATAGATAATGTGATAAATCATTTATAACCCGTCAATAGAAAGGGAGTTTTTCTCTATGTTAATCGGAATTCCAAAAGAAATTAAGAATAATGAAAACCGTGTTGCCCTAACACCTGCTGGTGTCCACAGCTTAGTCGGCCGTGGTCATCGCGTCCTTATCGAAACAAATGCTGGTCTCGGTTCTGGCTTTACTGATGCTGACTATCAAAAGCAAGGAGCTGAAATTGTTGCTACTGCTGGTGAAGCCTGGGCTGCAGAGTTAGTCGTGAAAGTAAAAGAACCACTAGCTTCTGAATATGGTTACTTACGTGACGACCTGCTTCTCTTTACCTACTTGCACATGGCCGCTGCTCCAGAATTAGCAGATGCTATGTTGGAAGCAAAAACAACTGGGATTGCCTATGAAACTGTCCGTGATTCCCAAGGTCAATTACCACTCCTCGTACCTATGAGTGAGGTTGCAGGCCGTATGGCAGTCCAAATCGGTGCTCATTTCCTAACTAAGCAAGCAGGAGGTTCTGGTGTCTTACTGGGTGGTGTGCCGGGTGTACCTAAAGGGAAAGTAACCATCATCGGTGGCGGTGTCGTAGGGACCCATGCTGCTCGAATTGCTCTTGGTCTTGGTGCACAAGTAACCATCCTTGATATCAGTGCTAAACGTCTCTCCGTTTTAGAGGAGGTCTTTGGTCACCAAATTCAAACCCTTATGTCCAATTCATTTAACATCGAAGCCAGTGTGAGAGATGCGGATGTGGTGATTGGAGCGGTTCTCATCCCAGGTGCCAAGGCACCAAAACTGGTCACAGATGATATGGTCAAGCAAATGCGTCCAGGATCAGTCATCGTTGACGTTGCTGTTGACCAAGGTGGTGTTATCGAGACAGCTGACCGTGTGACAACGCACGATGAGCCTGTCTATGAAAAACACGGTGTGCTCCACTATGCCGTTGCCAATATCCCTGGTGCGGTTGCTCGTACTTCAACTATTGCCCTAACCAATGTCACTCTTCCTTATATCGAAGCTTTGGCTGGTAAAGGATTTCCACAAGCAATCTCTGAAGATGAGGGCTTACGCCAAGGTGTTACTACTTATCAAGGTTACTTAACCAGTATTCCAGTAGCCCAAGGTCTCGATAAAAAACATACTCCAATTGATGAACTAATCTAAAAAATCTAATTATCAGATAAAAGAAAGAGCAATTCCACCTGAACTGCTCTTTTTTGCTAGTCTGTTTCTTCTTGGACTTCTTCACGCTCTTCATTGTTAACTGGAGCTGGTTCATAAGCTCGGATAATCTGAGCGACAACTGGATGGCGAACCACATCCTTGGCTGAAAAATGAACAAAGTCAATCTGGTGAATGTTCTTGAGTTTTTCTTGGGCATCAATCAAACCTGACTTGACATTACGTGGCAGGTCAATCTGGCTGATATCTCCATTGACAATCATCTTAGAATTAAAGCCTAAACGCGTCAAGAACATCTTCATCTGCATGATGGTCGTATTTTGCGCCTCATCCAAGATGACGAAAGCATCGTCCAAGGTCCGTCCACGCATATAGGCAAGGGGCGCAATCTCGATAATTTCACGCTCCATGAGACGAGTTGTTTGGTCTTTCCCCAGAATCTGATACAAGGCATCATAAACAGGTCTAAGGTAAGGATCTACCTTCTCCTTAAGATCACCCGGAAGAAAACCTAGACTCTCTCCAGCTTCCACTGCCGGGCGTGTTAGGATAATCCGCTTAACCTGACCACGTTTAAGAGCTGTCACAGCCAAGGTCACTGCAAGGAAGGTCTTCCCTGTCCCTGCAGGTCCGATTCCAAAGGTCACATCATGCTGTTTGACACTATCCACATAAAGTTTTTGACCTAGGGTTTTGACACGGATAGGCTTCCCTGTATTGTCCTTGATGATTTCTTCTTCGTAAAGGGCGACAAACTTATCAATTTCATCGTTTTTGACCATGCTAATTGCAGTCACCACATCTGGCGTACCAACGGTCATCCCACGGTTCACCAAGACCATCAAAGCTTGGATAACCTGACGAGCTTCCTCGCAAGCAGACTCTTCTCCCAAAACCTGGACAATCTCCGTACGAGCATGAATCACCACATCAAGCTCTTCTTCCATCAAACGGAGATGGCGTTCATTGGAACCAAAAAGATGAAACAAGTCATCTGGATGACTCAGTTGAATGTCTATTGAATGTTCCTTCAAATAAAGAACCTCTCTAATTCTTTTATTTCTTTTTATTATAGCAGAGGGATGGAGAAATTACTAGCCCAAACCCAGTGAATCATGCTAGTGTTCTAAGTATTCTTGCCAGATAGCGTCAAAGTCTCCTAGGTTAAAAGAGAAACTGGCATGTTCTTCCAAAAAGCGACTCATCTCATCAAAATCATCGGTGTGTTTTGGGAAGGAAGACTCTTCAAAAGCTAGGTCTGCCAAGATAGCTTTGGGACTGTTACTTTTGGGATTGCGCTCGGTCATGAGCCAAGTGTAAAATGATTTTCTCATATGTCTCCTTAAATCAACTCTGTCCCAAACTGGTCTTGCTTGATTTTACCAGCCTTCATAAGACCACCTAAAGCTTTCTTGAACTGACCTTTAGAAATGCCAAAGGTTGCCTTGATGTCGTCTGGAGATGACTTATCATTCAAGGTCATAAAACCGCCATTGCTTTCCAAATAGGTCAAAATCATCTGGGCATCATTTTCCAACATCTCAAAAGAACGTGGTTTAAGGGAAAGGTTCAAGGTACGGTCCACTTCACGGAAACCAATAACACGCGCATCTAATACTTGCCCCAAACGTGGCTCTGCGTAGCGCTCGCTAGGATGGATAAAGCCAAGCATGTTATTCTCTGGCAGGTAAACAAAAGTTCCTGACAGTTTGAGACGGTAAACAATGGCTGGCCAGTTTTGGTTCTGCATGTTGTTGTAGGCAGGACGAGCCAGACGTTGGAAGTCTTCTTGATAAGCCAAGAGGCCCCAGATTCGGTCTTTCTTATCCACCTCAAGACGGATGTAGAGTTGGTCACCCTTCTTAGGCCAGAGTTCCTTGAG
This sequence comes from bacterium, assembly GCA_905221085.1. Taxonomy (GTDB): domain Bacteria; phylum Bacillota; class Bacilli; order Lactobacillales; family Streptococcaceae; genus Streptococcus. The sequence goes on from CAJNBT010000005.1 coordinate 119,215, forward strand.
CTCAGGGAGGATATCGAGTGACACAACGATTTCCTTGTCAGGCAGGCCCGTATCCACAAAGACACCTAAGTCTTTACGAACTTCCGTTACAGTTCCCCAACCAAATTGGTCCTGAGTGGCAGTCACTTCTATGGTTGTCAGACGGAGTTTTTGCTTCATATCCGTGTAGGCAAAACCTTTAACCGTATCCCCTACTGTATGTTGACCTTCTTCCTTAACAAGAGCATAGGTTTGACCATCCTTTTGCACAAAGTAAAAACGGTCGTTTTCATCGATGATGAGTCCAACGATAAAACTTGCAAGATTTGTATTCATATTTCCTTCTTTCGAATAAAACTCAGCCAGCAATGCCAACTGAGTTTTTCTGTTTATTTTTAGACTTCCAAAAGTTCTTTCTCTTTGTTGGCAGTCATGTCGTCGATGTGTTTAACAGCATCGTCTGTTACTTTTTGAATATCTTTTTCAAGAGTCTTCAATTCGTCTTCAGTGATTTCTTTTGCTTTTTCTTGTTTCTTAGCTTCGTCTATAGCATCACGACGGATATTGCGGACAGCCACTTTAGCATTTTCGCCGACCTTCTTCACTTCTTTAGCAAGGTCACGACGAGTTTCTTCTGTAAGAGCTGGGATAACCAAGCGAATCACAGAACCGTCATTAGCTGGTGTGATACCAAGATCAGAAGCGTTCAAGGCACGTTCGATGTCTTTCAATGAAGACTTGTCAAATGGTGTTACCAACAAAACACGCGCTTCTGGAATCGTAATGGAAGCAATTTGGTTAAGAGGAGTTTCTACTCCATAGTATTCTACATGTACACGATCCAGCAAACTTGCATTGGCACGGCCTGCACGGATACCACCAAATTCACGAGCAAGTGATTGGTGAGACTGGGTCATTCTCTCTTTAGCTTTTTCAATAATTGCGTTAGCCATAATCTTTCTTATTCCTTTTCTTAAATATTATTTGAAACAGTTGTTCCGATATTTTCACCAAATACGACACGTTTGATGTTGCCTGGTTGGTTCATGTTGAAGACAACCAAGTCAATGTCATTATCCATTGAGAGGGTTGAAGCTGTTGAGTCCATGATACGAAGACCTTTGTTAATAACATCACGGTGGGTCAATTCTTCAAACTTAACAGCTGTCTTGTCCTTCTTAGGATCGGCATTGTAAACACCATCTACACCATTTTTAGCCATCAGGATGGCATCTGCTTCGATTTCAGCCGCACGAAGGGCCGCTGTTGTATCTGTTGAGAAGTAAGGTGAACCAATTCCGGCACCAAAGATAACGATACGGCCTTTTTCAAGGTGACGAAGGGCACGTCCACGGACATAAGGCTCTGCCACTTGTTGCATAGCAATAGCTGTTTGCACACGTGTATCAACCCCAACTTGTTGTAATGAATCTGCCATCACAAGAGCATTCATAACAGTCCCAAGCATTCCTGTGTAATCTGCCTGAACGCGGTCCATACCCGCTTCAGCAGCAGGTTCTCCACGCCAGAGATTTCCTCCACCAATAACAAGGGCAATTTCGATACCTAAGCTATGAACTTCTTGAATCTCTTTTGCGATTGTTTGAACTGTTTGGATATCAATCCCTACGCCTCGTTCACCGGCAAGGGCTTCACCTGATAACTTGATTAAAATACGTTTATACTTGGGATTCGCCATTTTCACTCTCCTTTTTTTATCCTACCTATTTTATCACAATTTCTAAGATTTTTATAGTATCATGAGCAATTCTTTCAAAAAAATTAGACAGTTAAAAATTCCTCTAAGTCGCTAAGAGCACGCTCTGCAATTTTTTCATAACGAGCCTTCTTATCACGGATACGCTCGCCTTCCAGCTCCTTGATGATTCCAAAATTGACATTCATTGGTTGGAAGTGTTTGCTGTCGGCATGGGTGATATAATGAGCCAGACTACCAATCGCTGTTGTCTCTGGGAAAATAGCCTCGCTTTCTCCCTTGAAAAGACGAGCCGCGTTAATTCCCGCAACCAAGCCCGAAGCCGCTGACTCAACATAGCCTTCCACACCCGTCATTTGACCAGCAAAGAAGAGGTTTGGCTGTTTCTTGGAACGATAGGTTTGCTCAAGAAGATTTGGTGAATCCATATAAGAATTGCGGTGCATAACACCATAACGAACAAACTCCGCATTTTCAAGACCTGGAATCATTTGGAAGACACGCTTTTGCTCTCCCCATTTGAGGTGGGTCTGGAAACCAACAATATTGTATAGGCTACCAGCTGCATTATCCTGACGAAGTTGAACAACCGCGTACGGTGTTTTAAATTCTCCATCACGAGGTCCTGTGTAGTCGTCTGGATACTCAAGTCCAACTGGCTTCATAGGGCCATAGAGCATGGTTTTAATACCTCGTTTGGCCATAACTTCGATAGGCATACAACCTTCAAAGTACTTTTCTTTTTCGAAAGAATTCAGCGATGCTTCCTCCGCATTAACCAAGGCTTCATGGAAATCCATAAACTCCTGCTTGGTCATGGGAGCGTTGAGATAGGCCGCTTCTCCCTTATCATAACGAGACTTGAGATAGACCTTGCTCATATCGATGGTGTTGACGTCGATAATAGGCGCTGCCGCATCGTAGAAATAGAAACCATCGCCATCATTAAGGGCATGAATCTTCTCAGCTAGGGCATCGCTTGTCAAAGGACCAGTAGCGACAACCGTAATAACATCCGTCGGCAATTCTGTAATTTCATCACGAACCACTTCAATCAAGGGGTGGTTGGCAACTTTTTCAGTCACCATCTGTGAGAAACCATCTCGGTCCACCGCAAGAGCACCACCTGCAGGAACACGTGTAGCCTCAGCAGATTCCAAAATAACAGAACCCAAGCGACGCATTTCTTCCTTGAGAAGCCCGACAGCATTTGTCAAAGCATCCCCACGGAGAGAATTGGAACAAACCAACTCAGCAAAATTGTCTGTTTTGTGCTGGGGTGTTGACTTGACACCACGCATTTCATAAAGTTTAACTGGAATACCACGCTCTGCGATTTGGTAGGCTGCTTCAGAACCTGCCAAACCAGCACCGATAACATTGATATAAGATTGAGACACGACACTAATACCTCTTTGGGTGGGACGTAAGTCCATATCAAAACACACCACTGGACTGTTTGACACCCACAAATCTTTCTATTTTTTTCTTCTACTAGTATAACAAAAAAAGGGAAGAAGGCAAACTTCCCTGTTTAGTCATTTTCATGGTTTTCTTCCCAGTCGTGGTAGGCTGCGTAGAGCTGGCTCTTATTCCATTGGTAAATCTTAGCGACTTCCTTGATAGCTTGGTTTTTCTTCATTCCTTGTTGGATGCGAGATTGGATTTCTAAGAACAAATCTTCCTCGTCCTTTTCCTCCACATCCTGACTGACACCTTCCACGATGAGAAGGCATTCGCCCTTGAGTGGCGTTTCAGCGATACTTTCCAGCAATTCAGAGATTTTTCCTCGTTGGTATTCTTCGTAAATCTTTGTCAATTCTCTAACCAAGACGACCGAGCGATCACCGTAGACTTCTAGCATATTTTCTAACGTATCTGCCACACGATGAGGGGATTCATAGAAAATTTGAGTTTCAGGATAGTCTTTTTTCAAGTCGAAAAATTGCTTTTGCTGGCCTGATTTTCTGGGTAAAAAGCCGTAAAAAATATGTGGCTGTGGCGCTAAACCGCTAGCAATCAAGGCAGAAATTCCTGCAGAGGCACCTGGAACAGTGACAACTGCAATTTCTTCTTCAATAGCTGCTTTAACCAAATCATGCCCAGGGTCTGAAATGCTAGGCAGACCTGCATCTGATACCTGAGCAATACTTTGCCCTGCTTTCAGGAAATCAATCAAATCAGGAATCTTTTCCTTGGCATTGTGCTCATGAAAACTAATCTGCTTGGTAGAAATGTCAAAATGCTTGAGCAGAAGACCTGTATTGCGCGTGTCCTCAGCAGCAATCCAGTCCACTTCTTTCAAGGTCTGAATAGCTCGAAAGGTCATATCATCTAGATTGCCAATCGGCGTTGCCACTAGATACAGCTTGCCATAGGGAGACTGCCCCTTAAAACTTTTTTGAATCTGCATGCTTACTCCCTGTATAACAACTCATCACAGAACATACATTCTTCGTCCTGTTCTCGACGTTGTCCATAAAAATCATTACAAACGTGAAATCCATCACGGTAAATGCGACGGACACTTTCTCGAACATGCTTGGCCTTGACGGGAGCATCTGCTTCCACCTCACCCAAGCGTTCGCGCAACTTAGAATTTTCCAAGCGAAGAGCTGTATTTTCCTCCACTAGGCTCTTGAGATTTTTCTTGATGGCTTCAACATCGGCCAAGGTTACCAATAACTGTTGGGAAAAATCATCCAGCGCGTCAAATAATTCTTTTTTGTCCATAAAACAGCCCTTTCCTTTCTTTATCGTTCATTTTTGAGTTTACATTTCTTTCAAGACCAGATATTCCATGGCATTTTGAAAGCTGACATTAGCTTGCCACATTTTTCTAGCTTCTAGCAAATCTTGTAAAATCACTCTTACTCTTGCTTGTAGGATATCTTGTCCACAGAGAACTTCAAGAATCCGTAAAACCTGATCTTGTTTTTCCTTGTCATCTGCCAAGCTAGCTAATTTAGCAACTTGCAAATAACTTTCTTTTTTCTTAGCTACTAACCAAGTCAGCAGGCGTTCACTTTCATCGACTAAAGTCCAAAAACTTGCCTGATTTGCCAACTTTTCTCCTTCAGCTCGCGATTGAGCAAACTGGGCTAAAAGAGTCGCTTTTTTCTTAACCAATCCCATTTGTTCTAAGAGCAAAATAAGCTTTTCTTCCTGCTTTTTAAAGTGGAAAATCTGGGTCCGACTTCGGATTGTCGGCAACATCTTCTCCTCATCGCTAGTCAAGAAGAAAATATAAACCTCACTCTGGGGTTCTTCGATAACCTTGAGCAGAGAATTAGCTGCGTTGGGATGCATTTTCTCAGCTTGCTCGATAATAAAGACCTGTTGTTGGCTTTCAATCCCTGCTTGGGAAAACTGACCCACCAATTCTCGAATGCGTTCTGTCTTGATGACCTGATTGACTGGCTTAATCAAGGTAACATCGGGAAACTCTTCCTGTTCAATCAGCTTGCAGTTTCGGCATTTCTCACATGGTAAAACGCCTACTTTATCCGTACAAAAGAGGCTCTTAGCCAAAAACTGCGCCATTTCCAAGCTTCCAAAGTAGCCTGAAAATAGATAGGCATGATTGAGCTGGTCTTGTTCTAGGATACGAACAAAGCGGTCAAACTGGGCTGGTTGCCAAGCCTTTAGTTGATCTTGTTTCATTTAGCTAATCCCATTCTATCAAACAAGACAGCCTTGGTAGTTTCCACAACTTGCTCCAAAGGAAAACTAGCATCAATCTTAACAATACGACTTCCTTCTTTGTCCAGAAGAGAAAGATAACCTTGACGGACTTTTTTATGCAAGTCCAACCCTTCCAAATCCAAACGATTGACCTCGCGATTGCTATTAGCAGCAATACGAGCCAGTCCTTCTTCCACCTCTATGTCAAAATAGAGTGTCAAATCGGGTTTAAAGCCATCTGTAGCAAACTGATTGAGCCAATCAATGGCGTCAATATCCAAGCCACGACCAAATCCCTGATAGGCAACAGAACTATCAATAAAACGATCCATAATGACCAACTTACCAGCTTCAAGGGCAGGGAGAACTTTTTCCACCAAGTGCTGTCTACGACTGGCGATATAGAGCAAAAGCTCTGTCTTCGCATCCATCTGAGTATGACTTGGATCCAAAATTACTTCCCGAATCTTCTCCCCAATCAAGACTCCCCCAGGTTCACGGGTCGTCAGCACCTCTACCCCTTTTTCCTCTAAAATTGGTAACAGTGCCTCTAAAACACTGGTCTTTCCTGCTCCCTCTGGTCCCTCAAGAGAGACTAAAAATCCTTTTGACATGTCTAACTCATTTCTTTTTTACTACTTCTATTCTATCAAAAAAATAGGGGTTTGTGACAATCTTTTTGTCTTCTCATTTCATACTCAATGAAAATCAAAGAGCAAACTAGGAAGCTTACTTGAGTACGGCAAGGTGAAGCTGACGCAGTTTGAAGAGATTTTCGAAGAGTATCAACCACCATAAAAGAGGCAGACAAAGCCACCTCTTATTTACCAAGTTTTTTAGTTCGTTTGTAGGCTTTAGTGACTGCATCCATGACCGTCCCTCGAAAAGCATGCGCTTCTAGGCTTGCTACACCAGCGATAGTCGAACCTCCTGGGCTGCAAACTTGGTCTTTCAAAACACCTGGATGCTCTTGGCTTTCAAGGACCAATTTCCCAGCTCCTACCACAGTTTGTGCTGCCATTTTCAGTGATATTTCTCGTGGCAATCCTGTCTGAACACCTGCATCTGCCAAGGCTTCGATAAAGAGATAGACAAAGGCCGGTCCACAGCCTGCAAGACCTGTCGCTGCATCTATTAAGCTTTCCCCAAGCTCAACCAAGAAACCTGCCTTGGCTAAAAGCTGACAAAACAGTTCACTGTCCTCAGCACGACAGTTTGCTGATATGGCATAACTAATCACTCCTTGACCGATAGAAGCAGGGGTATTTGGCATCATACGAATAATTCGGTGTTGACTTGGGATAAGACTTGCCAGTTTTTCCAAGGTCAATCCAGCTGCCATAGAAATCAAAAGAAGACTTTCTCTTTTTTCAAGGATGGTTTGATATTGAGAAAGCAAGTCTGAGAACTGAGCTGGTTTCACCCCTAGAAAAATCACATCTGCTTCTGCAAAGATTTCTTCGTTGCTAGAAGCCTGACCACCAAAGTCTGCAATGAAAGCATCTACCTTGTCTTGACTACGATTGGCAAGGAGAATCTGAGCACCCGTCTTGGCCTGCAAAACAGCCTTGGCCAAACTAGCTCCCATATTCCCCAAACCGATAAATCCAATCTTCATCTCTTACTCCCTTATCTGTCCGTCACCAGTAACCACATACTTGTAGCTGGTCAACTCTTTCAAGCCCATTGGACCACGCGCGTGGAGTTTCTGAGTTGAAATCCCCATTTCACATCCAAGACCAAATTGACCACCATCGGTAAAACGAGTTGAGGCATTGACATAAACCGCTGCAGAGTCCACTTGATCTGTAAAGTATGCTGCAGTCTCAGCATTTTCTGTCACAATGGCATCCGAATGATGGGTACTGTGAGCTTCTATATGGGCAACTGCTTCTTCTAAACTGCTCACAACCTTAACCGCAAGGATATAATCTAAAAACTCGGTGTCAAAGTCTTGGGCCTCAGCTGCTCGACCTGAAAGAAACTGACTTGCTTTGCTATCCAAGCGAAATTGAATTGGTTCCAGTCCAGCTTCCTTACGCTCTGCAACCAGAACTTGTTCCAAGCGAGGAAGGAAGCTTGCTGCCTTGTCTTCATGAACCAGCAAGACCTCCATGGCATTGCAGACAGAAGGACGGCTGGTTTTGGCATTGTTGATGATTGACAAAGCCTTGTCTTCGTCTGCGTCCTTGTCTACATAGACATGGACAATCCCAGTTCCTGTCTCAATAACAGGCACGATAGCATTTTCAACCACGGCATTGATCAAACCAGCTCCTCCTCGAGGAATGAGAAGGTCTAGATAGCCCTTGGCCTTCATCATAGCATAGCTACTTTCACGGCTAGTATCTTCCACCAGTTGAATCACCTCTGGATGAATGGTAGTCGTATCCAACCCCTTCTTCAAGGCTGTGACAATAGCATGGGCTGTTTGATAGGCATCCTTGCCACTACGAAGAACGACTGCATTACCACTCTTGAGAGCCAAAGCAGCCGCATCCGACGTCACATTCGGACGACTTTCATAGATAATACCGATAACCCCCATAGCCACCCGTTTCTTGGTGATAACCAAGCCATTTTCAAGCTGACTTGTCTCTAGGACTTCACCAATAGGATCTGGTAAAGCAACCACTTCACGAATCCCTCTTGCCATCGCTTGGATTCGCCCTACATCCAAATAAAGACGATCCAGCATGACATCTGAGATTTTACCCTTAGCCGCTTCCATATCGAGGGCATTGGCCTCTAGAATCTCCTCAGTAGCTGCCAATAAATGATCTGCCATGGCTAGCAAGGCTTGGTTTTTCACTGCTTCACTAGCAGTATTGATTGATTTCTTAACAGCCTGTACCTGTTCGAATTGTTCTTGTGTACTTACCATCGTTCACCTCTAAAATTCTGTAAAGAGCAGTTGGATTTCAGGCGTAATAGAAATCCAGTCATCACGGTGAATCAAGACTCCCTTAGCTTTTTGAGAACGGAGCATATCTTCTAGGGCTGAGACGCCAAATTGGACACGCCCCTTTCCAAGAGATTGACCTGTTTCTTTATCTGCTACTGTGACAATATCGTGGTAAGAGAAGTTTCCTTCCACTTCTACCACACCTGATAGGAGGAGACTTTTCCCGTTTTTTGAAAGTGCCTCCGCAGCTCCACCATCTACCCAAATCGTTCCTTGACTTTGAGCATAGAAGGCCAGCCATTGTTTCTGAGTACGAAGGCCCTTCTCTTGCGCAACAAAGAAGGATCCATCCTTGGTCTCTTCCGCTGCCTCAATCAAGGCATCAGATTTCATGGAAGAGCAGATATAGACTGGCACACCTGACTCCGTCGCAATAGTTGCAGCTTTGATTTTTGTCAGCATACCCCCAGTACCGTTTGACGAACCTGCTCCACCAGCCATATCAATAATCTCACGATTGATAGTCTCGATTTTCTCAAGACGTTTAGCTCTTGGATCTGAGTTGGGATTGCCAGTATAGAGACCGTCCACATCGGTCAAGAGAACTAAAAGGTCTGCTTGAACCATGGCTGCTACCTGCGCACTCAGAGTGTCGTTGTCTCCAACCTTGAGCTCATCAATAACGACACTATCATTCTCATTGATGATAGGAATCGCGCCACGGCTAAGTAGAACTGACAAAGCCTGATGGGCATTTTTATAACGGCGCTTATCCACAAAGTCGTCCTGAGTCAGCAAGATTTGTGCAGAAACGATTTGGCGCAAGAGAAGATTAGTCGTATATTCTTCCAAGAGTAAACCTTGACCAACCGCAGCTGACGCCTGTTTATCAGCAATCTTAGTCGGGCGCTTCTTAAATCCTAAGGCTCCAAAACCAGCTGCAATGGCACCTGACGACACCAAAATCAATTCATGGCCAGCCTCGTGCAACATGGCTAACTGCTGGGTAATAGCCTTTACCTTACTACGTGATAAACTTCCATCCTCATTTGTCAGAGAAGAAGTCCCAACCTTAAAAACAATCCGTTTGTATTTCATAGTCTCACTCCGATTCTTCATATTTATCCATTATAACATGAATGGCAGGAAATAGAAAAGAGTTGATAGGAAAAAGAAGGCCCTAAAACCTTCTTTTTTACTACTGTTCTGATTTCGATTTGTTTGCACTCGTTTCAGAGTTTTGTGAAGTTGATGATGTCAAATCTTGACTAGATGAAGAACTTGTAACACTTTCATGTTGACTCGTTTCTTTATTTTCAAGATCCTTTTTCACTACTTCTTTGGATTCTTTTATTTCTGAGTTACTTGTAGCTCTAGTTGTAGCAGATTTCTCTACCGGAACATCCACTAACCAGACACCACTTGAATCAACAGTATAGCCTTCTGGTGTCTTACCATTGACAAGTAATTGACCATTTTCTTTCAAGAAGTACCATTTATCTTTGTCTTTAATCCAACCCACAGCTCGTGCACCGTCTGTCTTGTAGAAGTACCAATCATTTGCCTTTTTAAGCCAACCTTGCTTCATAGCTCCTGAATCTTCTAGATAATAATGTTGACCTGCAACTTCTATCTCACCTGTCTTCATGATACCAGTAGAATCCATATAGTACCAGGTTTCTTTATCTTTTACCCAGCCCGTTTTCATTTCCCCTGATTGAGCAAAGTAATACCATTGCCCCTTATATTGAAGCCAACCTGTCTTCATAGAGCCATCAACATCCAAATAATACCACTGCTCTTTATCTTGAATCCAACCAATTTCCATCTGGTTTTCTTTGTTAAAATAATACCAGATTCCAGCGATTTTCTTCCAATTTTTAGCAGCAACACCAGAGTCTGTCAAATAGAACCAACGATTGTTCCATTTTTTCCATTGATTCTGTAATAAGATACCCGTTTGGTTAAAGTAATACCATTCACCTTCGATTTCATTCCAACCGACAGCATACTCTCCTGTAGAATCAGGTGCTTGATACCACCAATTCCCATATGCACTCTTATGCCAGCCAGCTTGAAAACTTGGAATCGGCTTGTAGGATTTTGAAATATTGACAAACCCATCTTTTCGAATATCAAAAACTGTTGCATCATAGTCTTTGCTGGCTGCGTTGATTCTCTCAATTCCTCGTTCTTTGAGCCAATTAACATACTCACTATCAACACCATTTTTCCAAGGTAGACTATCCGAAGTTTGAACAATCAAACTCGGACTCAAATTTCTGATGAAATCCTTGGTATTTGATTTGTTGGTATCATGGTGATGATTAAACTTCATCAAATCAACTTTTCCAATAAGAGGACCATACTTGTCTTCTGCTCCATGAACATTATCTAAGTCGCCCCCAAGGTAAATCTTCTTACCATTGACTTTTACCACGCTAATCAAGGAATTAGAATTGTCATCCCAAATTTTCTTTAATTCACCCGACGAATCAGTTTCATTTTCATAATTATAGAGCTGAATATCCATGTCTCCAAACTGAAAATGAGCATCCCCTTGTGCGATGTTTTGAATAACTGAAACACCTTTTTCTGCAGCAGTCTGTAAAACCTTATCATAGCCATACAGATTATCCCATAGACGTTCAGAATTAGTAATACGATTATCACTATATTTCTTAAGATAGACTCGGTCAACTGGATAGGTAGACAGTAATTCATCAACATTTCCAATATGATCGCTATGGGTATGAGTAACCAAAATAAAATCAAGCTTTTGGACACCCAATTCCTTCAAACGACGAAAGACACGGTCTGTCAGAACATGCTTAGAAGACGTTTCAGTTCCTTCTCTCCATGGATAACGAGAATCACTTCCATCTGGAAAATCATAATCTTCTCCTGTATCCACCATAGCAAAATGTCCATTGCTTTCAAGAATAATCGCATCACTGCCTCCTTCTTGAACATTTATAAAGTGGATTTTATTTCCTGAACTTTCTTGAGCTTGAACATTCCCATACCATGATAAACCTAAAAAAGCGCCTGCAAGTGCCAAACTAATCAATTTCTTTTTCATTCTTACTTTCTCAATCTCTCTAATGTTTCCTTAAATATCTCTGGGATATCTGCTGTAAATTCCAAGGTCTCACCTGTTCTCGGATGAGTAAACCCTAGAGTCTTGGCATGAAGAAATTGTCCATGTCCTTTCAAAGTCTTGCGAGGACCATAGACCTCATCACCAGCGACTGGATGGCCAATATAAGCCATGTGAACACGGATTTGGTGAGTGCGTCCTGTCTCTAGCTGCAACTCCACTAAGCTGTAATCACCAAAACGTTCCAAGACGTGAAAACGCGTCACTGCAGGCTTCCCTTTAGCAGTCACAGCTTGTTTCTTACGGTCTTTTTCACTACGACCAATCGGTGCTTCAATCACACCGCGATCATTAGGCAGATTTCCATGAACAATCGCCCAATATTTGCGGAGAGACTTTTTATCCTTGAGTTCTTGGGCAAGTGCTAGATGCGCCTCATCATTTTTAGCAATCATGAGAAGGCCTGATGTATCCTTATCAATACGATGAACAATTCCTGGACGCAGAACCCCATTGATACCCGACAAGTCCTTAATATGATACATGAGAGCATTTACCAGAGTTCCACTGGTATGACCAGCACTCGGATGCACAACCATTCCCTGAGGTTTGTTTACGACGGCCACATCCTCATCTTGGTAGATGATTTCTATCGGAAGATTTTCAGCCACATACTCTAAGACCTCTGGCTCTGGTACATGGTAAGTCACGATATCACCCTCTTGAACTGTGTATTTAGCTTTCTTGACTTGGCCATTGACCAAGACCTGGCCTGATTTGATTTGTTCATTCGCGAGACTGCGTGATAATTCTGTCAAATCCGACAAAGCCTTATCCAAACGCAGTCCGCCAGTTTCAATTTTAATTTCCATTTATTTCCTCTTTTAACATTGCAATCAATAAAATAATCACTCCAACAGTCAGATAGCTATCTGCCACATTGAAAATTGCAAAATTGATAAAGTCAAGGTGAAACATATCCACAACAAAGCCCTGACTGACCCTGTCAATAAAGTTTCCAAGACCACCTGCAATAATCAAGGTCAAACCCAAGACCATCCAGAATGAGTCCTCCATGTGTTTATGTAAATACCAAATAGCACCTACCATAACGACCAGTGTAATAATAGCAAATAACCACTGCTGGTCTTGTAGCATCGAAAAGGCTGCCCCTCGATTTTGAAGGTAGGTCAAACTAACGAAATTGGGAATCCAAGAACGCACTTCACCCAGTGGAATCTGCTGGACGATATAGGATTTGACCAACTGATCCAGCCCAATCAAAAGCAGTACAATGACTGCCACTATTCCTCTTTTTTTCATGATTTCCTCTTTTGATCAAAATATTCTTGCATGACTTCTACGAAGAGAATCCCAGCTTGACTAAGCTCCACTTCTTCACGTTTAACATAGACCATGCGATTATCTAGGTTATCCTTGAGACGAATAACTGTAATTCCATTAACACTGTCACTATCTAAAAATCCAGAACCTGTTGCATAAGCATCCGTCCGCTCCAAAATACCATTCAAGGTAGCACGGTCTGTCACATTAAACATCTGTGAGCTAGCGCTGGTATCGACAAAGTTCTCTGAATAATAAAGGTACTCGTCTTTCTCTTGGGTAAAACGGACTGTCGGTAAGTCCGCTAAATCCTCCATGACCAATACATCTTTCTGAGCTAAAGGATGCCCCTCACGAAGATAAATATGGGTATGGAAGGGAATCAATTCAATGACCTCAAGGCCTAACTTTTCAACCCGTTGCATGATCCCTTTTTTATTTTGATTGTTGAGGTAGATAATCCCAATCTCACTATGCCCTTGAGCTACTTCGTCTAAAATTTGAACTGTAGTAGACTCAAAAATACGAAAGTTCTTATAATCAGGATAGTGCTCTGAAAAGGCCGTAATGGTTGGTGGCAAGAAGTCATAGTGCTGACTGGCAATGGAAAATTCATCCTTTTCTTCCTCAGGATTGGCATACTGATTTTGAAAAATATCAAATCCTTTAACCAATTCTTGCGCTTTTTCATAGAATTCCATACCACGACGGGTCAAGAAAGTCCCTGAGCTGGTCCGACGGAAAATCTTAAAACCCAACTCTTTTTCCAAATCACGAACAGAAATGGACAGACTCGGCTGACTAACATACATCTTCTCAGCAGCTTCACGAAAAGTACCGCTATTTGCGATGGCCACAACATAGCGTAATTGTTGAATGTTCATCTTCTACCCCTAACTTCTTTATCTTTTCATTATACCATATTTTAGAAGTTTTCCATCGAAGAAAAACAATGTCACTCATAAAATTCATCTACACTAAGAACGAAAAAATCATGGGTACCAAAACAAAAAAATAGGCTCTCCGAAATCTCGGAAAGCCTTATTTAATGCTATTTCTAGCTTCCTCGCCTTTACATTTCAAGGCTCGGGATAAAAAGGTTCACTGAACCTTTTTATTTAGCGATTGGGTAAACAGAAACTTGTTTTTTATCGCGTCCTTTACGTTCAAAGCGTACTACACCTTCAACTTTAGCGAACAAAGTATCGTCTCCACCACGTCCAACGTTTACACCTGGGTAGATGTGTGTACCACGTTGACGGTAAAGGATTGATCCACCTGTTACAGTTTGTCCATCAGCTGCTTTAGCTCCAAGACGTTTCGCTTGTGAATCACGTCCGTTTGATGTAGAACCTCCACCTTTTTTGTGGGCGAAAAGTTGCAAGTTGTTAAGAGTCATTTTTAACATAATGTTTTCCTCCGTGTTAGTTTTCTGTGATAACTCTGGTTTGGACGAACTCAGAAGAGTTCTCCGATAAGTTTGCCATACCTAAGAAAAATGATTCAAAAAATAACTGGGTCATTTCTCTCTGGTGTGAAGGAAGATCTTTTGGAATTTCAACCATCAGATAGCCACCTTCATCTTCGTTTAATTCTAGGATTGGTTCATAGCCTGCAAATTTTTCAATGGAATTGATAAAGTTAATGGCAAGCGTAGAAACCGATGCACACACGACATCTAAGCCGTATTCGCCACTCTCAGCGTGTCCAGTAATTTCCGCACTCCTCAGCTCGCCATCTTCGGCTCTCTCAAAGACTGCTTGTATCATGTGTTCTCCTTAAAATTAAGCGTTGATTGCGTTGATGACAACTTTTGTATATGGTTGACGGTGACCTTGTTTACGGTGGCTACCTTTTTTAGGTTTGTACTTGTAAGTAACAACTTTCTTTTGTTTTCCTTGTTTTTCAACAGTTCCAACTACAGTAGCTCCAGCAACAAGTGGAGTTCCGACAACAGTGTTTTCACCACCAACAAGAACAACTTCGTTAAAAGTAACTTCTTGACCAGCTTCAACGTTCAATTTTTCAACGTAAACTGCTTGACCAACTTCAACTTTAACTTGTTTTCCGCCAGTTTTGATAATTGCGTATGTGCTCATTATGCACCTCCTATGATTTTTATGGGTTTCCCCGAATTTTTTGTGAAGACTCGCCTAGCATCGTGGGACGAACCACTTAAACTTGAATAATCAAGCAACGATGTTCGTGCGGTTGCACAGGATCGTGCATAGTCAACTCTTCAAGTATAGCATATCTCCTATTTTCTTACAAGTAATAACACCTAAAATGAAGCTTTTTCTTTTACTTTTTTCCGCCACGAAGCAAAAAGCATACTGAGGTAAAAAATGCTCATCATAATAGGAACACCAAGAATGGTCTTTTCATGATAAAAAATCGTCAAATAAGCCGAAAAGACAACGCCGAGGACAAAACTGCTAAGCAGGCTAACAAATATGAAACCTTCACGTAAAAAAGGAGTGTGCTTAGTTCTGAAATAATCTCCAAAAGCCAGCATGGTCCGTTTGATATTCCCTGTCATAAACGCATTATTATAAGCTATACCTGACACTTCTCCAAAAGCGGTTGTCACCAACCCCATACAAAAGGCCAAGGGCGGTACTAGATAGATATTATCTACAGTCTGTGGTACAAAACCAATAATGATTGATAGGATTGCCAAAGGAATCAATGATAAAATAGGTTTTTTTACAATTCTCAATTTTTCCTTATAAACAGTTAGTAAAAAGACCCCCATCATAAAAGCTAGCAAGGTCATTACTTTGGCACTGGCATCTGAGACATTGTGCTGAATGAGTTCCACTGATAGAAAGACGACATTCCCAGTTTGTCCAGCTACAAGAGTGTTCCCTCGCACAATAAAAGTATAGGCATCTACATATCCTGCACAAAAAGTCAAAAAAAGCGCTAGCCTCTTAGACTGACGTGATATTTTTCTTATAGGTAGTAACCTCATTTTTCCTCCCATTTCATTTACTCATCTCATTATTGTACCACTTTCTTTGGGAAAGTCCTAGTAGCTTATTTGAAATTTTTTACCCCTTGTTGGATAGTCACGTCTATCTATGTTATAATGAAAGAAGGATTTAAAATTGGAAAAGGAGTATTTATGCTAAAATTAGGTGTCATCGGAACTGGCGCTATCAGCCATCACTTCATAGAAGCAGCCCATACCAGTGGAGAATATCAGTTGGTCGCAGTCTATTCTAGAAAACTAGAAACTGCAGCAACCTTTGCTTCTCGCTATGAAAATATCCAACTATTCGATCAAGTAAAGGACTTCTTTAAGAGCTCCTTTGATGTAGTCTATATCGCCAGTCCAAACTCCTTACATTTTGCTCAGGCAAAAGCTGCCTTGACTGCTGGTAAACACGTCATTCTTGAAAAGCCAGCTGTCACGCAGCCACAAGAATGGCTGAATTTGATTCAAACAGCTAATAAAAATCACTGTTTTATCTTTGAGGCAGCTCGTAATTACCACGAGAAAGCCTTTACTACTATCAAAAACTTTTTAGCAGACAAGCAAATCTTAGGAGCTGATTTCAATTATGCCAAATATTCTTCCAAGATGCCAGATTTGTTGGCTGGGGAGACACCAAATGTCTTTTCAGACCGTTTTGCTGGTGGAGCCCTTATGGACTTGGGGATTTATCCTCTCTATGCTACCGTTCGTCTTTTTGGAAAAGCTCAGGACGCAACCTACCAGGCTCAACAGCTTGACAATAGCATTGACCTAAATGGAGATGGTATCCTCTTCTACCCCGAATTTCAAGTTCACATCAAAGCTGGGAAAAACATTACTTCCAATCTTCCTTGCGAGATTTATACGACAGATGGAACCTTGACCCTAAACACGATTGAGCATATTCGCTCAGCTATTTTTACCGACCACCAAGGACATCAAGTCCAGCTCCCTATCCAACAGGCTCCTCATACGATGACTGAGGAAGTCGCTGCATTTGCACAGATGATTCAGCAACCAGACCAGACACTTTACAAGACTTGGCTGGACGATGCAAGCTCTGTTCATGACCTACTATATACCATGCGCCAGACTGCTGGCATTAGATTTGAGGCAGAAAAATGAAAACTAAACTACCGACTGAATGGCAAGCACTGAGCGATCAGCTCGGTTTCCAAGAATTCACCCCCATTCAAATTCAATTATTTGAGCCCATTCTTGCGGGAGAAAATCTTCTAGGAGTGAGCCCAACAGGAACTGGTAAGACACTAGCTTACCTCCTACCAAGTCTTCTCCTACTACAAAAGAAAAAAGCGCAACAACTCTTGATTCTAGCGCCAAATACAGAACTGGCTGGACAGATTTTTGATGTATGTAAAACGTGGTCAGAAGTTATCGGTTTGACAGCCCAACTATTCTTATCAGGTTCAAGTCAGAAACGCCAGATTGAACGCCTCAAAAAAGGACCAGAAATTCTGATTGGAACCCCTGGTCGTATCTTTGAGTTGATTAAATTGAAAAAAATCAAGATGATGAATGTAGAAACCATCATCTTGGATGAATTTGATCAATTGCTAGATGATTCTCAGATTCACTTTGTTGAGAAAATCACTCACTACGCACCTCGTGACCATCAACTCATCTACATGAGTGCGACGACCAAGTTTGACCAAGAAAAGATTGTGCCGAATACACGCACTATTGATCTCTCTGATCAAAAACTGGACAATATCCAGCATTTCTACATGCAGGTAGACCAACGTCACCGAGTGGATATGCTACGAAAACTGGCTCATGTTGAGGATTTCCGCGGACTAGTCTTTTTTAACAGCCTATCAGACCTTGGAAGCGCAGAAGAAAAACTACAGTATCGGGATATCTTGGCTGTTTCCCTCGCTAGTGATGTTAATGTCAAATTTAGAAAAGTCATCTTAGAAAAGTTTAAAGATAAGCAACTAACCCTACTCCTTGCAACTGACCTTTTGGCTCGTGGAATTGATATCGATAGTCTAGAATGCGTCGTAAACTTTGATGTTCCTAGAGATATTGAAACCTACACTCACCGTGCTGGTCGTACAGGTCGCATGGGTAAAGAAGGCTATGTTATCACTCTCGTCACTCATCCAGAAGAAATCAAAAAACTTAAAAAGTTTACAAGTGTACGAGAAATTGTCCTAAAAAATCAAGA
Organism: bacterium; assembly: GCA_905221085.1. Lineage (GTDB taxonomy): Bacteria > Bacillota > Bacilli > Lactobacillales > Streptococcaceae > Streptococcus. Next base: position 137,112 of record CAJNBT010000005.1, read on the forward strand.
ACTCTATGTAAAATAAATCCCTCATTGAGGCTGGGCAAAAAGTCTTTAAAATCAAAAACGCATAATATCATGTGTGCAAAAAACTTGATATTATGCATTTTATTGTGAGAAGATTTACTTCATTTTCTCCTAAAATTGAGTTTTTATCTAGCTTCTTTTTTTGTAAAACTACATAATATTTGTAGTAAAAAGTGAACTGCATTCCAAAAATCAGACAGAAAAAATCTAAGTTTTGGGATGCAGTTTATTTTTCCATTGCTCTTATTTGAACGAGAGATTTTTATTTTGTAAAATATGAGGTGTTTCATATCAGCATTTTAAAACTATAGAAAAACTCTCCAACTATTCTATTATACCATATAAATTAATAAATAAATAGACTTGTTTTTTTATTTTTTTGACGTATACTAATAATAGAAAGCGCTTTAAATTAAATAAAAGGAGGTTTTATGAGGAAAGTAAATAAGGACATTTTATTCTTAACTGGAATCATAGTTTTATGTTTTGGTTTTTTATTATTTCACATCAACCCCTATTATGGCGGACCCGATGATACACTGAAAGAAACGATAAATTTATTCTTTTGGCAACTATATTGGAGACCTATAGGAACTCTCAGTATCGTTTTGGGTTGCATTATGACTTTCAAAGGATTGAAAAAATAATCTTTTGATCATGACGAAAGGAAATATTTTATGATTAAACTGAAAATATTGTTTTTCGCTGTTCTATCAAGTCTAGTATTCTTAGTCTCAACATCTACGGTTTTTGCTGATGTCTATCCTGGTACAAATTATGAAATTGTATCTAATCATGTTGTAAAAGATATCAACACAGGAGAGCTATTGTCATTTTATACGACTGAACTTAGGGATACCTATTTGGAGTCTAAATCTATGTATCAGACTCGTTCTAATGCAACTGGTGTTGCAGACTATAGAACTAGCTACTCTTACTCTTACAAGAGCAGTGCCACATCAGGAGCTCGAAGTTCAACTGCCTATGGTGGAAAAGCTGGAGCTACCCTAACTATAAGTGCAGGTGTTGGCTTTTCTGCTCCTGAGTCTGGATTTGGACTTAGTTTAAATCACTCAGTCTCCCATAACGTACCACCCTACACTTATGGTTATATTAGACTAAAAGCATCTTACACAGTAAATGTTCGTAAATTAGAAGTTAGATACTTAGGCACCAACAAATGGGTTCCTGCTGGTCAAACCTCTACTATATCGAATGTTAGCGTTTGGAGCGAACTAGTCACTTGGAAATAACTTATTAGATAGATCTGGACTTTACGGCTCTATAATATTTGTAGTGGGTAAATCCCCTATAGATATTATGGAGCCTATTTTTGTGTAGAAAAAAAGTCCCAT
>CAJNBT010000006.1 GCA_905221085.1 bacterium
CTTGACCAACGGACCAGAGTTGTTATTTTCAACTCTTACTATTATACAGCCTTTTTGTTTTTTGTCAACTACTTTTTTAAACTTTTTTACAAATCTTTTCAATTCGTTTTTCAAATTATAGTAAAAAGAGCCAGAATTGTACTGACTCTTCTATTTCTCATTAAACTTAGAAGCACGTTCTTCTCCCCACCAATAGGGCATTAGTTCTGCAACTTTAACAGTCTTTCTTCTATTGTAGTCCATCATGAATTCTGCATCTTTATTTTCAGCGTTCAACTCTAAGAGGAACTCTCTGCAAGCGCCACAAGGCATACCCGAACTTCCACCATAAGGTGGTTTGTCTCGAAAGGCTAATACTTTTTTAACCTTAGTTTGTCCCGAGAATTGGTACATATTGAAGAGTGCTGCCCGCTCTGCGCAGAGATGGAAAACACCACAGGTTCCCTCCATACAGAATCCTGTAAATATTTGTCCATCTTCTGCTTCTACTGCGGCCACAACATGGTTAGCGTAAACAAAATCAGATACTTCATGTGGATCGTATAGCTTCTGTGCTTCTTCGTACATCTTTTCCCAGATGTCCATTATTGTACCCTTCTTACTTAGAGATTTCCTTTAACATATTTTCAATATGCTGGATTGATTTTTCACGGCCTAACAAGAAGATCGTATCTGGCAATTCTGGTCCATGCATTTCACCTGAAACAGCGATACGAATAGGCATGAAAAGATTTTTCCCTTTAATACCTGTTTCTTTTTGGACTGCTTTAATTTGTGGGAAAATATTCTCTGTCACAAATTCATCATCTTTCATCGCTTCAAGTTTTGCTTTGAAGGCTTCAAGAACTGTTGGGACTGTTTCCCCCGCCATGACTTCGCGCTCTGCTTCTGTCAATTCTGGGAAATCTGAGAAAAAGAGATCTGTCAATGGAATAATTTCATCAACTGATTTCATTTGTGGTTTATAGAGCTCAACTAATTTTTCAGCCTTGTCAGTCAATCGACCTGCTTCTTCTAGGAATGGTTTTGCCATTTCAAAGATAGTTTCTAGGTCTGCATTCTTGATATAATCATTGCTCATCCAGTCGAGTTTCTTCTGATCAAAGGCTGCTGGAGACTTGCTGAGGCGGTTTTCATCGAAAAGTTTAATGAGTTCTTCACGAGAGAAGATTTCATCTTCTCCACCTGGGTTCCAACCAAGAAGAGCAATAAAGTTAAAGACTGCTTCTGGAAGGTAACCTTTCTTTCGGTAATCTTCGATAAATTGAAGTGTATTAGTATCACGTTTAGATAACTTCTTACCAGTCTCAGAGTTGATAATCAAGGTCATGTGACCAAACTCTGGAGCTTTCCAACCAAGTGCTTCATAAACCATGAGCTGTTTTGGTGTATTAGCAATGTGGTCGTCTCCACGGATTACGTGAGAAATTTGCATATCATGGTCATCGATGACAACGGCAAAGTTGTATGTTGGGTAACTGTCTTTCTTTTGGATAACCCAGTCACCACCGATATTGCCACCTTCAAATTCGATATCACCTTTGACCATATCATGCCACTTGTAGATACCTGACTCATTGACCGCCAAACGAACAGTTGGGATGATCCCTGCTGCTTCACGTTCTGCGATGTAAGCTGCTTTTTCTTCTTCACTCATACCAAGGTATTCGTTGATGTAGCGTGGTGTTTCACCAGCTGCTTCTTGGCGTTCGCGTTCAGCTGCCAACTCTTCTTCTGTGACGTAAGATTTGTAGGCTTTTCCTTCAGCTAGCAATTGGTCGATGTATTTTTGATACAAGTCCAAACGCTCAGATTGGCGGTAGTTTTCATGTGTTTCCGGACTTTCATCCCAATCCATACCTAACCAACGAAGGTTTTCAAGCTGTGAACGTTCACCATCCTCGACATGACGTTTACGGTCAGTATCTTCGATACGAATGATAAATGTTCCACCATGATGGCGTGCGTAAAGGTAGTTGAACAATGCTGTACGGGCATTCCCGATGTGTAGTAGTCCTGTTGGACTTGGTGCGTAACGTACGCGGATATCTTTTGACATAGTTTCTCCTATAAAGTCTCTAGGCATCTGCCTTTTTGCTCTCTATATTATATCACAAGTCTTGCCTGAGTCCAATTTCTATGAATAAAGAGAGTAAAAAGAGTGGGCAAACCACTCTTTTCTTCTTCTATTATTATAGACGTGCGTTAAGTTCTTTGCTTAATTCTTCAAATCCTGGTTTTCCAAGAAGTGCAAACATGTTACGTTTGTAAGCTTCAACACCTGGTTGGTCAAATGGGTTGATAGCATTCAAGTAACCTGAAAGAGCAATAGCCAATTCGAAGAAGTAGATAGTGTAACCAAGAGTGAAAGCGTCTTGCTCTAGAAGAGTAACGTACATGTTTGGTACATCACCATCTGTGTGGGCAAGAAGAACACCATCAGTCGCTTTTTTGTTTACAAAGTCAACATCTTTTCCTTGAAGGTAACCAAGTCCGTCAAGATCTTCTTCCAAAGTAGGGATAATCACGTTTTTACGAGGTTTGTCAACACGGACAACTGTTTCAAACATGATACGAGTTCCTTCTTGGATAAATTGACCAAGTGAGTGCAAGTCAGTTGAGAAGTTGGCTGAAGTTGGGTAGATACCTTTTTGGTCTTTCCCTTCTGATTCACCAGCCAATTGTTTCCACCATTCTGAGAAGTACTGAAGTGATGGCTCATAGTTTACCAAGATTTCAGTTGCATAGCCTTTACGGTAAAGGATGTTACGAACAGCTGCATATTGGTAAGCTTCGTTTTCAGAGATTTTGTCTGAAGTGTAGTCTTTGCGAGCTGCGTTCGCACCTTCCATAAGGGCTTTGATGTCAGCTCCTGATGCTGCAATTGGAAGCAAACCAACGGCTGTCAATACTGAGAAGCGTCCACCGATGTCATCTGGAACAACAAATGTTTCCCAACCGTTAGCATCTGCTTCAACCTTAACCGCACCTTTTTGGCGGTCAGTTGTTGCATAGATACGTTTGTTAGCTTCTTCTTGTCCGTATTTCTTAACCAAGAGTTCTTTGAAAACACGGAAAGCGATAGCTGGTTCAGTTGTTGTACCTGATTTAGAAATCACGTTTACTGAGAAGTCTTTATCCGCAACGTACTCTACTAAGTCAGCAAGGTAAGTAGATGAGATTGAGTTTCCTGCGTAAAGGATTTGTGGAGCCTTGCGTTCTTCTTTTGTTTGCAAGTTTGCAAAGTGGTGATTCAAGAAGTCAATCGCCGCTTTAGCACCAAGGTAAGATCCACCGATACCGATCACAACCAAAACATCGCTGTCTGATTTGATTTGCTCAGCAGCTTTCAAGATGCGGTCAAATTCTTCGCGGTCGTAGTTTTCAGGAAGGTCCAACCATCCCAAGAAGTCGCTACCAGCACCAGTTCCTTTACGGATCAATTCATCTGCTGCTGTTACTTGTGCTTGCATGTATTCCACTTCATGTGGTGCAACAAATTTGTCTAAAACTTTTGAATAATCAAATTTAATATGTGACATGTTATTCCTCCAATATTTCTTCTTTTCTATCATAACGCTTACCTTCGTTTTTTTCAAGTTTTTTGTCGAATTTCTCCAATTTTTATCAGAATTCAAACGTTTGCGTAAAAATCCCACATTCCAAAAATTTTGAAAAAATAAAAGAAAGAACGACTAGATGTTCCAGTCGTTACAGTTCATTCAATAAATACTCAAATAATTCTAAATTGCCATCTTCTTCATTAACCAGAAACTCTGGATGCCACTGCAAACCGATAATGCGGTGCTCATCGATAGACTCAATCGCTTCGATAGTTTGGTCTCTTGGATCAATAGCAGTTACACGGAAATTAGGTGCCAAATCTTTAATACTCTGACGATGGACGGAGTTGACCTGACTTTCTTTTCCAAACAGCTTGGCCACCACGCTTCCTTCTACTATCTCAATAGAGTGAGATGTCCCGAAAGGGAGCCCTTGCCAGTGACCTTCGATTTCTTGATTGAGGGTTCCACCAAAGGCAACATTGACGAGTTGAACACCGCGACAGATTGCCATAATTGGTTTATTCTGACGGAGCGCTTCTTTCAAGAGTGCCAATTCAAATTCATCACGGACCAGATTGTAATCATCGCTCTCGATGGTCTTTTTCTCTCCATAAAACTGAGGATGGACATTTTGGCCTCCTGTCAAGATGAGTTTATCAATCATTTCTACATAATCGCGCACGACTGACTCATCACCAACAGGAATGACTAAAGGGAGACCACCGACTTGACGAATACTCTCTGCGAATCTACAAGATACAGATGAATGAATGTTTTTGCCCTCTGCGTCTACGGGACATAGATTTGCAGCAACTCCTACAACCGTTCTAGACATGATGTCTCTCCTTTCGAATATTAATACTCTTCGAAAATCAAATTCAAACCACGTCAGCGTCGCCTTACCGTACTCAAGTACAGCTTGCAGCTAGCTTCCTAGTTTGCTCTTTGATTTTCATTGAGTATAACGATAGTCCTATCATATCACTCAAAATGCCTTTCGTCTAATATGTTTTTTTTAAGACTGTGATAAATATTTTTTATGGACAAGAAAAAGCTGCCCCATAGGACAACTTCTTTCTTATTCAAAGACAAATTGATTGTGATAGAGTTCTGAGTAGAATCCACCTAGTTTCAAGAGTTCATGATGGCTACCGCGTTCAATGACTTCTCCATCTTTAAGGACAATAATCTGGTCTGCATTGAGAATGGTTTTCAAGCGGTGGGCAATAACGAAACTGGTTCTACCTGCTACAACCGCCTCCATGGCATGCTGAATCTTACTTTCTGTCACCGTATCTACGTTTGAAGTGGCTTCATCGAGAATGAGAACTTCTGGATCTGTCATCAGAGTTCGAGCGATGGAAATCAATTGTTTCTGCCCTGTTGAGAAGATACTCTGCTCATCATCGATAAGGGTATCGTATTTATCAGGTAAGCTTTCGATATAGTCATGAATATGGGTTGCTTTGGCTGCTGCCTCAACCATTTCCTGACTAGCATCTGACACACCGAAACGGATATTATCTCGAATGGTTCCGCTAAAAAGAACGGAATCTTGCAAGACAATCCCCACCTTACTTCTGAGACTATCTAAATCATAGTCACGAATATCTTTCCCATCAAAATAAATGCCACCAGCATCAACATCATAAAAGCGATTGATGAGGTTCATAATAGTGGTTTTTCCTGAACCCGTCGGCCCAACAACCGCGGTCATCTGTCCTTTAGGAGCGGAAATGCTGACATCTTTCAAAATTGGTTTATCAGGCAGGTATGAAAAATCAACATGACTAATTTCAACACCTTCTTGCAACTTAGTGAAGATTGGAGCCTTTTCAGGTCGAATTTCTTCCTCTGCGTCAAACATTTCCTGAATCCGTTCAGCCCCCGTAAAGGCTAACTGAAGGCTTCCCCAACTAGCTGCAACTTGGATAATAGGCTGGTAGTACTGCTGTGAAAATTGGGCAAACATAACAATCAAACCTAAGGCTGTACTTGTTTCAATAGTCCTATCATTCAAAAGTACAGCTGAACCCGCAAAGATGACGATGGCTGTGTTAACCAAACTCATCCCATTCATGACAGGGAAAAGAATTCCTGAGAACATTCTTCCTTTAAAGGTTGCCTTGCGCACACGCTCATTTTGTTCAAGAAATCCTGCCATCATATCCTCTTGAATTCCTTGCACAATGACAGCTTTTTGGCCTGAGATACTCTCATCCATATAGGCATTGAGTTTCCCTACCTCTTTTTGCTGGAGGTTGGTGTATTTGCGTGCCATTTTCACGATGAAAATCAGCATGAGGAAGGCTACTGGTGTGCTGGCAATGGTGATGAGTGCCAGAGTTACATTTCTCGAAAACATGACAAGAATCAAACCAATGTATAAAGCAATATTGCTCATGACCTGAATCAAGCTCTCGTTAAAGGCTTGGAGGATATTATCCAAATCACTGGTAAAACGAGACAGGATATCTCCATCTTGTCGGCGGTCAAAGAATGAAACCGTCAATCGCGCAAGCTTCCCAAAAAGGCCTTTGCGCATCTCGTTGGTCGATTCTGCAATCACGCGCGTCATAAGACACATGTATATGACACTAGAGATAAATAGAACCAAAACCAGCAGACCAAGATTGACCATGATTCCTGATAGACTCTGCCAAACAAGTTCTGGATTACCATCTTGATAAGCTTGAACTAAATTAGCTAACTGCGTCACTGCTTGTCCAGAAAAGACTGGAAAGAGGGCTTGGGCAAGAGTCGCTAGAACAATCATCAGAATAACAACTACAAATGATAACTTATAAACTTTAAAATAATTCCAAAAAAATTGAACTGTCTTCATGTTACTCCTCCTTTCCTTTCTGTGTTTCATAGATTTCACGGTAAACAGCATTGTTGGCAACCAAGTCTGCATGCGTACCTTGACCAATCAATCGTCCTTGATCTAAAACCAAGATTTTATCTGCATGGACAACCGAGCTAATCTTTTGCGCGATGATAATGGTTGTCGTCCCCTTCAGATCCTTATTCAAGGCTTCTTGCACCAGGCGCTCTGACTTGGCATCCAAGGCTGAGGTCGAATCGTCAAAAATCAGAATACGCGGATTGCTGACAATTCCACGAGCAATCGACATCCTTTGCTTTTGCCCACCAGAGAAATTGGTTCCTCGTTCCTCAACTGGACTTTCAAAGGTTTTCTCCATACGATGAATGAATTCACTAGCCTGGGCAATATTGGCTGCGCGCTCCATTTCAAATAGAGTAGCATCTCCCTTACCCTGTCTCAAGTTATCTGCAATCGTTCCACTAAAGAGAATGGCACGTTGGAGAACGATAGAGACAGCTTTACGCAGGGTCCCTTCACTCACTTCTCGAATATCCTTACCTCCGATTTTGATTGCCCCCTTCTGTGGATCAAAGAGACGTGGAATCAATTGAGCCAAGGTTGATTTTCCTGCACCAGTCGCCCCAACTACACCAACCATTTGACCAGGTTCAATAGTAAAGCTCACATCTTTCAGCATCGGTTCCTTGTCCATTGGATAAGTAAAGGTCACATTTTCAAAGCTAAGACTTCCGACCAACTCTTCATCTGGGACATCCTTGAAGGTCATGGCTGGCTCTGCATCCAGAATTTCTCGAATACGACGCATGGAAATCATGGCACGACTGACAGAATTTCCCAAAAATCCAACCATAACAATGGTAAAGATAATCTGGCTTAGGTAATTGACAAAGGAAGCAATGGAGCCAACAACTGACGGATCCGACTGAACCATCCCCGCAACTAGCCAAATAGAGAGGAATACCGCCCCATAACCGACCAACATCATGAAAGGTTCCACTACTGAAAAGGCATAACCGATGTAAAGATTTTGACCGAGTAGCTCGTCTGAAACCTCCGTAAACTTAGCAAACTGCTCTTTTTCTTGGACAAAGGACTTGACCACACGAACGCCACGCAAATTTTCCTTGGCAATGGCATTGATGCGTTCAAGAAGGGTTTGAAACTTGGCAAAACGAGGCCCCATCATACCCATCATGACAGCAGTCAAACCAAAAATCAAGACTACCATGAGAACAATCACCCACCACAGAGAAGGTAAAGTTTGAACAGCCAGAATAAACGAACCGATGAACAAGAGGGGGAGTCTGAAAAGAATTTGGAAGGTCATCATGACGACGTTCTGAATCTGGTTGATATCATTTGTCATTCGAACGACTAGATTTCCCGCATTAAATTGTTCAATATTGGCATAAGAAAAGGTTTGGATTTTACGGAAGGCATCCTCTCGAAGGTCGGATGAAACTCCTTGGGCAATATAGGCTGCAAGGATAACATTAAGTCCACCAGCAACCAGACCAACCAAGGCCACACCAATTAACCAAGTCCCTATACTATAAATGGCTTCATATTTCCCAGCAAGTAGGGCGTCTAACACTTCCTGCAGGTAACGCGGTTGCAAAAGTGAACTAGCAACCATCAAGCCTGTCATCAGGAGCGAAGTCAAGGCCTGCCACTTGTAGGTTTTTATTTTCTGAATTAGCATACTTTCTCCTTAAAAAATAGACAAAAGGGAGCGACAATGTGTCAGCTCCTTCTCATTCTGTTTGTGTGATGTTATTCTAGCAAAAAAGTGGAGGATTGTCAAAGAAGTCTCCTTGATACAGCTAGAATGACTAGTAATTTTCTCTTTATAGTTTCTGTTTTAACTCGACCAAGACATTCATAGCCTGCATAGGTGTCATATTGTAAACATCCAGTTTAGACAATTCTGCTAGAATAGGATGTTCTTCTGTCGTATCAAAGAGTGAAATCTGTTCAGTGACAGCACTTGTTTGCCTCATTGGAGCAGGACTTTCTGTACCTTGATTCTCTAACTGAGTCAAAATCTTGTCCGCCCTTGCTAAAAGGTCTGCTGGCAAGCCAGCAATCTTAGCAACATGGATACCGTAGGATTTGTCAGCTGGTCCTGGTTCAATCTTGTGAAGGAAGGTAACCTGCCCATCCTGCTCTAAGGTTGCCACGTGAACATTGACTAAATGTTTCAAGCTGGACTCTAGACTAGTCAACTCATGGTAGTGGGTCGCAAAGAGTGTCTTGGCTCCGATATGCTCGTGGATGTATTCGATGATGGACTGAGCAAGAGCCATCCCGTCATAAGTTGCAGTTCCACGACCTAACTCATCAAAAAGAATCAAGGAATTCTTTGTTGCATGTGAAATGGCATTATTGGCCTCCATCATCTCCACCATAAAGGTTGATTGACCTGAAACCAAGTCATCTGCTGCTCCAATGCGGGTAAAAATCGCATCAAAAATAGGTAAATAGGCGCTTTCTGCTGGCACATAAGAACCCAACTGAGCCATAACCGCCGTCATGGCTAACTGACGCATGTAGGTAGACTTCCCGCTCATGTTTGGCCCTGTAATCAGCTGAATACTGGTATCTTCTGCCATCTGAATCGTATTTGGAATATAGGTCTGAGCCCCCATAACCTTTTCAACAACAGCATGACGTCCTTTCTGGATATCGATCTGTGAATCTTCTCCGAACTCTGGTCGAATCAAATGCTGGGTTTCAGCTACAACCGCCAGACTTTGCAAGACATCAACCGTCGCAATTCCTTGAGCTAGAGCCTGCAAACGCTGGATATACTTGCTGACTTCCTCACGAATACGCATAAAAATTTCGTATTCTAGGTTAGCTGACTTCTCACGCGCCTCCAGCATATCTCCCTCGATACGGGCTAATTCTTCGGTTCCAAAACGTTCTGAGTTTTTCAGCGTTGCCTTGCGGAAAAAGTGAGCAGGCACATTTCCTAGTTGCGAATTGGTCACATGGAAATAGTAGCCATCCTTTTTATTATAGACAATCTTAAGTGCGCTAATACCAGAGTTTTCTCGCTCCTTAGCCTCAATTTCAGCAATCCAACCAGTCCCTTCTCTGAGAACGCGACGGTACTTGTCTAAAGTCTCATCAAATCCAGTTCGGATAATTCCCCCATCTGTAATCACATGAGGGGCTTCAGGAGCAATCGCTGCGCTAATCAAACTCTCTAACTCAGGGATTCCATCCAGTTGTTCGATGAGATAAGCTAGAGCAGGTTGCTCCATTCCTTCTAAAATCGCACGAATCCGTGGCACACTAGACAAGGTAGTCGCCAACTGCAAGAGATCCTTAGGATTGGTTTTGCCAAAAGAAACACGACTAGCCAAGCGCTCAATGTCATAAACACCCTTGAGACTGTCTGTCAAATCACTACGCTCAAAGAAATGGTCGAGAAAGACCTGCACCACTTCTTGGCGTTGGACGATTCGTTCCTTATCAATCAGGGGACGATGAATCCAAGAACGCAAGAGACGCATTCCCATAGCCGTCTTGGTTTCATCCAAAAGCCAGAAAAGACTGCCTTGCTTCTTTCCTGAACGAGCATTCTCAACCAAATCTAGACTAGCCTTGGTCGCATAATCCATCTGCAAGAAATCCTTGATTTCATAGTGGATAACAGGTTTGAGGTGGTTCAATTCCCTCATCTGGGTCCGATGAACATACTGGAGTAACTTACTAGAGGCTGTTTGCTCCACAGCTGCCAATCGCGAATCCAGTAAATGAAGGTCTTCAAAGCTTTCTTTTTCATAAGAGAGTACCAGATTCATCTGGCGACTGAGGATTTGCTCTTCTTCCTCAGACAAGTCATAACCCAGCACCACTTCGCGCGCCTTGAGATTGCGGATTTCCCCACAAACCAGCGTGAAATCCAAAAGACCTGTCACATAAAAGTCACCCGTCACCAGGTCCATATAAGCTAGGCCAAATTGATTGCCTTCGCGGTCTATGGCAACCAAAAAATTATTCTGACTATCCGGCTTACTGCTATCGACCACTGTCCCTGGCGTAATAACCTGAACAACCTCTCGTTTCACAACCCCAACTGCTTGTTTAGGATCTTCCATCTGCTCTGCGATAGCCACCTTATAACCCTGCTCAATCAAGACATCAATGTACTGTTGGGCAGAATGATAAGGGACACCTGCCATAGGAATCGGATTGTCCGCATTCTTGTTGCGACTCGTTAAGGAAATTTCCAGAATCTGCGCAGCATTGACCGCATCCTCATAAAATAATTCATAAAAATCACCCATCCGAAAGAGCAAAAACGCATCTGGATATTGCTTTTTAATATCCACATACTGTTGCATGCCAGGTGATAGCTTTTCTGTCGCCATTGTCCGTCTCTCCTTGTCAAAAATAAGTCTTGAGAGTAACTCCCAAGACCTTACTTATCTTTCATCAAATCTAGCAAACGATCTTCCATGAGTTTGGCAACGTGCTGGTCTCGACAAATGACCAATAAGGTATTGGCACCAGCAACTGTTCCTAAAATCCATTCATCCTTGTTTGCATCTACAATATTTGCCAAAACAGAGGCTTCTCCCAGTTTAGTATGAAGCACCAAGGTAAACTCTGCTCTTGCAACACCTTCTAAATGATGAGACAAAAATTCCACCAAATCAATCTTTTCTGTCTCATTTGCTAGTACATAATACACCATATCATTTTTCTTAACCTTGGTCAAGCCGATTTCGCGCAAATCACGAGACAGGGTTGTCTGCGTCACAAAGACATTGTGCGCCTCCAACCGATCTTGAATTTCTTTTTGTGTACTTAATTTCTCCTCAGTAATCATTTTTTTTATTAACTGATGACGATCTCTTTTTCTCATAAAATCCTCTTATATGCATATTTATAACTAATTTTATAACTATATTATACCAAAAAAATAGGAGATTTCAAAAATTTTTTCTTCTTTCTTTAAAATTGTGATAAAATAGTAGAAAAGTCCAAAAAGGAGCTCTTAATGAATACAAAAGAATTGATTGCTAGCGAGTTGGCTAGCATCATTGATAGCCTGGACCAAGAGGCTATTTTAAATTTACTGGAAACCCCTAAAAACTCAGAAATGGGAGACATTGCTTTCCCTGCTTTTTCTCTTGCAAAAGTCGAACGTAAGGCACCTCAAATGATTGCGGCTGAACTGGCTGAAAAAATTAACAGCCAAGCCTTTGAAAAGGTTGTTGCAACGGGACCTTACGTCAACTTTTTCCTTGATAAATCTGCCATTTCTGCTCAAGTATTGCAAGCTGTTATCACTGAAAAAGAACACTATGCTGATCAAACTATTGGCAAACAAGAAAATGTTGTTATCGACATGTCTAGTCCCAATATCGCTAAACCATTTTCTATTGGTCACCTACGCTCAACTGTTATCGGAGATAGCTTATCACATATTTTCCAAAAAATCGGTTATCAAACGATCAAGGTCAACCATTTGGGAGATTGGGGTAAACAGTTTGGAATGTTGATTGTTGCCTACAAAAAATGGGGCGACGAAGAAGCTGTAAAAGCCCATCCAATTGATGAACTCCTTAAACTCTACGTCCGCATCAATGCTGAGGCTGAAAATGACCCAAGTTTGGATGAAGAAGCACGCGAATGGTTCCGTAAACTTGAAAATGGAGACGAGGAAGCTCTCGCACTTTGGCAATGGTTCCGTGATGAAAGTTTGGTGGAATTTAACCGCCTTTACAATGAATTGCAAGTCGAATTTGACAGCTACAACGGAGAAGCCTTCTACAACGATAAGATGGATGCAGTTGTAGACATTCTTTCTGAAAAAGGACTTCTTGTTGAATCAGAAGGTGCCCAAGTTGTCAACCTTAAGAAATATGGAATTGAACATCCAGCCCTTATCAAAAAATCTGATGGTGCAACTCTCTACATCACACGTGACTTGGCTGCAGCTCTTTACCGTAAAAACGAATACCAATTTGCCAAATCTATCTATGTCGTTGGCCAAGAACAATCTGCCCACTTTAAACAGCTCAAAGCCGTCTTGCAAGAGATGGGCTACGACTGGAGTGAAGACATTACTCACGTTCCTTTTGGTTTGGTTACAAAAGAAGGGAAGAAACTCTCTACTCGTAAAGGGAATGTCATCTTGCTAGAGCCTACTGTTGCAGAGGCTGTTAGTCGTGCCAAAGCCCAAATCGAAGCTAAAAATCCTGAATTGGAAAACAAAGACCAAGTAGCGCATGCTGTTGGAGTGGGAGCCATTAAATTCTATGACCTCAAGACCGACCGTACAAATGGATACGACTTCGACCTAGAGGCTATGGTATCCTTCGAAGGTGAAACTGGACCTTATGTTCAATACGCTTACGCTCGTATCCAATCTATCTTACGCAAAGCGGATTTCAAACCAGAAACAGCCGGCAACTATAGCTTGAATGATGCTGAAAGCTGGGAAATCATCAAACTCATCCAAGACTTCCCACGTATTATCAACCGTGCGGCGGATAACTTTGAACCTTCTATCATTGCTAAATTTGCAATTAGCCTGGCTCAAGCCTTTAACAAATACTATGCACATACGCGCATCTTGGATGAAAGCCCAGAACGCGACAGCCGTCTAGCCCTTAGCTACGCAACAGCAGTCGTTCTCAAAGAAGCCCTTCGCTTACTTGGAGTAGAAGCGCCTGAGAAGATGTAAATCGTTACAAGAGACTGGAACTAAAGTTCCTAGTCTCTTGACGGCAATCGCTATATGGCGAATTGCCTAAACGCTTCACTAATTCACCAAACCAAATAATATCGATTTGGTTTGGTTCATGTCGTAATCTTAAAGTTATTGGAACTAAAGTTCCTAATTGTTAGACGCTAGCCGCTTATCTGCGGACTAGCTAACTGCTTCACTAGTCATGACCCCTAAATATAATCGATTTAGAGGCCATGACGTCGTAATCAGAGACACTTGTCTAAACGCTTTACCTAATTCACCAATCCAAATAATATTGATTCGGTTAGGCTCATGTCGTAATCGTTTAATTACTGGATTAAAAAACTATCGAAGTAACTAAACCCAAATTCTATACGGGCTTGGATTTAGAAGCTTATCAAAAATCTTATCAAGTTTTGCTGACTGATTCTGCTATTTTAGGTCCACTAAATCGATTTATTCACTACTATTTTTTACCATACAGGGAGATTTCCTATGAGCCAATATGCTTATATCCTTGTTGTGATTAGTTTGGTGTTCCTTTTTCTGCTCAATAAGTACGAGAAGGAGAGACTGCAAAGGCTCTACCAAGAACAACTTTTGAAGGATGAAACATTTAGGGCTGACATCAAAGAGAAAATTCACACGACTGAAAATATCAATGATGTCATTGCTTACATCAATAAAACTTATCATCTGGGAATGTTACTATCAAAAGACATTACAGATCAATTGAAATAAACCTAGCTATTCTTCAAGGAATAGCAAAATCGAGCCTAAGAATTTAATACTTAGGCTCGGTTTTTGTGTATTTTTCAAACAACAAAGCCTCCACTCCCCAGCAATGCAAGTGCAAAATCCTCTAGAATATGATAGAATAATGGAAAGGACTCTATTAAGGAGGAAATCATGAAAAAACAAACCGTCGCCGTCTTGGGGCCTGGTTCTTGGGGAACTGCCCTTTCACAAGTCTTAAATGACAATGGACACGAGGTACGTATTTGGGGAAATCTGCCTGAGCAAATCAATGAAATTAATACCTATCATACTAACAAGCACTACTTTAAAGATGTCGTTCTAGATGACAAAATCAATGCCTACACTGACTTAGCAGAGGCACTGAAAGATGTAGATGCGATTTTGTTTGTTGTCCCAACAAAAGTGACACGACTTGTTGCCCAGCAAGTTGCACAAACCTTGGATCATAAGGCTATCATCATGCACGCTTCAAAGGGATTAGAACCCGATAGCCATAAACGATTATCAACTATTCTCGAAGAAGAAATTCCTGAACATCTCCGCAGTGATATTGTCGTTGTTTCAGGGCCTAGTCATGCGGAAGAAACCATTGTTCGTGACCTGACTTTAATCACTGCTGCTTCTAAGAATTTACAAACAGCTCAATACGTTCAAGAGCTCTTTAGTAATCACTACTTCCGACTTTATACCAATACGGATGTTATCGGGGTCGAAACTGCTGGTGCTCTTAAAAATATTATTGCTGTCGGTGCTGGAGCCTTGCATGGTTTGGGATTTGGTGACAATGCTAAGGCAGCTATCATCGCTCGAGGCCTGGCAGAAATTACCCGCCTAGGGGTAGCACTCGGTGCCAGTCCATTGACCTATAGTGGTTTATCTGGTGTGGGAGATTTGATCGTAACTGGAACCTCCGTCCACTCTCGTAACTGGAGAGCTGGAGACGCCCTTGGTCGTGGAGAATCCCTAGCTGATATCGAAGCTAATATGGGCATGGTAATTGAAGGAATTTCAACGACTCGAGCAGCCTATGAACTAGCGCAAGAACTTGGAGTCTATATGCCCATTACACAGGCCATTTACCAAGTTATTTATCACGGAACCAACATCAAAGATGCCATTTATGACATCATGAACAATGAATTTAAAGCAGAAAATGAGTGGTCTTAACTCTCTAAAGAAAGGATTCTTATGACATCAAAAGTTAGAAAGGCAGTCATCCCTGCCGCTGGACTCGGGACTCGATTTTTACCAGCAACCAAAGCACTTGCTAAAGAAATGTTGCCAATTGTAGACAAACCAACTATCCAGTTTATCGTGGAAGAGGCTCTCAAATCAGGTATTGAAGATATTCTGGTTGTCACTGGTAAATCAAAACGTTCTATTGAAGACCACTTTGACTCAAACTTTGAGCTTGAGTACAACCTCAAAGAAAAAGGCAAAACGGATTTATTAAAATTGGTAGATGAAGCAACTGGTATGCGCCTTCATTTCATCCGCCAAACTCACCCTCGTGGTCTTGGAGACGCTGTCTTACAAGCCAAAGCTTTTGTAGGAAATGAGCCCTTCGTTGTTATGCTGGGCGATGACCTTATGGACATCACAGATGAGGACGCCGTTCCTTTGACAAAACAACTGATGAATGATTACGAAAAGACACACGCATCAACCATTGCTGTTATGCCTGTCCCTCATGAAGATGTTTCATCATATGGAGTTATCGCTCCTCAAGGTGAAGGAATCAATGGTCTATACAGTGTTGAAACTTTCGTTGAAAAACCAGCTCCCGAAGATGCTCCAAGTGATTTAGCAATTATCGGTCGCTATCTTCTCACACCTGAGATTTTTGATATCCTCGAAAAGCAAGCTCCCGGTGCTGGAAATGAAATCCAACTTACCGACGCTATTGATACACTTAATAAAACTCAACGTGTTTTCGCCCGCGAATTTACAGGAGCTCGTTACGACGTTGGCGATAAGTTTGGCTTTATGAAAACATCTATTGACTACGCCCTCAAACATCCACAAGTCAAAGATGACTTGAAAAATTACCTCATCCAACTGGGAAAAGAATTGGCTGAGAAGGAATAAAACTCTTCGAAAATCTCTTCAAACCACGTCAGCGTCGCCTTACCGTAGGTATGGTTACTGACTTCGTCAGTTCTATCTACAACCTCAAAGCAGTGCTTTGAGCAACCTGCGGCTAGCTTCCTAGTTTGCTCTTTGATTTTCATTGAGTATAAAACAAAAAAGATAAGGTTCAAAAAATGCCTTATCTTTTTTCATTACACAAATTTTCATCCCATTCCCTTGTAGAAAAGCAACACTGCGAGTCCTACGAACAACACTACCGCTACCAGTCTCTGACTAGCGCTATACATCCGTCTTTCTCCTCGAACTGGAAAGATAACTGCTAGAAATGCGCCACCAACTGCACCTCCGATATGACCTGCTAGACTGATTCCTGGAATCAGAACACTTCCAATAATGTTAACCACAAAAAGTGTCAGATAGGATTGGCCCAACTTCTGGATATAAGGATTACGTGTTGCATAGCGAAGAACAATAATTGCAGCAAATAGCCCATAGAGAGAAGTAGAAGCTCCTGCTGCTAAGGATTTGGGACTAAATACAAAAACAAAGAGATTCCCCATCATTCCTGATAAGAGATAGAGAAAGAAAAACTGCTTAGAACCGAAAATTTCCTCTACCTGCCTACCAAGATAATAAAGCGAAAGCATATTGACAATGAAATGCTCCCACCCAATATGAACAAAAATAGCCGAAAAGAGACGCCAAGTCTGCTCAGGAAAGAAGCGAATAGCAGGCCCGTACATGGCTCCAAATCGAAATAGGGTGTCTGCCCTGTCAAAGTTTCCACCTGTAGTCACCAACATTAGTAGAAATACCAAGATTGTCACTAAAAGGAAGAAACTTGTCACAGGGTAACGTCTATCAAAGATTTCCTTCATCAATCAGAACCTCCTGAACAGGAATATCATGGTTTTCAGGGATAAAGTCCTGAATTTGACAAGGATAGATCGTACTCAAAGTATGACCAGAAAAATGTTTCAGATAGCGATCATAATAACCTCCACCGTATCCAATCCGATATCCTTCCGTCGTAAAAGCCAGACCAGGAACATGAATCAAATCAATCTGAGAGGCATCCACTATTTCCAAATCTCCCTGTGGTTCCAGTAAGCCAAAGGAAGTTTTTACCAACTGCTGTGGATCATAGACCACAAAGTTCATGCACCCCTTGGGATAGGTTTTGGGTATCAGAACCTTCTTGCCGTCCTTCAGCGCCTGCTCAATCAGTTCCTGCGTTTGAAACTCATGAGGAAAAGAGAGGTAGCTTGCGATGATCTTAGCTTCTTGGTAAAAGGGGTGTTGTAAAAGTCGTTCTGTTAAAGCTTGGTCTATAAACTGTTTTTGTTCTTGAGGTAAAGCCTTCATTTCATGCAAGACCTGCTTGCGTAATTTCAATTTCATAGACAAACCCTCTACTCTGCTGCCTTCTTTTTCAGGAAACTAGAAACCGCATCCACCCCAATGGCTAAGGCTTCTGCCTTGGGACTCATCTGAGGGTGATGAAGGGCGTAGGGACTATCGATACCTAGCCAGAACATAACGCCATCTACCTTCGAAAGGAGATAACCAAAGTCCTCGCCTGTCATAGCAGGCTCTATATCAATCAACTCGATTCCGTCTTTTTCTTCAAAGAAGTCCATCAGTTCACGTGCCAAGACTGGATTGTTCTCAACAGGCAAGTAGCCCCCTTGTTTGAGTTCCACTTCGACTTCCATATCGAAGGCAGATGCAACTCCTTCTGCAACTGTTTTGACCCGCTTTTGCACCAAGAGACTCATGTCCTGTGTCAAGGCCCGAATAGTTCCATGCAAAAAGGCTGTATCTGTGATAACATTGTTGGTTGTTCCAGCTTGGAAAACTCCAAAGGTCACCACCGCTCCCTCGATTGGATTGACATTGCGGCTGACAACTGACTGTACTTGGGTTACAAAGTAACTAGCAGCCACCAAGGCGTCATTGGCTTCATGTGGAAAGGCTGCATGGCCACCTTTGCCCTTGAAACGGATCTTCACCTCGCAAGTTCCTGCAAAGAGTGTATGAGTATTAGTCGCAATCTGTCCAACCTTCAAATCTGGTCGAACATGGAGGCCATAAAACTGGTCTGGCAACCAATCTCCAAAAGCGCCATCCTCATACATGAGCATGCCACCAGCTTCATTTTCTTCAGCAGGCTGAAATAGGAAGAGTAGATTATTCTTGGGTTGCTCCTCAAGGGATCGCTCAAGACAGCCCAAAGCAATGGTCATATGGAAATCATGTCCACAGGCGTGCATGCGACCTTGGTGCTGAGAAGCAAAAGGAAGTCCTGTTTGTTCAACGATAGGCAGGCCATCAATGTCTGTTCGCCAACCAATAGTACGTTCTGGCTGACTTCCCTGCAAATAAACCAAAATACCTGTCCGCCAAGTCCGAACTTGGACAAACTCCTTACCTTCAATCAATTTCTCAATCACATCCAACAGATAAGCCTGAGTCTTGAACTCCTCCAAGCCAATCTCTGGAATCTGGTGTAAATCTCGTCTAGTCTGAATCAAATCTAACATCTATCTGTCCTCCCATATAGCAGAAAGAGGCTGGAAAAAGGGTTCCGCCTCTTTATTACTTTTACAATTATAAGGTACGAAGCGCATCCTCTAGCGCTGTTTTTTGTTGGGTTTGAGCATCAATCTCTTTGATAATGCGAGCTGGAACACCTGCTACCACCACGTTTTCTGGGACATCTTGGGTAACAATGGCTCCTGCTGCAACAACTGAACCACTACCGATTTGCACCCCTTCGATAACCACTGCATTGGCACCAATTAGAACATTGTCCCCAACACGGACTGGTTCAGCGCTAGCTGGCTCAATCACACCTGCAAGAACGGCACCTGCACCAACGTGACTGTTTTTCCCAACGATGGCACGTCCACCAAGGATAGCCCCCATGTCAATCATAGTTCCTGCACCAATTTCAGCACCGATATTGATGACTGCTCCCATCATGATAACAGCATTGTCACCAATTTCAACTTGATCACGAATAATAGCGCCTGGCTCGATACGACCATTGATAGCACGTTTATCTAGCAAAGGAACTGCAGAATTACGAGCATCTTGCTCAACAACATAGTCTTGATTTTCTACCAAACCATCTAGAAGCGGAGCCACGTCCTTCCAGTCTCCAAATAGGACATTTCCTAGTTTCACAACAGAGCTAGGCACAGCAGTTGCGAGTTGTCCCTCAAAGGTTACTTTAACACTGGTTTTCTTTTCAGCATTGGCGATAAATTGGATAATTTCTTGAGCATTCATTTTTGTGGCAGTCATAGGCGCCTCCTAGTTCATTTTAATGATACCTATTCTACCAAAAAAGGCCTCAAATTTGAAGCCTTTTTGTTTGTTTTTAGGTATGATTTTTAGGGATGTGAGATAAAACGTGCTGTCGGTAAAAGCAAGCCCCTACCGATACAACCTAAAAACACTCTTCACAACTATCTCCCCGTGTTTTATTGACTATTCTAGTATAGCACACTTTTAGAATTAAGAAAAGACTTTTTATTTACTTTCTTTCGCTTCTTCTATTGACAAGAAAATCATAGGTAAAATAATCAGGGCCATAGCTAGAAGAAGGGACCAATCCACTACCAAGCCTAAAAACAAAACACTCAGCAGGGCAGAAGAGAGAGGTTCACTGGCACTGATAACTGAAACCACCAAAGGAGAAACCAAGGAAACAGCCTTCATGGAAATGAAAAAGGCAAAAGCCGTCCCGAAAAAAGCGATAATGAGGCAAATCAAGATACTCCAAATATCCAGAGTAAAGGAAAGCTGGTAAACCGGCGAGAGGACATTGCTAAATAAACCCGCCAAAATCATCCCCCACCCAACCGTGGGAACAAAACCATAGCGCTTCGCAAAAGGCTGGGGCAAGATAACATTAAACATGACCCCCATGGCACTCAGCAGACCTGTTATAAGAGCTAGCGGAGTCATAGATAACTGAGAGAGATCTCCCTTTGTCGCCATCAAGCAAACACCCAGCATGGCAATCAAAACATAGAAAATAGCACTTTTTGACGCTCGTTTTTGATAAACCAAGCGATTGTAGAAGAGGATAAAGACTGGACTGATGAACTGTAAAATAGTTGCTGTCGCTGCATTTGAATATTCTACACAGAGATAGAAAAAATACTGGACTGAGAAAATTCCCAAAATAGCATAGGCTAAAAAGGGCAAGTAATTTTTCTTATCTCGCCAAATATCTAGCACTTGCGATTTTAATTGCACTGCAGACCAAATGAGCACAAGACTCCCTGCCAGTGTCAAACGCATAGAAGTAATCCAGCCCGAAGACACCTGGTAATGAGTAAAGAAATATTCTCCCAAAATTCCACAGATTCCCCAGATTAAGCCAGATAAGAGCGAATAAATGGTTCCTTTAATAATCTTTTTCTGATACTGATTCATACCTTTATTGTAACACGAAAGGGAAAAAGAAAAAAGTGGCAATCAATACCACTTTCCTATCTTCTACTATTTGATTGTGTAGGTGATGATGAACTTGATGTACTGCTAGAGCTAGCACTTGAACTACTACTTGAACTAGTGCTTGAGCTGGAAGGAGTTGGTAGTGTGCTAACGATACTTGACCAAGCATTTTGATAATCTGACTCACTTCCTCCAATAGCAAAGTGATAGCTGGTCGTAGGAGCTCCCGCCTTATTAGCCCAATAGCTCGTTACAGTAGAACCTGAAAGATCAACTGTTTTTCCATTAACGGATACTTTGCCTGGCTTCTGCCCTGTAGATCTGAGGACCTGAGATTGGGTCACACTAGAATCAAGATTAAAGCGTTCATTGCCCCAAACACCAGGTTCAGCCTGTTGGATAGCATTGACCAAGTAAGCCATATATTTGGCATTTCGATAATGCCCAGCCCCCTTAGCCATTGGGCGGTTATCGTCATGCCCTAGCCAACCACCTAGAGTCAATCTTGGTGTCGAAAGCATAAGCCACATATTTTCATCTTCATTAGTTGTACCAGTCTTCCCAATCCAGTCTGCACGAGCTAAGCTTGAATTGATAGAAGCCAAGTCCGTTTGGAAACTTGAAGTGATTCGAGATGAAATCACCTCACGAAGCAAACTCTGCATAATTGTTGCTGTTGCCTTCGAGTACACTTGAACTGGCTTGTCTTGGAATTCATAGATTACTCTACCGTCAGATGATTCAATCTTAGAAATCACATGTTTCTGATGATAAACACCGTTATTAGCAATTGTTTGATAACCGTTGGTATGCTGGGCAACTGTGACTTCAATACCACCGCCCATAGGCAGACTTTCGATACCGTACTCCGGAATCTCGTAACCCATTTTCTCCATGTAACCCTTGACATCTACACCCTTCTCACGAAGCATACGATAGGTCCAATAGGCTGGGATATTCCATGAATAGTTCAAGGCTTCACCCAGGGTCATCATGCCTGTACCTGGACTGTTCACATACATGATAGGATTTCCATTAGAGAATTTTGTCGGATAATTGGACAAGATACTAGCGCTTCCCATCAAACCTTGGTCAATGGCAATACCATAGGCCAACAAAGGCTTGGTTGTAGAGGCTGGCGAGCGCTTAGTGTCAAAGGCGTGATTGTTTTGGTTAGTCTGGTAATTACGACCACCAACAAAGCCTAGAACAGCCCCCGTTTTATTGTCCATCAAAACATTCCCTACTTCAGGCTGCCCAGTCGAATCATCTACCAAACGACCGTAGTTAGCAACTGCATTTTGCATGGCGTTATGGATTTTTTTATTGATCGTTGTAGTGATTTTGTAGCCGCCATTACTTAGTTCCTGCTCAGCTCGTTCATGATAAGCCTTTTGAACCGCTTCCTTTTTCAACTCTTGGCCAGAAACATTGTCCTGTTGAACTAAATAATCATACATGCGGTCTGTCGCTTCAGCCATAGCTGTAAAGTAGAGATAATCTCTCGAAACGGCATTGATAGTTCCTGATGGCAAGAAATCTTGTTTGAGATTATAATCCTTGTACTGGTCGTATTCTTCCTGAGTCAGAGCACCCGTACGGTACATGTTGTAGAGAACATCCTTGGCCCGCTTCAAACCAAGCTCTAAGTCTTCATCACTCTTTAACTCTCCAGTATTTTCATAAGGAGAATAAGTAATCGGACTCTGTGGTAAACCTGCTAGGAAGGCCGCTTGGGGAATACTCAGCTTGTTGGCATCGATACCGAAAATTCCTTCAGCAGCTTGCTGAGCACCTGCAATATTCTGTCCTTTATGATTTCGACCAAAGGGAGCAACATTGAGATAGGTGGTCAAGATTTCATCCTTGCTCATGTTGCGTTCCAAGGCAAGGGCATCGACAATTTCTGTAGCCTTACGAGCCAAAGTCGGAGCATCTCCTACCACTTGTTGTTTGATTAACTGTTGGGTCAAGGTCGAGCCCCCGCTAGATGAACCCAAACCTGCAAAGGTTCCCAAAGTCGCCCGAATCACAGCTTTGGGCACAACCCCATTATGTTCAAGAAAATGTTCATCCTCAGTAGCAACAATAGCCTTTTTGAGATTGTCCGATATTTCCTCAGATGAAACAGAAGTTCTCAGTAGGTCACTCTCGATAGAAGCAATGACACTCCCATCTGCATAAACAATTTCTGAGATGGAAGAAATATTTTTAACCTGCTTGACCAAGTCCTCCGCTGGCGGAACCTTGGCCTTGTCAAACAAAGCAACTCCATAACCAAGAGCTACACCAGCACCAAAAAGCCCACCGATAAAGCCTAGAATAAAGAGAGTATTCAGAATGCCCTTAATAGCAACTAAAATGCTCCCTAGAATAGACAGAATTCTCCCGCCTGTCCCATCCGACTTCTTCTCTTCTGAGACTTTCTCTGATTTTTTATGATTTATTTTTGATTTTACTAGCTGGAAAAATTCCAGCATTTTTCGTTTTAATTCATTTAATTGATTTTGCATGGATTTCCTCACTCTATCTATTATACCATAAAAGGTAAACTTTCAATAAAATAGCCACTTTCTTCCCTATTCTACTAGGCTATTACCCAAGTTTGTGATACAATAGTTAGAAACAATAATTTTAAAAAGGAGAAAAGACACATGCACATTTTTGATGAGCTAAAAGAGCGTGGTTTGATTTTTCAAACGACTGATGAAGAAGCTTTGCGTAAAGCCCTAGAAGAAGGTCAAGTTTCTTATTATACTGGCTACGATCCAACTGCTGATAGCCTTCACCTAGGCCACCTTGTCGCAATCTTGACAAGTCGTCGCTTGCAGCTAGCAGGTCACAAACCTTATGCGCTCGTTGGCGGTGCTACAGGTCTCATCGGAGATCCGTCCTTCAAAGATGCTGAACGTAGTCTCCAAACAAAAGACACAGTAGATGGCTGGGTCAAGTCTATCCAAGGACAACTTTCTCGTTTTCTTGACTTTGAAAATGGTGAAAATAAAGCTGTCATGGTCAACAACTACGACTGGTTTGGCAGCATCAGCTTCATTGACTTCCTCCGTGATATCGGAAAATACTTCACGGTCAACTACATGATGAGTAAGGAGTCTGTAAAAAAACGGATCGAAACAGGAATTTCTTACACTGAGTTTGCCTACCAAATCATGCAAGGTTACGACTTCTTCGTCCTTAACCAAGACCACAATGTAACGCTTCAAATCGGTGGTTCTGACCAGTGGGGAAATATGACAGCTGGTACCGAATTGCTTCGTCGTAAGGCGGATAAAACTGGTCACGTTATCACTGTTCCATTGATTACAGATGCAACTGGTAAGAAATTTGGTAAATCAGAAGGAAACGCAGTCTGGCTCAATCCTGAAAAGACTTCTCCATACGGAATGTACCAATTCTGGATGAATGTTATGGACGCTGACGCTGTTCGCTTCTTGAAAATCTTTACTTTCTTGTCACTTGATGAGATTGAAGACATCCGTAAACAATTTGAAGCAGCGCCACACGAACGCTTGGCTCAAAAAGTCTTAGCTCGTGAAGTCGTTACACTTGTTCACGGCGAAGAAGCTTACAAAGAAGCCCTCAACATCACTGAGCAGCTCTTTGCAGGAAACATCAAAAACCTTTCTGTTAAAGAGCTCAAACAAGGACTTCGTGGTGTGCCAAACTACCAAGTACAAGTAGACGAAAACCACAATATTGTGGAACTGCTCGTGTCAGCTGGTGTAGTTAACTCAAAACGCCAAGCCCGTGAAGACGTCCAAAACGGAGCCATCTACGTCAACGGCGACCGCATCCAAGACCTTGACTATGTCTTGAGTGACGCAGATAAGTTAGAGAACGAACTGACTGTTATCCGTCGTGGAAAGAAAAAATATTTTGTATTGACTTACTAAATTGTTAAACATTTACCTATAAACAAAGGAGTTACCCTCAAGAAAGGTAACTCCTTTTTGCTGTGAATAGTCCCCCACCTATCTATCCCTTAATAGACAGGCTACGCAGGACTATGCGTAAGGTTGTTAGATTATGTAAGATAGAGAGATTTGAAGGACTGAGCCAATTAAACAAGCCAAAGCCAATCAAACTACTATTTACGACAACAGTATCTTGAATATTCTTCTTGATGAGTGTTTGCAAAGATGATGATAGCCAATCCAACTCTTGGAAGAAATCCAAACGATTATCTAATAATAAGATATCACTCATCTGCTTAGAAATATCTGCACTCTCATTCATCACCACACCGATATCTGATAGGGTTAAAGCAGCTGAGTCATTCAACCCATCCCCAACCATCAAAATAGTGTGACCTGCTTTCTGCAGTTCCTCTACTAACTCAAATTTTCCATCAGGTTTCAAGTCTGTATAGACCTGATCAAAGGGCAAATCTTTGACTAATTCCTCTGTCCTAACCAAGGTGTCCCCTGTTGCCAGAATCAATTTTTTCCCTTGTGCCTTAAGTTTCTCCAAGGCTGCTTTTGCTTCTTTTCTCAAAGGAGTATGAATGCAGAACATTCCAATTAATTCATTCTGGTAGGCTAAGAATAAGAGATTGTAGTGACTCTTGTACTCTTCAATTAAAGCATTTTGTTCTGAACTGATATGAATCTGCTCATCCTGCATCAAAACATAATTCCCAATAAGAACTGGTTGGCCATCTATATGAGATTTGATCCCCTTGCTTGCGATATATTGGAGTTTCCCATGCATTTCCTCATGTTCAATTCCCTCTATCTCGGCTTGCTTGACGATTGCATTAGCAATAGGATGATAAATGTGTTCCTCAAGACAGGCACTGATTCTGAGAATATCTTCCTCACTATAGTCTCCAAAAGGTAACACCTTTTCAACTATCGGATAGCTAGTTGTAATTGTTCCCGTCTTATCAAACAAGAAAGTATCAATTTCCAGATATTTCTCCAGAACATCTCCATCCTTAATCACCATTTCACGATTCAACCCCTCCTTGATAGCTGTCAAATAAGCTACAGGAGTAGAGATTTTCAAAGCGCAGGAGAAATCGACCAAGAGGAAAGAAATAGCCTTAGAAAAAGAACCTGTTAATAGGTAGGTCAGACCAGCACCCAAGAAATTATATTTGACGACCTTGTCCGCCATCTTGATGAAATAGCGTTGTTTCGTTTTCTTGTTTTCTTCAGATTTCTTCATCAACTCAATCAGTTGTAAAATCCTGCTGTTCATCTGATTATCGGTTACACGAATGCGTAACTCTCCAGTTTCTAATACTGTATTTGCACAAATCAAATCAGACTCTCTTTTTTCAACTGGAAAACTCTCTCCCGTCAAGGAACTTTCGTTGACCATACCTAAACCTGAAACTACTTGTCCATCAAACAGAATTTCATTTCCTTGAGATAGGACCAAGACATCTCCTATTTGAACATCGGAACTCTTGATACTAACAACCGTATCGCCCTGTACTAAGAATACATCGCTCTCTTTTGCAAGAAGACTCTGTTCTAAATCCGTTGCAGTTTTTTTCAAGGACCACTGATCTAAATGATTCCCCAAATCAAGCATAAACATGATATTACTTGCCGTCTTGGATTGATTCATAAACAAGGACAATAAAATCGCTGAACAGTCCAAGACCTCCATCGTTAGTTCCTTACGCGCTAGGGTCTGATAGGCTTCTCTAACATAACCCAAAGCCTGATAACAAGTCCATATATAGCGAATTGGAGACGGCACAAGACTACGAAAAAGCACACGCTTAACCGCTGCACCTGAAACAATAGAATAAGCACTCTCTTCTCTACGAATGGGAAGAGTCATCAACTCAGAAACTTTCCCTTTATCAATTCTTTTTAAAAAGGCTTCTGCATTATCTAATACAGAAAAGCCTTCTTTTATGCGTAGAGTAAAGTGCTGTTGATCCATGTAAAACTGGATAGACTCAATCCCCTTTTCATCTCTCGCCAAGGAACGAAGATAGTCTTGAATATCCAAGGTGAGTGAAAAAGAAGATGATAGTCGGATATGTTGGTATCCTCTATGTAGCACTTTAAAAGACATATTATTCTCCTATAAGGCTATCTAATTGCTCTTCTTTTTTCTCTTGCTCGTACAAATATTTGGCATCTTGCAAGACATCGTCTCCATGTTGCTTCACAACAGAAACAGATGCATCTAGCTCGTCTTTCAACTTGTAAGCCTTAGCCAAAGCTTTAGAATAACCTTTTTTAGCTTCCTTACTTGCTAAGATTTTCAAACCAAGGGTACCAAATGCGACACCACCCAAAAAGAGTGATGATTTTTTCGCAACTTTTGCAACGCTTAATACTTCTTTTAACATACCTATTTCCTCCTTATCATTATTATATAGCAATTTCGATATAAAAGCAATTTCATTCCATAGATTGGAGAATTAGTTTTATTTCTACTGAATCTCTCATCTACTTATTCCTAAAGTTGCTTTCATTTGCCTCTTTTGATACACTTAAACTATGAATACAAATCTCAAACCCAAACTTCAACGTTTTGCTTCTGCTACTGCCTTTGCCTGTCCTATCTGCCAAGAAAAGCTGACTCTGGTTGAGAGCAGTCTCAAATGTAGCAATCGCCATTCTTTTGACCTGGCGAAATTCGGCTATGTCAATCTAGCTCCTCAAATCAAGCAATCTACCAACTACGATAAGGAAAATTTTCAAAACCGCCAACAAATCCTAGAGGCTGGATTTTATCAGGCTATCTTAGAGGCTGTATCTGACTTGCTAGCCAGTTCAGAAACTAGCACCACAGTCTTAGATATCGGCTGTGGCGAAGGATTCTATTCTCGCAAACTCCAAGAAAGTCATCCTGACAAAACCTTCTATGCCTTTGATATTTCCAAAGATTCCGTCCAAATCGCTGCCAAGAGCGAACCCAACTGGGCAGTCAATTGGTTCGTTGGTGACTTAGCTCGTCTTCCTATAAAAGACGCCAGCATGGATATCCTGCTTGATATCTTCTCACCTGCCAACTATGGAGAATTTCATCGCGTTTTATCCAAAGACGGTATCTTGATAAAGGTTATTCCAACTAAAAATCACCTCAAGGAGATCCGTCAGAAGGTACAAGACCAGCTGACAAACAAGGACTATTCCAACCAAGATATCAAAAATCATTTCCAAGAACACTTTACCATCCTATCTAGCCAAACTGCCTCTCTGACTAAGACTATTACAGCAGATCAGCTTCAAGCCCTACTCAGCATGACTCCCTTACTCTTTCACGTTGACCAGACCAAGATTGACTGGAGCCAACTGACAGAGATTACCATTGAAGCAGAGATTTTGGTTGGGAAAGCAATCTAAACTAGAGTTCGCAAAGGTAGAAAACTTACCGAAAATCTTCAATATTACAAAAACGCATAAGAACAGGTGCTAAAACCTTAATCTTATGCGTTTTGTTATGCAAAAATCACTGGAGTTTCTAAACACATTAAGTGGAAATCTTTGAAATCAGTTCTTTTAATAACCATTGAATACCATATATTACATTTACCCCAAATATGATATAGGCCGTATAAATCAAGTATTTCGATTTCTCCCGCCTCAAAGAATAGATTTTGTACAAGATAAACAAATTTAAAATAATAAATAATAGAGACAAAATCTTCCTCCAAAAATCAATAAAGGTACACAGTCAAGCATAGTTCTAATCTTTATTTTCGATTCGAAATTACAAACTTATCAATGAACAATAAGTGATATAAGGCCAGTACCAGACCCCAAGCGCTACCACGAAAAGAGAATTCTTGATGATTGAGAGGAAACAAATCATGGTTACCTATATAGAGGCAGGTCAAAATGATAAATAAAATCCAAAATAAATCAGTCCATTTATATTTTGAAAAATATTTTTTCCACATAAAAACACCTTCTTTCCTACAAATATATTATAATACTTTATGTAAGCGAATACAAGAAACATGAGGATGAAAGACAGTAAAACCAGCATTTAAAGCCTTCACTGTATCTAGGATTTATCTGTTTTTAGACAAGATTGACCCAAATCCACAGCATTCAAAAAAGCGAATTTCAATCGAAACTCGCTTTTTTACAAAATATATTAGTATAAATTTGTATCTTAGTTCAAGTGCCAGATATCTTCGTTATACTGAGCGATAGTACGGTCAGATGAGAAGAATCCTGCTTTAGCAATGTTGACGATAACTTTATCCAACCATGCGTCACGGTCTTCGTAGTCAGCAAGCATTTGCTCTTTCACTTTGATGTAGTCTTCCAAGTCAAGAAGAGTCATGAACCAGTCTTTGTTGATCAATTCATTGTAAAGACGTTCCAAACGCTCTTTGTTTCCAGCTGCAAGAACTGCATCGCTAACGATGAAGTCAACCAATGGTTTGATAGCTTCACGAGCGTAGAATTCGCTTGATTTGTAAGCTGCTTTTGCGTAAAGATCGATAACGGTTTCTGAATCTTCACCGAAGATGTAGATGTTTTCGTCGCCAACCAACTCAGCGATTTCCACGTTAGCACCGTCCATAGTACCAAGAGTCAAAGCTCCGTTCAACATGAATTTCATGTTACCAGTACCTGAAGCTTCTTTAGAAGCAAGTGAGATTTGTTCAGAGATATCACATGCTGGGATAAGGAAGCTTGCTGCAGTAACGTTATAGTTTTCAACCATAACTACTTGCAAGTGTGGAGCTACTGCTGGATCGTTAGCAATAACTTCTGACATGCAAAGGATCAAGTGGATGATATCTTGAGCGATTGTGTAGGCTGGAGCTGCTTTACCACCAAAGAAGATTGTGATTGGGCGAGCAGGGATGTTACCAGCTTTAATGTCAAGGTATTTGTGGATCACGTACAAAGCGTTCATTTGTTGGCGTTTGTACTCGTGAAGACGTTTGATTTGGATATCAAAGATAGAGTTTGTATTGATTTCCACACCTTGGTGTTCTTTCAAATGACGAGCCAATTTACGTTTGTTGTGAGCTTTGATGCTTTCCAATTTTTCTTTGACAGCTGCTTTGTCTTCATAAGACAAGAGTTTTTCAAGCTCATCTGCTTCATGGTGCCAACCTTCTCCAATAATCTCATCCAAGTAGTGAGACAGTCTTGGGTTGGCATGCATGAGCCAGCGACGGAATGTGATACCGTTTGTTTTGTTGTTGAATTTTTCTGGGTAAAGGTCGTAGAAGGCTTTCAACTCAGAATTTTTCAAGATTTCAGTGTGAAGTGCTGCAACCCCGTTAACGCTGTATCCGTAGTGGATATCCATGTGAGCCATGTGAACACGTCCGCTCTCGTCGATAATTTGAACAGCTGGATCTTTGTATTCTGCTTTCACACGGCGGTCCAATTCTTCGATGATTGGTACCAAGTGAGGAACTACTTCTTGCAAGAACTCAAGAGGCCATTTTTCAAGGGCTTCAGCAAGGATTGTGTGGTTAGTGTAGGCAGTCATGCTACGAACGATTGAGATTGCTTCGTCAAGCTCGATACCACGTGCAGTCAAAAGACGAATCAATTCAGGGATCACCATTGATGGGTGAGTATCGTTAATTTGTACAACTGCGTAATCAGCAAGGTCATGCAAGTTGCTTCCTTTTTCGATTGCTTCGTCGATGATCAATTGCGCACCATTTGAAACCATGAAGTATTGTTGGAAGATACGGAGCAATTCACCTTGACGGTCACTATCATCTGGGTAAAGGAAAAGAGTCAAGTTGCGAGCGATGTCTGTTTTATCAAAGTTGATACCGTCTTTAATGATAGAAGAATCAACTGAATCCAAGTCAAACAAACGCAAGCGGTTCTTAGTTTCTGTCTTGTAACCAGGTACATCGATATCGTAAAGAGTTGATGTCAATGTGAAGTGAGCAAATGGCACTTGGTAGCTACGGCTTGAGCGAACCAACCAGTTTTGCTCTGTCAACCATGCATTTGGGATTGTTTCTTGTTGGTTATTTTTAAGAACTTGTTGGAAAAGACCGTAGTGGTAGTTAAGACCAACACCGTCACCGTTCAAACCAAGAGTTGCAATTGAGTCAATAAAGCAGGCAGCCAAACGTCCCAAACCACCATTACCAAGAGATGGCTCCAATTCAACTTCTTCAACTTCGATCAAATCTTTACCTGCAGATGCAAGTTCTTTTTTAACATCGTCGTAAAGACCAAGGTTGATCAAGTTGTTTGACAAAAGTTTACCAATCAAGAACTCAGCTGAGATGTAGTAAACTTTTTTCTTACCAGTGTTAACTGGTTTTTTGCTACTTGCAAGCTTGCTGTAGTTAAGAAGAGTCAGGTAAAGCTCTTCATTGCTACATTCTGCAATGGTTTTATTGTAACGATTTTGTACAAATTCTTGTAGTGATAACATGTTTAAGGTGTCTCCTGATATTGTATTATTTCTTTAAATCTACCAAATTTTCATTGATTCGGCGATAGATTGTTGTCAAGTCAAGCAAGCCTTCCTCGACAGCTGGTGTCAATTGATCTTCAGTCATACGCCAAGACCAGTTTCCACCAAGGGTAGATGGGAAGTTCATACGAGCTACCTCATCCAATTCTAGCAAATCTTGCATAGTTGCAATTGCCATGAAGCTAACTGATGAAAAGACTGTACGAAGCATAGCATGTGGCACTGTTTCGTATTCTTTACGGTTAGTGTAACGCGCCATGTACTCACGAGTCGCATCATCGATCTCGTTACGGTACCAACCAAGGACCGTATTGTTATCGTGTGTTCCTGTGTACATTACTGAGTTAGCAGGTGCCAAGTGTGGACTATCGATGCTTTCGTCTTCTGGGTTGAAAGCAAATTGAAGAATCTTCATTCCTGGGAAGCCAGTACGTTCACGCAATTCGATAACTTCGTCTGTCATGAAACCAAGGTCTTCTGCGATGATGTTTAGCTCACCAAGTTCTTCCTTAACGGCTGCAAAAAGTTTGTAGCCAGGACCTTTCACCCACTCACCAGGTGCTGCTGTATCAGAACCAGCAGGGATTTCCCAGTAAGATTCGAAACCACGGAAGTGGTCGATACGAACGATATCGTAGATTTTGAAGCTTTCACGCAAGCGTTCAATCCACCATTTGTAACCATCTTTGTCCATTGCTTCCCAGTCATAAATTGGGTTACCCCAAAGCTGACCAGTTGCAGAAAACTCATCTGGTGGGCATCCTGCGATACAAGTCGCCTTACCGTTGACATCTGTCTTGAAGAGATGTGGATTCGCCCACATATCGCTTGAATCTTCCGCTACGTAGATTGGCATGTCCCCAACGATTTCGATGTGGTTGTCGTTAGCGTAAGCTTTCAATTTCAACCATTGTTGGAAGAAGAAGTATTGAGTCACACGGTGGTAAACCAACTTGTCTGCCAATTGCTCACGGTAGCTTTCAAGTGCTGAAGCTTTACGAGCACGAACATCTGCATCTGGCCATTCAGTCCAAGCAAGATTGTCAAAATTCTCTTTGATAGCCATATACTCTGCAAAGAGTTCAAGCCATGATTGGTTGTCTTGAGCAAATTTCTCAAAATCTTTAACATCTCCTACTTCCAAGAAACGTTTTACCGCTTTTTCTAAAAGAGGACGACGTGCATAGTAGATTTTCGCATAATCAACTTCAGACGCATCGCTACCAAAGTCAACCCCTTCAAGATCACTTGCTTGCAACAAGCCTTGCTCCACCAAAATATCCAAATCGATAAAATGAGTGTTCCCTGCGAAAGCAGAGAAAGATTGGTAAGGAGAGTCTCCGTAACTAGTTGTTCCTAGTGGAAGGATTTGCCAGTAACGTTGTTTTGTGCGAACCAAGAAATCAACGAAGTCGTAAGCACTTTTACCAAATGATCCGATTCCGTATGCTCCTGGAAGAGAAGAAATGTGCATCAACACACCACTTTGACGTTTTTTCATAATAAGCACCTCATGTGTTTATAGTTAGATATTACATTTTTACGAACGCAAACGTTTGCGCTATTACTTAGTATAGCTCATTTTCTTGATAAATGCAAGCGATTTTAAATAACTTTTTTGATTATTTTTTAAAAATTTTTTCTTCTTACTCGTATATATATCCTTTCAGGAAACAAAATAGGAATACGGGTTTCACTTATCTTATTAAGCAAAAATAAAGTGAGAATCCTCTCTGCTTTCCATTTGTAAATTAAGCAATCGTTTTCTCAACTTTTTTTAAATTTGAAACAAAACCGATTTTGGGGATTTTCTACTATTATATGCTGATTAAGCGTTTACCTTTTTCTACAATTTTTTTAAATTTTTTACAAAAAACACTTGCAACCGCTTTCTGTTTATGTTATACTAGTCCCGTAAAGGAAAACGTTTGCGTTTCCTCATTATAAAATTTGTTATTCTTTAGGAGGAATACACTATGTCATCTAAATTCATGAAGAGCGCTTCTGTGCTTGGAGCTGTTACACTTGCTAGCTTGCTTTTGGTAGCTTGTGGAAGCAAACCTGCTGAAAAAGCTGCTGATACTGGTTCATCTGAAGCGAAAGAAATCACTCTTTACGTCGAAGACCAATACAAAGCTTATGCTGAAACAGTTGCTAAAGCTTATGAAAAAGAATCAAAAACAAAAGTTAACATCAAATCTGGTGACCAACTTGGTGGTCTTGACAAACTTTCTCTTGACAACCAATCAGGTCAAGCTGCTGACGTTATGATGGCACCATACGACCGTGTGGGTAGCCTTGGTTCTGACGGACAACTTTCAGAAGTTAAATTGAGCGATGGTGCTAAAACAGAAGATAAAACTAAATCTCTTGTAACAGCTGCTGACGGTAAAGTTTACGGTGCTCCTGCCGTTATCGAGTCACTTGTTATGTACTACAACAAAGACTTGGTAAAAGAAGCTCCAAAAACTTTTGCTGACTTAGAAAACCTTGCTAAAGATAGCAAATATGCCTTCGCTGGAGAAGATGGAAAAACTTCTGCTTTCCTAGCTGACTGGACAAACTTCTACTACGCATACGGACTTCTTGCTGGTAACGGTGCTTACGTATTCGGACAAAACGGTAAGGACGCTAAAGACATCGGTCTTGCAAACGACGGTTCTATCGCAGGTATCAACTACGCTAAATCTTGGTATGAAAAGTGGCCTAAAGGTATGCAAGATGGTACAGCTGCTGGAAACTTAATCCAAACTCAATTCCAAGAAGGTAAAACAGCTGCTATCATTGATGGACCTTGGAAAGCTCAAGCTTTCAAAGATGCTAAAGTAAACTACGGTGTTGCAACTATCCCAACTCTTCCAAACGGAAAAGATTACGCAGCATTCGGTGGTGGTAAAGCTTGGATTATCCCATCAAGTACTAAGAACCTTGAAGCTGCTCAAAAATTTGTAGACTTCCTTGTTTCAACTGAACAACAAAAAGCCTTCTATGATGCAACTAACGAAATCCCAGCTAACACTGAAGCTCGTTCATACGCTGAAGGTAAAAACGATGAGTTGACAACAGCTGTTATCAAACAATTCAAGAACGCTCAACCAATTCCAAACATCTCTCAAATGTCTGCAGTTTGGGAACCAGCTGCTAACATGCTCTTTGATGCTGTAAGTGGTAAGAAAGATGCTAAAACAGCTGCTAACGATGCTGTAACATTGATCAAAGAAACAATCAAACAAAAATTTGGTGAATAAAAAATTTGTTCAAGGGGGGTGAAATTCAAATCCCCCTTTGAATTTATCAATAGAAAACATATATAATTTAGGTTTTAACTAGAAACCAGTATCCTATGAAAGGAGTTATTATGGAAAAGCAACAACCTAGTAAAGCAGCCCTGCTGTCTATCATTCCTGGGTTAGGACAGATTTACAATAAACAAAAAGCCAAAGGTCTTATCTTCCTTGGTGTAACCCTTGTATTTGTCCTCTACTTCCTAGCACTTGCAGCCCCTGAATTGAACAATCTCATCACTCTTGGTGACAAACAAGGTCGTGACAATTCCCTCTTTATGCTGATTCGTGGTGCCTTCCATTTAATCTTTGTAGTCGTTTATGTACTCTTTTATTTCGCAAATATCAAAGATGCACATACTATCTCAAAACGCATTAACAATGGAATTCCAGTTCCACGTACCTTCAAAGACATGATCAAAGGGATTTATGAAAATGGCTTCCCTTACCTCTTGATCATTCCATCTTATGTTGCCATGACCTTCGCGATTATCTTCCCAGTTATCGTAACCTTGATGATCGCATTTACTAACTATGACTTCCAACACTTGCCACCAAACAAATTGTTGGACTGGGTTGGTTTGACCAACTTTACGAATATCTGGAGTTTGAGTACCTTCCGTTCTGCCTTCGGTGCTGTTCTTTCTTGGACTATCATCTGGGCTTTGGCTGCCTCAACTTTACAAATTGTCATCGGTATCTTCACAGCTATCATTGCTAACCAACCATTTATCAAAGGAAAACGTATCTTTGGTGTTATTTTCCTTCTTCCTTGGGCTGTCCCAGCCTTCATCACTATCTTGACATTCTCAAACATGTTTAACGATAGTGTTGGTGCTATCAACACTCAAGTATTGCCAATCTTAGCTAAATTCCTTCCTTTCCTTGATGGTGCTCTTATTCCTTGGAAAACAGACCCAACTTGGACTAAGATTGCCTTGATTATGATGCAAGGTTGGCTTGGATTCCCATATATCTACGTTTTGACTTTGGGTATCTTGCAATCTATTCCTAATGACCTTTACGAAGCAGCTTATATTGACGGTGCCAATGCTTGGCAAAAATTCCGCAACATCACTTTCCCAATGATCTTGGCTGTTGCGGCACCTACTTTGATCAGTCAGTACACCTTCAACTTTAACAACTTCTCTATCATGTACCTCTTCAACGCTGGAGGACCTGGTAGTGTCGGTGGTGGAGCTGGTTCAACCGATATCTTGATCTCATGGATTTACCGTTTGACAACAGGTACATCTCCTCAATACTCTATGGCGGCAGCTGTTACCTTGATTATCTCTATCATTGTCATCTCAATCTCTATGATCGCATTCAAGAAACTACACGCATTTGATATGGAGGACGTCTAAGATGAATAACTCAATCAAACTCAAACGTAGACTGACTCAAACACTTACTTACCTTTACCTGATTGGTCTATCCATTGTGATTATCTATCCACTTTTGATTACCATCATGTCAGCCTTTAAGACTGGTAACGTAGTAGCCTTTAAACTAGACAGCAACGTCGACTTTAGTTTTGCTAACTTCCAAGGGCTCTTCTCTGAAACCTTGTACGGTACTTGGTACCTCAACACTTTGATTATCGCCTTAATTACTATGGCTGTTCAAACAAGTATCATCGTACTTGCTGGTTATGCCTACAGCCGTTACAACTTCTTGGCTCGTAAACAAAGTTTGGTTTTCTTCTTGATTATCCAAATGGTGCCAACCATGGCCGCTTTGACAGCCTTCTTCGTTATGGCGCTTATGTTGAACGCCCTTAACCACAGCTGGTTCCTCATCTTCCTCTACGTTGGTGGTGGTATTCCGATGAATGCTTGGCTCATGAAAGGCTACTTCGATACAGTGCCAATGTCTCTAGACGAATCTGCAAAACTAGACGGTGCAGGACACTTCCGCCGCTTCTGGCAAATTGTTCTTCCACTTGTTCGCCCAATGGTTGCCGTACAAGCCCTCTGGGCCTTCATGGGACCTTTCGGGGACTACATCCTCTCTAGTTTCTTACTTCGTGAGAAAGAATACTTTACTGTTGCCGTAGGTCTCCAAACCTTCGTCAGCAATGTGAAAAACTTGAAGATTGCCTACTTCTCAGCAGGTGCTATCCTCATCGCCCTTCCAATCTGTATTCTCTTCTTCTTCCTACAAAAGAACTTTGTTTCAGGACTTACAAGTGGTGGCGACAAGGGATAATATATCCCCGCCACCCTTTTTCATTTTGAAGCTTGTGACTATAAAACTATCCTTGTAGCAAGCAATTTTTCTCCTAGACTTGAAATAAAGCACATTTCTCTATATAATAATACTCATATAGAAAACACCTTTTAGAAAGATACCTATGCTTCCATATCCATTTTCCTATTTTTCAAGTATTTGGGGATTTCGTAAGCCCCTGTCCAAACGTTTCGGACTCAACTGGTTTCAGCTTCTCTTTACCAGTATCTTCCTTATCAGTTTGTCTATGGTACCCATTGCTATTCAAAACAGCTCACAGGATACTTATCCGCTAGAAACCTTTATCGATAATGTCTATGAACCATTGACAGATGAGGTTGTCCAGGATCTCTCTGAACATGCTAAAATTGTTGATGGCAAATTTACTTATACAGGAGCAGCTAGTCAAGCGCCTTCTCTTTTAATCGGTCCAAGTCAAAGCAAGGAATTACCTAAGGACTTGCAACTGCATTTCGATACAAAAGAACTGGTCATCAGCAAGGAAAGTAAAGAACTGACCCGTGTCTCTTATCGAGCGATTGAGACTGAGAGTTTCAAAAGTAAAGATAGCTTGACCCAAGCAATTTCTAAGGACTGGTACCAGCAGAATCGTGTCTACATCAGTCTCTTCCTAGTTCTCGGTGCAAGCTTCCTCTTTGGTTTAAATTTCTTTATCGTCTCTCTAGGAGCGAGTCTTCTCCTTTATATCACTAAGAAATCACGCCTCTTTTCATTTAGGACCTTTAAAGAGTGCTACCATTTTATCTTGAACTGTTTAGGATTACCAACCCTGATTACGCTTATTTTGGGACTATTTGGCCAAAATATGACAACTCTGATTACTGTACAAAACATTCTTTTTGTTCTGTATCTGGTCACTATCTTTTATAAAACGCATTTCCGTGATCCAGATTACCATAAATAGGAGATTTTTATGCCCGTTACGATTAAAGATGTGGCCAAGGCTGCTGGTGTTTCACCTTCAACCGTAACCCGTGTTATTCAAAATAAATCAACCATTAGCGACGAAACAAAAAAACGCGTTCGTAAGGCTATGAAGGAGCTCAATTACCACCCTAACCTTAATGCTCGTAGTTTGGTAAGCAGTTATACCCAAGTTATCGGCTTGGTGCTTCCTGACGACTCAGATGCCTTCTATCAAAATCCTTTCTTTCCATCAGTCCTACGTGGCATCTCTCAAGTCGCATCTGAAAACCACTATGCCATTCAGATAGCAACAGGTAAAGATGAAAAAGAACGCCTTAAAGCTATTTCACAAATGGTTTACGGTAAACGTGTGGATGGTTTGATTTTCCTTTATGCTGAAGAGGAAGATCCCTTGGTCAAATTGGTGGCTGAAGAGCAGTTTCCCTTCCTCATTCTAGGAAAATCCATTTCACCCTTTATCCCTCTTGTCGATAATGACAATGCCCAAGCTGGTTTTGATGCAACCGAATATTTCATTAAAAAAGGATGCAAACGAATTGCCTTTATCGGAGGTGCTAAGAAACTTTTCGTTACACAAGACCGTCTAACTGGTTACGAATCCGCGCTCAAGCAATACAAACTGCCTCTTGATGACAATCTGACCTACTTTGCAAATGAATTTCTAGAGGAAAAAGGATATCAATTTAGTCAGCTTCTCTTTCAGCATGACCCACAAATCGATGCTATCATCACAACCGATAGTCTCCTAGCCGAAGGGGTCTGTGACTATATTGCTAAGTACCAACTGGATGTCCCTGTTCTCAGCTTTGACTCGGTCAATCCCAAGCTCAACTTGGCGGCCTATGTTGATATTAATAGCCTAGAACTTGGTCGTGTTTCCCTTGAAACTATCCTCCAGATTATCAACGATGCTAAAAGTAATAAGCAAATTTGTTACCGTCAGTTGATTGCCCACAAAATTATTGAAAAATAAAAACCAGCTCGAGCTGGTTTTTTTGGTCATTAATTATCTGTTTCAACGAACCGTCCCAAAATATGAACATTCTCCGATACAGAGACAAAGGCGCCTGGATCTACCTGTTTCATAATCTGTTTGAATTCATTAAATTCTGCACGTGTAATGACAGTGATTAAAACTGCCTTTCTTTCGTGATTATAGGTTCCTTCTGCATCGTGGATCATAGTTGCTCCGCGGTGCAATTTTTTATGGATTTTCTCAATTACTTTCTCTGGATGATTGGTCACAATCATTGCCTGCATCCGTTTTTGCTTGGTAAAGACCGCATCTGTCACACGGCTAGAGACAAAGATGGTAATCATAGAGTAGAGAGCGTATTTCCAACCAAAGGTCAAGCCTGCTATCAGCATGATGGTCCCATTTACCAAGAAAGAAATACTACCGACATTCTTACCCGTTTTCTTGCGAATGGTCAGACTGACAATATCCGTCCCACCACTGGAGATATTGTTTCGAAGAGCAAAACCAATCCCCAAGCCCATGACAACACCACCAAAAAGGGCATTGATAATGGGATCCTCAGTCAAGGTCGCCACAGGGACAAACTGGATAAAGAAGGAACTCATGGATACCGTTATAAAGGTAAAGACCGTGAACTTATGCCCAATCTGATACCAAGCTAAAACCATCAAAGGGAAATTAATAGCGTAGAAAGCCAATGAAATCGGGATATGAAAACCAAACCAGTGATTACTCAAGGCAGAGATAATCTGTGCCAGACCTGTCGCACCACTCGAATACACATGACCTGGTTGGAAAAAGAAATTGACCGCCACTGCTGATAAAAATCCATAGACCAGAGAGGCCGAAATCTTCTCATCATATTTTTCCCTAGAAATGCTTTGTAAGACACGTAAAATTTTTATCTGATAAGCAAAGCGGCGCAGATAATAGCGCCACCGCTTAATTCGTTTTGCTTGTTTCATCTTCTTCTACTTGTAAGCTGAGTTCCTCTAGTTGTTTGAGAGCAACTGTTGAAGGAGCTTGTGTCATTGGGTCACTTGCCTTATTGTTCTTAGGGAAGGCAATGACTTCACGGATATTTTCTTCTCCTGCTAAGAGCATGACAAATCGGTCAAGCCCAATAGCCAAACCACCGTGTGGTGGGAAACCATAGTCCATAGCTTCAAGAAGGAAGCCAAACTGGTCATTTGCTTCTTCGGCTGAGAAACCAAGAGCCTTGAACATACGTTCTTGAAGGTCTTTTTGGTTGATACGAAGGCTACCACCACCAAGTTCATAACCGTTCAAGACGATATCGTAAGCAATGGCACGAACCTTAGCCAAATCACCTTCTAATTCGTGAGCAGTCTCTTCTTGTGGAAGAGTAAATGGATGGTGAGCACTCATGTAACGGCCTTCTTCTTCAGACCATTCAAACATTGGCCAGTCAACCACCCAAAGGAAGTTAAATTTATCGTTATCAATCAAACCAAGCTCTTTGGCAATACGTCCACGAAGGGCACCGAGCGTTGCATTAGCCACTTCAAGCGTATCTGCCACAAAGAGAACCAAGTCCTTATCTTCAAGCGCAAGTGCTGCTGTCAATTCTGCTTGGATGCTAGTCAAGAACTTAGCAACTGGTCCGTTTAATTCTCCATCAACAACCTTGACCCAAGCAAGGCCTTTGG
Source organism: bacterium (assembly GCA_905221085.1). Taxonomy (GTDB): domain Bacteria; phylum Bacillota; class Bacilli; order Lactobacillales; family Streptococcaceae; genus Streptococcus. The sequence continues at coordinate 39,973 of CAJNBT010000006.1, forward strand.
CACCATATTGTTTGGCTACTTCGGTCATCTTGTCGATATCTTTACGTGAATAGTTGTCCGCAGCCCCTTTGACCACAATGGCTTTTACAGCAGGTGCTTCTGAGAAGACTTTAAAGTCTACACCTTTGACCACTTCTGTCAAGTCCTGAAGCAACATGTCAAAACGAGTATCAGGTTTATCAGAACCGTAAAGAGCCATAGCGTCATCGTATTTCATACGAGGGAATGGAAGCGTCACTTCAATGCCTTTGGTTTCTTTCATCACGCGCGCAATCAAACCTTCTGTGATATCCTGGATTTCTTGCTCAGTAAGGAAAGACGTTTCCAAGTCGACCTGGGTAAACTCAGGCTGGCGGTCACCACGCAAGTCCTCGTCACGGAAACATTTAACGATTTGGTAGTAACGGTCAAAACCAGCATTCATCAAGAGCTGCTTCGTGATTTGTGGACTTTGAGGAAGCGCGTAAAAATGCCCTTTATTGACACGAGATGGTACCAAATAGTCACGCGCCCCTTCAGGCGTTGATTTAGAAAGGAATGGTGTCTCCACGTCGATAAACTCCAACTCATCCAAGTAGTTGCGGATAGAGTGAGTCACCTTGGCACGAAGTTTAAGATTTTCCAACATTTCTGGACGACGAAGGTCAAGGTAACGGTAACGCAAACGCGTATCGTCATTAGCCTCAATACCATCCTTAATCTCAAATGGTGTTGTCTTAGCTGTATTCAGCACTGTCAGAGCTGTCACGTTTAACTCAACTGAACCAGTTGGTAACTTATCATTGGCTTGCTCACGCGCAGCGACCTGACCAGTCACCTCGATAACAAATTCACTACGAAGGCTTTCAGCTGTTTCCATAACATCTGCAGATACTTTTTCAGGGTTGATAACCAACTGCATGATTCCTTCACGGTCACGAAGATCGATAAAGATCAAACCACCAAGGTCACGACGACGGCCTACCCATCCTTTCAAGGTTATTTCTTGTCCGATGTGCTCCTCACGAACACGACCAGCATACATACTACGTTTCATTGTTTCTCTCCTCTTTTATTCTGTTACTATTTTACCATAAAAGCGCAGGCTCTTCATGAAAATCATCAGAAAAGTTTGCCAGTCTTTAAAAATAAAGTGAAGACCCTAAAAATTAACACCCATACAAAAATCCGATGAAGTTCATCGGACTCTTTTATTTTGAATTTTTGCCTGCTTTGCGCTTTTCAGCAATTTCGGCTGCCTTTCTCGGCAAGACAATTTCCGTTGTGTAAGCTGTCCCAAAGCGCAAGACACCTGCAATAGGGGCAAAGACTACTGCTAGATAGTTATAGAAGAAATCGCCCTTAAAGGCATAAGCTAGCGCCCCAATGATGAAAAATAGAACAACTGCTTGAATCACTGCTAATAAAATTACTCGTTTCATGTGACCTCCTGACTCTATTATAGCATGAGAATCATCAAAAAGCCGACTAAATTATTCAAAGCGTGGAGAGAAATACTATAGACCAGACCTTTTCTGCTAATATAAGCCAAGCCCAAACTAAAACCAAGGCTAAAATAGACAAAAAATTGTTGCACATCACCTGGAAAATGAAACAAGGCAAACAGAAGACTAGATACCAGAAGGAAAAGCAGAGTTTGTTTGCTATTGTCCTGCTTAGGAAAGAGATAGCGCGCTAACATCCCTCTAAAGATAAGTTCTTCCGTCAAAGGAGCAAAAATAACGACCGCAAAGAATGAGAAAAGTGGTTGAGACAAAGTCAAGTCTATCGCTATTTGCTGATTTACTGAAGGATCATTTGGCAAGAAGAACTGGACAACCAGAGATAAGAACCAAACCAAGGCAGGAAGCCAAATAAATCGGTTGAAGCCACTCTTCTCAATACGAACAGGACCTTTCTGATACCATTTGTAAATACCGTACACATAAACTCCAGCCAAGGCCACATAGAGTAGGGTAACAGCATAGGGTGAAGCACCTAAGGCAAGCGACGTAGTCGCGAGCCCCTGAATGAAGCCATAGATGAATAAAAAGGATAGAATGGCTAGAAGAAACCAGCCAAGATTTTTAAGTAATTTCATAAAAGACTCCTATCTTGCTTTATAGCTGTTTTTCAATACAAAGAGGTTTGCTATCCCTAACACAAGTACCCATGCAAGTAACATGCCGATATTAGAAAAGGATATTTCTCCACCTTTTTGATTTAAAAGATTTACAATAGGACCGACGAACGAGTAATCTAACACTTTCTGAGCCGTATCATTTTGAAGAGCAATTATAGGTAAAAAAGATACGATTAGCATAGGGAAGATACTATAAACTTGCGCTTTAGATTGAGTATCTGACACCGCACCGATTAGAAGGTTGAGAAAAATAACACTAATAGTTGCTAAGACCAAATAGATAACGTAGGCAACTAAATAACCAGATACATCTACTCTAAGATAGATGGGAAGTACAATCATAGCAAGTAACATTATCAGAATAGGGAGAACAAGCATACTGAAAGTATATTCTGTTGCTGTCACACCACTTAGGATGAGTGATTTCAGATTTCGTTTTTCCTTATCTTCTGCCATCATAATCGATACCATATAACCACTTCCCATACTCAAGACCATGGTCAAACTCGTAGAGAGGAGAAACATACTCAATTCTCCATTCTTATTCATGAATTCATTATATAAAACAGCAATACCAAAAGGCATCAATAAAGTCGCCAACAAAGATGAATTGCTAATAAGGACTTGTAATCTTAACCATAGTAGGGCATTTAATTTTCTAAACATCTAACTTTTCTCCTGTCAATCTGATAAAGATTTCTTCTAGAGTTGGCTCACAAGAGTGAACCACCATCAAATCTGTCGTGTCTAAATGTGGCAATTCTTCAAATGGAACTATCTGTTCTCGTCCATCGTTATAAACCACACGTACTTTCTTATCCACATGGTACTTCTGGATAATATCTTGCGGACTTCCATACTCTATTAAATTACCCTTATTTAAAAGAGATAAGCGATCACAAAGCAGAGTTGCTTCATGCATATCATGCGTGGTCAGAAAGATAGTTGTCCCCGCCTGCTTTAATTCTTGAAGTAGGGTATGAATCATCTTAGATGTTGTAGGGTCTAAGCCACTGGTTGGCTCATCAAGGAAGAGAATCTTAGGAGCATTCAGAAGGGCACGAGCCAAGAACATTCGTTGTTTCATTCCAGTAGATAACTTTTCTGCGATAATATCTTTAGCATCTGCCAATCCAACCTGTTGAAGCACCTGATTTACTCTATCTGCCTTGAGGCCATATAACTTAGCATAGATGAGAAGATTTTTGTAAAGACTCATCTTTTCATAAAAACCACTACCATCACTAACAATACCAATTTGTTCCAAATCATTTGAGGTTAAATCTTGAGAATTCTTGCCTAACAAAACTGTTTTACCTTGATCTGCAGCCAACTGACCTGTCAAGACATTGATCATGGTTGTTTTACCTGAGCCAGAAGGACCAAGAAAACCAAAGATTTCACCCTCCTTAATCTCAAAAGAAATCTGATGAAGAGCTTTTTTGCTCCCAAAACTTTTGCTTACATTTTCAACACGAATCATAGAAACTCCTTTATTTAAAATAACGTTTCACCATAGGCAACTGCATCACACCGATATAAATATGGATCACTCCTACCAGCAAGAAAGCTAGTAACTGAATCTCTCCTGTCAGCAAGGAAAAGAGAGCAATCAAAAAGTAGAGACCTGGCAAGACATATTGGTTTAATTGGAATAAAATTCGAAAACTCTGTTCCAAATTAGCCTGGCGCTCCCCCTCATCGTAAGAATTGACATAGTCTAAATAATCCTTTGGTGTAGAGAAAAATGCCAAATCAAACTGACGAACAATCGCAATAGTCTTATAAAAATATTTTTGAGCATTAAAAATCAACACTAATCCCAAAAAAGAAAGAGGTAAGATTAGATTGCTTCTATCTAGTACAATCACTTCACTTCCTGAAATAAAGAGAGCCAATAAAATCGCTACACTTGTAATATGAAAAGCAATAGTTCCAAACTCAAGATTACGATTCATTTGCACATAATAGGTTTCATTCATATCATCATCCATTTCCTCTTGATACAAGGAGTGAAATTTTCTGCTTTTCTTTAGGAAATTGAAAGTCAAAAGAAGACTAATGAAACCTATCAGTAAACAAATACCTGATATCCATGGTAGCAAGACTTTCACATCTAACATAATTTCGTGGGATTCAGCACGTGCCTTAAACATCCCTACAAACATGCCCAAGAAACCTCCCAAGACAACAGACATCAAAAATAACAATCCACGTTTCTTTTTCTTTTTCATATTCATTCTCCTTTTTCACTTGCTAAATTGTTTGCTTTCTTTTCAATCCAGTCAATTACTGGGATAAGAGCAAAGTAAGCCCAAATAAATTGGTCACTGTAATAGAGATCAAACCATCCTAGATTTGTTCCAATTAGTAGACACAGGCTGACTAATAGAGCTATGGCAACTACATAATAGATTACTTTAAACTTGTTCATCATTTTTCTCCTCTTTCTTCAACCGATTGAAAATGGACAAGAGGGCCAAATTAAGCCAAAACAAATACTTACTTTCAACAAAATAGAACCACCCCAGTAATGTTCCAACCATAGCGAAAGCATTCACAATGAGGGCAAGAACACTCATATAATAAATCACTCTATACTTGTTCATCACTCGTCCTCCTCTAAGCGAAATACCGATTCGACTGTTTCGCTGAAAATTTGGGATATTTTCAGGGCAATGATAATGGATGGGGTGTACTCATCCCGTTCTAGTAGGCTAATGGTCTGTCTAGAAACCCCAGCTAGCTTGGCTAGGTCGGTTTGATTGAGACCATCGCGAGCCCGAAGCTCTTTTAGACGATTTTTAAGTTGCATGTTACACACCTACTCTCCGTCAAATTCAACGGTTTGGATATCCTCAATGCGTTGTAATTTGAATTTTTCTTTTCCCGTATTATCTACACGTCGTAGCTTTACCCATTCCTCATCAACATCCACAACTTCCCAGTTATCTGGCCCAATATACACTCCCGTTATAATTGGTTTCTTTCCAATCATTTCTTGCAATAATCTTGACATTTCTGCGTTTCCTTTCTCTTTTCGCTCAAGTTTTTTGATTTTATTCTCTAGTTTCTTGATTTTTTTAGAATTATTAGAATAAAAGAAAATCATAAATAGTATAAATACTAGTAGCCACATCATAGCTCCTTTCTGATTCCTATTTCTTAACTTGAATTTATTGTAACACATCTTTTTCTTTTTGACAAGCATATTTGTCAAAAAGTTTATGATTTTTGTCATTTTGCAAAAGAAAAAGGTCAGGGATAAAATCCTGACCAGTTTATCTGTTATTAAAATCCTAGTTTCTCAAAGATTTCTGAGAAGTTTTGGCTGATTGCATCAAGTGACACTTGCACTTCTTCTCGGGTTTGGTTGTTCTTGACCGTCACTTGTCCGCTTTCGACTTCGCTCTCTCCTAGGGTGATGAGGGTCTTAGCCGCAAAGACATCGGCTGACTTGAACTGAGCTTTGAGCTTACGGTTGAGGTAATCACGCTCTGCTTTGAAACCTTGTTGGCGAATGGCTTGCACCAATTCCAAGGCCTTGACATTTGCTCCTTCGCCCAAGACTGCGATATAAACATCTAGGGCGTTTTCGATAGGGAGGACCACACCTTGCTTTTCAAGAATGAGAAGCAGGCGCTCTACACCAAGTCCAAAACCAAATCCAGCAGTTTCAGGGCCTCCAAAGTAAGAAACCAAACCATCGTAGCGACCACCCGCACAGACTGTCAAGTCATTGCCCTCAATCTCTGTGATAAACTCGAAAATGGTGTGGTTGTAGTAGTCCAGACCACGCACCATATTGGTATCGATGATGTAGTCTACTCCAAGATTTTCCAACATCTGACGCACAGCATCAAAATGAGCTTGACTTTCTTCATCAAGGAAGTCCAAGATAGAAGGCGCATTCTCTACTGCTACCTTGTCTTCTTTTTCCTTAGAGTCCAAGACACGGAGAGGATTTTCCTCCAAACGACGTTGGCTATCCTTAGACAAGGTCTCCTTGAGCGGTGTCAAATAGTCAATTAAGGCTTGGCGGTAGGCCGCACGGCTCTCAGGATTTCCAAGAGTGTTGAGGTGCAACTTAACACCTTGAATACCGATTTCTTTCAAGAAATGGGCTGCCATCGCGATTGTTTCCACATCGGTAGCTGGATTACTAGAGCCAAAACACTCAACACCAATCTGGTGGAACTGGCGCAAACGCCCTGCCTGTGGACGCTCATAGCGGAACATAGGGCCCATGTAGTAGAACTTACTTGGCTTTTGCACTTCTGGAGCGAAAAGTTTATTTTCCACATAGGAACGGACAACGGGTGCAGTTCCTTCTGGACGGAGGGTGATATGGCGGTCACCCTTGTCATAGAAGTCATACATTTCCTTGGTTACGATATCCGTTGTATCTCCGACAGAGCGACTGATAACCTCGTAATGCTCAAAAATAGGCGTGCGCACTTCTGCGTAGTTATAGCGCTTGAAAATCTCACGGGCAAAGCCCTCAACGTACTGCCACTTGGCAGATTCAGCAGGTAAAATATCCTGCGTTCCTTTTGGTTTTTGTAATTTCATAGGGTGTCCTCTTTAAACTTAATAGTCTTATTTTACCATAAATAAAGGGATTAAAACAGTGAGAAAAAAATTAGGATTTAGATATCATTTTTAAGATTAATAACTGTTAAAAGAATAGCTAGCAAGGAAAGACCAACAAATAGCATCCAAGTCAACTGTATATTCCATACGGCTACAAGTGAAAAACAAGCTGTTCCCACAGGTATGGATAAGGTAAACAATAAGCCTAAAAAATTACTGGTACGAGCTAGAACCTCTGGGGCTAGATTTTTCATGAGCATGGCACTAATCTTTGGTGAAACTTTACCAGACACATACAGAGTAAAGAAGAGAAATAGCAAACCAAGTACGATCTGATTGAATAAATTAGCCAGACCAACTAGACTAAGTCCTACGGTCGCCCACATCATCAATCTAGGCAGGGACTGCTTCCCAAAATAATCATTGCCCGTAAGGCTACTGATGATGACTGCTACTAAAGCACAGACTTGACTGATAAATAGTGACTCCGTGTAAGAAAAATTCAAGAGAGAATGGCTCAAAAAGAAGATATTGTAGATGCCTCCTAAGGAACCACCCAAGGCATTAATCAGCAAGACAGCAAAGATCATGAATCCAAAGTTTTTCTGTCCACTTTTAAGAAAAACAAGGCGTAAATTTCGATAAATCGTTAGAAATTGGTCTTTGATAGAAAGCTTCTCATTTTTTAGTGATTCACCATCAGCAGATGAAATTGACAGGCTTAACTTGCTTCTTCCTAGAAAGAGAATAAAGGCTGATACTAGGAAAAAGCAGGCATTGATTCCCGCAACGAGGGAAAAATTGTTGACCGATAGACCTAAGAGCCAGACTCCAAAAGCTTGACCACCAATAGCTGAAATATAGGTGATGAACTGGGAAAAAGAATAAGCTTCCATCAAATCATCTTCAGCTACTTTTTCCTTAATGAGAGGCATGCGCAAACCACCAGCAAAATCACTGATGACATCACTAATGACATTGATCGAACACAGGCTAGAAAAGGCAAAGAGACTAGCTTGCTGAACAACTAAGGCTGCTAGAAAAAATAAAACCGCCTGAAACAAACCGCTATAGACCATCCATTTGACCTTGGCCCTCGTGTAATCTGCCCGAATCCCTACAAAAACTGTAAAGAGAGTCGGAATAATCATGACAATATTCGCCATAGCAACAGCAAAGGAGGCTTGTGGCAAGGTCGATGCATAGACGATAAATACCAGATTAAAAATCGAAGCACCAAAAGCATTGAAGAAGCGTGACAAAGTCAAGAGTCGATAAGCTTGATTTCTGAACAATAGTTTCATAGGTAATCTCCCTTCTTGTTCGAAGTTTTATGTGAAGTATGACTATAGTATAGCACTTAGAAATTTTAGAGAAAAAACTTTTGAATATATGCAACAAATAAAATGAGAAAAAAGAAACGATAGAATTTCTCCAGTGACACGAGAGAGCCCAACAGTTCTATCGCTTAAAATTTTAAATTATTTTCTTGGTTTGCAGATATTCAAGAATCGGGAGTTTTTCTATAGTATTCGGCAGATTTGTTACAGCCAAGCATCTCAAAAATACGGACAGCATTCTCCATCTTTTTCTGGCCTTCCTTGACTCTACCTTGCTTGCTATCAAGGAGACCTTCCGCCCACAAATAGACCGTTCGGAAATAGGTTTCATTTTCATTGTAGAAATGCTCTTCGATAACACGTTTAAAATAAGAGGCATTGGTAAATTCTTCACACTCAATGCTGGCTAGAAAACCATTCAATAGTATAGTGTGAAAAAGGTTTCGATTGCCAGACATTTCCATTAGAAAATCAGATTTACGTACCATCTCTCTAACATACCTAGTAAAAAGAGAAACAGATAGAAATGGTGAACTGATTGAAAACAAATTGAGTTCATAGATTCCCCAAATCTCGGTAGAAAACAGGTAATCATGAAGGACTTTTCCTTCCTCTGCCGTTAACTCTACCCTTTCATCCAGGCTCTTCATATAAGACTTGATAATAATAGCATTTAGGACATGTTTCTGTTTGTTGTGAAAATGGGCATGCTTTTGATACTCCCTGCGATACAAGTCCTCAAGCGGAGCTATATTCTTTGGATTCAAGACATCTATGATTTCTTTTCTCAACTCAGAATCTGTATCATGCTGAAAACCTCTCGCCAGAAAGAGGATTTCCTCCACACTGGCAGATATATTTTCTAGGGCAAATAGAAACTTTTCTACCGAAAGTTCACTCTGACCTGTTTCAAAGCGGGACAACATAGACGGAGAAAATTGTCCCCCAGTCGCCTGTCTCAGCGAGATATTTCTTGACTCTCGTAATTGTCTAAAAACTTTTCCAATCTGCTCCATAGGCTTCCCCTTAATTTAGTCTTTTCTTTATATTATCATATTTTTTCAGAAAATCCATCAAAAACTTGCCAAATTGTCAGAATTATGAGAAAATAGAGGATATTTATCACGTGGAGGGACTGCAATGAGAGACGATATCAAAATCAATGACCGTGCTTTGGCCTTACAAGACCAAATTATCGAAAAACTAGAGAAGGTGTTTGATACAGATGTGGAATTGGATGTTTACAATCTAGGACTGATTTATGAAATCAATCTGGATGAAACGGGTCTCTGTAAGATTGTCATGACCTTCACAGATACTGCCTGCGATTGCGCCGAAAGCCTGCCTATCGAAATCGTCGCAGGTCTGAAACAAATCGAGGGTATCGAAGATGTCAAGGTTGAAGTTACCTGGTCGCCTGCTTGGAAAATCACACGAATCAGTCGCTACGGCCGTATTGCCCTTGGACTGCCACCTCGTTAAGCATGCTTACTTTTGAATATGAAAAAAAGCAAGCCGAAGTTGGCTTGCTTTTTGATACTCAATGAAAATCAAAGAGCAAACTAGCCGTAGGCTGTACTTGAGTACGGCAAGGCGACGTTAACGTGGTTTGAAGAGATTTTCGAAGAGTATGAGTTTATTTTTTACCTGACTTATCCATATTCCAGAAGTCTGTCACGGCTCCGCGTGAAGCAGATGATACGATGTGGGCATATTTACCGAGGACACCACGACTGTAAAGCGGTGGCAAGGTTGTTTCTGCCTTGCGTTTTTCAAGTTCTTCTTCGGATACGGCCATGGAAATTTCTTTGGTATCTTGGTCAACCGTAACGATATCGCCTGTACGAAGGTAGGCAATTGGTCCACCATCCTGAGCTTCAGGAGCGATATGTCCAACAACCAGACCATAAGTACCACCAGAGAAACGGCCATCCGTCAAGAGGGCAACCTTGTCTCCTTGACCTTTACCAACGATCATTGATGAAAGTGAGAGCATCTCAGGCATACCAGGACCACCCTTAGGCCCAACGAAACGAACAACGACTACATCGCCATCAACGATTTCATCTGTCAGAACGGCCTGAATAGCATCTTCTTCTGAGTCAAAGACCTTAGCTGGTCCAACGTGACGGCGCACTTTAACACCTGATACCTTGGCAACCGCACCGTCAGGGGCAAGATTCCCGTTCAAGATGATAAGCGGTCCATCTGCACGTTTTGGATTTTCAAGTGGCATGATAACTTTTTGACCTGGTGTGAGGTCTGCAAAGTCAGCTAAGTTCTCAGCGACAGTCTTACCAGTACATGTGATACGGTCCCCGTGAAGGAAGCCATTTGCCAACAAGTACTTCATAACCGCTGGGACACCACCGACTTCATATAGGTCTTGGAAGACATACTGACCAGAAGGTTTCAAGTCAGCCAAGTGAGGCACACGCTCTTGAATCGTATTGAAATCCTCAAGTGACAAGTCAACATTGGCAGCATGGGCAATGGCAAGCAAATGAAGGGTGGCATTTGTAGAACCACCGAGAGCCATAGTTACAGTGATAGCATCTTCAAAGGCTTCACGAGTCAAGATATCTGATGGTTTGAGACCAAGTTCCAACATCTTAACAACAGCACGTCCTGCTGCTTCGATATCTTCTTTCTTGTCAGCTGATTCAGCTGGGTGAGAGGATGAACCTGGCAAACTCATACCTAGAACTTCGATAGCTGTCGCCATGGTATTAGCAGTATACATACCACCACAGCCACCAGGTCCAGGGCAGGCATTACATTCAAGACGTTTCACATCCTCAGCTGTCATGTCACCGTGGTTCCATTTTCCGATACCCTCAAAGACAGAAACCAAGTCGATGTCTTTGCCATCAAGATTTCCCGGTGCAATGGTTCCACCATAGGCGAAAATAGCCGGGATATCCATATTGGCAATGGCAATCATAGAACCAGGCATGTTCTTATCACAGCCACCGATAGCAACAAAGCCATCCACATTGTGACCACCCATAGCCGCCTCGATTGAGTCCGCAATAATATCACGAGATGTCAAAGAGAAACGCATACCAGGCGTTCCCATGGCAATCCCGTCCGCTACGGTAATAGTACCAAACTGAACAGGCCAAGCACCTGCAGATTTGACACCTTCTTTGGCTAATTTCCCAAAATCATGCAAGTGGATATTACATGGCGTATTTTCCGCCCAAGTCGAAATGACCCCAACAATCGGTGTTTCAAAGTCCTTATCTGTCATACCAGTCGCACGAAGCATGGCACGGTTTGGTGATTTTACCATACTATCATAAATGCTACTGCGGTGACGTTTATCTAATTCAGTCATTTGTTCCCTCCCATTTCAGTTTTTACTATTATAGCACATTTTAAAAGCAATGAACAGAAGAAAATTCTTGAATTTTCAGAAAATTTCGATTAATTCGGTTAATGACCTTTTAATTTTTTCATCTTTTTTTGTCAAGTAACTTTACTTTACAAAAAAAATGTGTTATTCTAATATGGTTGATGAAAATCAGTAGATTGAATCGAATTTAAATACCTAAAGGAGAAATCAAAATGGCAGTACCTGCACGTCGCACTTCAAAAGCGAAGAAAAACAAACGTCGTACACACTACAAAGTAACAGCTCCATCTGTAAACTTTGACGAAACTACTGGAGATTACTCACGTTCTCACCGTGTATCACTTAAAGGATACTACAAAGGACGTAAAATCGCTAAAGCTGCAGCAGCTGAATAATAGAAGGGAGATACCATGCGCGTAAATATTACACTTGAACATAAAGAATCTGGTGAACGCTTGTACCTTACTTCTAAAAACAAACGTAACACTCCAGACCGTCTTCAATTGAAGAAATACTCACCAAAACTTCGCAAACACGTTGTGTTTACAGAAGTTAAGTAAGCATTCAAGACGAATCAATACAGAAGAAAAACGCTGATTCAAGCGTTTTTTCTTTTGTTAATTTCAGTACATTGCAAGGGAAATCATTCGAATGACTATATTTTTTTTGAAATAAATTAGATATTCGGATATATAGAAAAAACCAGCCCCTGCAAATCTACATTGCAGGGGACTTGTATGTTATTCTTGTACTTCTTTCTGGGCGTCCTTGCCTTGGTCTAGAAGGGCTTGGACTATTTTCTCATCGCGTAGCTTGACAGAATCGTTGATCATTTCTGCGGACTTGACGATGGCTGTTTCTAGTTGGGCACGTTTCTGGCGTCCCAATTCAATGGCAGCGACAATACCTTGGTTTTGAGCGACCAGACTTTCAGCCAGTTTGGTAACAGACTCAACAGCGACTGTCGGGTTTTGGGCAATTCGTTCCATCTGCGGAATCACTTCCTTACTGGTTTCAGCTAGCATCTGAAGAGCAGCATTATTGGCATTGACAATGGCATCTGCCACGACACCTGATTTCATTGATTGTTGCAAAATACCAAGTTGGGCAATGGAAAGCTTCATTGTCGGAATCGTATTGCGACGAAGCATGCCCAATTTTTGGCGCATATCAGATGATACCTTCACAAGATTGCGCATCTGAGGTATTGTTGCCCAGGCAACATAGAGACGGCTGACATACTCAGTATGTTGTTGTTCAAGGGTATTGACCACTTCAGCCATGCGGGCCAATTCTTGTGACTTGGTCTGGTATTCTACCGTACTTGTATCAAGTTGGTCAACTTGAGCCTTCAGTTCGGTAGCGCGCTTGCCAGCTTCTGTCTGGCTGGCTTCGATAAAGGAAATCACTCCCACTAGATTTTCAATAGATTTGGTATTGTCCTCAATCAACATCTCAGCAGAGACGATATTTCGAGCTAGCACATCTTCTTGCTTGACCACTGCAGCTGCCATACCATCGAGCTTTTGCTCCACTGTTTTTGAGTCAAAGTAAAATTCCTGGAGGGTATTCTTGCTCTTGTTAAACAAGCGTTGCAAAAAGTTTGGCTTTTCTTCTAACTCAGCAATTTCAGCGTTCTTGTATTTGACTACAAAGCCTTGCAACTCACGGTTGGTATTTTTGAGTAGATCATCCACTTGGGGAATCTGCAGTTTCTTTTGTTCTGACAAGATACGATTGACCGTATTATTCACACCTTCTACAGCAGATTGTCCAAAATCTAAGAGAGCATTTTGATTGGTGACAAACTGGTCTACTAACTGGGGCACGTGCGCCTTGATTCCTTCTTGCTGCTCAGGGCTCAGCTTCTCAAGGAAGGTCAAGGTCTTGTCTGAGCCAGTATTGGTCTCGATGATTTGGGTTGTTTTATCCACCTTAGCTACTGTATTATTGGCAATCTGGTCAATATCAAAATTAAATTCTGTCATGGTTACTCCTTTGTTTCTAACCTATTCTTTACGATCTTTTTCTAGGATACGCAAACTGATATCAAAATCACGCATATCTGTTTCATTGAGTTCTCTCAAGACTTGGTCCAGTTCAAGGTCAAATTGTTCAATGGCTGCTTTAGCTTGTTGCAAACGTTCTTCTGCTCGATTATAGTTTTTAGGATTGGTCTTAATCTTCAAATAGCCTTCTAAAATCGTTTGGAATTTCTCCATCTTCAAACTATGAATGGCAGTCAATTCTTCCTTATCCCCCTCAGCAGAGGTAGCAATCTTGTCTAAAATAGCCTGATGATCAATGGCAATATTGGCCAAGGTCTGGGACAATTCTGGAGCCAATTCCTCTGGTTCCGCATTTTCAAGATCTACCTGACTTTCTCTATCCAAACGTTCTAGCTGAACATCGATATTTGCCCTTACTGTACGAACCTTTTTATCAATACGGTTATAGACATCATCATCGATATAGGACTTGAGACGATCCGCCTCCTGATGAATTTCCCGCAGTTCGATCAATACTTGATTAGCCAAACTCTTATAGGAATCTGAGCCTTTCTCTACTAAAGTTCCCTCCAATTGCTGAATATCCTTATCCGCCTGACGAATCCGAGCTTTTAAAAGCTCAATCCGATCGTCGAGCGAACGATCCTGCAAAAGAGGATAGCGCCAACGTTTATAGAGACGATAACCACCATAGCCTAGCAGGACACAAGCCGCAAGCGGTAGAGCATATTGAACCAAAAGGCTCAGTAAGAACAAGAAGCCCCAAAAATAGAGACAGCCTTTCCAAAAACCATTACCCGATTTCATAAACATTCCTTATTTTCAATTTATAAGTCTATTTTAGCACAAAAGACAAAAATGAGGGCGGAAATCCCCTAGAAAAGAGTTGATTTCTTTGCTGTAGAATGGAGGCTAGAAGCGCATATGCTAATTTCAGTGAAGCGGACTCAAACCACAAACACACTCTGAGGAAATATCAAAACAAAAGCTTGAAAAATCGAAGGGGGTGTGTTAGAATGGATTTATAGTGATGATAATTGTCTAACAAGGCAACAAAAAGCCCCAACGTTCCCGCGTTGAGGTTTTTTTGGCTTATTGCCCCTTAAAGGTTATTTCTTGCGTGAGTTAAGCCATTTCTCAAACAAGGTTGTCAAAATATTGACTACTAAGGGTGCTAGAAAAATTGTGATGATAATTTCTAACATCGGCAACACCTCCCTTCATTAAAGTGAGGGGGCCAAAATATTATACCATACCAGATTTATATCATCAACATCGCGTCATTATTGGCATAGATAGACTCAGATACACCAATAACCTTACTAGCAAATCTCTAAACAAACCCAGAGATCAACATTTTAAGACAAAGCAAAAAGCCCTAGATTCGTTTCTAAGGGCTGATTGACTTGCAAGGATAGGCAGGACTGTCGGGGCTCCTGCATTTCTCGACCCACTATAAGTGGCACGTTGGTGACAGATTCTCAACCTCTATCCTTCATATCTTAATTATAGCACTTTTTTCTCAACTTTCAATCTGTGCATCTGAATTTATTGTCTATCTTTTTCTCTAATGTCCTTCAAGCATATTGCACTTCCACCTCACTTATGATTTCCAGCAAAGTTTTCCCTTTAATCTGTAAAGAAATGAACTCATCAAAAGATGATACTTTAAATTCATTATATCCAAGTACGACTACAATGTCATAAACAGAATTAGGAAAAATACCACATACTTGATCATTATAATCAAAAGAAGCGTCCCAACCATTGTCATACAATGCTCGTAAATCATCAAATATTGCCATAATATATCTTGATTCTCCTATATAAGATATTCCACAACTTATCCAAAACCGTATGAAAATTTATCTGGCAACTCTTTTCCTAACTTAATACTTTTATTCAAAGTATCTTTGACAAACGAAGCAAATTGTCCTAAATCATCTCCAACATAGCTATATTCCAAAGTAGTTTTATCGACAGTTGCAATATCTCTACAACCTCCACTCACAATAGAATACTGCCTCTTAGAGGTTCCATCTTCTATTTTGTACATCGTAATAATTTGTTTATCAATCTTTATCATTTTCTATTTAGTGTAAAATAAGGCACTGGAATTATTCTTGACTCTCAAAAATATAATTGCAACAAGGTATCGAAATCGTCTTCGAAAACATTTTGACTATTCTGTTTTATTTGCTCAATGATTTTATCCTTTTTATATCTGTCCAAAGGGAGTGTTTCAAACGCTTCTTCTTTTACTAAGAATTCACCATTTTCTCCCTGGAATTCTTTTGTAATTTTTCTAATATGACTCTCGAAATCGATAGATTGAAGTTCTTCGTCGTTGATGTTATCTTCAATCGCATCTAGCAACAAACTAATTGAAATTTTAATCATCTTTAGATACCTCTATTTTCTATTAGTCCTATCTCTGAAAAGCCCAATATAAACGGATTGCTTATAATTTTCTGTCTGAGAAAAAATCTCTCCAAAAAGGATTTTCACTATTAAAAATTTCAACCTCTTTTTCAGTCATATTATAAGGATAGTCCTCAAATAAGTTATAAATTTTTTTCAGTTCAAAGCTTAATAGATGTTCTCCTATAGAATCTATTTTATCAATCCACCATATTTTTGACTCTTCAGTCTCTTTGTAAAAATCACTGTATCCTTCAAGAAAAGATTCTGCTGTAACGGAGTCACACATCCCATCTAGCAACTCTAAATCATCGCATCCATTCTCGTTAAAATCTGTCATTATTCTAATTTTTCCTATCATTTCTTATATGTCTTTTATTAAAAAGACCAGATTCTTACTACAATTTCTAATTGATCCGTTAAGCTTCGCTATCCGATCTCCTAAATACCGCCACTTTATTCATCAAGTCGTCCTCTGTGTAGTCAATTGTAAAAGTATCTAAATTAAAGATAGATTTAGGTGGAGTTGAACAAATCATAGGGACACTATGTACCCTATACTCATTTTCCCCAATTCTCACAAAATGATTGATTTTCAAATCTGAAAAATCAGGATTCTCAACAGTAATAGAAACAAGACGATGTGCTATTTTATAAACATCAATTATCTTATTTTTCGTGTTTAACTTATCCATAATTATTATTTCAATACTTGCATTCTAGGGAATCAAAACAAATTTTAGATTTAATACTATAAAATAAATCTAAAATAGATTGGGGAGTGCTTTCTTAAACAATAAAGAAGGTTTATCTTGGTCTGGATAAACTTGGTCAACCCACTCATCAATTTGATTATAAAAAATCAATAACTCTTTGCTTGGGTGGTATCATCATATCTAAAACGAAACCTCCTTTACTTTAACTTCATTATAAACTTTCCTATTCTAATATTCAATCAACAAGAGACCATTACGATAGCTTTTTAGAAAATGGTAAGTATCCTTTTCTGTCTCTTTAATTCTCATGATTTGATTTCTTATACTCAATGAAAATCAAAATGCAAACTAGGAAGCTAGCCGCAGGCTGTGCTTGAGTTCAGCAGGCAAGAAACTAGCACGGTCAAACGTCCTTTTTTTATTACCTAATAATACTATCATACCACATCTAGAAAACACACTAAATTATTAGTAATCCCCCTCGGTTTGCAGTATAATGATGGAAAGGTGGGTTGATACCCACGGTTCACCAAAAAGACTGGTTTGGCGAGTTTATGGAGGAGGGATTTATATGGATAAATCAAAAGATACATGGGAAATTGATGGATATTTATGGTTACATTGTCCCGTTTGCGGAACTGAGGTTATGGACTATGATATCTGTGACGTTTGTCGTTGGCAAAATACGGGTATTATAAATATTGACGGTGGCCCTAACAAGATGACTCTCGCCGAAGCTAAAGAAGCTTACGCAAGGAGAAAAATCGTAAAAATTGAAGAATTTGATACAGTGTTGTTAAAAAGCGGTCAAACGGCGACAATTGTCGAAAAGTTAAGTGAAGATACTTTTATTGCTGACATAGGAGATTCCCCGAAAGACTGGGATAGCATTACAATTACAATCAATGATATTGAAAAAGTAAGTGTATAGAAATAGCTAATATATTTGTATAGTGTTGGGAGTAACCTTAAATGAATAAGACTGGGAAAGAGAATTTAATCATCATTAACGGCAGCGAATATGTCCATTGTCCAGTATGTGGTACTGTTACAGCAGTGTATGATATCTGTGACGTCTGTCAGTGGCAAAATACAGGAGAAACTAATATAGATGGTGGCCCTAATGAAATGACACTTGCAGAAGCCAAAGAAGCTTACGCAAAAGGGATTCCAATAATATAACAGACTATAATAGCACGAAAGGAGAGACTGATGGAACTTATAGAATTTAATAACAAGGTTGTCAGAATCACCGATATTGATGGCCGAATATTTGAAGGTGTAGCTCTTTACGAAGACAAAGATGTCCACGATGAAGAATTTGATGGGTTATCCGTTAATTCTGGAACCAGGTGGACTAAACTCTTTGAAGATGAAATCAAGAAAGTTGAAATTACTGATAAAATCGACCAGTACCTCATATAACTGAAATAGCTTTAATCTATCTATAAATCGTCTTTCGAATATCTCACGTCCTACATCATACAATCACTTATCTTCAAGTCTAAGTCTAGTCTCTGAATTGCTTTATCAAAATTTTTAATGCTTTTTAGCTTCTTTTCTACTTCGTCAGTGGTCAAGCTGCTACTCCTTTATGATATAATTAGTTTAAAGAGAAGTGAGGTAGAAATGATAGTGTCGCTACGCAACTTCATAGTATGAGATGACGGGACAGGCACACCGTCCACTACTCTCGAGCGCTTAGATTATTCTAAGTGCTTTTTTACATTTTCTCGATGTTCGCTCTTGGTTCAAATCCATTCTCCATACTATTTGGTAAGGAATTAAAAGACATTTTTATCTCTCCTATCTCCTTGTCATTATGCAAGCAATTAAGGCAAGTTATTGCTTTGCTTAATCTGCTTATCATTTTGTAAACATCAAATTTAAAATGATAGACTTTTAAACTTCTCTTATTTCCTCAATACCCAAACAATAAAACACTATCAACTCGTTTAAACACACGTTTCAAACATGCTGGTGTTCCTGATATTAGTTTCCACGGTTTCCGACACACTCACGCTACAATCATGCTATACGCTGGCATAGAAGCCAAAGACTTACAATACAGGTTAGGTCACTCTAATATCTCTATGACTTTAAACACTTATGTCCATGCTACCAAAGAGGGAGCAAAAAAAGCCGTCTCATTTTATGAGAAAGCTGTGAGTTCGTTATAAGTGATGACAAACCCAGCAATCAACGTTTTAAGACAAAGCAAAAAGCCCACTGTTGTAGGCTTTCTGTAAGATATATCTTAAAATTAAAGCATTTTGTTGTAGAATTCAACGACAAGTGCTTCGTTGATTTCTGGGTTGATTTCATCGCGTTCTGGCAAGCGAGTCAATGAACCTTCCAATTTTTCAGCGTCGAATGATACGAATGCTGGACGTCCAAGAGTAGCTTCTACTGCTTCAAGGATAGCTGGAACTTTCAATGATTTTTCACGAACTGAGATCACTTGACCTGGAGTTACGCGGTATGATGGGATATCAACGCGTTTTCCGTCAACAAGGATGTGACCGTGGTTTACGAATTGACGAGCTTGACGACGAGTAGTCGCAAGACCAAGACGGTAAACAACGTTATCCAAACGACGTTCCAAAAGAAGCATGAAGTTGAAACCTAGGATTCCGCCTTTGATTTTTGTAGCTTGTACGAACAAGTTACGGAATTGTTTTTCACCTACACCGTAAGTGAAACGAAGTTTTTGTTTTTCAGCCAATTGCAAACCGTATTCTGACAATTTAGAACGGTTGTTTGGTCCGTGTTGTCCTGGTACGTAGTTACGACGTGCCAATTCTTTACCTGTACCTGTAAGTGAAAGGCCAAGGCGACGAGCTTGTTTCCAAGATGGTCCTGTATAACGTGACATGTGTATGTCCTCCTGATATAAATAATATTTCGGTGGAAATAGTCACTTAGAAAGCCCTGATTCGTGCAGATGCCCTTCGCCTAAACAGCCAAGGTTACTTATCATAAGACACCTGTTGACGAGCTTCATGCTTTCCTGCTGATATTTCACACAAAATCCATTCTACCATAAATAGCTAGATTTGTAAAGGGGTTTTAGGCTTTATTTTCATTGCCAGAGAGGTTGAGAAGGAGGGTAAAGGTGCTTCCGAGACCGTACTGGCTACTGACTGTGATTTCTCCACCCAATTGATGGGCCAATTCACGCGCAATCGCAAGCCCTAAGCCATGACCACCTGTTTTCATATTACGCGAAGTTTCTACACGATAAAGGCGTTTGAAAATATTTTCCAAATCCTCTGGGGCAATGCCCTGTCCCTCATCCGTCACACTGATTGAAAGCTGGTTCTTCTCCAGCTTAGCCACCACTTCCAGCTTGGTTCCTGGAGACGAGTATTTAAAAGCGTTATTAACCAGATTCACCAAGATACGAGAAAGTTTGGCATAATCTCCTTCAATCCGGGCAGACTCTGGAATTACCTGCAAGTGGACATCTCGCTCTTCCTGCTCAATCAAGAACTGAAATTCACTCATGCACTCAATCAAGAGCTGGTCCAGAAAAATGCTGTCCTTGCTGGTCGTTTCCACCTGATTTCTAGCTGTATTTAGAGTCAAAAAATTCAACTCCTCAACCAGTTTATTGAGCCTTTCAGTCTGGCGTCCAATGGTTGCTAGATAATGATCCTGTTCTCCTTCCTTGATAACCCCATCCAAAATCCCTTCTACCGTCGCTTGGATCGAAGTGATGGGGGTCTTGATATCATGCGAAAGTTGAGCAATCATCAAGCCCTTTTCTCGTTCGCTTTCTTCCAAGGAATCAAAGGTGGCCTGCAAATCATGGGACATTTCATTGAAAGCTTGGCCTAATTGCTGAAATTCTACAGGTCCTTGAACCTCCAGATTTGAAGGAAAATCCTTATCCGCTACCCGCTTGGCATGTTCCTTGAGTTTGCCCAATGAAGTAAAGACTGGCGACAGGAGAAAGAGACTAATCCCAGCACCGACAAGGCTGGCAACGATGGTCATTCCAAGCAAAAAGTAAATCTCGCTTTTCTCAATCAGCATTTTTTGAACAGCCCAAAAAACCACGATAATCGTTAGGAGTGTTGAAATGATATACCCCACTAAAATATAACTTTTTAATTTCATTAACTACCTCGTGCTTTCTCAATTTTGTAGCCCAAACCCCAGACGGTTTTGATGGTAGGTGTTTCTGCACTGGCATGTTTAGCCAACTCCTGTCGAAGAGCATGAATATGAACATTCAAGGTATTAGTATCATCCACATAGTCTTCTTGCCAGACCTTTTCATAGAGGTCTGTCTTAGAGAAAACTCGTTCTGGATTGCTGGCTAAAAGCCATAGAAGTTCGAAGGATTTGACTGTTAAATCAAGCCCCACATCTCCGACTTGAACCTCATGACTACCGTGATTCATCCGTAAATCCCCGAGACTGACGACTTCTGTCTCACCTCCACGATGAAGGCGACGCAAGATATTGTGGACACGCAAAACCAGCTCACGAGGGCTAAAGGGCTTGGCAATAAAGTCGTCTGCCCCCAAGCTCAGGCCGTAAATCTTGTCCTGCTCACTGGTCTTAGCCGTGATAAAGAGAAAAGGCTGATCCGGAGATTGATACTGGACTTCGCTAATCAAATCATAACCATCCATCCGAGGCATCATGATA
This sequence comes from bacterium, assembly GCA_905221085.1. Classification (GTDB taxonomy): domain Bacteria; phylum Bacillota; class Bacilli; order Lactobacillales; family Streptococcaceae; genus Streptococcus. The sequence goes on from CAJNBT010000006.1 coordinate 61,191, forward strand.
TCTGTAATAATCAAATCAATCGCTTTTCGCTTGAAGATTTCTAAGGCCTCTACCCCATCATGAGCTACCAAAACCTGATATCCTGCCTGAACCAGATAACGTTGATGAATATCTGTGATTTCTACCTCGTCGTCAACGAGTAAAATTGTCTTTCCCATCTGTCTCTCCTTTGAAAAAAACAGTGCTATACCACAATAGTATAACACTATTTTAATCTCTTTACGAACATTCTAAACGATATATGGATTTTTTAAATCCTAGATAGAAAGTCTGTAGCTAGACTAGTCATTTTCCTCTTTTTTAGCTTTCAAACCGAGACCACCTAACAGTCCTGCTAAGGCGAGTCCAAAGAATCCAAGAGTAGCCATTGATGTTTGGGCTTCACCAGTATATGGAAGCATGTCTTTTTGGTCTTTCATTTGAGCAGCCATCATTGGACTTGATGCCTTGTTATTGGATGTCATCTTGCCTTCATCAGACATTTTGCTTGAGGTTGCTGGAGCTTGATCTTGTTTCATGCTTGGTGTTGCCATAGGCTGGCTAGCATTCATGGTTTTGTCCTGCTCTTTGTTAGTCATCATCTTATCCTGGCTAGCAGCTGGCATTTTAGACTTCATCTCATCTTGATTAGCACTTGGCATTTGAGCGTTCATCTTAGACGCATCTTGATGACTATTCATCATTGGAGTCGGCATAGCTGAACCATTAGAAGATGGGACGAAACCTGATTGCATCTGAGTAAGAGACTGATGTCCATTCAAGTTCACTGTCAAATCCTTAGTCGCTACAAGATTACTCACATCGGCCTTGCCGTCCTTCGCACCATAAACCTTGATAGTTGCCTTGTAGCTGTGAGTTCCATTTTGTTTCAAAAGGTCAAGAAGCTCTTTATCTGATTTGCCTTGAGTACCTGCCAAATCTACTTCGTAGAAGTAAAGACCTTTGCCTAATTTTTCTACTGGTGGAAGAGCTGGATTTTTAGCTGAGCCGTTGTCTGACCATGGAGCCTTGTCTGAAGCTTTCAAGATAAGGCGAGTCAACATACCGTCACCAGCGAAGAGTTCGTATGGAATGACTTGGTTGACACCAGCTGTGAATGGGCCAGGGAAGTTAGCCTTGTCCAAGTAAGTGGCTGGAACATCTACTATGTCTTTAGTATTGTTAGCCACACCTTTTTGCACTTCAGCTGGAGTGGTCAAACCATTCAAGTTTACTGTCAAATCCTTAGTCGCTACAAGATTGCTCAAGTCTGCCTTGCCATCTTTTGCACCGTACACTTTAATAGTAGCTTTATAGCTTTGTGTACCGTTTTGTTTCAAAAGGTCAAGAAGCTCTTTATCTGATTTGCCTTGAGTACCTGCCAAGTCCACTTCGTAGAAGTAGAGACCTTTGCCCAATTTTTCTACTGGTGGGAGAGCAGGGTTTTTAGCTGAACCGTTATCTGACCATGGAGCTTTGTCGGATGCTTTCAAGATAAGGCGAGTCAACATACCGTCACCAGCGAAGAGTTCGTATGGAATAACTTGGTTGACACCAGCTGTGAATGGACCAGGGAAGTTGGCTTTGTCCAAGTAAGTGGCTGGGACGTCTACTGTGTCTTTAGTGTTGTCAGCCACGCCTTTTTGCACTTCAGCTGGGGTGGTCAAGCCATTCAAATTGATATTCAATTCTTTTGTCGCTACGAGATTGCTCAAATCAGCCTTGCCGTCTTTTGCACCGTACACCTTGATAGTAGCTTTATAGCTTTGTGTACCATTTTGTTTCAAGAGGTCAAGAAGTTCTTTGTCAGATTTTCCTTGAGTACCTGCCAAGTCCACTTCGTAGAAGTAGAGTCCTTTGCCCAATTTCTCTACTGGTGGAAGGGCGGGATTTTTAGCTGAACCATTGTCTGACCATGGAGCCTTGTCTGAAGCTTTCAAAATCAAACGAGTTAACATACCGTCTCCGGCGAAGAATTCGTATGGAATAACTTGGTTAACACCAGCTGTGAATGGACCTGGGAAGTTAGCTTTATCTAGGTAAGTAGCTGGAACATCCACTGTGTCTTTAGTATTGTCAGCCACACCTTTTTGAACTTCAGCTGGAGTGGTCAAACCATTCAAGTTTACTGTCAAATCCTTAGTCGCTACAAGATTGCTCAAGTCTGCCTTGCCATCTTTTGCACCGTACACTTTAATAGTAGCTTTATAGCTTTGTGTACCGTTTTGTTTCAAAAGGTCAAGAAGCTCTTTATCTGATTTGCCTTGAGTACCTGCCAAGTCCACTTCGTAGAAGTAGAGACCTTTGCCCAATTTTTCTACTGGTGGGAGAGCAGGGTTTTTAGCTGAACCGTTATCTGACCATGGAGCTTTGTCGGATGCTTTCAAGATAAGACGAGTCAACATACCGTCACCAGCGAAGAATTCATATGGAATGACTTGGTTGACGCCGGCTGTGAATGGCCCTGGGAAGTTGGCTTTATCAAGGTAGCTAGCTGGAACATCTACTGTGTCTTTGGTGTTGTCAGCTACACCTTTTTGTACTTCAGCTGGGGTAGTTAAGCCATTCAAGTTGACATCCAATTCTTTTGTCGCTACAAGATTGCTCAAGTCTGCCTTACCATCTTTAGCACCGTACACTTTGATGGTAGCTTTATAGCTTTGTGTACCATTTTGTTTCAAGAGGTCTAGAAGCTCTTTATCAGATTTACCTTGGGTACCTGCCAAATCTACTTCGTAGAAGTAAAGACCTTTGCCTAATTTTTCTACTGGTGGAAGAGCTGGATTTTTTGCTGAACCGTTATCTGACCATGGAGCCTTGTCTGAGGCCTTCAAGATAAGGCGTGTTAACATACCATCACCAGCGAAGAATTCATATGGAATGACTTGGTTGACACCAGCTGTGAATGGGCCAGGGAAGTTAGCCTTGTCCAAGTAAGTGGCTGGGACGTCTACTGTGTCTTTGGTATTTTCGGCCACGCCTTTTTGGACTTCAGCTGGAGTGGTTGCTGGTTGAGCTTCATTTGCTTCACGGTCTTGTCCAGAAACTGTTGTCGCAGGTTTAACCGCATCTTCTGTTTCTTTCTTAGATTCTGGTTTTGCTTGCACTTCTTCTTTTGGCGCTACCACTTGGTCTTTATCAGCTACATTCACTTTTTCTGGAGAGCTCGTAGCATCCAAGCTTGCTTTAGGTATTGAGTCTACCTGTTCTGAAGGAAGAGCTGTATCAACTGCTTTCTTGAGAACCTCTGCTGGCAAGTCGCTCTTTTCACTCACCGAATCTGCGTCTGGCCCAACTTGAGCAGGGGTTGGATTGACCACATCAGCACGTACAGAACTTGGTTGACCAACTAGGACAAAGAAGCCACTAGCCACAACAACTGAGGCAACACCGACACTAAGACGGCGAATAGACCAACGAGTATATCTTTGATTTGGATTGAATTTCATAGGATTCTCCTTAGAGTTTTTCTTTATTTGATGACTCTAGTATAATCTCCTAAAATTAAAAAGGATTAAGAAAAAGTTAAAATTTTTCTTAAATCTCTCTTATAAAATACTTATATTAATTTTTTACGAATTTAATTCTGCTAAGTCATCTAGATACTGGTTGTTAATGACCGCCAAGATATAGGCATCTGCTTTCAAGAGGTCATTAGGACCAAACTGGACATCCAGCGGTGAATTTTCCTGTTCACGAAATCCTAGGACATTAAGGTTGTATTTGCCACGTAGATCTAGCTGGCTTAGGCTTTGACCAGCCCAGACACTAGGGATTTTCATCTCCACGATAGATACATTTTTATCTAATTGAAAGACATCAACATTGTTATGAAAGAGAATGGTCTGCGCTAGAGACTGCCCCATTTCATACTCTGGCGAGATCACCGAATCGGCACCGATTTTTTCTAGTACCTTCTTGGCTGTCTGGCTCTTGACCTTGGCAATAACTCTTGGTACACCTAGACTCTTACAATGCATAACTGCAAGCACACTAGACTCCAAATTTTCCCCTGTTGCGACTACAACCGTGTCACAGGTATCAATCCCTGCAGTTCTGAGGAGTTCCTCATCTGTGATATCACCAACAACTCCACGCGCCAAAACAGGCTCAAATTGATTGATGTGCTCTGCGTGGTCATCAATAGCAATGATATTCATATCTTGCTTGGCGAGGGCCGTCAGGACACTACTCCCGAAAATCCCCAAGCCTAAAATTCCAATCGTACGATCTGACATCGTTCTTCCTTTCTTATCCAATGCTAATATCTGCCTTCATATACTGAATCAAATCTTTCTTATCAGGCTGGTAATCCGCTAGACTAACCAGCAAGGTCAAGGGACCGATACGGCCGATAAACATGAGCACCATGACAATGCTAAGAGCTAGCTTGCCCAATTCTGGTGTCAGATTTGCCGTTACCCCAACTGTCGCAAGAGCTGAAATGGTCTCAAACATGAGGTAGATAAATCGCGGTGTTCCTTCTGCTGTAATTCCCAACAACATCAAGCCCAATAAGAAGGTCATCAAAAAGATAATGAAGACACTAAAGGATTTTTGGACTGTTCGAGCCTCAATGGTTCTCTGCGCAACATTGGCATGAGGCAAGCCCAGCAATTCACTACGCGCAAAGACTAATAAGACAAAGAAAGTCGTAATCTTGAGCCCCCCAGCCGTCCCGCCAGGAGCCCCACCGAGAAACATCTGTAGGATATAGATAAACAAGGTCACAGGCCGAGCTTGGGTATAGTCAATAGAAGCAAAACCAGCTGTTCTCATACTGACGGTTTGGAAAAAGCTGACTAGCACTTTCTCTGGAACACTAAGATTGCCAATTGTGCCTGGATTGTGCCACTCCGTAAAGAGTGTAGCTACTGTCCCAAACAGCAAAATCCCTGCAGTCAAAAAGAGGACCAGCTTGGTGTGGAAACGCAGACGACGTTTTTTCTTCTTGTCAAACTGGGTTGCCAAGTCAAACCAGACCATAAAGCCAAGACCACCTGTGATAATCAAGCCAGCAATGACCAGATTGATCAAGGGATCGGTCTGAAAAGCCACTAAACTGCTACTGCCGAAATTATCAAAACCAGCATTACAAAAGGCTGAAATAGCTAAGAAGATAGAGGTAAACATGCCCCGTCCCCAGCCGAACTCAGGAATAAAACGGAAACTTAACAGAAAGGCACCCAAGCCCTCCACCAGAAAAGTCGTCAAAAAGATGGACCGTATAAAAGCCCTCAACGACCGAGTCTCCCCGTAACTGAAGCTCTCCTGAATGGTTTCACGACTGCGAAGACTAAGCTTCTGCTTCCCCTGAATATAAAAGACCCCGATAAAGGTCATGAGCCCCAGACCACCAATCTGTATCAAGAGCATACAAATCAACTGACCCCAGACATTATAGGCAGTAGCCACTGGTTGCGTAAAAAGGCCGGTCACACAGACCATAGAAACCGTCGTAAAGAGATGGTCAAAATAAGTAGCCTGCGAACCACTTGCCTGAACAAAAGGTAAGCTCAAAAGGAGAGAGCCTATAAAAATAACTCCAGCGAAACTTAAAAAAATCCGACGTGCTGGCGAAAGTCCACCAAAGACTCTTTCAAGTTTTTTCACAAATAATTTGAATAACATACATCCATTGTACCATAAAAAGTAGGAGAGGAGTTAGATCTGAAAGGCTATCTCAAGACAGAGTTCCAAGGCCTTCTCGAAAGCTTCTGAACCCCAGTCACGACTATCGTACTGGTCCAAGTCTGCTAAGGAATCAGCTGTGAACAACAACTCTCCCCAGAGAACGCCACGCAGTTGGGCTACTGCCGCAAGTGCAGAACACTCCATCTCCACAACAGCACAGCCTTCTTCCTTGCGATAAGCCACCTTTTCAGCCGTTTCTCGGTAAAAACCGTCTGTCGTCCAGGTCATGACTTCTTCATAAGGAATTCCTCTAGCTTCCAAAACTCGCTCAATAGCAGCAATAGCCTCTGGCTGAATTTCCATATAACGAGAAGGTGCCACATAGTGATAACTAGCTCCTTCATCTCGTAGAGCGCGAGCAGGGACTAGAAAGGCGTTTTCTTCTATATCAGCCAGCACACCACAGGTTCCGGTTGAAATAATCTGCTCCACACCATAGCCAATCAACCAATCCATAAACTGGGCCGCTGGAGCAGAACCCACGGGCGCCTGGGTCAGACAAATCTCCTCGCCCTTGTAGTTCACGACATAGACTGGATAGGTTTTGGTGGCAGAAACGAACTCACCGACACAATCCGCCCCTACTTCCTGAGCATAGCGGTCAATCTCCTCTTCCAAAAATGCATAGATGCACTTCTTTGGTAACTTTAAATCCAAGCCTTCATGATTCGGCATAATGACTGCCTCAGGATTATCATCAAACTCTAAAATAGGAATAGCGTGTTTTTGAATCATAGAATACCTCCTCTAATTTTGTACTATTGTATCAAAAGCGGACCGAATGTCAAGGAGGAAGCTGAGGAACCGAGGAGAAAAACAATACAATCGCAACCAATCTCCACCAAGTCAAAACAACTTGCTTGACAAAAGCTTGACTTCATGGTTTAATATACCCCATAAGGGTATATTTGGAGGTGCCTATGTTTCACTTATTTACAAAAATTGACAGTATTTCTACCAGCGAGTTAGAAGCTAAACTCAAGGAACCAATTCAGCTACTGGATGTTCGGACGCCGATGGAATTTCGTAGAGGTCATATCAAAAATGCCAAAAATGTTCCTCTGACCGAAATTGGTTCCTACACACCAACAACAAAAGAAACACTTTATGTCATTTGTCATTCTGGTGTGCGTAGTAAGATGGCTGCTAAAAAGCTAAAGAAAAAAGGATACGATGTCATCAATGTCCGAGGTGGTATGAGCGCTTGGACAGGAAAAATCATCTAGAAGCATAAAGGAGAAAATCAATGAAAATTATCATTGTCGGGGGAGTTGCAGGCGGAATGTCAGCAGCAACCCGTCTCAGACGTCTCATGGAAGACGCTGAAATCACTATTTTTGAGAAAGGTCCCTTTGTTTCCTTTGCAAACTGCGGGCTTCCTTACTATGTTTCAGGAGAAATTGCAAACCGTGATAGTTTATTGGTCCAAACTCCTGAAAGTCTCAAAGCACGCTTTAATCTGGATGTTCGTCCTTTTCATGAGGTCATCAGCATTTCCCCAGCAGAGCACATTGTGACCGTACGCCATGATGGACAGGAATTCACAGAAAGCTACGACAAGTTGATTCTCTCTCCAGGAGCTAAACCATTTGTTCCTGCCATTGAGGGTTTGGCAGAAACTAAGAATACCTACACGCTTCGCAACGTTCCCGATCTCGATGAAATTATGGCAGCCTTGGACAATCATCCAAAAGAAGCTGTCGTTATCGGTGCAGGTTTTATCGGGCTTGAAATGGCTGAAAACCTAGCGAAACGGGGATTGCAAGTTACTATCGTGGAGAAAGCACCCCATGTCTTGCCGCCATTAGATCAGGAAATGGCAGCCTTTGTCCAAGCAGAATTGGTCAAAAATGGCGTTCGCGTCATCACTTCTCAGTCTGCGGTTCGATTTGAAGACCAAGGAAATATCATCGTTCTAGAAAATGGTCAAAAGATTGCTTCTGACCTCACCATTCTTTCTGTCGGTGTTGAACCTGAAAACGGACTGGCTAAATCTGCGGGGATTGAACTGGGACTTAGAGATGGAATCCTGGTCGATGAACGTTACGAAACCAGTCAAAAAGATATCTTTGCAGTTGGGGATGCCATCGTCGTCAAGCAAGAGATTACAGGCCAAGATGCTCTCATCTCTCTCGCTTCTCCTGCCAATCGTCAGGGACGCCAAGTGGCAGACGTCATCGCAGGACTCGGGCGTACAAACAAGGGCAGTATCGGCACTGCTATCGTTCGTGCCTTTGATATGACAGCTGCTTCGACTGGTCTCAGCGAACGTATCCTTAGCAGGAATCAGTTTCCTTACAAGTCCCTTCATGTCAGCGGTAAAGACCACGCTGGTTATTATCCAGGCGCTACTGATATGACCTTGAAGCTCCTCTTTGACCCAACCACTGGAAAAATCTACGGTGCCCAAGGAGTTGGGAAGAAAGGTGTTGACAAGCGAATCGATATCCTAGCAACTGCTATCAAGGGAAATCTCACCGTCTTTGACTTGCCAGAATTGGAGTTCACCTATGCGCCACCATTTGGTTCTGCCAAGGATCCCGTCAATATGCTAGGCTACGCAGCCTTGAATCTTATCGAAGGTCTCAGTGACAATGTTCAATGGTACCAGCTCGAAGACGAACTAGCTGCTGGAAAGAAATTCCTTGATGTACGGACAAGTGGCGAATTTCAGAGTGGTCGACTCAAAGTCGATACCATCCACATCCCCCTAAACGAACTACGGGAACGCTTGGACGAACTGGACAAGAACCAAGCCTACATCGTTAGCTGCCACAGTGGTTTGCGCAGCTATATCGCAGAGCGTATCCTAAAACAAGCAGGATTTACCGTCCAAAACCTTGACGGCGCTTATTCACTATACAAAATGGCTAAGCCAGAAGGAGTAGAATATGGAAACTAATATCAGCATGGCTGACTTTTATGAAAAATATCAAAATGAAAATCTAGAGCTTATCGATGTCCGTGAAGTACATGAATTCCAAGCAGGACATGCACCAGGTGCCAAAAATCTTCCGTTAAGTACCTTGGAACAAGGATACAAAGAACTCAAACCTGACCATGAATACCATGTCATCTGTCAAGGTGGAGTGCGTTCTGCCTCTGCCTGCCAATTTCTCAGCGCACAAGGCCTCACCGTTATCAATGTAGAAGGTGGCATGAATGCTTGGCCTGGTCAAGTAGAATAATCAAAAGGAGCTGGGCAAAAACTCAATTTCAGGAGAAAGTGAAGTAAATTTCCCCACAATAAAACGCATACTATCAAGTTTTTCAACACCTGATAGTATGCATTTTTTTTAATTTTAAAGATTTTTTACAACTTCTTTTGACTCACATTAAACTATTCTAATAGTAAATAGACTTTTGCAACTCTCATCTCTTTATTTCCGTTTAATCAAGTATCGGATAGCCTTTTCTAGACGTTCCTTTTGAGCTTCAGGATCGTCTAACGGCTGATTAATACATTCAGTAAGGTTTTCGGTAATTATCATCTCAATCACGCGCTCTACACTAGATTTCACGGCTGTCAGTTGCGTCACAATATCAGCACAGTCACGATCCTCTTCAATCATCTTTTGAATCCCACGCAACTGGCCCTCTGAACGTTTCAGACGAGTGATATACTTTGAGTTTGTCATTTCTTTTTCCTTGCTCGATTTTTCTTCATTATATCTCTAATCAGCTTCTTTGTCAAAATTCTCGCCCATCCGTCTCACACAGTTCTGTTACCAAAGACTTTTCAAAAGGTAAACTAGCCATGCTGATAACTTGATAGAAATTCCTAGTTTTATCTATCTAAGCGAACACGAGTCACAATTCCATCTGGGTCTGTGATTTCCAACTGGCTCGATGTCAGCCACTTGATTGGTACATCAACTTCTTGTGCTCGTTGCGCAATCGTTAACAGTTCTTCTTTACTCGAAATCTCAATGACATAGTAGGCCAAGCCTGGCAAGCCTTGCTTACGTGTAGCCAGACTTTTTCCTCCCCATTCATTGACTGCTAAGTGATGATGGTAGTCTCCAGCCGCAATCCAACTAGCGCTAGGTACACTGAATTTATCCTCTAGATCTAACACCTTTTGATAAAACTGGCTGGACTTTCGACTATCCTTGACAGAAAGATGAATATGGCCCATTCTCGTACCCTCGGCTAGGATAAAGGGCTCTACTCTTTCCCCCAACTCATAGATATCCTGCGCCTCAAGGGCCTCCGTCACTCCGATAATTCGTCCATCGTCTCGAATATCCCATGTGGAAACCGGCTTATCTCGATAGAGTTCAATGCCATTTCCCTCCAAATCTTCCAAGTAAATAGCTTCACTGTAACCATGGTCTGCACCGCCGACAAGAGGAATCTGTAAATCTGTCAGGTGTTTCAAGACATCAGCCAAAGCCTTTCGTGTCGGCAAGAGAATAGCCAGATGGTAAAGACCATAATGTTCTCTTACTTGTCCATTCTCTTGTGTTTGAATTAGCTGTACCAAGGCTTTTCCACCAAGACCTAGAATGGCCTCTGTCTCAGTTTGAGATAAGATTTCTAAGCCAATAATTTGCTGATAAAAGGCTGTTTGACTTACCAAATCCTTTACATTTAAAACTGCCTCTGCCAAATAAATGTGACTCTTGTATTCATAGGTCATAAATGGTCCTCTTTTTGTTGTAATTGTTATTATTACAACTATTATATAATATCCATCAAGAAAGTCAAGTCAGACAACTCAAAAATAAGGCCATTTCAGGATAAGATAAAGTAAATCTTTTCATAATAAAACGCATATTATCAAACTTTTCAGCACCTGACAATATGCGTTATTTTAATTTTAAAGACTTTTTGACCAGCTTTTTTACTTAACAACAAGTTCATAACGTGTCTTACTGGTGAAGGTTTGACCGGCTTTGAGAATGACTTGGTCTTTGAAGTCACTGTGAATGGCATCTGGTAAAGCTTGCGCTTCAAGGGCAATCCCATTGTGCTGTAGCATTGGCTGACCTCCTATGATGACACTTTCATCCACAAAGTTTGCTGTATAGACAACAAAACAAGGAGCCTCTGTCTTGAAAAGCAGGAAGCGACCTGAGTTTTGGTCATAAAGGAATCCAGCATTGTCATGACCTGCAGGAAGGGCAAATGGATGATCCAAACCAGATACCAGTTGGATTTGCTCATCTTCTTCTGCAAAGATGTCTTTCAACAAGGCACCATTGTAGATGTGTTTGACAACATCACGATTTGCATCTGGAGTTTTGGCCGGAACACCGTCGGAAGCGATTGGATAAATGCCTTCTGTGTTTAGTTGGAAGACATGGCGGTCAATCGTCTGCGTGAAATCACCAGACAAGTTAAAATAGCTGTGGTTGGTTGGATTGACAAGCGTATCCTGATCTGTTGTTACCTTGTAGCTGATTTCATAGGCACCAGTTTCTTCCAAGCGGTAACTGATCCAAATCTTGAGATTACCAGGGAATCCTCCTGTCCCATCTGTACGCTCTGTATAGAGGGTCAAGCCATGGTCGCTTACCTCGGTCAGTTCAAACAAGCTCGAATCCCAACCTGTTGAACCACTGTGGTTACAGTTGCTAGCATTGTTGACTTCAAGGTCATAAGTCTTGCCATTGAGCTCAAATGTCGCACCTGCAATACGACCCGCTACAGGACCTACGCTAGCTCCATGCTTGGGACTATTGCCTACATAGCTATCAAAGTCATCAAATCCCAAAATAACATTGGCAAAATTTCCATCTTTGTCAGGCGTGACATAGCGCAAGATGGTCGCACCATAAGTCATAACCTCAAGCTGGTAGCCACCGTCAGTTTCAAATCGATAGGCCAAGACATCTTGTCCCTCAACATTTCCAAATACATGCTCTGTGTATGCTTTCATTCTGTTCTCCTTTTACTATTTCTCTCAAGCAAACAAACCATAGAAAGTGCCTTGACAATCTATGGTTTATCTGATAATTTACAAATCCTCTTGTCAAGAATTCATAAACACTGCCTTATACTCAATGAAAATCAAAGAGCAAACTAGGAAGCTAGCCGTAGGCTGTACTTGAGTACGGCAAGGCGAAGCTGACGTGGTTTGAATTTGATTTTCGAAGAGTATTACTTTTGATATTCGTGGATGATAACACCTTGTACCACACGATTTACTGTACCTGTAGGAGACGGTGTATCTGGTTTATTTTCTACCTTGAGTGAAGTCAATAGGGCAAAGAGTTGAGCATAAACAATGTAAGGGAAGACACGGTAAATGTCATTCAAGACACCGCCACAACCAAGGGCCACTTCTTTGACATTTTCAAGACCAAAAGCTTGATCACTCAAAAGCACAACACGGCGAGCAATCTGGTCACCAGCAACTTCACGAACCAAGTCCAAGTCGTACTTACGAGTGTAGTCTGTCGTTGTACCAAAGACCAAAACAACTGTATCTTCGTTGATAAGAGATTTTGGACCGTGACGGAAACCAACTGGGCTTTCATACATGGTCGCCACTTGACCAGCAGTTAGTTCCAAAATCTTGAGCTGAGCTTCATGAGCAAGTCCAAAGAAAGGACCAGCGCCTAGATAGATGACACGGTTAAAGTCTAGGTCAACAAGTTCTTTGACATCTTCTGCATTGTCTAGAATTTTACGGGCAAGACTAGATACAACTTCAAAACGTTCAGCTTTCACAGCAAATTCTGCAGGGTCAAAGACCAAGAGAGCTGTCAACATCATAGACGTAAAGCTAGAAGTCATGGCAAATCCAGCGTCATTAGAGGCAGCTGGTTGCAAAAGCAAGAGATTGCGGTCATCTCCATGAGCTTGAAGAGCCAACTTACCGTCCGCCGCACAAGTAATCGTCACTTGATAAAGCTCAGCCACCAAGGCTTTGGCCAAATCAACAGTCGCCACACTTTCAGGCGAATTTCCACTACGAGCAAAAGATACAAGGACAGTCGCCACATCTTTTTTCAAATAAGTTTCTGGATTGGCAACGATATCTGTTGTCGCAATGGCATTAAAATTCCATTTGCGTTCGTCGTAGACTTCCTTAAAGTAAGGTACCAAGGTATCTCCCACATAAGCAGAAGTCCCAGCACCTGTCAAGATAACCTTGATATAGTCATGTTTATCAGCAATCCCTTGTAGGAAAGCTGCAATTTCATCACGGCGTGCTTGGTATGATTCAAAAGCTTCCTTCCAAACATCTGGTTGTTGGTAGATTTCACGTGTAGTGATTTCTGCACCCAATTCGAGCAAGTCTTCTTCTGTATAATGTAACATTGAGTTCCTCTTTTTCTATTAAATATGGGAATGGGAGTAAGCCCCATTCCCATGTATATTCTATATAAAATGCTCTAACGATTTTCACGTTGTCACATCTTATACTCAATGAAAATCAAAGAGCAAACTAGGAAACTAGCCGCAGGCTGTACTTGAGTACGGCAAGGCGACGTTGACGTAGTTTGAATTTGATTTTCGAAGAGTATTATTCATCTTCGTCATCATCGAAGCCCGCTAACAGGTCATTAACTTTCACAATGCTTTCTGCAGCACGGTTCTTATAGTCCGCATCTGCGCCTGTAAGGCTCGCATTGATAAATTCAATCACCATTGGAAGATTCATCCCTGCGTAAAGTTCGATGTCACGACCTTCCATAATCAAACGGCTTACCACGTTACATGGTGTTCCACCGAGAAGATCCGCAAAGACTAGGAAATCATCTAATCCTTCAATAGCAGCTTCAAATTTTGCAGTAAATTCTTCTGGGCCATCTTCTGGAAGAAGAGCCACTGCATGAATGTTGTCTTGTGGACCCATGATCATTTCAGTGCTACCTTTAAGTTCTTCACAGAAGCGACCATGACTCACCAAAATTAATGATTTAGCCATAAATTATGCGCCCATTCCAAGTACAAATTTACCAAAGGCAGAAAGAGCCAAAGCAAGTACGATAATAATACCGATAGCTTTAGTAGAGTTCATACCTTTCTTACCAAGCAACCAGAAGATAAAGGCAGTAAAGATTGCTGGAAGCAAGCGTGGGAAGATTTGGTTCAAGATATCTTGGAAGTCAATCATCTTCTCACCGATTGCCCATTTGTAAGAAATTTCAAAGTTAATTACTGTTGCTACAAGAGCACCCATCATGAAGACACCAAGTACAGATGCAGCGTCAATCAAAGCTGTCAAGGTACTTTGCATGTTGTTGATGAGGTTAACCCCTTCTTTGTAAGCAAATTCCAACTGTTTCCAACGGAAGATGTCATACGCTACTGCAACTGCAATCCAAAGGAAGATCCCCCAAGGTTGACCAGCGATAGCCATAGTTGCTGCGACTGACCCCATGATAGCAGGTACAAGTGAACCAAAGATTGTATCCCCAAGAGGAGCGAATGGTCCCATCAAACCTGTCTTGATACCGTTAACGGCGTCTTTTGAACCCACACCATCTTTTTCTTCCATGGCAAGGTCAAAACCAGCGATAATGGTATGGAAGAATGGTGAAGTATTGAAGAATTGAGTATGAACTTTCATCATTTCTTTCAATTCAGGAGTGCCATCCCCATACATTTTACGCAATTGAGGCAAGATCATGTAAAGGTAACCAGAAGCTTGCATACGTTCGTAGTTCCAACCTAGTTGGAAAGTAAACAAGCTACGTTTGTTGATTTGATTAAAATCTTCTTTTGTAAGTTTGTAATTAGAATTCGTCATCTTCGATTTCCCCACTTTCTGATGGTGTAGAAGGTGCTGCTACAGCTACTTTTTGGCTATTTTTGAAGTGAAGCACTGCAAGGAAAATACCTACGATAGAAATACCAATCATAGACAAACCTTTGAAGTTGTTCACGAAACCAATTTTTTCAGCAACTTCAGCAGGAAGAGTACCTACGATACCAGCAACAGCACCACCAAGACCTGTTACATATGAGTAAAGAACAGTCAACATAGCTGTCAAACCAAATCCCATAGCAAGATAGTGAAGGTTACGTTTAACTGGAAGGTAACGAAGCAAGATTGCAAATCCAAGACCTGGAAGCATACGTCCTGCGAGTGTCAAGCCATCTGCAACCCATTTGTAGGCTTCAACGAAGTCTACTACTGATTGTACAAAGGCACCACCAAAAGCAAGGGCAAAGAAGACTGGAAGGGCACGAGATAGAGCCCAAGGAATCGCACCAAGTAGGTAGTTGCGTTCAATACCTTTATAGTCAAAGCGTTCGATTGCAGCATCCACACGGTGAGCGAAGAAGGTAGTAGTCATACGTCCAAGAACGTCGAAGTAAGTCAAGAGAGCTGCTACTGGTACAGCGATTGTAGTAATTGCAAGCGGTGCATCAATTCCTTGTGAAACAGAGAATGCTGTCGCAAGAACCGCACCAGAAGTTGCGTCGATACGAGAAGCACCACCGAAGGTACCAACCCCAAGAACGAACAGTTGCAAGTTACCACCGATAAGTAGACCAGTAGTCACATCTCCCATAATTAAACCAGTAATGAAACCAGCAAATACAGGGGAACCTGCAGATGAAACGATCGTCAACTCATCACAGATTTGATAAGCTGAGTACAAAGTGAGAAGTAAAATTTGCCACCATTGTATCATAACAATGACCTCCTAAAAATTTTTTCCTATTTTAATAAGCTCAAAAAGTCTGAAATTGGATCATTTGGAACCATTTGAGCAGTAAGTTTAACACCTTTTTCTGCCAATTTGTGGAAATCTTCCACATCCTTATCCACTACGTTGATAGAACGTGTGATAGCGCGAGTTTCTGGTGTTTGAGACATATTCCCAACATTAAGGGTTTCAAGTGGTACACCTGCTTCGACCAAACCAAGGAAGCGGTCTGGTTTACGAGCCACGATAAAGAGACGTTGGCTATCGTATTTACCAGCAAGAATATTGGCTGCCGCTTTCTCAATTGGCAAAATACTCAATTTTACACCTGGTGGTGTCGCAAGTTTCAAACCACTCTTTTCAACGTCGTTGTTGACAACTTCGTCATCTACAACCATAATACGTGAAACATTTAGTTTCCCAGCCCAAAGATTGGCTACTTGTCCGTGGATCAAACGTCCATCGATACGGCATCCTACAATTGTCATAAGTTTTCCCCCTTTATGTGTTTTAGTGTAGGTTTACGAGTTAAATGAATTTCTTCTTTATATTGGCCCTCTGTCTCAAAGATGATGATGCGATTGGCACCTTCCTTGAGATAGCTATGAGGGATATAAAGCGAGAGGGTTGGGCCGACGTTCCAAAAACGTCCTAGATTCTGCCCATTGACAAAGGCAACTCCTTTCCCAAACTCAGACAAGTCTAGGTAGGTATCTTTTGGCTCTTGAACAGTAAAATCATAAGCGTAAAAGGCTGGTTGTCCTTCTGTCCATCCTTTTGAAAAATCAATTTTCTCAGGATTATCTAGTGGGAGTGGATAGTGTTTCCAGTTTAGTAAGAAGTGCAAATCCTTACAAACCCCTGTCCGAATTCCCTTACGTTGCGTATCCGCTAAGAACTTGTGACCATAGTTGACACGCCCCATATTTTCTATCAAGATATCCAATCTAGACAGCGCTTTCTTTTCACCTTGATAAAAAATATCTTCCCCAATCTCTGTCTGATATTGGGTTTCAACCCACTGACCATCGACATAAAGCTGAGCTCTATCTCGACCGTCAATGATACGAAGTCTTTCTTCTTCTGCATCCCAGTTTGTTTCTGTTCGATAGAGTAGGTAGCCATAACTTTGTCCCAACTCCTCCATCTTTTTAGGATAAAGGCTTTCTACAGGACTTGATAGACTATCCAAGGTTTCAAACAAGGAAACTTTTTCAACTAGTGGAATCGCGTCCAACTCCATACTCTCTTTGTAGAGTGGTTCTAACTGCGGATACTCTGGGAAATGTGTCGCCATCATCTTCTTGACTGCCAGATATTTGGCAGTTGGATTTCCTTCTTCATCAAGAAGAGCGTCGTAGTCATACGATGTAACTTGTGGCAAGTCCAAAGTTCCTCGAGCTGAGCAACCATTCATGAAACCAAAGTTTGTACCACCGTGGAACATGTAAAGATTGATAGAGCCTTGTTCCAAAACCTCTCGAACTGCATCTGCCAACTCTTTTGGATCCCGTGTGATAATTGGTTCTTTCCAACGATTGAACCAGCCATCCCAGAACTCCATACACATGAGCGGCCATTTCTTACCATGCTCATCAAAGAATTCCTGCATCTGTGAAAAGTTGTACGGAGCTTTAGAACCAAAATTTCCTGTCACAAAGAGATCATCTTCGATTAAGGTTCCAGCTTTCAGAGTAGCTCGCCATGGACCATCTGATGTAAAGAGAGGACAGGTTACGCCACGCTCCTCCATCAACTGTCGAATTGCTCTCAGATAAGCCTTATCTTCTCCATAAGAACCATACTCATTTTCAACCTGCATCATGAGGATATTGCCACCATTGTCCAACAAATGTGGAACCAATCGTGCCAAGAGCTGATCATAGTAGCGACCCACAGCTTCAATATAGGCTGGGTCAGATGAGCGGATTCTCATATCTTTGGTTAAGAGCCAAGCCGGTAAGCCACCGAATTCCCACTCCGCACAGATGAAGGGAGAGGGACGTACAATAGCATAGAGACCCAAATCTTGCGCTGTCTGGAGAAACCGTTCCAAATCCAGAGCTCCTTCAAAGTTAAACTCACCCTCACTGGGTTCGTGTAGATTCCAAGCAACATAAGTCTCTACCGTATTAAAACCAAGAGCCTTCAAGTTGTAGAGCGAATGATACCAATCTTCTGGAGGAATCCTAAAATAATGAATGGCGCCAGATAAAATCTTAAATGATTTTCCATCGAGATAAAAATCATCCCGTATCTCAAATCGTGTCATGTTACTACCTTCTGACAATTAAAGTTCACGCTTTCATTTGTTGATATAGTAAATATATCTCAATATCCTACATTTGTCAATAGGTTTTCACAATTTTTTTCATTTTTTACCAACTTTTACACAAAAAACTTATAAAGATATAGATTTTACAGACAGATAGCTTCAAGTAGTGAGCATGTATAAAAATGTATAAAATCTCCTTTTTTATATGTAAATTAACCTTATAGCCTATTATTCTAATTTTTTTATTCAAAAGACTACTATTCTTTCCTTTTTTATGGTAAAATCTTTAACGGAGAAGGAAAATCGAGGTGAAATTATGGCAATTCCAAAATATCAATATATAAAAGATGAATTAAAGAACAAAATCATATCTGGGCAATTTGCAAGTGGAGATAAATTTTACACTGAAGCTGAATTGATTGCAATGTATGATGTTAGTTCTATCACAGTTGTCCGCGCCTTAAACGACCTTGCCAAAGACGGTTATATTGTCCGCCAACAAGGAAAGGGTACATTCGTTTCACGCGCGCGCAAACACAAACTCGTAGAGTTTTCAGATGTAGAAGTTTTTGAAACTAAAGATGATAAAGTGACCGTCCTTTCTATTGAGCGTGGAAACAAACTAAGCTACTTAGAAAAACTTGGACTACGCGGTAATCAATTCTACTACAAGATTGAACGCGTACGCGAAACAAATGGTGTCGCATATATCTACCACACATCTTATATTCCAGAACAATACATCAACGCAAATTATCCAAATCTTGAATATTATAGCTCTATCTATAACCGTTTCAAATTGGATTATCACATTCACATGAATGATGAACATTTTGAAGAAATCAATGAAATAACATTCCCAACTCCAGAACATGCGGCTTCGGTCCTCGGAGTCGATGAACAATTCCCAACCGTTTTACAAACCAAGACTACTAAACTAGAGTCTACTGGTCAAGTTCTCGCTTACAGCGAAACTTATAAACGAGCGGATTACTACAAAATCAAATTCATTTCATGTGACCGTGATCACTAAGAAGAAAGCCTGAGCACCGCTTAGGCTTTCTTCTATACATATTATACCACAATAACAAGAAAACGCTTACTTTTTGTATGACCTTCTATATTTTGTAGAATATTTTATAGAAATGGGATTGAATTATACTATATATGCATATGTCAATAAATAGAATTCTTTATTTAATTTTTATTAGTTTTTATACTTATTATAGTTTTAAAGCAATCCTACTTGACTCCTGTTAACATAATAAATAAAATAAAATTGTTGAATTATGTAAACGCTATCAATATCAAAATGCAATCAGGAGGTTTTGCAATGAAACAAGAAAAACAACAGCGTTTTTCCATTCGTAAATACGCGGTAGGAGCAGCTTCTGTTCTAATTGGATTTACCTTCCAAGCACAGGCTGTTGCAGCCGATGGAATGACTCCTACTACAGAAAACCAATCGACCATCCATACGATTTCCGATTCCCCTCAAGCATCTGAAAATATGACTATTGAGGAAACACCTAAAGCAGAGCTTCAACCAGAAGCTCCAAAAACTGTAGAAACAGAAACTCCAGCTACTGATAAGATAGCTAATCTTCCAAAAACAGAGGAAAAACCACAAGAGGAAGTTAGTTCAACTCCTAGTGATAAAGAAGAAGTGGTAACTCCAACTTCTGTTGAAAAAGAAGCTGCCGATAAAAAGGCTGAGGAAAATAGCCCTAAAAAGGAAGAGCTGAAAGAGGCTTATTCTAAAGAGTCAAATACAGACAAGACTGATAAGCCAGAATCTGACAAGGATAAACCAGCGAAAAAAGATGAGACGAAAGCAGAGGCTGATAAACCAACAACAGAGGCAGGAAAGGAACGCGCTACAACTCAAAATGAAAAATTAGCTAAACGAAAAATCGTTTCAATTGATGCCGGACGTAAATATTTCTCACCTGAGCAGCTCAAAGAAATTATCGACAAAGCTAAAGAATATGGTTACACAGATCTTCATCTCTTGGTAGGTAACGATGGCCTCCGTTTCATGTTGGATGATATGTCTATGAAAGTGGGCGATAAAACCTACTCTAGTGATGATGTCAAACGTGCCATTGAAAATGGAACAAATGCTTATTACAATGATCCAAATGGCAACCATCTCACTGAAAGTCAGATGACAGATTTGATTAATTATGCCAAAGATAAAGGAATTGGAGTAATTCCAACTGTCAATAGTCCTGGACATATGGATGCTATGCTCCATGCTATGAAAGAACTTGGCATTGAGAATCCTAACTTTGATTATTTTGGTAAAAAATCGGAACGAACTGTTGACTTAAATAATAAACAAGCAGTCGATTTTACTAAAACTCTGATTGACAAATACGCTAACTACTTCTCTAACAAGTCTGAAATCTTCAATATTGGACTAGATGAATATGCAAATGATGCAACAAATGCTAAAGGTTGGAGCGTGCTTCAAGCTGATAAATATTATCCAAATGAAGGCTATCCTGAAAAAGGATATGAAAAATTCATCTCTTACGCCAATGACCTTGCTCGTATTGTAAAATCTCACGGTCTCAAACCAATGGCATTTAATGATGGTATCTACTACAATAGCGACACAAGCTTTGGTAGTTTTGACAAAGACATCATCGTTTCTATGTGGACTGGTGGTTGGGGTGGCTACGACGTTGCTTCTTCTAAACTACTGGCTGAAAAAGGTCACCAAATCCTTAATACCAATGATGCTTGGTACTACGTTCTTGGACGAAATGCTGACGGCCAAGGTTGGTACAATCTCGATCAGGGGCTCAATGGTATTAAAAATACACCAATCACGTCTGTTCCAAAAACAGAAGGAGCTGATGTTCCATTCATCGGTGGTATGGTAGCTGCTTGGGCTGATACACCATCTGCACGTTATTCCCCATCTCGCCTCTTCAAACTCATGCGTCATTTTGCAAATGCCAACGCTGAATACTTCGCAGCAGATTACCAGTCTGCTGAACAAGCACTGAAAGAAATTCCAGCAGACCTCAAGCGCTACACAACAGAAAGCGTTACTGCTGTCAAAGAAGCTGAAAAAGCAATCCGTTCACTTGATAGCAACCTCAGCCGTGCTCAACAAGACACGATTGATCAAGCAATCGCAAAACTTCAAGAAGCTATTAGTCAGCTAATCTTCACCCCAGAAGCTCAAAAAGAGGAAGATGCTAAACGCGAACTTGAAAAACTTAATAAGAATAAAGTCATTTCCATCGATGCAGGGCGCAAATATTTCTCTCTAGATCAACTCAAACGCATCGTAGATAAGGCGAGCGAGCTCGGCTACTCTGATGCCCATCTCCTTCTAGGAAATGATGGTCTTCGTTTCCTACTCGACGATATGACTATTACTGCCAACGGAAAAACCTATGCTAGTGATGACGTTAAAAAAGCTATTATCGAAGGAACGAAAGCTTACTACGACGATCCAAACGGTACTGCGTTGACACAGGCAGAAGTGACAGAGCTTGTTCAATATGCTAAGGAAAAAGGTATTGGTCTAATCCCCGCTATCAATAGTCCTGGACATATGGATGCCATGCTGGTTGCCATGGAAAAACTTGGCATCAAGAATCCTCAAGCCAACTTTGATAAAGTTTCAAAAACAACAATGGACCTTGAAAATCAAGAAGCCCTTAACTTTACCAAAGCCCTTATAGGTAAATACATGGATTACTTTGCTGATAAATCAAAGATTTTCAACTATGGTACCGATGAATATGCCAATGATGCGACAAATGCCCAAGGTTGGTACTACCTCAAATGGTATGGACTCTATAACAAGTTCGCAGATTATTCTAACAGCCTAGCTGCTATGGCTAAGGAAAGAGGGCTTCAACCAATGGCCTTCAACGATGGCTTCTACTATGAGGACAAGGACGATGTTCAGTTTGACAAAGATGTCTTGATTTCTTACTGGTCTAAAGGCTGGTGGGGCTACAATCTTGCATCACCACAGTATCTGGCAAGCAAGGGTTATAAGTTCTTGAATACAAATGGGGATTGGTACTATGTTTTAGGCAATCACAAACCAGACGAAGCTTATCCTCTTTCAAAGGCAATTGAAAATTCTGGAAAAGTTCCATTCAATCAACTTGCTTCTACCAAATATCCTGAAGTAGACCTTCCAACAGTCGGAAGTATGCTTGCTATCTGGGCAGATAAACCAAGTGCTGAGTACAAGGAAGAGGAAATCTTTGAACTCATGACTGCCTTTGCAGACCACAACAAAGACTACTTCCGTGCTAATTATAATGCGCTCCGTGAAGCAGTGGCTAAGATTCCTACAAACTTAGACGGATACAGCGCAGAAAGCTTAGCAGCACTCAAGGCAGCAAAAGATGGACTAAACCTTAACCTCAACCGCAGCAAACAAGCTGAACTAGACGCACTAGTAGATAAACTAAAGACTGCCCTTAAAGGTCTGAAACCAGCTGCAACGCATTCAGGAAGCCTAGATGAAAATGAACTGACTGCTAACGTTGAAAACCGACCAGAACTTCTTGTGAAGACAGAAGAAATCCCGTTTGAAGTTATCAAGAAAGACAATCCAAATCTCCCAGCTGGACAAGAAAAAGTTGTCAAAGCTGGAGTTCTAGGTGAACGTACTTCTTACGTATCTATTCTTACAGAAAATGGGAAATCAACAGAAACCGTTCTTGATAGCCAGATAACCAAAGAAGCTGTGAACCAAGTTGTCGAAGTTGGTGCTCCTGTAACTCACAAGGGTGATGAAAGTGGTCTTGCACCAATTAGTGATGCAAAACCTAGACTAGATATCCAAGAGGAAGCAATTCCATTTACAACCATCACTCGTGAAACTGATCAATTACCTAAAGGACAATCTCGTGTCGTAACAGAAGGTGTAAACGGTCGTATAAGTCATTTCTATTCTGTAACTACGGCTGCAGACAGAACTGAAGTTAGAACATTGGTTACCAGTGTCGTAGCGCAGGAAGCTGTTACACAAGTAGTCGAAGTCGGAACTCTGGTAACACATGTAGGCGATGAAAACGGACAAGCCGCTGCCAAAGAAGAAAAACCAGCACAAGAACTCCCAAGTGTGCCAACTCCTGCGGCAGAAGAAAAATCAGTACTAGAGATTCCAGGCGAATCGGCTCCAACAACTGTTCCTGCTGAGGAAAGCAAAGCTCTTCCTCAAGGTCCAGCTCCCGTGGCAACAGAGAAAAAACTTCCTGAAACAGGAGGTCACGATTCTGCAGGACTATTAGTCGCAGGACTCATGGCCACACTAGTAGCCTATGGACTCACTAAAAGAAAAGAAGACTAAGTCTTTTCGATAAACAATAAACAGCGAGATTGAAGCTCGCTGTTTATTGTTTAATTAATCACCCAGTCCCAGACGTTCAAAGATATCGTCCACTCGTTTAGTGTAATAAAGAGGGTTGAAGATCTCATCGATTTCCTCTTGAGTCAGGCGTGAGGTTACTTCTGGATCTGCTTCCAGAAGTGGTTTAAAGTCTACTTGGTTGTCCCAAGAGTAGGCTGTTTTTGGTTGAACAAGGTCATAAGCTTGCTCACGGGTCATCCCTTTTTCAATCAAGGTCAACATAGCTCGTTGGCTAAAGATAAGACCGAAAGTTGAGTTCATGTTGCGGATCATGTTTTCTGGGAAGACTGTCAAGTTCTTGACGATATTTCCAAAACGGTTGAGCATGTAGTCAATCAAGATGGTCGTATCTGGTGTGATGATGCGCTCAGCTGATGAGTGAGAGATGTCACGTTCGTGCCAGAGAGCCACGTTCTCATAGGCTGTAATCATGTGACCACGGATAACACGCGCAAGACCTGTCATGTTCTCAGAACCGATAGGGTTGCGTTTGTGAGGCATAGCAGATGAACCTTTTTGCCCTTTGGCAAAGAACTCTTCCACTTCGCGCTGCTCAGATTTTTGCAGACCACGAATCTCAGTCGCCATACGCTCGATAGAAGTCGCGATGCTGGCAAGAACCGCAAAGTACTCAGCGTGAAGGTCGCGAGGAAGGACCTGTGTAGAGATTTCTTGGGCACGGATACCCAATTTGTCGCAGACGTATTGCTCTACGAATGGTGGGATGTTGGCAAAGTTCCCAACCGCACCAGAAATCTTACCAGCTTCAACACCAGCAGCCGCATGCTCGAAACGCTCGATATTGCGCTTCATTTCGCTATACCAAGTCGCCAATTTCAGACCAAAGGTTGTAGGTTCAGCGTGCACACCGTGGGTACGACCCATCATGATGGTGAACTTGTGCTCCTTAGCCTTATCAGCGATGATGTTGGTGAAGTTTTCAAGGTCACGACGAATAATGTCGTTGGCCTGTTTGTAGAGGTAGCCGTAGGCCGTATCCACCACGTCGGTAGAAGTCAAACCATAGTGGACCCACTTACGCTCTTCACCAAGCGTCTCAGAAACCGCACGCGTGAAGGCCACCACATCGTGACGCGTCTCCTGCTCAATCTCCAAAATACGGTCGATGTCAAAATCCGCCTTCTCTCGAATCAAAGCTACATCTTCCTTAGGGATTTCCCCCAACTCAGCCCATGCCTCGTCAGCTAAGATTTCCACCTCAAGCCAAGCACGGTATTTATTTTCTTCACTCCAAATATTCGCCATCTCAGGGCGAGAGTAACGGTTGATCATGTTGTTAATTTTTCCTTTCTTCTTAAGCTGTTGGGAATAAGCTATCTAGGTAAAACAAGATTTCTACTCAAACTCCTCTTTCCCAATAAACACAGACGGATAATGATCTAGTGTATTCAAATCCGTATCCAGCGGTAAATCATAGATAGCTAAATAGTTTTCAGGGTATTGTGCAGTTAGTTCTTTATATTTAGCTTGTACCTTATCTTGGTCAGCACTAGCATACAAGACTTCCACGACTACTCCAGTCTTATCCTTTTCAACAAAAGCGTTAACGATAATTTGTATCATAGACTTGTCCTAAAAATCTATCCCTTTCCCAAACTCAATCACACTATCCAGCGCATCACTAAACAAATTTATATGCCCTACCCTACGGTTGTGCTTGTCTTCTATAATCATTTATTTACCCCCCACTCCGCCGCTTTCTCTGCATGAATCACTGTTGTGTCGTAGAGAGGCAGGTCGGTGTCTGATTGCTTGACGAGGAGACCAATCTCGGTACACCCCAAGATAACAGCTTCAGCGCCTGCTTTTTTCAAATCATCTATAACGGCAAGATAAGTCTGCTTTGAGCTTTCTTTGATATTCCCTAGGCAAAGTTCGTCATAAATGATTCGATTGACCTCTGTAATACCAGCTTGGTCTGGAATCAGCACTTCTAACCCAGACTCTATTAATTTCTCCTTGTAAAAATATTGAGTCATGGTGTACTTGGTCCCTAGAAGGCCGACTTTTTGAATACCGTCAGCCAACAAGGCCTGCGCAGTTGCCTGCGCAATATGCAAGATTGGAATCGTAATCTGCTCCTGTATCTGCGAAGCAACCTTGTGCATAGTATTGGTACAAATAACGATGAAATCTGCACCAGCTTGCTCCAAGCGCTGAGCAATATCTGCCAAAAGTTGACCGCTTTTCTCCCAGTCTCCGACTGCTTGATAATGCTCAATCTCTGCAAAATCAACACTATAAAGTAGAATCTTAGCTGAATGCAAGCCACCCAGCTCTTTTTTGATGGTTTCGTTGATGATTTGGTAGTAAGATGTGGTGCTTTCCCAACTCATACCACCAATCAGACCGATAGTTTTCATAGGCTAATTAAACTCCTCCTTGCTTATCGCCACCGACGGATAATACAGCAAACTACTTAGATCCGTATCCAATGGCGAATCATAGATAACCAGATAATTGTTTTGATATTGAATCTTTAATTCCTGATATTGGCTTTTACTTTTTCATGGTCGGCACTGGCAAAGAGCACTTCCACAACGGCGATTTCTTTTCCTTCCTCCACAAAAGCGTTGACAATAATTTGAATCATAAACTGGTCTCCATTTAGCTTTAAAGATTATCATTTTCTGAGTCTTCATGTATAGAAAATTCAAATGAAATTCTCTCAGGATGTCTAGGCAGGCCGTAACTACTCAGATAATCCTTAACTTCCTTCACGGAACAAGAATATTCTAAGACTAGCTGATTGCCAGCTCTCTCTAAAATATGAATCCCCTCTCTATCCGAAATCTCTGGAACAACCAAATCGTCCGTATAAGTAAGTGTTGCGGTCGTTATTTCATCATCTAGCAATTCATCAAATTCTTATGTCATTTCAAAAATCAATCCCTTTCCCAAACTCATCCACACTATCCGGCACATCACTAAACAGAGTCACATGTCCCATCTTGCGGTTGTGCTTCGCTTCTATTTTACCATACATGTGGAGGTGGGCGCTTGGATTTTCTGTGACATATTTTTCAGCAGCCTCGACGTGCTGGCCGAGGACATTGAGCATAACGGCTGGAGAATGTAGTTTGATAGCTGGTAATGGTGCCCCCAGAACACCCAAAATATGGGTATCAAACTGAGAGAAGTCGCAGGCTTCGATTGAATAGTGACCAGAGTTATGTGGGCGTGGGGCAATCTCATTGACAATGATGTTATCAGCCGTCGCAAACATTTCCACGCAAAGGGTTCCAGACAAGTTGAGTTGTTCTGCAATTCGCACTGCCATAGATTTGGCCTTTTCAGCTAGACTTTCTGAAATGCGGGCAGGCACAATCGTCTTAGAGAGGATGTTGTTACGGTGGATATTTTCCTGAACTGGGAAAACCGTCACATCCTTGCCATTTCCAGACACGATGACAGAAATTTCAAGGTCAAAATTGACGAATTCCTCTAAAACGCAGGCTGCTGAGTCAGCTAACGCATAGGCTTCTTCCAAATCTGCTTCTGAGCGAATGACCTTTTGCCCATGTCCATCGTAGCCGCCCGTCGCAGTCTTGAGGACATAGGCTTTCGACAGGTCAATATCTGTCAAGTCTTGGCTAGAAGTCACAACCTTGTAAGGTGCCACCGTTACTTGAGCCTTGTTTGACAAAAAGTCCTTTTCAAAGATGCGATTTTGCGAAATACGGAGCAGGTCGGTCCCTTGAGGGAGTTGACCATCCTTGATGACAGCATCTAAACCATCTGCATCAACATTTTCGAATTCATAAGTGAGAACATCACAGTGCTCTGCCAATTGACGAAGTGCGTCAACATCATTATAAGGCGCCACAATGATTTCCGCTACGCGAGAGGCTGGGCAATCCGCCGCAGGATCCAGCGCGATAAGCTTGTGGCCCATGTAGATAGCAGAAATAGCCATCATTTGACCCAGCTGGCCGCCACCGATAATTCCGATTGTTTTAGATGAGCTCATTTGTAGACTCCTCTGCGATTTTTCCTTGTTCTTCTGCGAAATCTGCCAATGCTGTCGCGATAGACTGATCTTCTACTGATAGGAGACGGAGAGCGAAGAGGGCAGCGTTGGTCGCACCTGCTTCACCAATAGCCATAGTTGCGACTGGCACACCACCTGGCATTTGAACGATAGAATAGAGCGAGTCCACACCACTAAGAGTGCGCGACTTGACCGGCACACCGATGACAGGAAGAGTTGTTTTAGCTGCGACCATTCCTGGCAAATGGGCTGCGCCACCTGCACCTGCGATGATGACCTTGATGCCACGGCTACGAGCTTCTTCGGCATGTCTGAACATGAGGTCTGGTGTGCGGTGTGCAGAGACAACCTTCTTTTCGTAGGCTACACCGAAGCGGTTTAAGACTTCGGCGGTTTTTTGCATGGTTGCCCAGTCGGATTTTGAGCCCATGATGATGGAAATAATTGGTTTAGTCATAATTTTTCCTTTTTCTTCTTTTTTGATAATGGTCTTAGGTGGTGGGGACGGAAGCAAACCTTCGGTTTCATTCCTAAACTTTGAGCCTAAGGTATCAAATTTTTCCTAGACCAGAACAGATACTGTTCTGCTCTTCTCACCACGGCGACCATTATCGTGTTTGACAACTGCGTCGCTTTTTTCTTATACCTTTATCTAATTGCCTTGCTTCCGATATCGGTTCGGTAGAAGAGGCCTTCTGTGTTTTGTTGGGAGAGTTCTTGGTAGATAGTTTCTTGGGCTTCTTTAACGGTATCGGATGTGGTAACGAGCATATAGACACGTCCACCGTTTGATAGCAGTGCTCTGCTCTTTTCCGCAAACTTAGCTCCTGCATAGTAGGTGATTGTGTCGCCATCGGTTTTGGCTGGAAGCTTGACGCCCTTCTCATAAGCCAGTGGGTAACCGTTTGATGCGACAACAACACCCAGAGTCACACCCTTGTCCGTCCAAGTGATGGCTGGTTCTTTACCTTCCAAAATATCAGTAATATTTTGCGCAAAGTCAGATGTCAAACGAGGCAGGATAATCTGGGTTTCAGGATCTCCAAAGCGAGCATTAAACTCGATAACCTTAGGTCCATCAGCTGTCAAGATAAGCCCTGCGTAAAGAACTCCCAGATAAAGGCGACCTTCTTGAATCATACCTTCTAGGACTGGCTTGAAAATGGTGCCTACCGCTGTATCAACTACACTCTGTGGTAAGTGTTGAACTGGCGCATAGGCACCCATCCCACCAGTGTTAGGCCCCTTATCGCCATCATAGGCACGTTTGTGGTCTTGCGCTGTCGGCATGATATAGAACTTGTCGCCATTGACAAAGGCAAAGAGTGAAAACTCCTCTCCTTCAAGGAATTCCTCAATAACTACACGTGCACCTGAGTCACCAAATTTATTGTCCAAAAGCATCTCATGAGCGGCTTCGACCGCTTGCTCAACCGTCTCAGCAACGACGACACCCTTCCCAAGCGCCAAGCCATCCGCCTTGACTACGATAGGCGCACCCTGCTTTTCGATATAGGCCTTGGCTTCCTCAAAGTCCGAGAATGTACCATAGGCTGCTGTCGGAACGCCGTATTTGACCATGACTTCCTTGGCAAAATCCTTGGACCACTCCAACTCCGCTGCCAATCTTGTCGGACCAAAAGCCTTGAGCCCAGCTTTGTTAAAATCATCCACAATCCCAGCCGCAAGAGCATCATCTGGCCCGATAAAGGACCAAGCGATATCATTGGCTTTTGCAAACTCAATCAATTTAGAATGTTCGGAAATAGAGATATTTACCAATTCCAAACCGTCCAGAGTCATCCCGTCATTCCCAGGAGCTACAAAGACTTTTTCAACGTCTTTTGATTCAAGCAACTTCTTGGCAATCGCATGTTCACGACCACCCGAACCGACAACTAACAGCTTCATTTCTCAACCTCTTTTGCGAATTATTTATTAATATTATAACACAAACGTTCGTTTTAATCTTGTTTTATTAAGCATTTTTAAGCAAAAAAGGAAAGAAACTGTTTTCTTCCCTTTAGCGTTCTTAATGTCTAAAATGTCTCACGCCTGTGAAGACCATGGTCATGCCATATTTGTCAGCAGCTTCGATAGATTCTTGGTCACGGACCGATCCACCTGGCTGGATGATGGCCTTGATACCTGCTTTGGCGATTTCTTCCACGTTATCTGCAAATGGGAAGAAGGCATCGGAAGCAAGCACAGCGCCGTCAAGGCGGTCCTTAGCTTGTTCAATCGCAATACGAACAGAAGCCACACGGTTGGTTTGACCTGGGCCAACGCCAAGTGTCATGTGGTCATTGGTCACGATGATACCGTTTGATTTGACGTATTTAATAGCCTTCCAAGAAAACTCAAGGGCAGTCGCTTCTGTCTCAGTTGGTTGGCGTTTGGTCACCACTTGCCAGTCAGCTGGGCTTTCTTTGACCACGTCTTGATTTTGCACAAGAAGTCCACCAACAACACCTGTGTATTCTGCTTCTGCTTCACTGGCATCTTGTGCGTCAAATGGCAAGGCAAGGATACGCAAGTTTTTCTTTTTATTAGTCAAAATAGCTAGCGCTTCATCCGTATAGCTTGGTGCGATGATGATTTCAAGGAAAACACCATGCATCTTTTCAGCTGTCGCAGCATCTACCTCACGGTTAAGAACGACAATCCCACCAAAGATAGAAACTGGGTCAGACTCATAAGCGTAGTCCCAAGCAGTTTCGATATCATCAGCTTGACCGATACCGCACGGGTTCATGTGTTTGAGAGCCACAACGGTTGGACGGTCTTTAAAATCACGGATAATACGGATAGCAGCATCCGCGTCACGAATATTGTTGAAGGATAGTTCCTTACCATTGAGCTGTTTGGCTAAAGCAATGGAGTAATCAGTCGGCAAAGCTTTCTGGTAAAAGTCCGCGTCTTGTTGAGGGTTCTCACCGTAACGCATAGCTTGTTTGAGGTCATAGGTCAAAGTGAGCTTTTCAGGTTTGCTTTCTCCGACTTGAGCTGTGAAATACTCTGCAATCAAGGCATCATAAGCCGCTGTGTGACGGAAAACTTTGGCTGCCAAACGTTGACGCATTTCGTAAGTTGTTTCGCCATTTGCTGCCAATTCGTCCAAAACCACAGCATAGTCAGATGGATCTACCACAACCGTCACGCTGGCATGATTTTTTGCTGCTGAACGAAGCATAGATGGCCCACCGATATCAATGTTTTCAACTGCATCAGCGTAAGTCACGTCTGGTTTGAGAATCGTTTCTTTAAAGGGATAGAGATTGACCACTACAAGGTCAATGAGCTCAATTTGATTATCTTTGGTTGCTTCCAAATGGCTATCTAAATCACGACGAGCGAGGAGCCCACCGTGGATATTTGGATGAAGGGTCTTGACACGACCGTCCATCATTTCTGGAAAACCAGTCACATCATCGATTGCAATGGTCTCCACCCCAGCTGTATCAAGGGCAACCTTTGTTCCACCTGTCGAGATAATTTCCCAACCAAGTTTTTTGAGTTCTTGGGCAAATTCAACAATGCCCGCTTTGTCTGAGACGCTGATTAAAGCGCGTTTAGTCATGTTACTTCCTTTCATTTTCAAACTCTCTACTTAGGCAATTTTCTTTTCATAAAGTATAGGGAGACGATTACCAAGACTCCTAAAATCACTGTCAGTAAAAATCTCCCCCAATAGGGAAACTCTGGGAAGAAGAAATTTACCAGTAAACGTAGAACGATTACCAAGCTAATCAAAGCAAATGTTTCTAACCATTTTTTCATTTACTTGTCCAACAATTCTCTAATAACCTCTGGATACAACTTGTACTCTGCCTCATGAATCCGAGTTTCAAAACTGTCAATCGTATCATCAGCCAGCCGTGGTACACGTACTTGTTTGATGACCTTTCCTGTATCCACACCCGAATCCACCCAATGAATGGTCACACCAGACTGATCCACGTCAGCATTCCAAGCATCCTCAATCCCATGAGCTCCTGGGAATTCTGGCAGGTAGGCTGGGTGAATGTTGATAATCCGACCTTCATAAGCCGCCAATAAGGTTGGCCCAACGATTTTCATGTAGCCTGCTAGACAAACCAAGTCAATCTGGTGCTCTTCCAAGAGTTCAACAAGGGCTGCTTCGTAGTCTGTCTTGCTCTCAAACTCCTTGAGTTCAAAAGCATAGGACAGAACGCCGAGCTTGTCTGCACGTTCGAGCACATAGGCGTCACGATGGTCTGAAAAGACAAACTCTACTGGAAATTGTTCCGCTATTACCTGAAAATTTGAGCCATTACCAGAGGCAAAAACCGCTATTTTTTTCATTTAATGATGACACTTTCGTTTTCTTTCTTGACGATACGACCAATTTCATAGACTGGTTCATCCAACAATTCCTTGACACGACTTACATTTTCAGGGCTAACTGCAAACATAAGTCCCACACCCATATTGAAGATTTCAAACATTTCCTCATGCTTGATTTCACCGTATTTTTCAAGGGCTTTGAAAATCGGTAACACTGGAACCTTGTCTTCCTCAATCTCAGCAGCCAAGTCAGCTGCAAACATACGAGGGACATTTTCGATAAAGCCACCACCAGTGATGTGGGCAATGCCGTTGACCAAACCTTCCTTGATAAGTGGCAAAACAGCCTTGACATAGATACGAGTTGGCTCAAGAAGAACATCCTTGAGTTGCTTGCCTTCCAATTCTGGAAGGACTTCCTCACCTGTGTAATCGGCAAAGACACGACGGACGAGAGAGTAACCATTGGAATGAATCCCACTTGAAGCAAGTCCGAGAAGAATATCTCCTTCTGCCACCTTTGAACCGTCAATGATTTGAGATTTTTCAGCCACACCAACCGCAAAACCAGCCAAGTCATAGTCATCTTCGCCGTACATGCCAGGCATTTCAGCCGTTTCCCCACCAATGAGGGCAGCGCCTGCCTGCACACAACCTTCTGCCACACCAGCGACAACTTGCTCTAGCTTAGCTGGTTCATTCTTACCTGTCGCTACGTAGTCAAGGAAATAGAGGGGCTCCGCACCTGCAGCGATGATGTCGTTGACACACATGGCCACACAGTCTTGACCAATGGTATCGTGCTTGTCGTATTTGATAGCCAACATGAGTTTGGTTCCGACACCGTCAGTCCCTGAAATCAAGACGGGTTCTTTAACCCCAGTCTTTGAAAGGTCAAACATACCACCAAAGCCACCCAGAGCTCCCATGACACCTGCACGCTCCGTACGAGCTACGTGCTTTTTAATCCGTTCAACAACTTCATAACCCGCTTCAACATCCACACCAGATTGAGCGTACGCATTTTTATTTGCCATTTCTTTATTCCTTTTCTTTTATGGAGAATCTCAGTAACTCACTTGTAAAAACTAGTCTTTTCTTCTAAACTTCTACGATAGTCTTCTTCATAGTCGTAGAGAGGCGTTGGGTAATTACCATCAAAATAAGCGACACAGAGACCACCATTTGGCGCATCTGTTTCAATCCCAATCGAATCAATCAACCCCTCAACAGAAAGGTAGGTCAGACTGTCCGCACCAATGATTTGGCGAGTTTCTTCGACCGTATGATTAGCCGCAATCAGCTCCTGACGTGTCTGGATATCAATCCCGTAGAAACATGGATAAGCTAGCGCTGGACTACCAATGGCAACATGAACTTCAGTCGCACCCGCTTCTTTCAAAAGCTGAACGATACGACGAGAGGTTGTTCCACGTACAATAGAGTCATCAATCATTACCACACGCTTGCCTTTGACAACACCAGAAACTGCAGACAGTTTCATCCGCACCCCTTGCTCCCGCAATTCTTGAGTCGGTTGGATAAAGGTACGTTGGGTGTATTGGTTCTTGATGAGGCCCATTTCGTTTGGTAAACCTGATTCTTCCGCAAATCCCATAGCCGCGCTGAGGGAAGAATTGGGCACACCGACCACGATATCCGCCTCGTGCTTGAATTCACGCGCCAATTGGGCACCCATACGTTTACGTGCCGTATGGACATTGACACCATGAATGTTAGAATCAGGGCGGGCAAAATAGATATACTCCATAGAACAGATTGCTAACTGAGTATCATCTGTATAGCTATCATACTGGATGCCCTTGTCATCAATGATCACAATCTCACCTGGCTTCAAATCACGAATCCATTCAGCACCAATAACCTCAAAAGCACAGGTTTCAGAGGAAACAACCACCGCTCCGTTGGCCATTTTCCCGATAGAAAGTGGACGGAAACCATTGGGGTCAAGAGCCGCAATCAACTTGTCCTCAAACAGCAAGATATAGGCAAAACCACCTTTGACAAGACTGAGCGCTTCCTTGATTTTTCCCATCAAGTTCGGATTGTGACTGCGACGAATGAGATGAGCCAATATTTCCGAGTCCGAAGTCGCGCTGAAAATCGCTCCTCTATCTTCCAATTCTTTCTTGAGAGAGGCCGCATTGGTCAAGTTTCCATTATGAGCCAATCCAAACTGCATATCGTGAAAACGGAAGAGGAAGGGCTGAATGTTATCTACAGAAGCTTCGCCAGCAGTCGCATAACGCACATGCCCAATCGCACTAGTTCCCGTCAATTTATCCAAATTAGCAGGATTTCTGAAGACTTCTGATAAAAGTCCCATGTCACGATGGCGCTTCAATTGTCCCTGATCATTGGAGAGGATTCCTGCCCCCTCCTGACCACGGTGCTGAAGACTATGGAGACCAAAATAGGTCAATTTAGCAGCATCTGGATGTCCCCAGATACCGAAAACACCACATTCTTCATTAAGAGATTTTACTTCGTATGTCATTTTTTATACCTAATTTTTATTTGTGTATCATTCCTTCAGTAGAGCGGAATAATACGGTAGGAGCTCGTTTCACTCACAAAATAAATCCTTCGCAATCATCATGAGCTAGAGCTACACGACTTTTACATTACTGATACTATCTATTAGAAAATCTGTAAGTCCTATTTTCCAGTAAAGTATTTAACCGCCGATGCGAAGAGGTGCTGGTCTTTATTTCCTGGGATGTTTTGGAAAAGACCGTCCTCATAGCGTTCTGAGTGACCCATCTTACCGATGATTTGGCCGTTCTTGCTGGTAATTCCTTCGATAGCATGGACAGAACCATTCGGATTGTACTTAGAATCCATACTTGGTTTTCCATCAAAGTCAACATATTGGCTGAAGATTTGTCCATTGTCACGGAGTTCAGCGAATTCCTCAGCCGTCACGACAAACTTCCCTTCACCATGCGAAACAGGAATAGCGTGGATATCGCCTACTTGCACACCAGCTAACCATGGTGAGTTGGTATTGGCAATACGGGTTTCCACCATCTTGGCCACGTGTTGATTGGCATCATTGTAGAAGAGGGTTGGACTCGTACTGCTGGCATCCTCGAAGTTTCCGTATGGAAGAAGACCTGATTTAACAAGAGCCTGGAATCCATTACAGATACCGATAATCAAGCCACCACGGACGATAAAGCTATCAATAGCCACACGGACTTTTTCATTGAGCAGGATATTGACAATAAACTTAGCTGAACCATCTGGTTCGTCCGCAGCTGAGAAGCCACCTGCAAAGAAGAGAATGTTAGCTTTACTGATGTTGTCAACCATAGTTTCAACTGAATTGACAATGGCTTCTTCATTCAAGGTCACAAATGGCACCAAGTTGACCTCTGCACCTTCTTTCTCAAATGCCTTGGCTGAGTCATATTCTGAGTTGGTTCCTGGGAAGACTGGGATGTAAACCACAGGTTTTTCAACCTTTTCTTTGGCTTTAATCACAACATCTGATGCCACAGCTGGTACTTCAGCCAGTTCTTTCGCTTGGGTAAATTCTGTTGGGTAAACTTCTTCCAGTTTTCCTTGGAAGGCACTGTCAAGTTTCTGTCCATCTAGCTTCACACCGTTGACAAGGAGTGTAAAGTTTGCACTTGTTTGACCGATTTTCTCTACTCCAACAATTTCTTCAGGAGATGTGAAGACAAATCCACCCAATTGAGCTATCAAAGCCGTTTCAAGTTCAGGCAAGGTTACTTCTGCACCGATATGATTTCCAAAAGTAGCAAGTGCCAAACTTTCAACCACACCACCATATTTGACAGCTGATGCAGATGTCACTTTGTGACCAGCTTGGATGTCTTCAAACTGAGCAAAATTAGACTTAATCAAGTCAAAATCAATCTCTGTAGAGAGGGCTTGACCTGGGATGTAGTAGATATTTTCTCCAGCAGCTTTAAATTCTGGAGAGAGCACATTACGGCTATCTGCCGTCGTCACCCCAAAGGCAACCAAGGTTGGCGGAACGGTCAATTCTTCAAAAGTACCAGACATGGAGTCCTTACCACCGATAGATGGCAAACCAAGCTGAATTTGTGCCTCGATAGAGCCTAGGAGAGCTGCTACTGGCTGACCAAAACGCTCAGCTTGTTTATCCATGCGCTCGAAATACTCTTGGTAAGAGAAACGAGCCTTAGACCAGTTTGCACCAGCAGCCACCAAACGAGCAGTTGCTTCGATAACCGCATAAGCAGCACCATGGTATGGAGACCATTCTGCCACATAAGGGTTGAAACCTTGGGCCATGACTGACGCAGTATGAGTCACACCGTGTTGAACTGGTAATTTCTGCACAGATGCCTCAGTTGGTGTGAGTTGGTAGCGTCCGCCAAGTGGGTGATTGACTGTTGAACGACCAACAGAGCAATCAAAGATAGTCTGCAATCCTTTTTGACTCGCATGGTTGAGGTCAGATAGAACCGTAAGGGTATCTGCTTCAAGGGTGTCAGCAGATGTTTGACGTTCTTCTGGAAGCTTGACATCTTTGTCCACAACCTTGGCATCAACAACGACACGCACACCGTTGGTATCTAGGAAACGACGTTCCAAGTCGACAATCGTTTCACCATTCCAGTGCATGACTAGATTTGGTTTTTCAGTCACTGTCGCAACCACAACAGCATCAATATTCTCTTTGTTACATTCTACAACAAAGGCATCTACGTCCTCAGGACGAACCACCACAGCCATCCGTTCTTGAGATTCAGAGATGGCAATTTCGGTACCATTCAAGCCCTGGTATTTAAGAGGCACCTTGTTGAGGTCGATTTCAAGACCGTCTGCCAATTCACCGATGGCTACACAGACACCACCAGCACCAAAGTCGTTGGATTTCTTGATGAGACGAGTGACAGCACCATTACGGAAGAGGCGCTGAATCTTACGTTCTTCGATGGCATTCCCTTTTTGAACCTCAGCTCCAGCAGTTTCCACAGACTCAACCGTTTGAACCTTAGAAGAGCCCGTCGCACCACCGACACCATCACGTCCAGTCTTACCTCCAAGGAGGATAATGACATCACCAGCTTCCGGTTTTTCACGGACCACATTGCCCTTAGGAGCCGCACCGACAACAGCACCTAGCTCCATACGTTTAGCTACAAATCCTGGGTGGAAGTACTCGCGAACATAGGTCGTCGCAAGCCCAATCTGGTTACCATATGAAGAATAACCATGAGCCGCTGTTTTAGAAATGACTTGTTGTGGCAGCTTACCAGCACGCGTTCCCGAAATCGGTGCTGTAATATCACCCGCACCTGAGATACGCATAGCTTGGTAAACATATGAGCGACCTGACAATGGGTCACGAATGGCTCCACCGATACAGGTAGCAGCACCACCAAATGGCTCAATCTCAGTTGGGTGGTTATGAGTTTCATTTTTAAACATGAGGAGCCATGGTTCTTTCACACCATCAACGTCCACTTCGATTTCTACTGAGCAAGCATTGATTTCATCTGACACTTCCATATCATCCAAACGTCCATTAGCACGCTCATATCGACCGAAAATAGTCGCCATATCCATCAAGGTTTGAGGTTTTTCAGAACGCCCCAACTCCTCACGCATGGCAATATACTTATCATAGGTCGCCTGCAATTGCTTTTGGAATTTAGAAGCTGAAAAGTCGATGTGTTTCAACTCTGTCTCAAAAGTTGTATGACGGCAGTGGTCAGACCAGTAAGTGTCCAAAACCTTGAGTTCTGTTTCCGTCGGCACGCGCCCGATTGATTTGAAATAGTCTTGGATAAAGAGCAAATCATCCACTTCCATGGCCATCCCTTGCTCGGCCTTGTAGCGGGCAAAGTCTTCTGCTGTATAGCTTTCAAAGAAAGTCAATTTAGGAATGGTCTTGTCTGACTCTGAAAATTCCTGCTTGGCAATCCCTGTCGTAATGTCCTTGAAACGAGAATCAACTGGATTAAGCAAGTAGTTTTTGACTGCTTCTAACTCCGTCGCGTCAATATCTTTATTGACCAAGTAAAGTTGGGCTGTATTAACTGTCACATCACTCGAACTTCCTAGTAAAAGCAAGGCTTCCTGTGAAGATACTGCACGCTGGTCAAACTGCCCTGGCAGGCTTTCAATAGCAAAGAAAGCATAGTTAGCCAGATCCGCCTGCACAGTCGCTTCGTCCAAGACATGGTCTGTCACCTGCTCAGAGAAGATGTGTTTCTCTGCAGGCGCAAACAAGTCCTCTGCCAAATCAAATACATCATACACTTGCACGATGCGAATACTTTTCAAACTTGACAGTCCCAAGTTGTGCTGGAGCTCTCTTACCAAACTCTCTGACTTGACCTGAAAATCAGCCTTTTTTTCAACAAAAATACGTTTATCCATCAATCCTTATTCCTTTATTTCAGCTCTTGCAATATCCCCAAACAGCCTTGAGGTTGTTATTTCAATTCCTGCAACTTTTCCCAAACAATCTCGTAAACGTCTGTTAGCTCTCCCAATCCTCTACGGAAAACATCCTTATCCATGTGATTACCATCCGCATCCCACAAACGGCAGTTATCTGGTGAAAATTCGTCTGCCAAGATAATCTTGCCATCCTTATCAAAACCGAACTCTAGCTTAAAGTCAATCAACTTAAGCCCAATCTCAGCAAACCAGGCCTTCAAAAGTTCATTGATTAGACGAGTTTCTTCCTTCAAGTAGGAAATCTGCTGGTCATCCGCAATCTTTAGGAATTTCACATGCTCGTCATTGATAAATGGATCATCCAAATCATCATTTTTATAGTAAAATTCGACAATCGGAGTCTCAAATGCGATACCTTCGTCTACGCCAAAACGTTTTGAAAAGGAACCAGCCGTGTAGTTGCGAAGCACAACCTCGAGAGGAATAATCTTAACCTTTTTATTGAGTTGTTCCGTATCTGAAAGTTTCTCCACAAAGTGAGTCGCCACACCAGCCGCATTTAATTTCTCAAAAATAAAAGATGAAATCTGATTATTCAAGACTCCCTTACCTGCAATCTGCTCCTTCTTGACACCATTGAAAGCAGTCGCCTGATCCTTGTAAGTTGAAATAATAAGATTTTCATCCTCTGTTGTATAGATATCTTTAGCTTTTCCCGAATAGATCAATTGTTTTGACATTTTAAAGTTCGCCTTTCGTATTACTTGAGCACATTCTACCACAAAAAAACTAAAATTACAAGGATTTAACCGAATAAATAACGTAGCGCCCTCAAAAATCATAAAGAAAAAAACTGCAAGAAGAATCTTTCTCACAGTTTTAAAATCATTTAACTCTAAAAACACGAACATTACTCTTTGTTCAAAAATTGATCCAAATAATAACGCAGGTAACTTTTCTTGCCCGTAATCATCTGTAGGCGGCCTTCCACCCCGTAACGAAGTCTTTCAGCCTGCTCAGAAGTTAGATTAGTCTCCGCCTCAATTTTAAAGAAATTTCCTTTCTCAGTCTTAGTTGCTGTCGCATCAATACTTGTAATAGTAGAATCTAGGAAAAGTTGATTCTTGGCATCATGAGTCGTCGTATAGCGAACAGAATCACCGACCTTGATTCTTGCTACATCTTTTGAACTTAGATAAGCTGTGAGTTTGGCTTTCCCTTCTTTTTCCAAGGACGGATAGAGTTGGGCTAGTAGGGCGCCTTCTGCAACCATGGTAGAGTCACTGGTTTCAGGATTAAGATGAAGCACCCCATCCTCACTCGCCGTAATTTTCCCCTTGTCTAAAAGATTTCCCTGTACCTTCTTGCCTGACTCTGCTTCCAAGATTTTCTGGTCTAGAAGGGTCAATTCCTGACCAACCTTTGCCAAGTGTTGGGATTTAAGGGATTCCAATTGACTGCTTAAGCCTGACGCATAGGCTTGCTGGGTACCTGAACCTGCATACTGGACACGGTAAGTAGCGAGACTAGATTCTAACTGAGAAAGCTGCGCTTCAACCTGCGCAACTGCTTGTGCCTTAGCTTGCGGATTTTCCTCACCCTGAGACTTGTAGGACTGGTAGAGAGAGTAGGCTAGATTCTGACTGGCCAAGGAAGCACCTGTTTCAATAGCTGACTTAGCTGTCTGGTAATCGCGAATTTTAGCCTCTGTTTGACTAATGAGGTTCCCGATTTCAGCTTGGGTTTGACTAGCTGCTGCATTCTGGGACGCGATGGTCTCATTTTGTTGCGATGTACTAGCCCTAAGACTACCTGCTTGACTGATGTAGTCGCGAAAGGTGGCTTGGTAGCCAAATTTATCCTCCTCTGGAAAGTGGTTCTCCCCTTCTTGCAGGCTCTTTTGCAAATACTCCAATTGCTTTTTTTGATCCTTAAGCATGTCCAACTGACTGCCATAAGCCTCTGCTTGGACACCTTCTGCCCCTTCCTGGTATTGAACAAGAAGCTCCCCCTTCTTGACCAGCTTATTTTCTTCCAAATGATTGACAAGAATACGATTGTTGCTAGTAGACTGGATATTTGCAAGGATACGACTAGGCTCGACAGTAGCTCTAGTAGACAAACTCATCTCCTTCTCTGCAAATGTTGCAAAGCCAAGCAAAAACACGAGCAGAAGGGACATGGGGACAATCACCCGACTGGAAAAATTATGGTAACGACGGTTATAAAACTCCGCACTTTCTAAAAATTCTGGTTTCATCCTCTCCTCTTTCTAGCTATTTACCAAATGGGCATAAAATCCACCCTGTGCAAGCAAATCAGCATGATTTCCTTCTTCAACAATCTTGCCCTGATCCAAGACAACAACCTTCTCTGTCCGCTCTGCAATGGTCAAGCGGTGGGCGATGAAAATCAAGGTCTTGTCTAAAGCCATGAGATTATCGACAATTCGCTTCTCTGTCAAAATATCCAAACTGCTGGTCGCTTCATCCAAAATCAAGACCGGTGCATCTGTCAAGAGAGCACGCGCCAGAGCGATTCTCTGACGTTGACCACCTGAAATCCCTGCTCCATCCGAAGTCAATTCCGTCTGGTAATTCAGAGGCATGCGCTCAATGTCCTCCCGAATCTCTGCCAATTCGACCGCCCGTAAGATATCCTCTTGAGTCGTCCCTTCCTTGGCCCCAAGGAGAAGATTCTCCAAAATCGTTCCGTTAAAGACATAAGGATGTTGAGGCAGATAGTTGATATACTGACGCAGAGCCTTTTTATCAATCTGATTGAGATTGACACCACCCAGACTAATCTCTCCCTGACTTGGGTCGTAAAAATTAACCATCATCTTGGCCAAGGTCGTCTTACCTGACCCTGAAATTCCCACAAAAGCCACCTTAGAGCCTTGGGGAATAGTCAAATTGATATCCGACAAGACATCTCGACCATAGCCATACTTGTAGGAAACCTGCTTGAAGGTCATCTCTCCCTTCATCAAGCTCAAATCCTCAACTGTTTTCTTCTCCTCAAACTCAGAA
Source organism: bacterium (assembly GCA_905221085.1). Taxonomy (GTDB): domain Bacteria; phylum Bacillota; class Bacilli; order Lactobacillales; family Streptococcaceae; genus Streptococcus. The sequence continues at coordinate 101,929 of CAJNBT010000006.1, forward strand.
GCTACCAGATAAACCTCATTCAGACGGTTATTAGCAACTTGCGCTGTCTGAAGCTTGGTTTGCAGGTTGATGATATTTTCCAAAGGATTGGTAAAGTAAACAAGCAAGGTATTATAGGTAATCAACTGTCCCAAACTCATCTTGCCATCCATGACCAGAACAGCCCCCATCCAGAGAATGCCGACATTGAGCAAGAGATGGGCAACTTTTTTCAGAGCCTTTTGCTGACTCTCTGCTCGACTATAGGTAAAGGATTTTTTCAGATAATCCACAAATTCCTTGTCAATCTTTTGGTAGCGTGAACTTTCACTAGTCAAGGACTTGATAGTCTCAATACCGTTGATGTCCTCGATGATAGAAGAAGACAGAACCGCATTGGCTTCCATGGTGTCCCGATTCATCTTTTCAAACGGCTTCATAAAGGCAAAGATAATCACTGTGTAGATAGGCAGCGCCAATAAGGTCATGAAAAAGAGATTGGTATTTTGTGAAAATAAAACAAGGGAAATAATGACAACCGTTGACACATCTAGGAAAATCGAAAGGATGGTCGAAGCCAGCGCATCGATAATACTGTTAGCATCTGTAAAACGAGACACGATTTCCCCTGTCCGACGTGTCGCAAAAAAAGACATAGGCAGGTGAAAAACATGCTTGATATAGGACAAAATCACGTCAATCGACAAGCGTTGCCCCAAAACAAGTAAGAGATACTCCTGAGCGTAAGACAAGACCTGCTGGAGAATATAGACGATAACCAGCCCAATAGAAATAATCCCAAGCGTCGAACGCATCTGATCTGGCACATAGGTATCAATGATAGACTGCAGATAATAAGAACCCACAATATTAATCAAGGTTACCAAGAGTGTCGCCAAAACGATATTGGCAATCAAGCCACGCTGCTTCACTAATATAGGGATAAAAGAGAGCAAACCATTCTTTTGATCCTTATGAGGCTTGTAGTCTGGACTAGGTGCCATAAACAGAGTCACTCCTGTCCATTCTTCCGCAAAACGCTCACGTGGCAGTTTAGTCAACTTCACCCCAGGATCTGGATCGGCAATATGAATGCTATTCTTGTCCTGCCCAGTCACCACATAGTAGTGGAGCAATTTTCCTTCCTTAAGCACATGAGCAACAAAAGGAAAAGTCAAATCTGGCAAGTCAAAGAGCGTCATATCCGCCTTAATTGCTCGCGTCTCAAAACCAATCTCCTCTGCCACCTTGACCAAGCCCAAAGCCGTCGTCCCATCCATGGTCGTCTTGGCCAATTCTCGCAAGTGAGCCAAAGAATAATAGCTACCATAGTAACCAAAAACCATGGCTAATGAAGCTACACCGCAATCCATCTGATCCACCTGCGGACGATAGTGACGTTTCCCAAATTTCATATCCATCTCCTTTTCCTAATACTCAATGAAAATCAAAGAGCAAACTAGGAAACTAGCCGCAGGCTGCTCAAAACACTGTTTTGAGGTTGTAGATAGGACTGACGAAGTCAGTCACATCTATACAGCAAGGCGACGTTGACGTGGTTTGAATTTGATTTTCGAAGAGTATAAACTCATCTGATAACAACTATCTTACCCCAATTCTCAAACAAAAACTGGACTTCCTTCCCAAATGCACCTATCTCCCTCCCAAATGCACTTTTGGGATAAAAAAATAGGTAGAACAAACGCCCTACCTAAAATATATATTTATTTCTTTTTCTTCCTAACTTTTTTGTCAATCATGTACAAAACGATAATCGAAAACAGCGGTGGTACAATATAACTCTTTTCACTCATTGTCAGCTGAAATCCCAGAGTTGCTAGTATCTTAAAGATGAAAATATTCATTAAAAATAGAAAAACAAATACTAAAAAATATTTTAAAATCTTATTCATTTTTTTCTTCCACTTTCCCAATTTCTATACCTATTTTATCATATTTTATCAAAAAATACATGTACCCCCCAAAAAAATAAACACCTCAACTGCACTTTTTTTGGCAAAAAATAGGCAGAACAAACGTCCTACCTACTAAAAATATGGTATGAAAGGAAATTGATGTTTTACTGTCATCCTAGGCAAGCTTGGGACAAATAAATCATTGATAGTAACCTTTACGACATCCTATATATTACTTCAATTTTTAATGTCCCTGCTATTTCTAAGCCACCTCTGGTATAATCTATTCATAGTCAGAATAGATAACACCGTTCTAAATTACGATTCATAGTTACTCCTTTTTTTGATTCGTTACTATAAGACACCTATACCCTATAGAGCGTCTACTGCTTCAAATTTATCTATTCTTTTTTTCTTTACTTCTATATAAAAGAATGAATACCATCACAAATAATGCAATCGTTGGTATATTGAAACTATCAAGCCAAGTAGGTAAAGATACTTTATTCATGTCAGCTACTAATCTGATGATGATATAGGACATTGAACTAAGTAATACCATAATTTCAGGCCAAACTTTCAGTATTGATTTAACGAATTTCATATTAAACTCCGATGTGATGCATTCTTAGATTCTAGCCTAGCTATTTTCAGCGCAGACTAACAAGTCATTCTTAACTGTTTACTCTACTCGCTTTTTATTGACCTTATATCCTAGATAAAAGAGCCCAAATAAAACGGGGTAAATTTCTGGATAAAATAGGGTATTGATTGGATTTCTCAAAATCAAATACGTTGCGATGTAGATTATGAGCGATACGGTAAAATAACCCTCAGCAAAACCTAATAAAAATGTTTTCATAAGAAACTCCTATTTGCCTGACAAGAATAGCGGAAAAACGCTACCATTCACATACACAAAATCCTTTTGATTCATGTTCTTCATTTATAGTTTTGATTATTTTTTGACAAATCTTTGCGAAAAATACCAAAATATCCTGAGAAAAGCAACCCAACCAAAGTCCATTGCCAATTAAAGTATACTAACGAACCTGTACGAATCACATGAAGCGCGAGATTAAGAGTTATTCCCAACAAAGGAAATATAGTAGCTAGTTTAGGTAACAATGTATTGAGATTAAGGTTGCGACTGTTCATTATCTAACGCCCACGGCGAGCAAAATCTGAACCAAATTTGTAACCAGCATTAAAAATCTGTACAGCAGCATTCAGTACTCCTGCAATCCCAACTGCTTCCGCAAGACCAAAACCACCTTTTGTTCCCACTAATTCATCGTCAGATAATTGATAAAATTGTTCTAAGTTCATGTTCGTCATTACTCCTTTATATTATATTTTATTGCTATGTAAATGATTAAAATGAGTATTGGATAAGTAAATACTTCTGAAATATCCATAAAATTTACACTATACTGTCCAGATAATATTTTATAGTCAATTAAAATTTGAACGATAGTAAAAATAATACGTAGCGATAACAATACCCCTAATAATATCACTTCTTTTTTTAAAAACATAGAAATGCCTCTCTGACTACAATCAGATTATGGTCTATTCGCATAATACCCTATAGCTACTGTAATGATCCTTTGATAACAATTAATAAACCTGCTCCAACTTATTCACTTTGCTCTACGATTTCAAATTGATTCAAATTTTGCATGTTATACCCCTCTTTAAATAATACTAGCTAAGCCAATAGTGACTCCCACTAATAAACCTACCATCCCTGAGGCTGATATAATAGCCACAAATTCGTTTGAAAAATTCATTGATTTCTCCAAAGTGTTTTATCTTATCTGAAGTAACCCCATGCAACTAGCCCTACAGCAGATAAACCACCGACAACATACCCTGCAACCTTGATTCCTACTGGAACTGCTACTACCGCTGCAGGAAGTACTCCTCCATCAACTGTTGCTAGTTCTTTTTCTGTCATTTCTGTAAACTGATTATCATTTACTAAAATATTCATTTTAAGTTCTCCTTGCTCTTATTCACTTTTGCTTTAAATATTTCTTTTTTATTAATATAGTATGTCAATGCTACTAACAAAATACAGCTTTCCAACGATACCTTTTCTAAATTAAGTAGAGAATAAATTAATAATATGCTGTAAGATATTAAAGCAGATCCTATATATATTTTTTTTAATATTCTATTCATAAAACTTACTCAAAGTCTTATTTCAGATTTTTACCAACTTGATAAAGACCTGCTCCCAGTATAATAGCCCCTCCTGTTACAGAAAAACCTTTAAACGCAGCTACTCCAAACGCAACTACTAGTGGTGCAATTCCCCCATCTACATTCATCAACTCTTCTTCTGTAAGAGCTACAAAGTTCTGTTCCATTTTGTCAAAATTTGTCATCTTTTTTCTCCTTTATTTCTATTTTTTAGTTTACGATTTCTGGCTCTTAAACCATTTTAAAAACCAGAATAGATAAATTACTGAATTCCTTTTCGTCTCACTTATCTATTTGAGAAGTGATTTAAAATGAACAGGTAAATTTCATTTATTTCAAATACCATTTGATAAACCATGGCAATAAGATTGGTAAATACATCGCGTAGTCTCCTTCCTTTTCGTCTCACTTATTTATTCGAAAAATAATTCTAAAATGAACAACTAAATTAAATTTTATTTAAAAAATAATTTAATGTACCATGAATAGAAAATCGGCAGATACATAAACCAGACTCCTTTCTTTTCCCTCTTACTTATCTATTCGAAAAAAAATTTTCGAAAATGTACAACTAAATTAAATTTTATTTAAAAAATAATTTAATGTACCATGAATAGAAAATCGGTAGATACATAAACCAGGCTCCTTTCTTTTTTCTCTCACTTATTTATTCGAAAAACAATTCGAAAATGTACAACTAAATTAAATTTATTTAAAAAATAACTCAGTGAACCATGGGTAGAACATTGATATAAACATGAACTAGAATCCCTTCCTTTTCCTCTTACCTATCTATTCGAAAAAGAAGTCAAAAAAATAAGAATATCAGAAAATTTTCCGACATTCTTATTGATAAACTCATCCAAGTCTAACAGATATTAGACATTGAGATGTTTTTTAAGGGTTCTTCTGGCTGTTCGTGATACGGGGAAGTGCAAGCCTTCTAACAGGGTCACTTCTGTCGCAGTCATCTCTTCAATGGCCTGTAAACTAACCAACGTATTGCGATTGGCATAGACAAAGTAATCTTTTTCAGCCTTGGCAGCAATATCTTTGAGACTGCCATAAATGGTCTTGATAGAATGATTGGCATAATAGACCTTGATACGATGAGATTCAACTGAAGTTTCAAAGGCTAAAATCTCATGGTAGGGCAGAGTAAAGCCCCGTCTTCCCTCAAAACTATAGGTGAAGAGACACATATTTTCCCTCTTATCCACTGCTAATACATAGTCCAAACAGCGCTCCAGCTGATAACGGTAATCCTCCTCAGACTGATCCTTGGAAATAAAATCCAAGGCAGACAAGTGGTAGCGAAAAGCTAGAGGCAAGGCCTCCGAGTGCGTAGACACAAAGACAATGCTTGTAAAAGGATCCTGCTCCCGAACCTGCTGAGCAACCTGAAAGCCTCGTTCACGCTCTCCATCAATCTCTAAATCCAATAAATAGAGTTGGTAATGATCAAAATACTGAGAATACTTTTCAACATCTCCATAGTTTTTGGCAATATCAATTTCCAATCTTAAATTGCGAGAGCGACCGATATCTAGTAAAGTCTGCTCTATCCGTCCTTGCTGGACTCTATCATCTTCCAAAACTAAAATTCTCATTCCTCTCCCCCTCGTTTCTCATCCTTAAATGGCAATTCTAAATCTTGTCTAAAGGTCGTCTCTCCTAGCTGGGTATCTAAGTTTAAATCATAATGAAAAACCATATCCTCCAAGGTTGCTAAGCCCAGTCCACTGTGGTTTCCCTTGGTAGAGTAACCCTTTTGACTGAGAATGCTGGGATTCAGTTCTTCTTTCTTACGAGTGTTTTCAATGATAAAACGGACACTCCTATCGCCTGCCAATAAAGCAACCCGAATCTGCGGATTTTCCGCCTCACTGGCTGCCTCTAAAGCATTTGTCGTGAGGATAGAGAGGATACGAATAGCCTCTAACATCGGCAAAACCAGCTCTTCAACAACCCCCACCGTCTCCAAACTAAAATGAATTCCCTGATTATCTGCCACAATCATGGCTTTTGCCAAGGTATTGCGAATGGCTATATCATGGATATTGTGAAGATTAAAGGCCGTGTAATCCGCCTTCCTCAGCTTTTCATTGGTCTTTAGAAAGACATCTTGATAAATGGTAGAAACTTCAGCCATGTCTTGATTAGCTATGGCAGGCTCCATGCTAGCGACAATTCCCGCAAAATCATGACGGAAACCTCGCACTTCATCATAGAGATGACCTAGCTTGTCCACCATCCCTTGCAAGGAACGATTTTCTTCTTCCTGTCTCTGAATGGTCTGCTCATCACGATAAACCTGCTCCAAATGCTTGATGTAAAAGAGCCAAGAGAAAAAAAGAATGAAAATCAGAAGAGAGATGGTCGTGTCAAAACGAACGTAGAAAGGATTACATCCCCCAGACATGATGGATGAAAATAGTCTGAAACCAAACAATAAGGATAAAATCCACATACTTTTCATCACTAACGATTGAAATTTATCTAAAAATAATATATTGAAATCAATCCCCCATCGTCTTAAAATGACAACAGACAAAAACAACGAAATCAAACTAAATACAGAATTAAATCCACTATGCAAAAAATCAGATAGTTCAGAGTAGTCAAATATCAATCGTATTATAAATGTCAAAACCAAATATCGAATACTTTGATAAAACACAAATAGATAAAGGGCAAGAAATATAGCTTCCTTCTTCTTTTTCTTTAACACAATCCAAAATATTATATAAAAGAATAATAAATTGGCAACATGCGAGAAACTCGGAAAAACGAAGGTAGCAAATAGCTGAAAAACTACCAAAAGAAATATAGAACGTTTGTCATAAAATGCTTTAGAGAGTTGACTACCTAGATAAATCGGAGGAGCTAAAATATTGATTAAAATCAATATAAACACTAAAAATTCAAGTAATATAATCATAAATCCGTTTAATTAACCCATTAGTAGCAAAACACTAGCTTTGCTTTGGAAATCGATATTACCAACTGTAAATATCTTCAAATTGTTCCAATTCTACAAATGTATTTTTCATTTTCATGACAAACTCCTTTTCATAATTTTATATCCTCTCTATCCCCTTATAAATCCACAAAAGGCTTTAGTTTCTTTTAAAGTACAAGAAATCTAAAGCCTCTTGAAAATGATTTGCACGTTTTATTTTTTATATTCGTTGTGAAGATTGCTTATCTATTTATTTTACCACAAGAACCTTGTAATATTCATACTTATTTGGCTGTGTAATCTTAATTTTTTGACCATAGAAACCATCGATTTCTTTATCAAAATAATCTGAAAATCCTGATGGCAAGCGTTTCATCTTAAGAACCTCTCCAGATTGGTCTGCATATACAAGGAAATGATAGTGGGTTGTAGACATACCGTCATCAATCAATACAAAGTAACCTGTTTTAAGCTTACCATTAACTTCATCTAAATAGTATAATTTATTGTTATTGATTGTGAAGCTAGTAGATGGAAGTCTAAGTCGTACACCTGGGTTTTCTAGATAAAGATCATTACCAACTTTTTTGATTTCTGATCTAGTTGTCATCTCTGGAAGTGGTGTCACTCTACGACCATCTGCTCCAAAGTAATATCGACCTGGTAGATTTTGGAAATTACGAATGACAGCTTTAGGATCAATTTCTTGTCCTTCTTCTTTATTATCTACTAAAGCTAAGGTAGTATTTGCAACCTCATCCCCATATTTGTCGGAAAACTTCTTAAACTCTGGTTTGATATACCAAGTGTTTTTATCCACGATAACATCAGTATAGTTATGTCCGTCAAATTTTGCTGTAATTAGATATTCATAGCCATCGCCTAAACGAACAATGTCACCATTTTTATAAGGGCTATTTCGTAAAGTGAACATATGGCCATCCTTGCTGAGAATATAGCCTGTCCCATCACTAGAATTTACAACTCTATCAGAGGCCATTGCACCTGATTGTTCAAAATAATACCAATTACCATTTATGAACTCCCAACCTGTCATCATAGAACCACTAAAATGAAGATAGTACCAAGTAGCTCCTTCTTTGTACCAACCTGTACGCATGGCACCACTATCTGCTAGTGAGTACCAGGTGTTGCCTTCCTTGTACCAACCTGTGCGCATAGCACCACTATCTGCTAGTGAGTACCAGGTATCACCGTCTTTGAGCCAACCTGTCTGCATTTTACCAGAACCGTCAAAGTGGTACCAAGAGCCAGCATTTTGTACCCATTTATTTTTAGCAAGACTGCCATCTTGAGAAAGATTCCAGTCAGAACCATTTTTAACCCAAGTATCTGCAGCCTTTGCTTGATTGATAGACAAAAGTAGACCAGCACCTACAAGCAAACCAAGTGTGAGTAATTTAGATTTTTTCATAGCCATTTCCTCCTTTATTGAATAGTTATAAAAAGATATTTTTCCATCATAAACATTCTACATAACTCCTAATAATCCTTAAGAGTCAAGCAACACCTTCTTTCTATCATCATTGCCCACCCCACACCTTTATGATATACTAAATATAAATATTTTCCTAAAACTTCTACTTTTGGAACATTTTTGGAGGCAAAAATATGCGGTGGGATATTGGTTCAGTTTATAAATACATTCGTAAGTCAAAAGGGATTACACAAAATGAGGTCTGTGGTGACTACATTACTCATTCTAACTTATCTAAGTTTGAAAATAATCATTCTACTCCTAGGTATGATACTATGGAGTTGCTTTTGAGGCAAATTGATATGAGTTTCGATGAATTTCATTATATTTGTCAACATTACCAAACGGATTCTCGTAAGAAATTATTTTCAGAATATTATCAAGTCATTTCTTCACCTAATCTAGAAGAAATGAAGGCACTGCTATCAAAATGTCAAATTTATCTAGATGAAGTGCAGAATGATATCCCAATAGAACATGCTGTGAAAGAACTAACCATTTTTATATAAGTAATTGAAAATCAGTTTTCCGATAAAGCTCAAGCCTTGGCTGAGGAATTATGGAAAGAATTGGAAAAAAGAGATCAGTGGTTCCTCTCAGATTTACGATTGCTAGTGATGATCATTTTCCATTTCCCTATTGATTCACTAGAAATGCTACGTCAAAGACTTGTAAAATCTCTAAATAAATACACAGATTATCGTCCAATTCAAAGTATTCATTACTCCATTCTAGCCAATATGACACGAATGTACCTTGAAGCAGGGAAGAAAGATGACTGTCTATGCTTAATTCAAGAATGTCTTGATTTAGCAAAAATATTGAAACGATACGATTTATTAGGTGTAGTTCAAGTACGTCTGGGAATTGTTAATGAAGATCATACTATGATTAATAAAGGATTATCCTTACTCGAATCAACAGATGAAAGTCGATTACTAGAAGAAATGAAAAGAGAAGTTAGTGATTATTATCAAGCAGATTTTTTTGAAACAGAGACCAAACAGTAACTATTACTTTATGAATAAAAGCGAACATGACTTCCTAGTAAACAAAGCTGTTCGCTTTTTCGTTTTGCTCTGTCAGATAGTTTATTTCACAACAGAAACATTTCCTGTTGAACTGTCATATCTAACAGTTTCTCCATAAAAACCGGAAATTCCTTTTTCAATATAATCACGGAAATCATTAGGCAAAACTTTCATCTTCACGATTTCACCAGATTCATCTGCATAGCCCAAAATATGGTGATCTTTAGATAATAATCCATCCATAAACATTGTAAAATATCCAGTTACAAGTTTACCATTATGATCATTGGCACCTCTTAGATAAAGTTTATTGTCATTAATTGTCAATCCAGATGAGTCTAGACTAATAACTGGACTTGAGTTTTTAAGATAAAGTTCAGACCCAACTTTTTGAATAGGGAAGTGAGTAGTGAATTCTGGTAGATTCGCAACCTTACGTCCATCTGCTCCAAAGTAATACTTATTTGGTAAGTTTTGGAAATTCTTTATGACAGCTTTAGGATCAATTTCTTCCCCTGGTTTTTTATTATCAGTAATTGCATCTAAAGTATTTCGTTTTATATCGCCAATCTTTTGATAAGAAAAACGTTCAACAATAGGTTTGATATACCAGGCATTCTTTTCGATAACAACTCCATCTTTCTTATGAACAAGGTGATAGTCATAACCATCAGACAAAGTAACGATATCTGTAATAACTGTATCATCAAAAGGATCTTGTTCAACTTCACTTGGAAGTCTGGTTAACATATAGCCATTCTTACCAATGACATAACTTTCCCCATCACTGGCTGGAACAGCTCTATCTGCGACCATAGCACCTGATTTTTCAAAGTAAGACCATTTACCATTGGCAGTCGCCCATCCTGTTGCCATAGCGCCACTGCCTTTGAGGTAATACCATGTAGATCCTTCTTTGTACCAGCCAGTACGCATAGCGCCACTACTTGCGAGCGAGTACCATGTGTTACCTTCCTTGTACCAGCCAGTTCGCATAGCACCACTATCTGCTAGAGAATACCATGTATCACCGTCTTTGAGCCAGCCTGTCTGCATTTTACCAGTGCTGTCGAAGTGATACCATGAGCCAGCATTTTGTACCCATTTATCCTTAGCGAGACTGCCATCTTGTGAAAGATTCCAGTCAGCACCATTTTTAACCCAAGTATCTGCAGCTTGTGCTTGGTTAATAGACAAAAGCAGACCAGCACCTGCAAGCAAACCAAGAGTAAGTAGTTTAGATTTTTTCATAGCCATTTCCTCCTTTATTGAATAGCTATAAGAGGACTTCCCTCTTTATTTAGCTATATTCTAATACTTTTCATTGTCAAAGTCAATAATATTGTGAAAAATTAGACAATATTACCAATATCTACGAATTGTATTTTGAGTAATACCGTATTGATACAACTCTATAAAAATCCTTTCTTTTTTCTCCTTTTTGGAGATTGATTTTTCTGATTCCATTATATCCCTTATTTGTCCTCAGATTTCTACTGTCCCTAGAAAGACTAAATCTGTTCCTAAACTGTCACTTATACTCAATGAAAATCAAAGAGCAAACTAGGAAGCTAGCCGCAGGTTGCTCAAAGCACGGATTTGAGGTTGTAGATAGAGCTAACGTGGTTTGAAGAGATTTTCGAAGAGTATTAAGCCAAATAAAAAATTCCAAAGCAACTGCCTTGGAACTCCGATTTCTATTTTGCTTGAATGATCTTGATAACATCCCCTACACTTTGGAGTTGATCAATTTCCTCGTCACTGATTTCGATATTAAATTCATCTTCCAGTGTCAAGATAAACTCCATCAAGTCAACTGAGTCAGCATCCAAATCGTCTTTCAAACTCAAGGATTCTGTCACGACAAAGTCCTCTCCCTGTCGCTCTTGGATAATGGTCACAATACGGTCAAAAATTTCTTTTTCTGTCATCTCTTTTATTCTCCTGAAAATTCACGCGCAGTCTGGGCAACTACGTCTGTTTCTAGCATAGTACGAATCTGGCGGATTGTACTATACACAGCTTTGGCATCGCTTGAGCCATGAGTCTTGACAACAGGTGCCTTGACACCAAACAAGACTGCTCCACCAACATCTGAGTAATTGAGCTGTTTTTTCAAACCTCTGAGGCTGTCCTTGAGAAGGAGGGCGCCTAGTTTCGCTCGAAGACCACCACCTGTAATAGCTGTCTTGAGCAAGCCCATGATTCCCATGGCTGTCCCTTCAATGGATTTGAGCACAGCGTTTCCCGTGAAACCATCTGCCACAACAACATCTGCAACGCCATTCATCAAATCACGTGCTTCCACGTTTCCGATAAAGTTCAAACTTTCATCAGCCGCTAGTAATTCATAGGTTTCCTTACGAAGCGGGTCGCCCTTACTACTCTCTGTTCCGTTGTTGAGCAAGCCAACACGTGGTTGCGCAATTCCACGAACATTTTTAGCATAGAAGGAACCTAGAACCGCATATTGATGGAGGTGCTGGGCTGTATTTTCCGCATTAGCACCGAGGTCCAGCATGTCAAAACCTTTCCCATCAATAGTCGGCAAAGTCGACATAAGCCCAGGACGGTCAATATTCTTGATACGACCCACGATGAAGAATCCTGCAGCCAATAAAGCACCTGTATTCCCAGCCGATAGGACAGCGTCTGCTTCTCCTTCTTTGACAGCCTTGGCCGCCAATACCATACTGGCATTTTTCTTCTTCCGAATAGCTCTCGTAGGTTCAGCGTCTGAATCAATCTTCTCGTCCGTATGGATAATGCTGACGCGCTCTGTCGCTGTCAGATATTGCTTGATTTTGCTTTCATCTCCGTAGAGTTGAACCTCGATATCTGAAAAGTCAGCTAGGGCTTGATTGACACCCTCGACGATGGCTTGGGGTGCGTAATCGCCCCCCATGGCATCTACTGCGATTTTTTTCATTTCTTTTCCTCTTTTAGTAATTGTCCCCAATCTGCTAGGGAATCAATAAATTTCTTTGATTTTAGGTGAATCCCAACGTACTCTTCATAGAGTTGATCCATAAATTGGCGTAGCTCTTGCTTGATTTCAGGCTTGAGCGAAATGGTCTCCAAAGTCTCAAAATCAATAGCTTGAAATTGATTGAGCAGATAAGGGATATTGGGATTCAGATGACATCGTTTCTCATCCTCATGATAATGCTCTGGACAGAGGCAGGCTCCATATTTGAAAGAAAAGTCAAAAGCCTTACCTACCCGATGGCAAAAGACACACTCATTAAAATTGAGGCTAATACCAAATCGGGTCAAGATTTGAATTTCAAAAATATTAGTCAAAACTTGATAATCCAAGCCAGCTTCCATCAATTCCAAAGTCTTTTGCAAAAAAGCAAACAAGGAAGCATCCTGCTGATTGTCCTGCAAACTAGCATCTGCGAGAGCTGCCACATAGGTCGCATAGGCCATGACAAAGAGGTCACTATTAATCTTGGGAAAAGTCATGACCTCATGATAGTCCTCGATGTAGCTGAGGCCATCATCATTGATTCGCAAGAGAAATCGTGCCAGCACCAAGGGCTGAATAACAGGCGCCAGTTTGGACTGCCCAGCATGTTTAACGAAAAACATCCGTTTACCAGCCTGCTCTGTAAAAATCTTGACGAGCTTGTCATCCTCACGAAAATTGCGATTATAGAGCACCAAGCCTTGACTCGTGATAGACTGAATCATGCTTCTCTCATGTACTCCTCAAGTCGTTTCATAGCTTCTTTGATAGTCTCCATGCTGGCTGCATAAGACAGGCGAACATAACCTTCTCCATAACGCCCAAAGGCAGCACCAGGAATAAAGGCAACAGCCTTCTTCTGAGCAAAATCCTTCAGAAAAGCAAAGGAGTCCTGATTGTAACCAGCTGGAATCTTAGCAAAGATATAGAAGGCACCGTCTGGTTTGATAATCTCAAAACCAAGAGCAGTCATTTTCTCGATAATATAATCTCGACGCTGGATGTATTCCTTCTTCATCGGTTCCGCATCGTTTTTACCAGCCGTCAAGGCTTCTACCGCAGCATGTTGAGCCATAGTATTTGCGGCAGTAACCAAGTACTGGTGACTCTTAATCAACTGAGCTGTAAAGGCTGCAGGAGCGAAAATCAGTCCCAAACGCCAACCTGTCATGGCATGTGATTTAGATAGACCATTGATAATAATAGCCTGATCTCTCAACATAGTTCCCAGAGACACATGGGCTTCGCCTGTATAGGTCAATTCTGAGTAAACCTCATCACAGACAACGAAAATTTCGTATTTGCGTAAAACAGCTGCCAAGGCTTCCAACTGCTCTCGACTATAGGTAATTCCTGTCGGATTTGCTGGATAGTTGAGAATAACCGCTTTGAGTTTGTCACCCTGCTCCAAAATGGCCTTTTCCAACATCTCAGGAGTCAAGACAAACCCATTTTCAGTTGTGTCAATCTCGACAACCTCTGCTCCAACTAGATTGACAATCGGTTCATAACCTGGATAAGCAGGAGCTGGCAAGAGCACCTTGTCTCCCTCTTCTAAAATAGCTGTCAAAGTAGCAGATAAGGCCTCTGTCGCCCCAATTGTAACCAAAATTTCATTCTCAGGAGCATAGTCCAGTTGGTACTTTTCCTTAACAAAGTCACTGGCTGCCTGACGTAAAGTCAGCAGACCACTCATCCCTGTATAGTAGGATTGGTTCTGGTCAATAGCTCGCTTGGCCGCCTCCTTGACATGATCTGGCGTTGTAAAATCAGGTTCCCCCAAGGTCAAACGCAAAACCCCAGGAATCTCAGAAATAGCCTGGTCAAACTGACGAATCAACGAAACTTGAATCTTATCTAACTGTTTATTAAAGCGCTTAGTTAGGTCCATAGATACCTCCTACTTTCAAAACGTATCTCTATTATACTACAAAAGCCCCCCGACCGCAAAAATACATGATAGAATAACGCTAGCATAACAAATTGAAGTATGTTAAAATGGATTTGTCGCAACTCCACTAACGAACTTAGTTTGGAGGTGAGTTTTTGCTAATCTTCGTTACAGTTATTCTAGCACCATTACTGATTACTATTACCGGTAATGTCATTTCTGAGTGGATAGTCAGAAAGTGGTTAGATAAGCGCGACAAAAAAATATAACCTGAGTTTAGTTTTAATATAACTGGACAAAAAGAAATACCAGAGGTGGAGCTCTGGTATTTTTGTTTTTGCCAAGACTTCGTTACAGTTCTTGTAAGATTATTATTACATAATTAGCACTACTTGTCAAATAATTGTTAGCTCCACTTTCTATTTTACTTTTCCTCTTTACAGGTCTATAATGGTAACAGATTCTATTTGGAGGTTTTTATGTCATTTCTATCAAAAAATGGAGCAGGCATCTTGGCCTGCCTTCTGATTTCACTACTTGCTTGGTATCTGGGCGGATTCTTTCCTGTGATTAGCGCGCCCGTTTTTGCAATTTTCATAGGCATGCTTCTCCATCCCTTTCTCTCATCCTATAAACAACTGGATGCTGGATTGACCTTTAGTTCTAAAAAATTGCTCCAGTATGCCGTTATCTTGCTTGGTTTTGGTCTCAATATCTCGCAAGTCTTCGCAGTTGGGCAATCTTCACTCCCTGTCATCCTGTCCACCATCTCAATAGCCTTGATTGTTGCCTACCTCTTCCAGCGTTTCTTTGCACTGGACACAAAATTGGCTACCTTGATTGGAGTAGGTTCTTCCATCTGTGGGGGCTCTGCCATTGCAGCGACAGCGCCCGTTATCCATGCCAAGGAAAAGGAAGTAGCACAAGCCATCTCCGTTATCTTTTTCTTCAATGTCTTGGCTGCACTTATCTTTCCAACGCTAGGTACCTGGCTTCATCTATCCAATGACGGCTTCGCCCTCTTTGCAGGAACAGCAGTCAATGACACTTCCTCTGTAACAGCCACAGCCAGCGCCTGGGACAGTCTCTACCAGACCAATACCCTCGAATCCGCAACCATTGTTAAACTCACACGAACCCTGGCTATCATCCCCATCACTCTCTTTCTCTCCTACTGGCAAAGTCGCGAGCAAAAAAATAAGCAAGGCTTTCAACTGAAAAAAGTCTTCCCAATTTTTATCCTTTACTTTATCCTTGCATCTCTCCTAACAACTCTACTGACCCCTCTCGGTGTGTCCAGTAGTTTCTTTACCCCACTCAAACAACTCTCCAAATTCCTCATTATCATGGCCATGAGTGCTATCGGGCTTAAAACCAATCTAGTAGCTATGGTCAAATCCAGCGGAAAATCCATTGTGCTCGGAGCCATCTGCTGGATTGCCATCATCCTCACTAGTCTTGGTATGCAGACCCTTATCGGCATTTTCTAACACTCTTCGAAAATCTCTTCAAACCACGTCAACGTCGCCTTGCCGTATATATGTGACTGACTTCGTCAGTCTTATCTACAACCTCAAAACTGTGTTTTGAGCAACCTGCAGCTAGTTTTCTATGATTTTCATTGAGTATAACACAAAAGGTAGCCCACCAGCTACCTTTTTCTTATGCTTCCTTAATCAAGCGAGTATGTTCTCTCTTGATGCAACGATTCATCACAATGTCATCGCATCCACCAGCACGCAAAATCTCTTCCGCTTCTAGATTTTCAAGTCCTAGCTGTGCCCAAAAAATCTTAGCATCAGCCTTGAGAAAATCACGCGCCACATCTGGCAAAAACTCACTGCGACGGTAAACATTGACAATATCTACAGGAAAAGGAATCTCTGCTAGGCTAGCATAAGCCTTTTCACCCAAGATTTCTCCACCTGCAACCTTAGGATTGACTGGGATGATTTTATAACCCCGAGCCTGCATTTCCTTGGTAACTCGATTGCTGGTTGTTTCCTCACGGTCTGACAAACCTACCACAGCAAGGGTTTTACTCGCTGTTAGATACTGACGAATCACGCCATCACTTGGATTGATAAATTCTTGACTCATAAAAATCCTCCTTTTCATCAGTATAACACATTTTGAAAAGGCTTGCAAAATTCTACTACAAAAAAGGAAGACTAGCTCCCTTTTTATTTAGCCTCGTACCAGGTTGCCCCTTCATTCTCATCTGCGATGAGGGGAACACTGAGTTGAATAGCTTCTTCCATAGTTTCTTTCACCAATTTTTTCATCTCTGCCAATTCAGATTTAGGAACTTCAAGAACGATTTCATCGTGCACTTGCAGAAGCATCTTGGTCTGATACCCCCCTGCAACCAAGGCTTTATCCAGCTGAATCATGGCAATCTTGAGAATATCTGCTGCCGAACCCTGGATAGGAGAGTTGATGGCAGTTCGCTCCGCAAAACCACGAATATTAAAGTTGCGCGAATTGATATCTGGCAACTCACGACGACGCTTGAAGAGGGTCTCCACATAGCCCTTATCACGCGCCCCACGCACCACTTCATCCATGTAGTTTTTAATACCTGGGAAGCGTTCAAAGTAGGTATCAATATAAGCTTTGGCTTCCTTACGGCTAATGCCCAAATTATTAGACAAGCCAAAGTCTGAAATTCCATAAACCACTCCAAAGTTGACAGCCTTGGCATTACGACGGTCGTTTGCAGTCACATCCTCAGGACGCTCAATGCCAAAGACCCGCATGGCTGTCGAAGTATGGATATCCGCTCCCTCTTGGAAGGCCTTAATCAAGTGCTCATCCTTAGAAATATGCGCCAAAACGCGCAATTCAATCTGTGAATAGTCGGAGCTGAGAAGGACACTATCCTCCCACTCAGGCACAAAAGCCTTCCGAATGAGACGGCCCTGCTCCAAACGCACAGGAATATTTTGCAGGTTAGGATCCACACTAGACAGACGACCTGTTTGGGTCAAATCCTGCACATAGCGCGTATGAATCTTGCCATCAGCCAAAATCCAGTCCTGCAAGCCAATCACATAAGTAGATTGAATCTTGGCAATCTGACGGTAATCCAGTATTTTCTTAACAATTGGCGCAATAGGAGCCAGGCGCTCCAAGACATCCACCGCTGTCGAATAACCTGTCTTGGTTTTCTTGGTGTATTCTAGAGGAAGTCCCAACTTTTCAAAAAGAAGCACGCCCAACTGCTTAGGCGAGTTGATATTAAACTCCTCACCAGCCAGGTCGTAAATCTCCTGAGTGAGTTTTTCAATGACAAGCTCATTTTCAGCCTGCATCTCAAGCAAGGTCTCTTTCTTGACCGTAATTCCAGCAATTTCCATCTTAGCAAGGACAAAGGCTAGAGGTTGCTCCATATCATAAAGAAGCTCTAATTGTCCATTTTCACTGAGTTTTTCAAGCAAAATAGGCTCTGTTTCAACCAAAACAGCAAGCTTACGCGCCAAATGTTCCAAGAATTTCTCACGTTCAGGAATGGCTTTCTTGACACCCTTACCATAGAAGGTCTCATCATCAACCAAGTAAGTCTGACCATAAAGACTAGCAATAGTCGCAATTTCATTGTCCTCCACAGTCGAAAGTAGGTATTTAGCCAAACGGCTGTCAAAAGCAGGCGCCTGCAAATCCAGACCAAAACGATGCAAGAGAACTTTAACCTTCTTAAAGTCATAAACTTTCAGAGGTGTTTTTTCTAAAAAATCCTTGAAAATAGGCTCTTGCAAAAGTTCAAGTTTATCTGTAGCGTAAAGTTTATCCCCACAAGACCAGGCAAATCCAACCAAATCATCCGTATGGTAATTCTCACCAAAGAGTTCAAAGTGGAAGATAGATTCTTCACTCAGCATATCTTGACTGACTTGGTCAACGATAGTAAAGTCCAAACTTTCAGTCACATCGCCTGAAGATACATTTAAAGCCTGCTTGAGCTGTTTGAAGCCCATCTCATCGTAGAATTTCCCGAGATTTTCCACATCTGGACCACTATAGACCAAATCCTCCAAACCAATCTCAATCGGTGCCTTGGTATCAATGGTCGCCAGTGTTTTCGATAAAAATGCCTGTTCCTTATCATTGATGAGATTTTCCTTCATCTTAGAAGCCTTCATCCCATCAATATTTTCATAAATCCCCTCGAGCGAACCATGCTCCAGCAAGAGTTTGATACCCGTCTTTTCACCAATCTTGGTCACCCCAGGGATATTATCCGACTTATCACCCATGAGCGCCTTGAGATCGATAAACTGAGCTGGTGTAATGCCCATCTTTTCCATAAGATAGTCTGGCGTAAAGGCCTCAAACTCAGCTACACCTTTCTTGGAAATTTCAACCACCGTATGCTCATCCGTCAGCTGAATCAAATCCTTGTCCCCACTGACAATGGTAATATCAAAACCATCCTGCTCTGCTAGCTTATCCAGCGTCCCAATGATGTCATCTGCCTCATATTGAGCCAACTCATAGTGACGAATCCCCATATGATCCAGCAACTCACGAATGAAAGGAAATTGCTCACGAAACTCATCAGGAGTCTTAGCCCGGCCACCCTTATAGTCCGCATACATCTCAGTACGGAAGGTCGTCTTCCCCGCATCAAAAGCTACCAAAATATGACTGGGCTCAACCCGTTCCAACAAATGACTCAACATCAATTGAAAGCCATAAATCGCATTGGTATGCAAACCAGCCG
Organism: bacterium; assembly: GCA_905221085.1. Classification (GTDB taxonomy): domain Bacteria; phylum Bacillota; class Bacilli; order Lactobacillales; family Streptococcaceae; genus Streptococcus. The sequence continues at coordinate 121,108 of CAJNBT010000006.1, forward strand.
CATTCTTAAAACGGTCCAACTGCTGATAGAGCGCAAAAAACGCCCGAAAAGCTACAGAAGACCCATCAATCAATAATAATTTTTTCTTATCCATACACCCATTATAAAGGAAAGCACCAAAAAATACCATTGGGAAGAGCCAGACCGAGTATTTTTCATACTTTTTCCGAATAAATAGATAGAGCCAGATAATCTAGTAAATCTAGATTTAAAAATGTGCTATAATGAAAGGAGAAAGAATATGACTGTACGTCATCCGGGCATCAGCCCGACCAATGACTTAGTTGCTAAGAAAATCTTTAGCAATCCAGAAATCACTTGTCAATTTATCCGCGATATGCTGGATTTACCAGCAAAAAATGTGACCATTTTGGAGGGAAGCAATATTCATGTATTACCCTCCATGCCTTATTCAGCGCAGGATTTCTATACCAGTATAGATGTCTTGGCGGAGTTGGATAATGGCACGCAGGTTATTATCGAAATCCAAGTTCATCATCAGAATTTTTTCATTAATCGTTTGTGGGCTTACCTATGCAGTCAGGTCAATCAAAACCTTGAAAAAATTCGCCAACGAGAAGGTGATACCCACCAGAGCTACAAACACATCGCACCAGTATACGCTATCGCAATTGTCGATAGCAATTACTTCTCGGATGACTTGGCTTTTCACAGTTTTAGCATGCGCGAGGATACGACAGGTGAGGTTTTAACCATCACCAATAATGGACAAGAAAACCATCTGGTCAAGATGGCATTCTTGGAACTAAAAAAATACAGAGAAACCAGCAAAGACGAGGTTCGCAAACCGTGGTTGGAGTTTTTTGGGAATAAACCCTTTACCCAAGAACCCGAGCGAGCCATTAGCCAAGCAGATCAACTGCTGGACTACAAGAGCTGGTCTGAGGAGGACAGGAAAATGTTTAGTCAACTACGTATGCGCGAAGAACAAGCGTTATTGGCTCAGGATTATGCCTTGGAGACTGCTAGGGCGGAAGGTATTGAACAGGGACTGGAACGAGGCCGAGCGGAAGGTATTGAAAAAGGTTTAGAGCGTGGGAAAGTTGAGGGAGGTTTTGCTATGTTAGCAAATCTTGTTCGTCAAGGTCTTCTTACTTCGGAGGTTGCCAGCCAGCAGTTAGGTATGACTATAGCTGAGTTCGAAGCGTTGTTGTAAGACCAGCACTAACAGTCAAGAAAACCATCTGGTCAAGATGGCGTTCTTGGAACTAAAAAAATACAGAGAAACCAGCAAAGACGAGGTTCGCAAACCGTGGTTGGAGTTTTTCGGTAACAAGCCCTTTACCCAACAACCTGAGTGAGCCATCAGCCAAGCAGACCAACTGCTGGACTACAAGAGCTGGTCCGAGGAGGACAGGAAGATGTTTAATCAACTACGTATGCGCGAAGAACAAGCTTTGTTAGCACAGGACTATGCTTTGGAGCAAGCTGAAGAAAAGGGCTTAGAACGTGGTCGTGCAGAAGGGATTGAAGAGGGATTAAAAGTAGGTTTAATAAATCTAGTCCGTCAACAGCTACTGTCATCTGATGTTGCCAGTCAACAGCTAGGCATGACTGTCGCTGAGTTTGAGTCGCTATTATAAGACCCTAGAATAATGAATAACATAAAAGTGAACAGAACTGAAATATTATCCTGTTCACTTCTTTCATTTACCCGAGACGATTCAGATTCATCCCAAACTCAAAAGAGAAGGCAAAAAATCCTTCTCTTTCATATCTCTTAACTAATTGGATTTTACATTTGATAAATGGAAGAGCTCCTAGAGATACTAATTATTTAACTGCAGTATTATCTTAATATCTGCTATAAAAACTAAGCTAAAAATCTCCTGGTGACATAAACAAATTCAAACTACACCCACTCACCGTTAGCATTTACTGTGTAACCATCGATAGTTGTGTTCACCGCCAAAGCTCCTGATGGGTATGAATAGTACCATTTACCTCCAACTTGGTACCAACCTGTCTTCATTGCACCTGAGCCATCTAGATAATACCATGTACCACTTTGGTTCAACCAGCCGGTTTGCATGGCACCTGAATTATTGAGATAATACCACTTACCATCTACAAGTTTCCAACCTGTCTGCATAGCACCTGAGCCATCTAGATAATACCATGTACCATTTTCTTTTATCCATCTAGTACTCATTTTACCTAAACTGTCGAGATGGTACCAACTACCATTTATAAGTTTCCAACCTGTCTGCATGGCACCTGAGCCATCTAAATAATACCAATTACCATCAACTTGTTTCCAACCAGTTTCATCCAAGTAATACCATGAACCATCTTTCAGCCAACCTGTCTTCATTCCATCTTCTTTAGAGAAATAATACCAGTCACCGTCAATTTTCTTCCATCCAACAGATCGGTTCCCTTCATTATCAATAAAGAATTTTTTACAATCAATTACAGCAATATTGGGTGTCAGAATACCATCTTTTAGATAGTAAGTTTTTTCTTCTGTTTTGATAAATCCAATTTTCTTCTCACCGTTTTCAACAAAATAATAAGTTTTATCAGCAACTTTTACCAATCCCAACGGTTTGAAGCCATCAGTTTCAAAGTAGTAGGTCTTACAATCAATTTTTTACCATCCAGTGATATAGACAAAACTCAACCCACTACCATTGTTAAAGCCAAAAAAAACAGGAGATTTCTCTCCTGTTATGATTCAATTATTTAAAATTAAACCCATTCACCGTTTCCGTTTACAGTGTAACCATTTACAGTAGTGTTTACTGACAATGCACCTGAACTGTCAACGTGGTACCATTTGTCTTTTACTTGGAACCATTGGCTAGCTTTCATAGCACCTGATGCTTCAAGGAAGTACCATTTACCACCGTCAAGCAACCAACCTGTTTGCATTTCACCTGAACCATTTAGGTAGTACCAAGTGTTACCATCTTTAACCCACCATTTTTGCATTACGCCTTCAGCGTTAAAGAAGTACCATTTACCATCAATTTGTTTCCAGCTAGTAGCTTTTGTTCCTTTTTCATCAAGGACATAGCTCCATTGACCTTTAGCATCTTTAACCCATCCTGTAGAAGCTTGGTTAGCTTTAGTACCTTGGTTAGCTTGGTCTTCATTGATGCGAGTATTGTTTGGTTTATTATCTTCTACTGCATTAGCAAAGTATTTACCTGCATCTTTTGCACTTTTACGATATTGTTCTTGCAATTTTTCAACATAGCGACTTTTCACTGTGTTGTAGATATCTTCAAATTTTTGGTTTGATTTTGCTGCGGCAATGTTTGCTTCCAATGCTGCTTTTTTATCAGAAAAATCATGTCCGTAGTATCCTGAATCCAAGAAGTCTTTCAATGCTTTTTCTGCTGCTACAACTGTTTGACCACCTTGTTGAGCAAATTGACGTTCTGCTTCAACACGGATTTCACCATCATGCGCTGCTACTTGACGGTTAGCTTCTTCAGCAATATCACGTTCAGAAACATATTTCTTTTGAAGTAATTGGTTACTTGAAGCTGGGTTTTCACCATTTGCAAAAACAGGTGCAACTGTAAATACAGCAAGTGCTGCTGCGCTTGTCAATAAAACTTTTTTCATCGTTTTATCTCCTTTATTTTTCATTATATATTTTTCGTAAGACTATCTTACTACCATACAGTATATAAATATTTGCAGGATTTGTCAAGGGTTTTCTTCGAGTTTTTAAAGTTTTTACCTATTTTTAGAAAAAAAGGTGAAAAAAACATCTTTGTGAGAAAAATACCCGTCAAATACTGTATTTTTGAGTGAAAATCTCACAAACTAATCATCCTTGAGTAAAATCATTCATATCTAATCTACATAGACAGTTGGATAGAACTCACTTCCTAAGTATTATCTTATAACCCCTCATAAAAGTCAAGTAAAAACGGCAAGTATTTTGATAACACTTACCATTTCATAAACTTTCTACTATATAAAGATTGAACTCATAATAAAGCTTCAAACTCAGCAACGGTCATACTCAATTGTTCACTCGCAAATTCGGAAGTTAAAACATGTTGGCGTACTAAATCTAGAAAGGTAAAGATTTGTCCTTCAACTTTCCCACGCTCTAAACCTTGTTCAATACCTTCTGCACGACCACGTTCTAAGCCTTTTTCAATACCTTCCGCCCTAGCTGTTTCCAAGGCATAGTCATGAGCCAATAATGCTTGTTCCTCACGCCTGCGTTGTTCACTAAACATTTTCCTGTCCTCCTCGGACCAGCTCTTATAGTCCAGCAGTTGGTCTGCTTGGCTGATGGCTCGCTGGGGGTTCTGGGTAAAGGGCTTATTCCCGAAAAACTCCAACCACGGCTTGCGAACCTCGTCTTTGCTGGTTTCTCTGTATTTTTTTAATTCCAAGAATGCCATCTTAACCAGATGGTTTTCTTGACCGTTATTGGTGATGGTTAAGACATCACCTGTCGTGTCCTCTCGCATACTAAAGCTGTGGAAAGCCAAGTCATCTGAGAAGTAATTACTATCCACAATTGCGATAGCATATACTGGTGCGATATGCTTGTAACTCTGGTGTGTATTGCCTTCTTGCTGGCGAATTTTTTCTAGGTTTTGATTGACCTGACTGCATAGGTAAGCCCACAAACGATTAATGAAAAAATTCTGATGATGCACCTGAATCTCGATAATTACCTGAGTGCCATTATCCAACTCCGCCAAGACATCTATACTGGTATAGAAATCCTGCGCCGAGTAGGGCAGGGAAGGTAAGACGTGAATATTGCTTCTCTCCAAAATGGTCACATTTTTTGCTGGTAAATCCAACATATCGCGGATAAATTGACAAGTGATTTCTGGATTGCTAAAGATTTTCTTAGCAACCAAATCATTGGTTGGGCTGATGCCCGGATGTCTTAGAATCATCCTTTTCCTCCTTTTATTATACCATAGTCTTATACTCAATGAAAATCAAAGAGCAAACTAGGAAACTAGCCGCAGGCTGTACTTGAGTACGGCAAGGCGACGTTGACGTGGTTTGAATTTGATTTTCGAAGAGTATTAAATCTAGTTTTACTAGATTCACTGACTCTATCTATTTATTCGGAAAAGAGACGAAAAAAACCTGAGAATTATCTCAGGCTTGGTCATTAAATCTTTTTCTCAATACTAAAAAGTGGAGAAAGTGGGCGTTTTTCATGGATACGCACAATAGCATCACCCAGTAGATGAGCAATCGAAATCTGCTCAATCTTATCAATCAAACGCTCTTCTGGCAGATAGATGGTATCCAAAACAACCAATTTCTTAATAGCTGATTTTTGGATATTGTCCATAGCAGGACCAGAAAGAACTGGGTGCGTACAGCTTGCATAGACTTCAACAGCACCAGCTTCCGCAAGTGCATCTGCTGCGTGACAAATCGTTCCAGCGGTATCAATCATATCATCAATCAAGATACAAGTCTTGCCTTCAACCTTACCGATGATGTTCATGACTTCACTGGTATTCATCTTATCAACGCTACGACGTTTGTCAATGATAGCAATAGATGTTTTCAAAAATTCTGCCAACTTACGGGCACGAGTCACCCCTCCATGGTCTGGGCTGACAACCACATAGTCAGAACCAACCATGCCACGACGCTCAAAATAATCCGCAATCAGAGGAGCCCCCATCAAGTGATCCACAGGAATATCAAAGAATCCTTGAATCTGCGCAGCATGCAAGTCGATTGTCAACAAACGATCCACTCCAGCTACTTCAAGCATATTTGCAACAAGTTTTGAAGTGATTGGCTCACGCGCTCTCGCCTTTCTATCCTGACGTGCATACCCATAGTAAGGCATGACAACATTGACAGATTCTGCACTCGCACGCTTCAAAGCATCCACCATAATCAAAATTTCAAGCAGATTGTCATTTACAGGCGAACTAGTTGATTGTAGGATAAAGACGTGTTTCCCACGGATTGATTCTTCGATGTTGACCTGAATCTCTCCATCTGAAAATTGGCGAACACTTGATTTCCCCAACTCTATCCCAATCTCCTGCGCTACACGTTTTGCCAATTCTTGATTAGAAGAAAGGGCAAACAGCTTTAAATCAGAAAAAGACATGATTTCCTCCGGTATATATGTATCGCTTGTGCTTTTCACAAGATTTTTCTATCTACCATTGTAGCGCTTTTTGCACTATTTTTCAATCAAAAATAAAAGAAGGGCACCATATTTGTGCCCCTGCATCATTCTTTTGAAAAATATTCTAGTTCATCAACTCATCGTGCTTCTCAACAAAGCGATAAGCCTGATAAAAACCATAAAGAGCAATAGCCGTAACCACTGGAATCGCTAAGGGCAACTCTGTCTCCAACTCCACAAAAGGAGAATTAAACAGGAAGTGAGTTCCCAAGGCTAAACCTAGGAAAATAAGCCCCTCTTTCTTGCCAGTCTTCTGTCCTTTATAGGCTCTGTAAAGCAAGTAAACACCTACTACAGCCAGACCTGAAAAAGTCCAGTGAGAGGCAATTCCTGAGATGATACGCTCCAAAATCCTTGAAATGGTAAAATCAAAGCCCTCTGGCAAATCTGTACGAATGTAGCCAATATCCTCAATCATTTGGAATCCCAAACCAGAAGCAATGCCTAGTAAAAACAATGATTTTAAGTTTCGCACAGGAATCAAAGCTAAAACAAAGACAAGTGGCAACAATTTCAAGGGCTCTTCTACCAAAGGAGCCACAATAGCACTTTCAAAAGCATTTAAAAATACACTATCTGGGAAAAGAACGCCCAGTAAATCATGGATATAGGTATTCGCAAAGCTAGACAACCAACCCGAAAGGAACATCCCACCCAATAAAGACAAGATCAAGGCCTTCTTTGGCAATTCCCATTTTTTTCCAATACGGAAAAGGAAATAAAGAGCCGGAACTATGTAAAAGAGAGCTAGAAAGATAGAAACTCCCATTAGTCCATATTCCGCACCTGACATCGAACCATCCGTATAGTAGATGGTTTCATACTGTAAACCAATACATAGCAATAAGATAAAAATAAATAAAATACTGTTTTTCTTCATACACTTTCTTTCTAAATGAAGTGTCTATAATTCTACGACTGTCATCCTTCCTGTATCCACATCGTAAATAGCACCAGAGATAATGACATCATCTGGTATTAGGGGAGACTCGATAAGGAGTTGCATATCCTCGCGTACACTCTCCTCTATATCTTGGAAGGGCAAGAAGTCCTGGTCTGACACATCGACACCTAGTTCCTCTTTCAGATACTCCTGAAAAGGACCATTTTCAAAGGTCTGAGCACCACAGTCTGTATGGTGCAATACCACAATCTCTCTTGTCCCCATTTGTTGCTGGGAAATAACTAGCGAACGAATCATATCATCTGTCACTCGCCCTCCAGCATTCCGCAAAATATGAGCATCTCCCAGAGCCAACCCAAGAGCTGGCGCAACGTGTAAACGCGAGTCCATACAAGTTACGATTGCAACCTTGGTCTTTGGTTTGATTGATAAATGAAGATCTCCATGCAGTTCTACATAGGCTTGATTGGCTTTTAAAAAATTTTCAAAATAGGACATGACAACTCACTTTCTAGTCTATCAGATAATTTGAACACCAAATTATTTATATCCTATCTTACCATCTTTTCTTTGTCTTGTCAGTTGTCAACCTTCATATAAAAAAACTGGGACAGAGACATCCAGCTTCTAGCTTGGGCTTCTGTCCTAGTTTTATTTTTATGAACCTTTTTGGATATACTTATTGAGCGATCCTGCAAAGCTCTGAAGATTGAGACTTTGTACGTAGACCTCACCAGTTCCTCGGAAGGTATTCACCACTCCTTCGCCTGTACCAATAGACTGCCAGAAGCTATTTTCTAAGTGGATATTATAGTCCAAAGATTGACTCCAAGCCACCACATGGGCATTGTCAATGGTTATTTCTTGGTTTTGTAGCTCAATTTTCTTGATAGATCCAAAAGCATTGGCCAAGAGAGTTCCCTGGCCTTGGGTAGTCATCACAAAGAGACCGCCTTGCCCTCCGAACAGAGCTTTACCAATAGACTGACTCTCCATAGTATAGGAAGCTGTACCATCAAGAGCTAGAAAAGCTCCATCATTCAGTCGATATTGTTTTTCACCTAGTTCAAGAGCAATTACTTGCCCAGGAGTATCTGGTGCTAGAGCAAGGTTCCCGTTATCAGACTCTGCTACAGCTTGAGTAATGAAGGTGCTTTCACCAGAAACCATTGAACGTCCTACAGCTTTAACAAAACGTCCCAAACCTGAACCGCTAGCATTGAGCTGGGTATTGAGACTTACATTAGGCGTGTGGTAAACCATACTACCTCGCTGGATATAGACGGTTTCTCCTTGATTGAGTGACAACTCTACCAAAGGAAATTGCATATGACTGTCTATAGAAAATTTCATAAGAAATTCCTCCTTGTTTTAATAAATGTTAGCAATAAAATAATTAGTCATCTAAAGCTGACCATAACTATTAGGAGAATACCTTTTTCAAGACTTCCTGAATCGTTGTCACCCCAATAACCTGAATTTCCTTAGGTGGAGTGATTCCTGTCAAGGAATTTTTGGGTACATAAATCTTAGTAAAGCCCAGTTTAGCAGCTTCATTAATACGCTGCTCGATACGATTCACGCGCCGAATTTCTCCCGTCAAACCAAGTTCTCCCACAAAACATTCCTGAGGGTTGGTTGGCTTGTCCTTGTAGCTCGAAGCAATAGCAACAGCGACGGCTAAGTCAATCGCAGGTTCATCCAATTTGACACCGCCAGCAGATTTGAGATAGGCATCCTGATTTTGAAGCAAGAGACCTGCCCGTTTCTCCAAGACAGCCATAATCAAGCTAGCACGATTGAAGTCAAGGCCAGTCGTCGTGCGCTTGGCATTTCCAAACATGGTCGGTGTCACCAAAGCCTGAACCTCTGCTAAAATTGGACGCGTCCCTTCCATGGTCACAACGATTGACGAACCAGTCGCTCCATCCAAACGCTCCTCTAGAAAAACTTGACTCGGATTGAGGACCTCAACCAAACCGCCCGACTGCATCTCAAAAATCCCAATTTCATTGGTAGAACCAAAACGGTTTTTGACCGCTCTCAAAATACGGAAGGTATGGTGACGCTCCCCTTCAAAGTAAAGCACCGTATCCACCATATGCTCCAACATTCTCGGCCCAGCCAAGGTTCCCTCCTTAGTCACATGCCCTACGATAAAGATGGCAATGTTATTGGTTTTGGCCAGCTGCATAAGTTCAGTCGTTACCTCACGCACTTGAGAAACAGACCCCTGTACCCCTGAAATCTCAGGAGACGTAATGGTTTGAATTGAGTCAATAATGAGGAAGTCTGGCTGGATTCTCTCTACCTCTGCGCGAACACTCTGCATATTGGTCTCTGCATAGAGATAAAACTCGCTATCAATATCACCCAAACGCTCTGCACGTAGTTTAATCTGCTGGGCAGATTCCTCCCCGCTGACGTAGAGAACCGTCCCCACTTGAGACAACTGGGTTGAGACTTGTAGGAGAAGGGTTGATTTCCCAATTCCAGGATCCCCACCTATGAGGACGAGACTTCCCGGTACTACTCCTCCTCCAAGTACACGGTTGAATTCCTCCATCTCCGTCTTGGTTCGATTGACGTTTATAGAAGTCACCTCAGCCAGTTTCATGGGCTTGGTTTTCTCACCTGTCAAGGACACACGCGCATTCTTGACCTCGGCAACCTCAACCTCTTCTACAAAGGAAGACCAAGACCCACAGTTAGGACATCGTCCCAGATATTTAGGGGAATTATACCCACAATTTTGACATACAAATGTCGCTTTTTTCTTTGCGATGATAAACCTCTTTCTATATCTCTAACTCACACTCAATCACTTGGCAAAAATCAATCTTCTCATTTGGCACAAACTGGCGCATGAGCATGTTATGAGCGACAACTACCACAGTCTGATGTTCTCGATACTTAGATATACATTCTAGAAACCGAGACTTCATCTCCGCAGCTGTCTCATATTGAATAGGACTATTAGAAAGTAACTCCCCCTTATTTTCTAGAAACATAGTACGAGCTTTTTCAAAATTATCTGTGCCACTTTCATAGACCTGCCATTCATGTAATAAAGGCTCCACTCTCAAAGGAAGTCCCGTAGCACAAGCCACATAAGAAGCCGTTTCTAAAGCTCTTGTGACTGCAGAAGATACGATTATTTCTGCTGAAGAGAGGAAAGGATTTTTGCTCAGTTCCTGGGCTTGCTGTCGTCCCTTCTCAGACAAAGATGCCAAATCTATCCCAAATCCCGTATAAGAACGCTCCTCTAACTCACGGTAATCTGGCTCCCCGTGACGTACAAAGATAATCTTCATTCTAGTGCCCTGTCGATCCAAATCCACCAGTTCGAACGCCATCAGCCGCATCTCCATCTGCAATTAAGAAAGGAGCAAAGACAGCCTGGACAACACGTTCTCCAACTTCAAGAACAACTTCTTGGTCGGTAATGTTTTTCATCTGTGCAAAGATATGTCCTTCATTCCCAGGATTTCCATAATAATCCCCATCAATGACCCCAACTGAATTAATCAAGACCAAGCCCTTCTTACGAGGGTTTGAAGAGCGATCATAGAGGTATAGAACCTCAGTCGGTTGCATATAAGCCTTAACCCCTGTCGGAACCAAGACAATCTCTCCTGGCGCAATAACCGTACGCACAGCAACCTTTAAGTCGTAACCAGCCGCATGCGCTGTCTCACGCTTGGGCAATAAATTTTCATCTGTAAAACTAGAAACCAATTCAAAACCACGAATTTTCATCATCTTCTCTTTTCTATTATCATTTATTCTAGATTATTCTATCTTATTTATTCGGAAAAAGCACGAAAAAAAGAGCACACAATTCAAATCGCTTAGGGCTGCTGGATTCCTCCCCTGACCCGCTTCACGCAGAACTGTTGCTCCACCGTTTATTATATCACATTCCTATTCATTTTAAAAGCAAAATTATTTTTTCCGTCTATTTCTAAAAAAGTCCTGCATAATAGCTGCGCATTCATCTTCCAAAATTCCCGTTTCAACCTCCACACGATGATTGAGACGCTCATCTGTCAAGATATCGTACAAACTCCCAGCAGCGCCAAATTTCTGGTTTTTAGCCCCATAGACCACGTTTGGAATACGGGCAAGTCCAATTGCTCCACTACACATGACACAAGGCTCAATGGTCACAAAAAGCGTGCAGTCCAGCAAGCGCCAGCTCTCCTCACTCAAGTTCGCATCCTCTATGGCCATAATCTCCGCATGCATAACCGCTCGCTGTAATTCCTCACGCGCATTATGCCCACGACCAATGATTTCTCCGTCCTTGACAATCACACAACCAATTGGAATTTCATCGTGTTCAAGAGCAATCTCAGCCTCTCTCAAAGCCTCCCTCATAAAAACTTCTTTTTCTTCAACTGTATAATTCATCAATTTCCCTTTTCCTACTTATCGATTTTATTATTATATCATGAATCCCAAGACAAAAAAAGCCACCGAATGCGGTGACTCTATAGGGAGATTATTATGAAAAAGAAAAGTTTAGGATATTTGTTACAACAAGTTAGGAGGTCTTCTTGTAACTGTCTATAGTATACCCGACCTATCTTAAACAAATCTTAAAAATCTCTTAGGACCAAACACTTTCTAAAATATTTGTTTGTTCACGACCAGGACCCACTGAGAAAGTAGAAATACGAACGCCAACCAATTCACTCACACGACGAACGTAGTTACGCGCATTCTCAGGAAGATCTTCCAAATTACGAACTCCAGTAATATCTTCTGACCAACCTGGCAACTCTTCATAGATAGGCTTGCAACGTTTCAATTGCTCAAGACTAGCTGGATAGTAGTCAATACGTTGACCATCAAGATCATAGGCCACACAGATTTTCACTGTATCTAAACCACTCAAAACATCGATAGAGTTCAATGAAAGGTTAGTGATACCAGAAACACGACGGCTATGACGCATCACAACTGAATCAAACCAACCCACACGACGTGGACGACCAGTTGTTGTACCATATTCATGACCTACTTCACGGATACGTTCTCCCACTTCATCAAACAACTCCGTTGGGAAAGGTCCGTCTCCTACACGACTGGTATAGGCTTTACATACACCTACAACCTTATCAATCTTACTTGGACCAACACCAGAACCAATGGTCACACCACCAGCCACAGGGTTTGATGACGTAACAAATGGATATGTACCTTGGTCAATATCTAGCATAACACCTTGGGCACCTTCAAAAAGCACACGTTTACCATTATCAAGCGCATCATTCAAGATAACAGATGTGTCTGTCACATACTTCTTGATTTGTTGACCATATTCGTAATATTCTTCAAAAATATCATCAAAATCAATCGCTTTACTGTCATACAATTTTTCAAAAAGACGATTCTTTTCAGCAAGGTTACGTTCTAAACGCTCACGGAAAATATCTTTATCTAAAAGATCTGCGATACGAATCCCAACACGAGCAGCCTTGTCCATATAAGCAGGACCAATCCCCTTAATTGTAGTCCCAATCTTATTGTCGCCCTTAGCTTCTTCTTGCAAACGATCCAACTCGATATGGTATGGCAAAATGACATGCGCGCGATCAGAAATACGCAAGTTATCAGTTGTCACCCCCTCCTCATGAAGATAGCTCAACTCTTTTACAAGAGATTTAGGATTTACAACCATACCATTCCCAATAACAGAGATTTTTTCAGGGAAGAAAATACCAGATGGAATCAAGTGCAACTTAAATTTCTTACCATCAATCACAATCGTGTGACCTGCATTATCACCACCTTGGTAACGTGCAATCACTTCTGCATTCGCTGAAAGGAAATCTGTAATCTTCCCTTTACCTTCATCACCCCACTGGGTACCTACAACAACAACTGAAGTCATAATCTTGTCTGAGCCCTTAGACTCTTCCTTTCTCACATACATGGCAGGAATCTCACCTGCAATTATATCTTACAATTTATTATAAGAAAAAATCGCCTTTTTATCAAGAAGAAACAATAGAAAGATTTGCTATTTCCAACTATTAAAAAATGTTTTAGAAAAATAACCAGCTATTTATCATTATCTTTCTATAAAATAATAAATTTGTTCGGAAATTCACTCAGACTATCTCAACAAGAAATAAAACCTTGTTTCATTATCATCTTTTCAAGATACAAACGATAAGCAACACGATAATGGTAAACAATAAAATCCCTACGACACCCAATACCATATCTCACTAAATAATAAATTAAAAATTTAAAATGAAAATGTTCCCAATCAAAATTATCACCAAATACAGTACCATACTCTTCTTCAATATTTCTATAAAAATCCGCCATCTGCTCATAAATTTTTTGTAGCATAAATATATACTCCTTTTCTTTTTATGACCTTTATTCTAACAAAAAATTTAAAACATTAAGTATCAATTCCTGAATTGTTAAAATACCAGCCTCAACAAGATGAAAAATAGGAAAAGTTGACAGAATAGAAACAAATTTACTACCTAAACTTCAAACGATTAAAGTCCTAAAAAGACTGCCTTAAAACTTTTGGGTAAATCCTATCATAACTATAATATTTTTATATAGGTATTATGGATTTGATTTTGTAGTATAAAAAAAAATCAAACCAGAATCTTTCTTAGAAAACGCCGTTTTAAGTGCTATCATTGCTCAAAATGGAGATCTCTGAAAGTTTTCTATCCAAGAAAAATGTCTCGCCTCTAATAACACGAGATAGATTATTAATTACATAATCATGGAGTCTAGGACAATAGTCTCTCATCTCCAAAAAAAGCAACGGACAAGTTTTCCACCAAGCTTCAAGAACAGATACATGTCTATTTTCAAGAAGAAATCACTCCTCTTATCCATCAAGCTATCGAACTGGATACACAAGAGCCTATCTCCTCAGAGCAGTTGCTTGCATTCGCTCAAGTCCTTGAAGAAGAATTGAAAAAATTGAACCAGGACATTGAGGAGACACCCGTTAAAGGAAAGGATGAACGTAAAACCCAGCGTCGTAAACTCAAGAAAGTCTTGCGTAAAATCAAGGATGATTTTTCAGTACGTGCTGAAAAATATGAGAACTATCAGGAGACATTTGAAGGGCGTAACAGTTTTTCCAAAACCGATCCAGATGCCACTTTTATGAGAATGAAAGAAGACAATATGAAAAATGGTCAACTCAAGGCTGCTTATAATCTTCAAATCGCTACGGAAAAGCAGTTTGTTCTTCACTATGATGTCTTCTCAAATCCTACAGACACCAAGACTCTTCTACCCTTACTTGAAACCTATCCGCATGAATTGAAGACAGTTGTCGCAAATGCTGGATATGGAAGTGAAGAGAACCTCCTTCGTTTAGATGAAAAGAAGGTGAACCATCTGATTAAATATGCCATGTTTGACAAGGAACAGAAGAGAGGGTATAAACAGTCAGCTAGAAACTTAGCGAATTGGCACTATGATGATAAGGAGGATAGCTACACACATCCTGATGGCTGGTGCTATCGTTTTCACCATATCAAACATCAGAAAACACAGACGGACTTTCAACAGGAAATCAAGGTTTACTACGCTGATGAACCTGAATCAGCTCCTCAAAAGGGACTGTATATGAACGAACGCTATCAACACTTGAAAGCTAAAGAATGTCAGGCGCTTTTATCTCCTGAAGGTAGACAGATTTTCGCTCAACGCAAGATTGATGTGGAACCTGTCTCTGGGCAGATAAAGGCTTGTTTGGGTTACAAGAGATGTAATCTGAGAGGGAAGCGTCAAGTGAGAATTGACATGGGATTGGTACTTATGGCCAATAACCTCCTAAAATACAATAAGAGAACGACTCAAAATTAAAAAGCTAGAGTTCCGCAATTGGAAATCTCTAGCTTTTTTGTAGTCGAGAACTATTTTGTCTCAGGTTCTTGTACCAGGGCTATAAACCCAAATTACCAGCCAGCGCCTAAAGAGGCTGGCTTTCATCTTGTTCAAGCCTTATTGCTCTTGACTCGTCACTTGCTTCTCAAAAAGGCTTTAGTATTACTTACCACTATCCCTAAAGGGATCCTCATATTCTCTTACACTTAATTTATCTAGTGCTATATCATGCTTTACTCGTTCTCAAATTGTCATACTCGTGAAGAAATCATCCGCTAGATAATTTCTTTAATCTTGAATATATTTCTTAATTGTAGATTCATTAAGCCCTACTGTACTTACATAATAACCTTCCGCCCAGAAATACCGACTCCCAAACTTGTACTTGAGATTAGCGTATTTGTCAAACATCATTAATGCACTTTTTCCTTTTAATACTAGACTAAAATCAAAAAAACATCTTATAATAGTAGTTATGAAACTTACAAATGAAGAAATACAAAAAATTGAGAAACTCCTAAGAGATTCTTCGTACGCCAAATATCATAAACGTCTACAGATTATTTATTTTCGTTCAAAAGAAAGGAGTTATAAAGAAATCATGGATCTGCTAGATTGCAATAAAACAACTGTTTGGAGGAATTTGTAAAAATATAAGGAGTTTGATTTAGAAGCTCTTCTTCAAGAAACCCGTGGTGGACGTCATCTAGAATATATGACTGACAAAGAAGAACAAGCATTTCTAAAACGTCATATAGAAGATGCTCAAGCTGGGGAATTTGTAACTGTCAATCAGTTATTTGAAGCCTATCAAAAAGAGATTGGTCGCACTTCATGAAACTCGAAACACTTATCCTTGTGTACCTGGTCTGACATTAAGTGACCCTCGATAATTTCAACT
The DNA here is from genome assembly GCA_905221085.1 of bacterium. Classification (GTDB taxonomy): domain Bacteria; phylum Bacillota; class Bacilli; order Lactobacillales; family Streptococcaceae; genus Streptococcus. The sequence goes on from CAJNBT010000006.1 coordinate 136,975, forward strand.
CCTTTATAACTACACAAGCGATGAAATATTTCTCCTAAACTACTTCAATATTGATTATAGATTACTTTTCGTCTATACTTAGGGGTAAACATGTTTGTGTGCGATAAACTATGAGCCTTTTGTACCATATTTTTCTCCTTTCGCTTTACAATTGACTTGAACATCTTTATTGTATCGCGTTTGAAGTTTTTGGTATAACCTTCGACACGCACCCACATAGCAGGTGTTTTTTGTCTCGTACCTAAAGGAGCAAGACGGACTGAAAGTCACATAACAAAAAAAGAGGTCTAAACCTCTTAACTAAATTACTCCGCCAGTAGGACTCGAACCTACGACATCATGATTAACAGTCATGCGCTACTACCAACTGAGCTATGGCGGATTAGAGCTAAGCGACTTCCATATCTCACAGGGGGCAACCCCCAACTACTTCCGGCGTTCTAGGGCTTAACTTCTGTGT
>CAJNBT010000007.1 GCA_905221085.1 bacterium
TTATCAGTCAAGCCATCGCCGTCTGTATCAGCTTTCTTAGGATCTGTTCCTTTGTCTGCTTCTTCCTTATCAGTCAAGCCATCGCCGTCTGTATCCTTAGTTGTTGGATCTTCAGGTGAACTTGGGTCTTTAACCGTTACCTTAACTGGAACTTCTTCTGTAGAGCCATCTGGATATGTTACAACTACTGTCGCATCTTTTTCACCTGGTGTTGCTGTATCTACTGGATCCTTGAAGGCTACTGTTGTACCCTTAGGAAGATCTTTTACATTTCCAATTGAATCTTCTGCTTTTGGTGTTGTTCCTTTGTCTACAGTTTGTGGTTTAGCTGTTGGTGTGTTCTTATCTGCATCTGTTGGTGCTGATGGATTTTCTGGTTTAGAGTTAGGATCTTTTGGATCTGTGCCTTTCTCTAATTCTTCCTTATCAGTGACGCCATCGCCATCTGTATCAGCTTTAGTAGGATCTGTGCCTTTTTCAGCTTCTTCTTTATCAGTTAAGCCGTCGCCATCTGTATCCTTAGTTGCTGGATCTTCAGGTGAACTTGGTTCTTTAACTGTTACCTTAACTGGAACTTCTTCTGTAGAGCCATCTGGGTAAGTCACTACTACTGTCGCGTCTTTTTCACCTGGAGTTGTTGTGTCTACTGGTTCCTTGTAGGCTACTGTTGTGCCCTTAGGAAGATCTTTAACATTTCCAATTGAATCTTCTGCTTTTGGTGTTGTTCCTTTATCAACAGTTTGTGGTTTAGCTGTTGGTGTGTTCTTATCTGCATCTGTTGGTTTTTTAGTTACAAATTCTGACAATGGTTTCTTATCTTGAGAACCATCTTTATAGGTTACTACAAGATTTCCTTTGTCATCTTTTGTTACTGATTGGATCTTAGCATCTTTATCAGCTACAGCTTGACCTTTTTTGTCTGCTAAGTTAGCGTCATCGTTGTTTTGAGAGTACTCAAGTTGAAGCTTCTCTTTGATTTTAGCCAAGTCAGCATCTGTTACGTTAGCTGGATCTGCTACAGTAACTTTTTCAGTTGGTGTTGCAATGTCATATTTTTGAGTTTGTCCCTTAAGCATGACACGGAATGCACCTGGGTCAGTTGCAGTTGAGCTACCTACGGCTTTATTCTCAATCAATGCACCATCTGTATCCGTTGCAGTCGCATAACGCCATCCTAAAGCCATACCCTCTGGATTTTCTCCTTTAGTTGCTGCATCTAGTCTATCTTGTGACAAACCATCTGTCGCTGCTGGAGTACCTGAATAAGTAATGACTGCTGGGGCTTTTTCTGTCGCTGGAGTCTCAGCATTGATAACATTTGCTTTAAATCCATACTGAGTATTGATAGTATTTGCTTCACCTGCAACATCAGCAAACGCTTTGTTACCACCTTGTTTTACAGTAGCACTTGCAATTTTTCCACTATCATCTTTGAATTTGATATCAAATGAGTTTTCTTCCCCACCGTATACATAAACTTCTTTAGTAGCTTTGTTAGAGTAAGGAATCTCTACTGTTGGAGCTACTGCTGTTGTTTCTTTAGTTACAAATTCTGACAATGGTTTTTTATCTTGAGAACCATCTTTATATGTTACAACAAGATTTCCATCAGCATCTTTTTCGACTGATTTAATCTTAGCGTCTTTATCAGCTACAGCTTTACCTTTTTTGTCTGCTAAGTTAGCGTCATCGTTGTTTTGAGAATACTCAAGTTGAAGTTTCTCTTTGATTTTAGCTAAGTCGGCATCTGTTACGTTAGCTGGATCTGCTACAGTAACTTTTTCAGTTGGTGTTGCAATATCATATTTTTGAGTTTGTCCCTTAAGCATAACACGGAATGCACCTGGGTCAGTTGCAGTTGAGCTACCTACGGCTTTATTCTCAATCAATGCACCATCTGTATCCGTTGCAGTCGCATAACGCCATCCTAAAGCCATACCCTCTGGATTTTCTCCTTTAGTTGCTGCATCTAGTCTATCTTGTGACAAACCATCTGTCGCTGCTGGAGTACCTGAATAAGTAATGACTGCTGGGGCTTTTTCTGTCGCTGGAGTCTCAGCATTGATAACATTTGCTTTAAATCCATATTGTGTATTGATAGTATTTGCTTCACCTGCAACATCAGCAAACGCTTTGTTACCACCTTGTTTTACAGTAGCACTTGCAATTTTTCCACTATCATCTTTAAATTTGATATCGAATGAGTTTTCTTCCCCACCGTATACATAAACTTCTTTAGTAGCTTTATTAGAGTAAGGAATCTCTACTGTTGGTGCTACTGCTGGAGTTGCTGGAGCTGCTGGGGTTGCTGGATTTACTAGATATGCTGCTGCAATCTTATCTTTTGATCCGTCAGGATAAGTGATAGTAAGATTTCCTTTTTCATCCACACTGTATTGTGAATTTGCTGGAAGACTCGGGTTAGCAGTTTTCACTGCTTCGATAATCTTGTTCTTTTCAGTTTCACTAACGCCGTTAGAATCTGCAATATCTACTTTTGTACCTGCAACTGGTTCATATTTCTTAGCAGTCTCAAGAACATTTACTATAAGTGCTCTGTATATCGTTGTTGGTTTATCTCGATTCTTCGCATGAAAAACAACCTCAGTTGTTCCTGCTGGCTGGTCCATTGCAACAGTACCACTATACTTAGCATCACGTTGTCTAATCGTAGCTCCATTTGAAGATCCTAGGTAGCCCCCTGATGGTACTACGCCTTTTATAGCTGTCGGATTTTTCTCAACCGAAAATTTCTCTAAAGCTGTAGCTTGAGCTACAACATCAACATCAATTTTATCACCAGGATATACTGTAATTTCTGACCTACTTACCAATAGTCTAGTATCATTATTACCAGTCACGCCACCATCCTTAACAGTCACTGGTGAGGCTGTAACCGTAATCGGTGTACTCTTAGCTGACTCTTTACCACCTGCTGGTGTTGAAGTCGCTGTAATCTCCCCTGCTGGAAGACTGTTTGTAGGGTGAATAGTTGCTACACCTTGAGCATTAGCTACAGCTTCACCGATCACAACACCATCTGTATTGTAAAGCTTAACAGTTGAACCTGCTGGTGCTTTTACTGTCACATCAGCTGGCGTACTTGCTTTACCTGCCAAATCGTTGACAATTTCTGGACCACTAGTTGTTGGTGTTGCTGCTGGATTGTTAGTCGCTGCACCTGCCGCTGGTTTGTTAGTTGCTGCATCTGGCGCTGGTTTGTTAGTTGCTGCATCTGGCGCTGGCGTGCTTGGTTTTGGTGCTTCTGGTTTTGGAGTAACTGGCTTAGCTGGTGCTACTGCTTCTTTTTCAACAATTACTTTTACAGGAACTTCTTTTGTAGATTTATCCGGGTAAGTTACAACTGCTGTTGCTCGTTTTTCACCTGGAGTTTGTGTATCTACTGCATCCTTGTACTTAACTGTTGTTCCTTTTGGAAGAGTGTCTAAGTTTCCAATTGATTTTGTCGCATCTGGTTTTTGACCAACTTTTACAGTTTGATCTTTCGCTGTTGGTGTGGAAACATCAGACTGCCACATTTTTATAGGGTTAGTTGCAATGTTGGCGAAACCTGCATTGGCACCAGCAGTGGCACTACGCATCATACCAAACACAACCTTCATATCTTTTAACTGTTCGTTAGTTGTTGTTTTAGGGACTTCAGTTCTAAAACTCCATGCATAGGCATCATTACCATCACCACCTGTAGTCGAACGGTCCACAATCAAACGTTTGTCATTCAAGGCAACATTATTCAATAACTCTTTAGTTCTCGGAGAAGAATTAGACGCCGCACTCTTGAAATATCTATCCTCTTGACCGGCAAGTTTTTCTACAGAACGACCATAGATACCACTTTCCCAACCAGAAGCCAGAGAAAAGGTATCTTTTTTGTCTAATGGTAATCCAGCAGCTGTAGCTGGTGCTGGATTTTCAAACGTTACAGAATTACTCAACGCTGAACCATCAGGTTTTATACGTTCAAGTCTTTTAGTTTTAGGATTTAATTTACCGTTGATTGGAGAGTTATATTTTGCACGTGTAATGCTAGTTGGCATATTAACTTCTGCAGGAATTTGGATGAAATTTCGATATACATCTCCTCCATCTGTATTATACGCATTAGATAGATTTTCTGCATGATCATTATAAAAGACAAGCCAATCTAATGAAGTAATCTTCCCACTAGCGTCTTTATTATATTTAACTTTATAATTTGTAACTCTAGAAACTGCATTAACAGCGTCATCTGTAGACGTGGCTTTATTAACATCATTAAGAATATAGGTATCACTATGACCATTTGCGGATGCATTTGTACCTTCTGAATAGGCAACTTCCGCTCTAAAAGCATTATTCTTATCTAATGCTTTACCGTTACGTGGGTCGTTAGATCCTGTGTTTTCGATTGAATTAGATTCTGATTTTTTCTCAGTGTTTTCTGCTTTTTTACCTACAGTTTCTTTTCCGTTAGTAGTGTCTACTGCTGGAGTTTCTTTTTTCTCTACAGGTTTGTTTTTTAATTTAGTGTTCGCTGTAGTTACTAATTTGCTGTAAGCTTTTTTAATTTCTGCTTGAGTTGTTGCGTTTGCTAATGTAGCTTTTGCAGCTTCTAAGTCAGCTTTTAATACCGCAACACTCTCTTCTGTTTTGTTTTCGTATGTTCCGTTAGCTAATTTTGCTTCGATTTCTGCAATGTAGTTTTCTAGTTTAGTTTTATCTAAAGCTTTAACTTCTTTTGCAGTTTCTCCATCAAGTTTTTCTGCTACAGCTGGTGTTGTAGCAACTTCTGGCTTGATTTCTGCTACAGCAGCAGGTGCCTCATAAGTCTTGCCATCTCCGTTCGGTGTAGGGTTAACATCCCCAGTAGTCGAGTTGTTTGCTACAGTAGTTTCTGCTGTGTTTGCATGAACCACTTGAGTAGCTAAGCTAGCTCCGACCGCAAAAACAAGAGAACAACCGAATAGGAAGTGCTTTCCTTTTTTGATCATTCTCCAGTTCTTTTGCTCTGCATTTTTACGATTAAAATACATTACATTTTCTCCTTTTGATTTCTAAAAAATAGCATGTAATACACATACACATACACATACACATACACATACACATACACATACACATACACATACACATACACATACACATACACTCAACATTATAATTTATATAAGCAAATTTGTCAATTATATTAATTATTTTTTATTTTTTTCCAGTATTTTCAGAATATTTCAGGATTTAACTCATTCATTATATTATAATATTGCAATAAAAATAAAATCCCACTTTTCTTCAAAACTATGATAAATGCCATTTTTTTGAATACTTATAAAGAGTATATTGACTTCAGCTGCAGCTAGCTCATCCCTTTTGAGTGTCAAAAAGTAGAGAACTATGAAAGTAAAGCTTATCAGATACCAATACTCTTCGAAAATCTCTTCACATCACGTTAGCTTCCATCTGCAACCTCAAAACTAGTGTTTTGAGCAACCTGCAGCTAGCCTCCTAGTTTGCTCTTTCATTTTCATTGAGTATAAACTATGGTCAAGAAGAAATCATTCTCTCTGACCATCTCTTGGAAGCCTTACAAGACATCTAGGGGTCTACATTTTTGCCTCTTCAAAAAAAGCCCCATACTATCTGGAGTTCAGGAATTCCTGTTACAGATAGTATAGAGCTCAAACAGCAGTTACACGACCGTGACTGCCTTTCTATTCTTGCATAGCGTAACCAACACCACGCACGGTTTTAATGTAGCTTTTTTGACCTTTTACATCAAGCTTGCTACGTAGATAACGGATATAGACATCCACAATATTTGTTTCTGTCGCACTTTCATACTTCCAGACACTTTCCAACAACTGCTCACGAGTCAGGACTTTCTTGCTTCCCATAAGAGTAGCCAAAAGATCATACTCACGACGCGTCAGAGCAATCATCTCTTCGCCACGATAAACAGTATGATGTTCTACATCCATACGCAGATTGCGGTAAGACGTTGGAACCTTCATCTGACTACAGTGTTGGTCGATAAAGTCCCGACCTCGGAAAATCGATGAAATACGAGCTACCAGATTCTCAATAATAACTGGCTTATAGATGTAAGAAACGGCAAAGCGTTGGATTGCCTCAATCTGATCTTGCAAGTCTTCGCGATGGTCCAAGACCATGATCACTGAGGCTGGCTTAGTCCGACTCAGCTTGTCTGCAAAATCCTGGGCTGTCATATCCCCCAGATGAGCATTCAATAAAATCAAGTCATAGTCTGTCTGAAGAGCCATGGAGAGGGCTTTTTGCCCCTCCTCAACCTGATCAACTCGGTATTGCTCTTTTTGGAGTTCCAAACTTAAAAAATGAGCTAGATTTCGTTCTTTCTCAAGTAATAAAATCCGTTTCCCCATGGCAGACCTACTTATTTTTCGTCATACCAAGAGTAGTGGAAGGTTCCTTCTTTGTCTTTACGTTGGTAAGTGTGGGCACCAAAGTAGTCACGTTGTGCTTGGATCAAGTTAGCTGGAAGGTCAGCTGAACGGTAGCTATCAAAATAAGTAATAGCTGCTGAGAAGGTTGGTACTGGTACACCAGCTTGAACTGCAAGAGCTACGATATCACGCACTGCTTGTTGGTACTTAGCAGTAACATCCAAGAAGTACTCATCTAAAAGAAGGTTGGCAAGGTCTGCATCACGGTTGTAAGCATCTGTAATCTTTTGCAAGAAACGAGAACGGATGATACAGCCATCACGCCAGATAGATGCGATGTCTGCGAATGGCAAGTTCCAGTTGTTTTCTTTAGAAGCTACACGCAATTGAGCAAAACCTTGTGCGTATGAAATGATTTTTGAGAAGTAAAGGGCTTGACGGATTTTTTCAATCAATTCAGCCTTATCTCCTTCAAATTCGAAGGTAGCTGGTTTTGGAAGAACCTTGCTAGCATGCACACGTTCTTCTTTGTAAGTAGAGATGTAACGTGCAAATACTGACTCAGTGATGAGTGACAATGGCACACCAAGGTCAAGTGATGATTGACTAGTCCATTTACCAGTTCCCTTGTTACCTGCAGCATCAAGGATGTAATCTACGATTGGTCCATCTTGACCTTCATCGTCTTTACGGCTCAAGATATCAGCTGTAATTTCGATCAAGTAGCTGTCCAATTCACCCTTGTTCCACTCAGTAAAGATTTCAGCCATATCTTCTGCAGAAAGGCCTAGCAAGTGTTGCATCAAGTCATAGCTTTCTGCGATCAATTGCATATCACCGTACTCGATACCGTTGTGAACCATTTTCACATAGTGACCAGCTCCATCAGGACCGATGTAAGTCACACATGGTTTGCCATCTTCTGGTGCTTTAGCTGAGATTTCTTCAAGAACATCCGCAACCAATTCGTAGGCCTCTTTTTGTCCACCAGGCATGATAGAAGGACCTTCAAGGGCACCTTTTTCACCACCAGAAACCCCAGTACCGATAAAGTTAATACCTGAGTTTGCCAATTCTTCATTACGACGGATGGTATCTTTGTAGAAAGTGTTTCCTCCGTCGATCAAGATATCCCCCTTGTCAAGGTGTGGAAGAAGGGCTTGGATAGTCGCATCTGTACCAGGTCCAGCTTGAACCATGAGCATGATACGACGAGGTTTTTCGATTGAGTTTACAAAACTTTCAACGTCATAGCTTGGTACAAATTTCTTTTCAGGATGGCAAGCAATTACATCTTCAGTTTTTTCTTTACTACGGTTGTAGATAGCAACTGTGTAACCACGAGATTCAATATTAAGGGCAAGGTTACGACCCATTACGGCCATACCTACGACACCAAAGTTAGCTTTTGTCATTTGACACTCCTCTTGTTTAATTTGTTTTATTTTATCATTTTTACTTTTGAAAAGAAAGAATTTTGTAACGACTGCTTAGTAGTCCAAGTCATCCGCATGTCCAGAGCCATTTCCAACAAAGTAACCTGTCTTACAGTTAAGGGTAAAGAGATAGGTTCCATCTGGCTTGTAGAGGTTGTAATAACCATTGCCATTAACGATATTGACACGTTCAAGGATGTATTGGTTACCAGTGATATAACCACGTGAGCGTGAAGTCGCTAGAATTTGTTCCAAAACGCCATCCGCGAAATCCCAAGCAGAGTTGTTACTGTCATCAATAGCAGACTGATTATAGGCAACACGACTAGCACTTCTTTGAACAGCAACTCCCGCACTTGATACGCCCATATTGACTTCACTACGAGAACTTCTAGTCTCAGTTGAGGTCGCATTTGAGCTACTTGGACTGGTCTCACTAGTAGTATTTGAACTTGCTTGACTAGAGCTGCTAGTTTGACCCGAACTTGAGCTAGATGTACTTGTTTGCTGGCTCTTACCAAGGCTAATAGCCTTATCTAGCAATTTATCAAGCTCCGTATTCCCAGTTTTAATATCTGTAAATTTAGCATTCGATTTGGCTTTGGCATTGGTATCCAGAACACCATCCACAATAGCTGGTTTTTCAAATTGTGCATTGACTTCTTGAATAGCCTTGATTTGCTTTTCTAAGCTGTCATATTTCGATTTGGCAAGCGTATGTTCACGACTACCTTCCAGCTTATCAAGCAAGGTTTTAAGTTGACTCAGTTTATCAAACTGGCTATTTTTTAAAGCCGTTTTGTTGCTATCTGTGTAGAAGGCATCATATAAATTATTAAATTCTTCCACTTCTGCCTGCGAGTTTGTGGTTGATTGAGAAGTCTGAATTTCCTTGGTCGAACGATCCACTTGACGATAAACATAATAACCAGTTCCAATAATAAGAATTCCTAGGGCAGCTAACAAGCCATAAAGAATCTGTTTCTTAACGCTTTGCCCATCTTCACTATCCACCATTGGATACTCTGTTTCGACTGCCTCCTCAGTGTCAAATTCCTCATCAAAAGGAGTTTCTGTCACTGGTGTAGATTCTAAGTCATCAAACTGGATGAAATCATTCTCTACTATCGTAGGCTCAACAGCTGTCTCTTCCCGAATCTCTTGGATAAGATCATCCAAACTCTGCGTTTCGACTAACTCCTCCTTTTTGTATTGGCGGGTCGCAAACTTATCTGCCTCAATTTCATCTTTGTGTTGCTTGACATACTTATCTAAAATAGAATCTTCAGGCAAGACCCCTGCTTCTACTTCTTCATTTTTACGAATAGCTTGACCAACTGTTAACTCTTTTGCTTCATCAAAATCAAATTGCGGTTCTTGGCCTTCTTTTTTATGACGATCTCGTCTTTTCTTAGTCATGAGTTTACCTTCCTACTTTACTTCCTGACGTTTAACACGCTGACCAAAATATTGATACAGATCCACTTTAAGGGTTCCGTTATACAGTTTACGCTTCTTGTCCGCTTGGCTACCATACTTGCTTTCAAAGGCTTCATCACTAGTTAGGATAAACTTACTCCAAGTCTTGAGAGGTTCAAAAACCTCACCCATCTCAGCATAAAGCTTGGTCACCCCTGCATCATCTGATAAACGTTCACCATAAGGCGGATTGGAGATAATCACACCGTTGATTTTATCAGAACGCAAATCCTGCACGCGCATCTGCTTAAAGGTAATATCTCCTGCAACACCTGCCGCCTGAGCATTAGCCTTAGCAATTTCCACCATGCGAGCATCAATATCACAACCCAAGATATCCAGTTCCAGTTCACGATCCACCTTTGGGGCCGCTTCTGTGCGCACTTCTTGGATCAAACGATCGCTGACCCAGTTCCATTCCTCAAATGCAAAAGAGCGACGAAGTCCTGGAGCCATCTTTCGAGCAATCATAACAGCCTCAATGCAGAAGGTCCCCGAACCACAGGTCGGATCAATCAAAGGCTTATCTGGATACCAGTTAGAAAGTTGCAAAATGGCTGCTGCCATATTTTCCTTGATAGGAGCACCACCTTTTTCGGTACGATAACCACGTTTAAAGAGGCTAGATCCTGTCGTATCAATCATGACAGTTGCCACATCCTTTAGAATAGAAACCTCAATCTTAAACTCTGGGCCATTCTCCATCAGAGGAACACCTTCTGGACGAGCATAGTGTTTCTGTAACTTCTTGACAACAGCTTTCTTAGAAATAGCCTGAACACTGGGTTCATTGTGAAGTTTGGACTTAACACATTTTGCTTTTGAAATCGGGAACCGAGCCCCAAGAGGTAAATAATGTTCCCAATCTAAGGCGAATACTCCCTGAAACAGCTCTTCAAAAGTCTTAGCAGGGAAAGATCCAACGATAATTTTGATACGGTCTGCCGCCCGAAGCCAAAGATTGGTTTCGATAATAGCTCTCACGTCTCCTTGAAAACGCACACGTCCATTTTCAACTTGACATTCGTAGCCCAACTCTCGCACTTCTCGTCCCACAACAGCTTCAAGACCTGCTGCCGCAGTTGCAATTAAATTAAATTCTTTTTTCATTTTACAGTCTTACAAGACCTTTCTATATGTCCACTTTAAAAAATGAGGTTGAGAAAATTTCTCAGCCCCAACCTATATGCAATTTTCTATAAGCCATGTTTTGTTCCAGAAGTGACTAGGACCACTTCCTTCGATAATCATCTGTCTACCGCTAACAGCCTACAGCTGATAGCAGTCAGAGTACTACGTTCGTTTCCGTGCACTCCATGCCCCGACCAAAATTTGGGTTGCTAGCTTGAGGGGTTTACCGCGTTCCACTCTCTCCGTTTCCAGAAAGACTCCGTCACTGTGGCACTTTAAAGTCTACTCTGGCCTATCCAAAGACTTAGCCATTTCAACTGCCGTAACGATTTCTCGTCCCTAGGCTTATTGTTTCGCCTAGCACAAACACTACAGGCATCACAGCCTGTGCTAGCATGGACTTTCCTCATGAAAAGAAATTCTCTTCACGCGATTATCCAAAAATTGCACTTATGTACTCGATAGATAATCAATTAATCTAGATTGTCTAAAATTTGTTTACCAAATACTTCTTTCTCAAGACGATTTAGACGTTTTAAAATATCAAAATTTGTCATAGAACTTGTAGCTGTCATTTCAAGTGGTTCTGCTTGAACTGGTGCAGATTCAGGTTTGCGAGCTAATTCTCCCTTCAAATCCGCAATTTCCTGACGGAGAGACTTGACCAAGGCAGCATAAGTTTCATAGTCCTTGATGACATCGTCCAAAAATTCATCAACTTCAACCTTACTATATCCACGAACTTCACGTCCAAACTCTTGCTCAAAAATGTCTTTTGCTGTAAAAATAATACTTGCCATCTCTCTCTCCATTCTCGGTTTCTAATAGTATTATTATATAAAAAAAAGCAAACAAAAATCAAGGTCAAAGGCTTACTTTTCAGAAAAATTTTCTGCTAGCTCATTTAAGTCTTCAAAGGTTAGCCTTTTTATGCGATAACCTTCCTGATTTGTCATCAAGTTGTCCATAAATTTTAATTTGGTTTCATTTTCTGGGTCATAGAAAAAATAGGCTAAATCAGTATTTTCCAATAAAAATTGTTGATAATCTCGCAATTGACCCATATGTTCATATTTAGGATAAGCATATTTGACAAAGTCTACCTGCTTAAAACGGCTCAGTTTCATCTGATTGCCTTCATTCCAATTTTCCCCATGGGTTTCAAAAGCAAAAATGGTGGCCAACTGGAAACCGTATTCAGTCTTCATCTCCTGAGCAACATCTAGAACCCAATATTCAAAGCCTAAAGTCCCTGTAAATACCAGCCATTTAAGCCCCTCTTCTGCTAAACTTTCTAAATCCCTTCGAATCGATTTCTTTATAACTTTTAACCTGACATCCTTTTCGTTAAACAAACCCAAATCAAAAGCAGAATATCCTAAAACCAAAGCTGTAGTCATTTTTAACCCTTTCTGTGTAAAATTATGGTATAATAGAGTGATGTTATTGTACCAATAAGGAGAAATATGGTCAACTATCCTCATAAAATTTCATCAAAAAAAAGTCAAGCATCTCTTTCTCAACCAAAAAATTTCGCAAATCGAGGAATGACTTTTGAAAAGATGATTAACGCTACCAACGACTACTATCTGACTCATGGAATGGCAGTTATCCATAAAAAACCAACTCCTGTTCAGATTGTTCGAGTAGACTATCCTCAACGGAGTCGGGCCAAGATTGTAGAAGCCTATTTTAGACAAGCTTCCACAACCGATTACTCTGGCGTGTATCGAGGGCATTACATTGACTTTGAAGCCAAGGAAACGCGACAAAAAAATGCTATTCCAATGAAGAACTTCCATCCTCACCAGATTCAACATATGGAACAGGTTCTAGAACAGCAGGGCATTTGCTTCGTACTACTTCATTTTTCTTCTCAACAAGAAACTTATTTGTTGCCGGCACTTGATTTGATTCGCTTTTATCATCAAGATAAGGGTCAAAAATCAATGCCACTTAGATATATTCAAGAATACGGATATTTAGTAAAGCACGGAGCTTTCCCTCAAATTCCTTATCTCGATATTATCAAAGAACTTTTACTAGGTGGTAAAACAAGATGAATAAACAAACTATTCTGCGATTCTTAAAATACATTGGAATTACATTCCTTACCTTATTTATCGCATTATTTCTATTAGGTGGAGGGGTCTTCCTCTACTTTGTTAGCAAGGCTCCAGCCTTATCTGAAAGTAAATTAGTTGCGACAACCTCTAGCAAGATTTATGACAATAAGAACGAACTAATCGCTGACCTTGGATCTGAACGTCGAGTAAATGCTCAATCAAATGAAATCCCTACTGATTTGGTCAAGGCCATCGTCTCTATCGAAGACCACCGTTTCTTTGATCATAGAGGGGTTGATACTATTCGTATCCTTGGGGCAACTCTGAGAAATCTCCAAGGTAGAGGGGGGCTTCAAGGAGCTTCGACCTTGACTCAGCAATTGATTAAATTAACTTATTTCTCTACTTCAACTGCTGATCAAACCTTGTCACGTAAAGCTCAAGAAGCTTGGCTAGCCGTTCAATTAGAGCAAAAAGCAACCAAGCAAGAAATCCTGACCTACTACATCAACAAAGTCTACATGTCTAACGGTAACTATGGAATGCAAACCGCAGCCGAAAATTACTATGGAAAAGACTTGAAGGATTTAAGTTTGCCACAGTTAGCACTCCTAGCCGGAATGCCTCAAGCACCAAACCAATATGATCCATATTCCCACCCAGAAGCTGCTCTAGAGCGTCGTAACTTGGTACTTTCAGAAATGAAGGGACAGAAATATATCAGTGCAGAAGATTACGAAAAAGCTATTAATACGCCTATCACTGACGGTCTTCAAAGCTTGAAGTCAGCCAATAGTTACCCAGCCTATATGGACAACTACCTCAAAGAAGTAATCGACCAAGTCGAACAAGAAACAGGCTACAACCTTCTTACCACAGGTATGGAAGTCTATACTAATGTCGACAAAAATGTTCAACAGAGACTTTGGGATGTTTATAATACAGATGAGTACGTTGCTTATCCAGATGATGAACTTCAAGTAGCTTCTACTATCGTGGATGTAACAAATGGTAAAGTTCTTGCTCAGTTAGGTGCCCGTCACCAATCAAGTAATGTATCTTTCGGAATCAACCAAGCCGTTGAAACCAACCGTGACTGGGGTTCTACTATGAAACCAATCACTGATTATGCTCCCGCCTTAGAATATGGAATCTATGATTCTACTGCATCTATTGTACATGATGTTCCTTATAATTATCCTGGTACTGATACTCCAGTCTACAACTGGGATCATGGCTACTTTGGAAATATTACACTTCAGTATGCACTTCAACAGTCACGTAATGTCACAGCAGTTGAAACTCTTAATAAGGTTGGTTTAGACAAAGCAAAAACTTTCCTCAATGGATTAGGTATTGACTATCCAAGTATACACTATGCAAATGCCATTTCAAGTAATACAACTGAATCCAACAAAAAATATGGTGCAAGTAGTGAAAAAATGGCTGCTGCCTACGCAGCATTCGCTAATGGTGGTATTTACCACAAACCAATGTATATCAATAAAATCGTCTTTAGTGATGGTAGCGAAAAAGAATTTTCTGATGCTGGTACACGAGCTATGAAAGAGACTACTGCCTATATGATGACTGAAATGATGAAAACTGTTTTAACTTACGGAACAGGACGTGGAGCCTACCTACCATGGCTTTCACAAGCAGGTAAGACAGGTACTTCTAACTATACTGACGACGAAATTGAAAAGTATATCAAGAACACTGGCTACGTAGCTCCAGATGAAATGTTTGTGGGTTATACTCGTAAGTATTCTATGGCTGTATGGACTGGATACTCAAATCGTTTAACTCCAATCATTGGAGATGGTTTCCTAGTTGCTGCCAAAGTTTATCGCTCAATGATATCGTATCTATCAGAAGATGACCATCCTGGAGATTGGACAATGCCTGAGGGATTATATAGAAACGGGCAGTTCATATTCCAAAACGGAGCCAGAAATACATGGAATATTCCTGATACACAACAAACAGTAGAGAATTCCTCTACAACAACTGAAAATTCAACTACACAGGCAGGCCAACAATCCAATAATGCTCCAGCAACTGATCCTAATCAAGGACAAGCTGGTCAGGCTGGTCAGCCAACACAGCCAGTACAACCAACGCCACAAAATCCGCAAGTTCAACAGCAACCACAACAATGAGATGAAAGAAGAAAATCCTGAGAATACAAACTCAGGATTTTTTCTACAAAAAATTGGCTTCATCATCTTTGAAAGTGAAGGTAGCCATCAATTCATTTTCGAGAAAGTAAAAGAAGTTAGCGAATAACTAACTTCTTTTTATCTTATTTCACATGTTTTGCAAGTTCTTCTTGCGCTTTTTTATTGGATTCTTCTTTTTCTTTCATCCATTTATCTTGAGCTTTTTGATATTCATCTGTAGTAACTGCCTTGTCTTGAAGTTCAAGGTATTTGTATCGAAGCGGATCACTTGTCCCCTTGTTACCTGAGAAAGAGAAAGGTAAAGTAAATGGTACCATCTTAGACAAGATTGGACGCCCTGTACGAGATGTCGTTGGAATGACTAGGGCACTATCTGTTAGCCAAGCCTGCGCTTCAGCATACTTGTTATAACGTTTTGTAACGTCTGTAGTTTCTTCCCCTGCTTCATTGACCATTTTATCATAATCATTGAGACCAACCTTCTTAGCCGCCTCATTGTCTTTTCCTGAATCAAATCCTAGGTAAGTTCTCGTATTTTCCCCTACAGAAGGTTTGATGATGTCAAGATAAGTTGATGGATCTGAGAAGTCTGGTCCCCATCCAACGTTATCAGAAAGATCCCAATCCTCACCAGCAGCAGTTTGAGCAAATAAAGTTACATTAAGCACTTCATCTTTTTGTAATTGTTGGATATCAATAATAACATTATCAGTTCCTAAAGTTGCTTCCAAGGATTGTTTCATAGATTGGACGCGCTGAACTTTTGTAGTTGCTGTTTGGTCAACAGGCATATCTAGGTGAATTGGGAACTGTACTCCTTCTGCCTGAAGAGCAGTCTTAGCCTTAGCAAATTCTGCTTTGGCTTTCTCTGGATTATAGAGACCGTCTTGAGCATCAGCAAGGTTCACATCCTTCCATTCATCCCCGTAAGTCACCAATTTTTCTTTGACCATATCACCAAAGTTCTTACCATCTGCTTGAACAAATGTTGGTGGAACAAAGATATTACGTAAGATTTTGCTTGCTCCAGTTTGTCCATTCAACTGAGAAGCATAGGCTGTACGGTCAAATCCAAAGGCAATAGCCTGACGGAAATCCTTGTTTAACAAAGCCTTTTTAGTTGAAGTCTTTTGTTCTTCACTAGTCTTAGAAGTATATTTATAGGACTGACGATCGATGTTTGTTCCTACTACATAAGTCGTAGAGTCCTGTTGCG
The DNA here is from genome assembly GCA_905221085.1 of bacterium. GTDB lineage: Bacteria > Bacillota > Bacilli > Lactobacillales > Streptococcaceae > Streptococcus. Next base: position 15,931 of record CAJNBT010000007.1, read on the forward strand.
TATAGACAATGTTGTCCTTCATCTCTTTCTCAAGCTCTGCAAAACTTGCACTTGTTGGATAGAGACGAGCTGCTGAAAGGCTACCATCTTTAAAGTTTTCTGCTGGCTTACTAGTGTCTTGACCATCCCAGAATGACAATTTAACTTTGTCAATATGGACATTGTCTTTATCCCAGTAATTAGGATTTTTTGCAAATTCAACAGTAGATTTGGTCACAATGGATTTCAGCAAATAAGGACCATTATACAAGATACTGCTTGGATCTGTTGCTTTAGCAAAATCATCCCCTTTTGAGTTCAAAAACTCTTCATTAACTGGTGCTAAAACACCCATTGTTGTTTTAGAATTCCAAAAACTTTCAGGTTTGTTCAAAGTGTATTGGACCGTTTGATCGTCAAGGGCTTTAATTCCGACTTGAGAGAAATCTTTAATTTCCCCTTTAGCGTAGGCGTCCAAACCTTTAATTGAATCCTGTACCAAGTAAAGGGCTTCTGATTTCTTATCTGTTGCATATTTAAGACCTGTCACAAAGTCCTGAGCCTTAACAGGGGCATACTCTTCTCCTTCAGATGTGTACCACTTGGCATCCTGACGAATCTTATAAGTGTAAGTCAAGCCATCTTTAGAAACTGACCAGTCCTCTGCCATTGAGGGAATAAGGTTTCCGTATTTATCATTTTCAAGCAATCCATCAATCACATTACTAGTAATGTCAGCAGTTGCTGCCTTACCAGTTGTTAAGTAGTTAAGATTATCTGGGTCTGTCTCGTAGGTAAATGCAAAAGTCTGCTCACCTTTAGCACCAGAACCACCAGAACAAGCTGCTAAGACACCTGCAGCTAATAAAGTTACTCCCGCAAGAGCCAATACTTTCCTTGTTTTCATAGTCTTCTCCTTTGTTTTTCTATCCATTATAGACTCTTTTTCATATTCTGTCAATATAATTTTCTGAATTTTATAAAATTATTTTTTAAACAAAAACTTTGCAAAAATATGAATAATATCAAAAAATCCCTCAACTACATTACATAGTCAAGGAATTTTTTATACTATTTCTAAATAATAACTGGTAGTCAGTTTTACTTGTTTAATCTAACTCATTTCTTACACACTGTAAAGCTGCTCCAATTACTTGGTGCATATCGTAATAACGATAGTGTCCTAAACGACCACCAAAGATAACGTTCCCTTGCTCATCAGCCAATTTTTTATATGATTTATACAAATGATTATTACGATCATTATTTACTGGATAATAAGGCTCATCACCTTTTTCCCAATCCCAAATCTCCTTATCAGAAGTATGGAAAATATGAGCTCCATACTGATGAACTTGAATTCCTTCCTCTTCACGAGTATAGATATTACCCGCGATATGATTCCGTTTTTCAATGATTTTTACTTTTTTTCCTTTTAAGGCTGCTTCATGAGCAAATACTGCACCAAAAAGACCAGCGCCAACAATAAGATAATCGTACATCTTATGCTCCTTTGGAGTTCATTGTATACTTCTTTTATCAGACTAGAAAATCATTCTATTGCTTATCTTACTTCTTGTTTGTAAAATTCTTTCAAGGCATCTTGCCAAGTTGGAATGACAAATCCAGTATCTTTAGCTTTAGCTAGGCTCATCGTTGAGTTTAGCGGACGTTTAGCTTTTGCTGGAAATTGACTTGAATCGACTGGCTTGATTTCCACATCTGTATCTTTCAAAATTTCAACTGCAAAATCATACCATGTTGTGTCTTCTGTCGCATCATTTGACAAATGATAATAACCAAATTCCTTGCGATTTTCAGCTAGATAGGTCATAAATTCAGCCAAGGTACGAGTCCAAGTCGGACGACCATGCTGGTCATTTACAACTGTTAATGTCTTATGAGTTTTCGCAAGATTTTGCATAGTAAAAACGAAGTTTTTACCATAATTTCCAAATACCCAGGCAGTACGGATAATATAGAAATTAGACACATGCTTCTCAACTAACTCTTCTCCCATACGCTTAGTCCGTCCATATTCTGTCTGTGGATCTGGTCGGTCATCAACTTCCCACTCTTGTCCAACTGGTTTCTTACCATCAAAGACATAGTCAGTAGAAATATAGACTAGAGTTGCACCATGCTTTTCAGATGCTTTCGCAACATTTTCTGTCCCCGTAACATTGATAGCATAGTCCAATTCTTTTCCTTCATCCTCTGCTGCATCAACAGCAGTGTAGGCAGCACAGTGGTAGACTAAAGTCGGTTTCACCTCTTCAAAAACTTTCTCAACCATTTCTGCATCGGTAATGTCCATCTCAGTCACATCTACTGCTACATACTCTTCATTACGCTCATCCAATAAATAACGAAGTTCAGTTCCTAATTGACCCTTTGATCCTGTAATTAAAATCATCTCTATACCTTTCTAATTTGCAACTCTTCCCAAGATAGCAATAAAAAGCAGCGATTTCCTGCTTTTTATACTGTAATAATCTCCTGAGTCTTAGCATAGTTGGCTTCAACAGCTTCTTTCTCTGCTTTCCACCATTCTTGGTTATCTGTATACCACTTGATTGTTTCCTTGAGACCAGCTTCAAAATTGGTAAATTCAGGTTTCCACCCCAACTCATCACGGAGCTTGCTTGCATCAATCGCATAGCGAAGGTCATGTCCTGCACGGTCAGTCACATGATCATAGGCATCCTCAGCTTGTCCCATTTCCTTAAGGATAAGTTCCAAAACTTCCTTGTTGTTTTTCTCGCCATCAGCCCCAATCAAGTAGGTTTCACCAATTTGCCCTTTTGTCAAGATTGTCCAAACACCTGAAGAATGGTCATTGGTATGAATCCAGTCACGAACATTCTTACCTTCACCGTAAAGTTTTGGCTTGATTCCACTTAGGATGTTAGTAATCTGACGTGGGATGAATTTTTCAATGTGTTGATAAGGACCGTAGTTATTTGAACAGTTAGAAATCGTTGCCTTGACACCAAACGATCGTACCCAGGCTTTGACAATCAAATCTGAAGCAGCCTTAGTTGATGAGTAAGGCGAGCTTGGGTTGTATTTTGTTTCAGCAGTAAATTTCTCACCTGGTCCTTCACCATGACCTGGCAAATCCTCACGTAGAGGGAGATCCCCATAAACTTCATCTGTCGATACATGGTGGAAGCGAATATCATACTTACGAGCAGCTTCCAAAAGAGTATAGGTTCCGATAAAATTAGTATGGATAAATGGTGATGGATCATTCAATGAATTGTCATTATGACTTTCCGCCGCATAATGAACGATAGCATCGGCTTGAGCTGCCAACTTATCCACCAACTCCGCATTAGCAATGTCACCAACAACTAACTCAACACGATCACCTAAAATTTCCTCAATATTAGCACGATTTCCAGCATAAGTCAACTTGTCCAAGACTGTCACGTGAACATCTGGAAAATTCTTGTAAACATAATGGACAAAGTTGGATCCAATAAAACCAGCTCCTCCTGTCACGATGATATTTTTGTATTCAGTCATATTCTTTCCTTTTTACAAATCTTCTTTTTTCAAAGGTTTTACATCCTTAAGTAGTGGATGATTTTTATCTGCTTCTGAAACCTCTGCTTCTGCAAGATTTTCCCATTCAATGCCAAGGCTTGGATCAGCGTAGTTCACAAAGGCATACTTGGGTTTGAGTTCAAGAGCCCAGTAGTCATTGACCAAATAACTATAAGAAACTGTATCTGATAGGACTTGGAAACCATTGGCCACACCTCTAGGAACAAAGATTCCCTTACTTGCATCAATAACCATCTGATAAGTATTCCCAAAGGTTTCGCCCTCGCGTAGATCAACCCAAGAACCCAGAACTTTCCCACCATCTGCTACAGAGATGTACTTATCCCAAGGCTCTGCGTGGAGACCACGGAGGACATTTTTACGTGAGAAGGATACATTGTTTTGCAATTTTCCTTCTGCAAAGAAAGACTCTGGAAATCCAAGTGGGAGCATTTTTTCCTTTTGGAAATTTTCTTTAAACCAGCCACGATTATCTCCATGAACAGGAATATCAAACTCCAGCATACCTGGAATAGCCTCAACCTTGCGAACCGCAAGCGTCTTGCCGAAAAATTCATCTGTCATCTATGCTTCTCCTATCAAACGGAGCAGATACTGCCCGTATTCATTTTTCTTAAGCGGTTGGGCTAAAGCCAATACATCTTCGCGACTGATATAGCTCATACGGTAAGCAATTTCTTCTAAGTTTGCAACTTGAACATTTTGCATCCGTTGGACTGTTTCGATATACTGTGAAGCCTCTAGTAAACTTTCATGAGTTCCAGTATCTAGCCAAGCAAAACCACGTCCCATAAGCTCAACGGATAAATCTCCACGATCTAGATAAGCCTTGTTAACATCTGTAATTTCCAATTCACCACGAGGGCTTGGTTTTATACTTTTAGCAATCTCTACTACATCATTATCATAGAAATAGAGACCTGTAACTGCATAGTTTGAACGAGGTTGCTCTGGCTTTTCTTCAATAGAAATAGCGTTCATATCCTTGTCAAACTCAACCACACCAAAGCGCTCTGGATCCTTCACATGGTAGCCAAAAACAGTTGCTCCCGACTCCTTACTAGCTGCCTTTTGTAGCATCTTAGAAAGGCCAGGACCGTGGTAAATATTATCACCTAAGATCAGAGCAACACTATCATCACCAATAAACTCTTCCCCAATGATAAAAGCTTGTGCCAAACCATCTGGACTTGGTTGCTCTGCATAAGAAAGTTTAATCCCAAACTCAGATCCGTCTTGAAGAAGCTCTTGGAATCGATGTAAATCTTGTGGAGTTGAAATAATCAAAATATCCCTAATCCCAGCCAACATCAATGTTGAAAGTGGGTAGTAAATCATCGGTTTATCATAAACCGGCATAAGTTGTTTTGATGCAGCTCGGGTCAAAGGATATAAACGTGTCCCCGAACCACCTGCTAGAATAATACCTTTCATAGTAGGGTACCTTTCTTTGTTGTTTTAGAGTCAATTACTATTAATTATGTACTGCTCCAAAAGGAAAATAATCATCACATTTTTTCAAATTATTATCTAAAAAAATACAGAAAAACTCTTCTTTATCTATAAAAATTCACTTATTTCATATTATATTTAGCATAAAATGAAATAAGCGAATTCTACTTTGTTTGTATACAATCAAAAATCAATTCCTAAGGATATTTCAAATAACTGTGTAAAAAACATAATTTCACCATTTCTTAGTTTTTCAATGCTAAATTACATAGTAACCGGAGAGCTATTAGAAATCTCTAACTTCCTCGTCGTAAAAAAATGACAATGAGATACTTATTGGTTTCAATTCATTAACAGAATGTGAACTAGACAAGTGAGTTCGTCTCCTTAACAAACACTTCCAAGCGATTACTTTCCTCATTCAGTTGTCTTAATCTACGACTTACATTATCAGATAAGTCATACTCACCATTTAAAATGGATAAAATATGTTGTTTTTCTTCATCAGTATTCTCTTCAATAAGTACATCTTTAAAAAATACTGTCATCATTATCACCTCACTGCAATTGTTAAAGTGTTGTTACTTTATTCTATCAAACATAAGGCGCAAAAACAAGCCATAATCCGATAGAATGGCAATCCCCTCTGCTATCAAAGAAGTCATTTCTATCAAATTCGTTCAATTTTATTCCTGTTCTATTAAGAATTGATTATTTTATTAAAAATATACAATTCAGTTTTTCCGCCAAACTATTTTATCCACTATCCCTGTATAGCTCTGTATTATCTTAACAACTTTAGTAGAGACATTTTCCTCGACATAATCTGGAACCGGTAATCCAAAATCCTCATCTTCTGCCAAGCTAACAGCAGTTTCAACTGCTTGAAGAAGAGAATTTTCATCAATACCTGCCAAAATAAATCCTGCCTTATCTAAGGACTCAGGACGTTCTGTACTTGTACGAATACATACAGCAGGAAAAGGATAACCTTGACTAGTAAAGAAACTACTTTCTTCTGGTAAAGTTCCCGAATCAGATACTACAACAAACGCATTCATCTGTAAACAATTATAATCATGGAATCCTAGTGGCTCATGCTGAATCACACGTTTATCTAGTCCAAAACCGCTCTCTTTTAGCCTTTTCTTAGATCGAGGATGGCAAGAATACAAGATTGGCATATTATACTTTTCAGCTAATTTATTAATTGCCGTAAAGAGAGATATAAAATTTTTATCTGTATCAATATTTTCCTCACGGTGAGCTGAAAGTAGGATATAACCTCCTTTTTTCAATCCCAAACGTTCATGGATATCTGAAGACTCAATGGCAGATAAATTTTTATGTAACACTTCTGCCATAGGAGAACCAGTTACGTACGTGCGCTCTTTAGGTAAACCACACTCATGTAAATACTTACGAGCATGTTCAGAATATGCCAAGTTAACATCTGAAATAATATCAACAATCCGACGATTAGTCTCTTCCGGTAGACACTCATCCTTACAGCGATTGCCAGCCTCCATATGAAAAATTGGAATATGTAAACGTTTGGCAGCAATAGCTGATAAACAAGAATTTGTATCCCCTAAAATCAATAAAGCATCTGGTTTAATTTGATTCATCAATTTGTATGAAGTATTAATAATATTCCCCACAGTAGCACCAAGATCATCTCCAACAGCATCCATGTATACATCTGGAGTGTCTAAACCTAAATCATCGAAGAAAATACCATTTAAATTATAATCATAGTTTTGTCCAGTATGTGCCAAAACAACATCAAAATACTTTCGACATTTAGTAATAACACTACTTAAACGTATAATCTCTGGACGTGTTCCCACAATAATCAATAACTTAAGCTTGCCATTATCTTTAAAACGAATATCACTATAATCTGTCTTAATTTTCATTTATTTCTCCACTTGTTCAAAAAAAGTATCTGGATGGCTAGGATCAAATGACTCATTAGCCCACATTACAGTAACTAGATTTTCTGTATCAGAAAGATTAATAATATTATGTGCATAGCCCGGTATCATATGTATGGCTTCAATCTTATCGCCCGACACTTCAAAGTTCAGAATAGGATATTCTTGTCCGTTTTCATCCAGCCCTATCCTACGCTCTTGTATTAAAGCACGACCAGAAACAACCATGAAAAATTCCCATTTAGAATGATGCCAATGTTGCCCTTTGGTAATGCCAGGTTTAGAAATATTGACAGAAAATTGACCCGCATTTTCTGTTTTTAATAATTCCGTAAAACTACCTCGTTCATCTATATTCATTTTTAGAGGAAACTTAAACTTATCTACTGGTAAATAAGATAGGTAGGTAGAATACAATTTCTTTTCAAAAGATCCTTGAGGAATTTCAGGCATAACTAAACTATCAGGCTGTTTTTTAAATGTTTCTAATAGAGAAGCAATCTCTCCTAAGGTTGCACGATGAGTCGTTGGTACATAGCAGTAGTTTCCTGATAGACTAGGTAAGATTTGTAATCCATCTAGATTACAACGATGAGGATTTCCTTCCAATGCAGTTAGACACTCTTGTATCAAATCATCAATATACAGCAACTCCAATTCTACACTTGGATCATTTACTTGAATAGGCAAATCGTGAGCTAGATTATGACAGAAAGTTGCTACAGCAGAATTATAGTTAGGGCGACACCACTTCCCATAAAGATTTGGGAAACGGTAAACTAAGACAGGTGCTCCCGTTTTCTTTCCATATTCAAAGAAGAGTTCTTCCCCTGCTAGTTTAGATTGTCCATATACAGAGTTCGAAAATCGGCCTTCTAAACTAGCTTGAGTAGAACTCGAGAGTAGAACAGGACAAGTGTTTTCATACTTTTCTAAAATCTCTAATAATCTACTTGAAAAACCGTAATTTCCCTCCATGAATTCATCAGGATTCTGTGGACGATTGACACCAGCTAAATGGAATACAAAATCAGCCTTCTTACAATATTCTTCTAATAAAATTGGATCTGTATCACGATCATACTGAAAAATCTCTCCAATCTCTAAATTAGGACGAGTTCTATCTCGTCCATCTTTCAAAGCTTCCAGAGTACAGATAAGATTTTTTCCTACAAATCCTTTCGCTCCTGTAATTAAAATATTTTTAATCATGCCCCCTCCTTGTTTTATATGCTATTTTAATAGTCAACTTTCTCGACAATACATGATACATTATATATCCTTGATAATTTTAATGTATCTTAAAAGATTTTACATATCTTCATCTGCTACCATATCACGAATTGCTGTCTGTATTTCATCTAATTCTAGCAACTTTCTTTTAACTTGCTCTACATCCATCAAATCAGTATTATTACTATTGAATTCTGTCAACAAATTTCTATTCGTACTACCATCTTTGAAATACTTATCATAGTTAAGATTACGATTATCACTAGGAACTCTATAAAAATCACCCAAATCAATTGCATTTGCACACTCTTCATTAGTTAGTAGTGTTTCATACATCTTTTCTCCGTGTCTAATACCTATAATCTTAATATCTTGTTTTGAGACAAAAATTTCTGATACAGCCTTAGCCAAAACTTCAATCGTACATGCTGGTGCTTTCTGAACTAGTATATCCCCAGATTTTCCTTCTTTAAATGCAAATAAAACTAAATCTACTGCTTCTTCCAATGTCATGACAAAACGTGTCATGCTAGGTTCAGTAATTGTAAGATCATTTCCTTGCTTAATCTGCTCAATCCAAAGAGGAACTACAGATCCACGGCTACATAAAACATTCCCATAGCGAGTAACACATATCTTTGTATGCTCAGGATTTACCGTCCGTGACTTAGCAACAGCAATCTTTTCCATCATAGCCTTGGATGTTCCCATAGCATTAACAGGATACGCCGCCTTATCTGTAGAAAGACAAATAACTTGCTTTACACCCGCTTCGATAGCTGCAGTAAGGACATTCTCAGTTCCCAAAATGTTAGTTTTTACTGCTTCTACAGGGAAAAATTCACAAGAAGGTACCTGTTTCAGAGCAGCAGCATGAAAAACATAATCCACACCATGCATAGCATTTTTTACCGAAGCTAAGTCACGCACATCTCCGAGGTAAAAGCGGATTTTCCCAGCCACTTCTGGTACTTTTACTTGAAACTCATGACGCATATCATCTTGTTTCTTTTCATCTCGCGAAAAGATACGAATCTCTGAGATATCTGTTTCTAAAAAACGCTTGAGAACCGCATTCCCAAATGAACCTGTCCCTCCTGTAATTAGAAGAGTTTTTCCTGTAAATTGTGACATATTATTTTCCACCTTTGGTCTTGTTTAAATCTTCTTTAATCTGTGTAGTAGAAATTTCTTCAGTACGAGGTAAATATACTACTTCTACGCCCTCATCTTTCAAAAAATCAAACTTACCTTCCCAATCATCACCAATAACAAAGATATCAGCATAATACTTCTTTACATCTTCTCGTTTTTGTTCCCATGAAATCTCAGGAATTACCAAATCTACATAACGAATAGATTCAAGCAAAATTTTACGTTGTTGATAATCAAAATATGAAATCTTATCTTTTTGAAGATTAAATTCATCAGTAGATAGACCTACTATTAAATAATCTCCCAAATCTTTAGCACGCTTCAATAAATTGATATGACCGTAATGAAGTAAATCAAAAGTCCCGTAAGTAATCACTCTCTTCATTTTTCTTCCTTTCCATATATTCCTAAATCAATCAAATATGGTCTATGCCCAACACGTTCTTCTAAAGGTGGCAACTTCATGTACTCACCATAATGTGTAGTCAAGTATTGATGAAAATCACCAGGTAATAAAATTGTGATTTCCTCAAATTTATGTTCAATTAGGGGGTATAGTGTTGTTTTTAAAACATATTCTACATTTCTTGCTGGAAAATCTAAACAAGCAAATGCCGATTGATTTGTTCCATTATATAATCTAGAAAATTGATCAATTTTTTTGAGTATTAAACTTTTAGGAATTAATTTTAAGCTATAATGAATGCATCTCCTTAGCATAGCTTTTAAACCTTGAATCAAATTCTCAGGAGCCTTAGAAACAGTAGGTAGCATCCTCATCACATATAACTTTTTATAAAACTGTACAGCTTTAAATTGTCTCTCATTTTCTATCTCATTGTCTGGAACCTCGTCAAATGGAAAAATATCTACATAAATACCACTTTGTGTTTTTAAATTTCTTTGGGCATACTCTAAGAACAAAGTCCCTTTTAACATTAGTTTACTGTAAGAATAGGGTGATCTTCTATCAGAGGAGGGTGATTGTAAATAAAACTCTTCTCCTAAATACTGTTCAGCTACTCTCAAAAAGTTATCATAATTCTCACGTGTCATACCAACATCAATATCGTCATCCCATGGTATAAATCCTCCATGACGTATTGCTCCAAGAGCACTTCCACCAATTAAAAAATACTCTATATTTTCTTTTTTACATATTCGAATAATTTCTTTTAATATTTTGAGTTCAAGCTTCTGAATCATATCTAATTCATCTGCGCTGTAATTAATCATTTAAATTTCCACTTTCTAAAGAAATAGCTATACCGTATTTCTTTATATTTTTATATTATAGACCACTCTTGTAGTGTTTGCAAAGTACAGACATAAAGAATATAAAATCAGTTAAATAAATTTGGCAAAAGTGCCTCATAAAAATAAAGGACATTTTCTCTTAGATACCACCAAAAACAAGTAGCACCTAAAACTCCGAAAATAATATAAAGCCCACTCTTTAATTTTATAAATGATTGTTGCATAAATGGTTGTAAAGCTGCAATAGCTATAAAATTTAAAACAACAGTAAAAATTAAATAGCGAGTAAATGCTGTACTAAACATAATTAGTGGTAAAAAAATTGTACTAAAAAAACTATGTTGATACACCAGATTGATAAAATTGGTCACTTCCCGAGGTACATTTGAAACTGTTTTTGCAATCTTTTTAAGGTTAATACTAATTAGTAGGTTGAAAATATAGTAACTATCATACAATATAAAACCAAGACGAGTCGATTTCGCTGTATAATACATAACACGACTTTTAGTGGCCTCGCTCCCTAGCAGTTCAAATATTTTAGTCAAGTAGCTAGAATTATTACCTACCAATAGATTTGTCACAATTAAGACCGTAGATATAAATACCAATGCCCATAGCATCTTACTAGTATTTTTTTGTCTATAAAAAATAACAAATGGTAAGAAATAAATAATAGATCCATGAAACAGAAACGCTATGAACATCAATCCTATGAATATGAATCGATGATTTTGTGAAAGATAATAGTGCGCTATAAGTGCTACACTAGCTGCTAAAAAGAATCTTAGAACTTCTAAAGTATAAAAGAAATAAAAAAGAGATAATAATAAAATCAGAAGATTATAATTACAATGCAATTTTTTAGCAACAAAATAGAAACATGCTGAGGAGAAAAGGAAAATACATGCTAAAAAAACTTGAAAAGAGATAGAGTGATGTGAAAACCAATCTGCAAAAAAATTATACGCATGGTCTGAAAAATACAGACTACTTTTCCCTACAGCATATCTTGCACGATAATGAGTTAAATCTGAAAATCCTTCTCGGATATTTCCTGCATAGATAAAAAACAAAACTAACCAAGATAAAAATGCTAGAAAATTTATACGTATCCTATTGACTACGACTAATAGATTTGTTAAAAAACTTATATAAAATAAAGCTGAAATCATCTACTTTTTTTGAATCCTTTCTTTACAAAATCTAATGCTTGAAAAACAAATACATCTCGCGTCAACAAGCTCAAACTAAAGTAAACTACTATCCCAAGAACGATTTGCTTAATAGTTGTTCCATAATTTGCTGGATATCCTCTGAAGGGAACAATAATAATTATCCCCATTATCATAGAATAAATAAGATATTTAAATAATGACTTCAAAATAGGTAAAACAGGTATATCCTTTGACATTATATAGTATTGCACTATAACAGAAGAGGTAAGTGATACTATAGTTGCTAAACAAACACCTACTACTCCAAACATTGGAGCAAGTAACAAATCTAATAGAATATTTAAAATTGCAGCTAAAGTATTAGAAAAGAATAAGACTTTTGTTTTATTAACTGCAACAAAATACTGACTACCTGAGACTCCTAGTAAAGCATTGCCAACAGCAATAGGAGCAAGCCATTTAAGAGCATCTATAGATGGCATAAAACTTTCGCCTAAAAACCACGGAACAAAAGTATCTGCAATAGCATAAAGGCCAATCGACAATGGAACAGCTAAGAACAAAGAAAATTCAGCTGCAGTTGTCAGATACTTTTTCATATTTTCTAACCGTCTATTACGAAATTCATTTGCTATTCGGGGCATCATAACAGAATTTAATACTACTATTAAAGAGAGTGGTATCTGTATAATCTTCTCTGCATTACTATAGTAAGAAACATTGCTGATTCCCGAACTTAAAGAGCCTAGAACAATTTTATCAGCAGATAACATAATTTGCATGATGATACTTGGTAAAAATAGTTTGAGACTCCCTAAAATAATCTCCGTAAAACGATTAATATTTATCTTTGGTCTACTAATAAACATCCTTAGTTGACTATAAGCTGATAAATTGGCTACTAAAACAGAGAGACCATATATGAGCACATATAGAGCTAGATCTGTTTCGCTTTTTACAAATAAGAAGGTCGCTATCGTAAATAATAACTTAGCAATAATGTTTTTTAATACAACATACTGCATTTCCTCTAAGCCACGATAGAACCACGTACAATCAAGAATAGACCCAAAAAGCCAAATGGAAAAAAGTTGAAAATAAACTTGATAATTTGAATTTATGTTAGAAAAAATGTATAAGAAGAATAGTGAAAAAAATCCTAAAATAATCTGAATAGCCAAAATACTCCAAAATGTCTCTGATAGTTCCTCTTTATCATCTCTAGTATAGGCACATTCGCGATTTCCATAGTGACCGATACCTAGTAAACCTAAAGTATAAATCAAAGTAACGATTGAATTGGCATAATCGTAAATTCCCAACTGGTGTGCGCCCAATACTCTAGCAACATATGGAGTAATCAATAGTGGTAATATTAAAACTACCACTTGATAAATTAAGTTATATAGATAATTTTTAGAAATTTTACTCAAAACTCTTCTCTCTCATTATTTTTTTAAAAACACTAATATATCTGATATTAAATTGCGGAATGTAGGATAATAAGCATAATACTTCAATTGGAAATGAACTATTTGCATAAGAGTACCATCTTTTAAAATCTCTCTACGTCTCTCAAGAACCATTGCCATATTTTCAAGTTGAGAAATTATTTTTATGTCTAAATGTTCTTTACGAGCCACATCAAGTAAGAAAACTGCAATTTGATAACTCGTATCCACTTCAACAACTCGCCGTTCACGATTAAGAGATTGCTTAGGAGCAGAAGCACTTGTTTCGTGGCGACGAAAATGTATTAAGCGTTTTAAGTATAGATATAGAGTTCCTCTTACCATAGCTAGATTCCATAAAATATTATCATGGCCAAATCTATCTATATCATACTTTTCTAACAGAACTATCAACTCACGCTTAACTGCAAAAGTACATCCTGGTCTCATAACAGAAATACTCTTGTTTTTTAACGAAAACGGGACTACAGCACCATTATCTAACTCAACATCCTTAATCTTGATTTTATCATTTCTACCAAAATCGAGAATCTCATAGTTACTAGCTAATAGTTCTATTGACGGCGATTTATGAAACTCTTTTACCATCAGTGAAATTTTATCTTTATTCCAAATATCATCTTGATCACAAAGAAAAACTACATCTCCTGTTGTCTTTTGAAGCGCTTTTCTAAAGTTTTTTCTCCAACCTATATTAGATGAGTTTTTTATCAATACCCAATTATCAAGATGATACTTCTGAATATACATATTAAGTAAATCAACTGTATTATCTGTTGAACAATCATCAACAATAATAACTTCATCAGCCATTAAACTCTGAGTACGAAGCGATTCTAGCTGCTCTAGCAAATAATCTGCTCCATTATAGGTTGTCATTGCAATAGATATCCTCATTTTTCCTCCATAAATTTCAAATGCTCTTCAACCATTGTTTCGATAGTGTAGTTTCTAATAGTAGATAAAGCATTTTGAGATAATTGAACTCGTAATGAGTCATCTTGTAATACTTGGCTTAACTTTTGAAAAATAGCTTTCCAGTCATCAACCCTATCAATAACATATCCATTATAACCATTCGAAACAAGTTCAATTGCAGCAACACATGCAGATGTAGAAATAACAGGAAGTCCCTGCGACATTGCCTCGTTTACAACAAGTCCCCAAACATCCGACTTTGTTGGTAAAACAAATATATCAGATAGCTTGTAGTATTGTTTCAGTTCAGATGTCTGTAAAAAATCAATAAAATGAAAACGGCTATCTTGTCCAATAAGATCAAGTAAGTATTGTTTGTATTCACTATCAGGACTTGGCCCTACAATCAAACATTGTATATTGTCTGCTAAATTCTGAACAGCCTTGATTAGAACATCCACACCTTTACCAGGGATGATTCTACCAACAAATAAAATTGTTTTTTTAGTTGGACTGAATCCCAGTTTCTTTCTTAAAAATTGTTTTTCTTCCTCATCGACAATTTGATGTCGTATGTCTTTCTCTGATAAGGAAGTAAATGAATACCGATAAATATTTTCTTTATTCACATGATAATGCGCTAAGAAATCATCACTGGACTGACTTGGGCTAAAATAATAGCAGGGTTTCGTAAGAATAAATTTTTTAAACTGGTATTTTAAAAAATTCTCGCTTTCTGGTATCTTACCGCCATCAATTTCTAATACAAACGGTATCTTAGAAAAAACACACTTTAAATAACCAAATAATTCTGTTCGATAAGAATAGTTAGTCAAAAAAATATAGTCATACTTTTCAGGAATTAAATACTGAAATATAGCTGAATTTAATTTCTTCTCATCGATATTACCTTCACTTAAAAAAATAGCGGTAAAATTTTTAAAAGTCTCTCGGTAATCAAATCTAATATCTTGAGCTCCTGTTGCTTCGAAAATAACAGTTAAATCTACAAATTTCCCAAGTTGATTATAGAAATCCACACGATAAGGCGATGGAATATTAGTTACAAATAATACTTTTTTCATGATTTATCTACAATTCTTTCATAAGTTTTTGTTAACTTATTAACCATATCAGACAGGTTATAACCCTTAGCAATAATTTTATCAACTGCTCCAGTATCCCGTCCTTTGGTCTCCAAAATCGTTTCACACCAATATTTAACTGTTTCATCCAATGATAAAAAACGTATATTATCAGTTAAATTAATCTCACTTGGAAAATTATCAGAAACTACTAATTGTAAACCGTTGATTTGCATCTCTAGCACAGCTATACCAAAACCTTCAAAAAGAGATGGGAAAACACCTACATCAAATACATTAATCAATTTGTTTACATTAGAAGACTCACCTAAAAAACTAATCTTATCCAATATTCCTAATTGATTTGCTTGCTTTTTAATAACCTCTTCCAATTCTCCTTTACCAATCAGAACGAGATGAGCATCTTCTCTTTCATTGATAACCTCCGCAAAAACTTTAAGAAGAAAATCATGATTCTTCTGATAATCAAATCGCCCCACATGACCAATAACAAATTTATTTTCTAAATTTAATTCCTTACGTAAATCTTTAGATAATTGTGGACTATAGATGAACTTTTGAACATCAATAGCATTAGGAATAACTTCAAAAGAGTGATTCCCATACAACCACT
This sequence comes from bacterium, assembly GCA_905221085.1. Classification (GTDB taxonomy): domain Bacteria; phylum Bacillota; class Bacilli; order Lactobacillales; family Streptococcaceae; genus Streptococcus. Next base: position 31,804 of record CAJNBT010000007.1, read on the forward strand.
CTCCTGCTTTTTCCGAACAAGCCCATAGATGAGTAGCATATCTAGGAATTTGCTTCTTGAGTTGCTCATTCAAAAACTTCTTTAATAAACTTTTGTTTGTATAGTTTGTATTATGGCAATGTGAAATACGAATAGGAATATCACACTCTTTTGCAATAGCCAAAATTGTACTATTTCCTGCATCAGCATGCGCATGAACTACATCATAATTTCCATCCAACATAATTTGTTTAATTTGGCGATAATTTTTTAGAGGATTCTTTCCTCTGGTAGGAACTCTAAAGATTTTACCTCCAAGATTTAAAATATCTTCATCGCGTACACCTTTGGACAATGTATGGACTAAAAAATCAATTTGAATTTTTTCAGAATGCATTTTTTCATAAACATTCATCATAAAGGTAGATACACCGCCTCTATCCATACTCCCGCCGTTAACGTATAAAATCTTTATCATATCAACTCCAGTTCCACTAGTATAAATTGAGTATATTTTCCACAAAATACTCTTTTGACAAATTAAAATTAGGATTCCTTTTACATTGACTCACTTCTTTTAGGGATCCTAGTATAGAAGTAACAGTTCTATCACTACACACTATACCGTACATATGTGTACTTTCTATACTCCCCCCAGTTGGGTAGCTCACAACTGGTGTCCCACAGGCAATAGCTTCTAAATTAGTTGTCGGATAATTATCCTGTGTTGTCGGGTTGATAAATACATCTGCCAATGTGTACCAAGCAGAAAGTTCTTCCACACTATCTGTTGTGGCCAGACCAATAATCTCTTTAGGAAGTTTATTCAATTGTTCTTTTGATAACCCTATCAAAACTAATTGTTGATAAGATTTTAGCTGTGCAGACAATTCTAATAAATCATCCAATCCTTTACGCTGATCCCAGATAGAAGCCACACCAAGCAATACCTGTTTGCCTTCTAAGCTAAATTTTTTTCTCAATTCCTGAGCCTCTAATAGCCTTGGTTTAAATATCGTAGTATCAATACCATTATGAATAACTGTTACGGGGTATTCTTTCAAAAATGAATTGCTTACCAAATTTGCCAACCACTCTGATGGTGTAATAAGTGTCAAGTTTGGAACACCTGTAAACAAATTTTTTTTACGTTCAAAATTTCTAGATGAAAAATCAATTAATGACTTTGGATAATCGTTTTTTTGACTCGAATGATAGCACTGTCCAATCTCTTCACATTCTAAAGTATCAAAGTAAGCACCATGTCCAGTAAAAGCCCAACAATCATGTAAGGTCCATAAAATTTTCTTTCCGCAAGTTTTCAAATAGGAAAATAATTCTCCTACATGAATATAGTATCCATGTAAATTATGCAGATGAATAATATCAGGATCATATTCTTTCACCCAAGTAATAAATTTTCTAGTTGCCGCTTTACTTCCAAAACCAGCATTATCAAAAATTCGAGCTTGTAGGACATGCCTATTTACATCCACTCTAGAACCTATTTTAACCGCGTAATCTCGATACTGTGACGGCACATGCTCACGTCCATATGCAATCTTAACTTCATGCCCCTTCTTTGTTAAAGCGGTTGCGATATCCGTACAAATTCTTCCTGTACTCCTAATACCACAAACAGTATTAATCATTAAAATTTTCATTAGGAGAATTCCTCTCTCAAATACTTTTCCAACTGTGTCATAAACTGCTCTTTAGAAAAGTGCTTTTCATAGTAATATCGAGCTTGCTTCCCTAACTCCTTTTGTTCCTCTATAGATAACATACTGAATTCACAAATATTTTTTGCCAACTGTTTCACATCTTGTTCAGGACTAACATAGCCACAATTTGCTTCCTCTACGATTGCTTTAGTATCTCCTGAAATTGCACCTATAATTGGTTTTCCTGCTGCCATATAAGATTGTACCTTTCCAGGTATAGTACGAGAAACTATCGAGTCTCCTATTAAAGAAACTAACATAGCATCTGATTTTTTATAGAATGTTGGCATTTCTTCTAAAGAACGTCTTCCATAGAAGGAAACATTCTTTAACTCCAATTCATGAGCCAATGCTTTCATACTTAGCAATTCCGTACCATCTCCAACAAAATGAAAATGAATTTTCTTGGGTAAATCGGTATTCTTTTCTATCAAACTGGCAGCTTTCAAAATAGTTTCCAAATTTTGTGCTTTACCAATATTACCAGCAAAAGTTAGGTCAACACTTTCTTTATTAACTCTCGATTCATCAGGTATAAAAAGATCTTCTGCATATTGTGGCAAATAAGTAATCTTTTGTTCTGTTATGTCAAATTGGTTCACAAAATGATTCTTAAATGATGGACTAGTAACAAATATATAATCACTAGCTCGGTAAACTTTTTTTGAGATAAATTTAAACAGTTTGAAAACCAAGCTATCTTGTTTTACTCCTCCTACAGTTAAACTATCTGGCCAAACATCCATACAATATAGAAACAAAGGCTTCTTATACTTATTTTTATAAGCCATACCAGCCCATGCCATCATAACTGGAGATGTTTGATTTACAAAAACACAATCAAATTCTGATCCATCTTTTGCTTTATACTGTCCGAGTAGAACTCCTATCGATGAACTAATAGCAAAACTAAAATAATTTAATATCCTATGTAAAGTATTTTTTCCTCTTGGAATTGTATAGGAACGAAAAACAGTAACTCCTTCTATAGTCTCTCGTCTATTTTGCCTATTCCTATAATCTGCATATATTTTACCTTCAGGATAATTAGGAATTCCTGTTAAAACAGTAACTTCATGACCTCTCTCAACAAGATCCTCACAAATATCTGATAATCTGAAAGGTTCTGGTCTATAATGTTGACTAACAAATAAAATTTTCATTTCACTATCTTAACTCTCTCGTTTACTCCCCTCTACAATTCCTTTTCGTTTCAATACATAAGGTATTGTTCTTACTATGCATTTTATGTCCATTATTAATGACCTATTCTTCACATAGTAACCATCCAATTTTGCTTTAATATCTGTAGATAGATTGTCTCTACCATTGATTTGCGCCCATCCAGTTAATCCTGGTAAAACATCATTTGCACCGTATTTTTCTCTTGCCTCTATTACATCACGTTCACTTACCACTACTGGCCGAGGACCCACAATACTCATATCACCAACAAGAATATTGCATAATTGAGGTAATTCATCTAGAGATGTTTTCCTTAAGAAAGCTCCCACTCTAGTGATCCACTGCTCTGGATTTTGTAAATCTCGAGTTGCCACATATTTTGGTGATTCCACTTTCATAGTCCGAAATTTAAAAACATAAAAAGTTTTCTTGTGAATTCCAAAACGTTTTTGTTTAAATATTACCGGTCCTTCTGAATCCAACTTAATCGCAATTGCAATTAGGATAAAAACTGGACAAAATAACGTTATCGCTATTAAAGATATAGATATATCTCCTAATCGTTTTAATATACTGTACATAAATTATCTCTCACTATAAATACAAAGTTCATCTTATTTCCATTTATCAAATTAAATTTTTCAGCCTATGAAAGCACAAAAACTCAATATATATTTGAACACTCAATAATTTTCAAAAATATAATTCTTTTATCCTCTATGTCAAATAAAACTTTTCTCCATCTAAAGAAAATTTATTTGTTTCAGTAATATATGAATTATCAATAATATATTAGAAGGTTCAATTCAATTGTTCTTACAAACAGATCGAATATTTAATTTGAAGAAATATCGGTCTCTGAAATTGCAATCAGTATATAAGCTAGTAAACTAACAGATACATTCTATAAGATTACCATAGTTATATTGTAGAACCCCCCGTCCTTTTATATGGACTCCCTAACCTCATTTTATCTTTTACCATAATTACCATAACCACCGTAAGAGCCATATTTTTCACGTTGAATATCAAATTTATTGAGAACGACACCTAAAAATGGTTTTCCTGTTTGTTCTAACTGGCTTTTCGCTTTTTGTACTTCTCTTCGTTTTGCAACTCCTGCCTCTACAACTAAAATAGATGCATCGCATTTTTGTACAACAATAGCTGCATCGATTACAACTCCAATTGGTGCCGTATCAACAATAATATAGTCAAAATATTTACGTAAGGTTTCAATCATAATTTCAAAGTTATCACTTTGAAGAAGAGCTGTTGGATTAGGAGAAGCCACTCCTGACTCGATGACAAACAAATTGTCAACATTTGTCTCACAAAGCCCATTTGACAAATCCTGAGTTCCAGCTAAATAGTCTGTCAAACCTGTAATTCTTTCTCTTGACTTAAATACTCCAGACATAACTGAGTTCCGAATATCTGCATCAACCAAAAGAGTCTTATATCCTGCACGCGCAAAAGCCCAAGCAATATTAGTAGAAGTTGTAGATTTCCCTTCACTAGGATCAACTGAGGTGACCGCAATAACTTTTAAGTTATTACCACTCAATTGTACATTTGTTCGTAAAGCGTTATAATACTCTTCTGCTTTTTTTACAGAGTTAAGTTTCTGTTGTGATAATTCTAACTTTGCCATCTCTTCTCCCTTACTTTACTTTATCCAGATTTGGAATGACTCCAAGGAGTGAAATCTCCATAACATCTTCTATATCTTCTGGACGTTTTACACGATCATCAAATAGTTCAATCAATAGCACTACTACAATCACTAGGCTTGCTCCAAGACCTGCTCCAATCACAGTATTACGACGAATATTTGGTGATGATGGACCAATTGCTGGACGTGCTTCCTCAAGGGTTGTTACATCTGAAACACGAGTAATACTGATAATTTTTTGAGCAGCTACTTCTCTCAAAGAGTTAGCAATACGGCTTGCCTCTTCAGGAACTCGATCATTAACTGAAATAGACACAATACGGGTATCAACTGGTACTGTCACTTTAATTTTATTAGCCAAGCCTTTTGGCGTCAAATCTAGTTTCAAATCAGACACAACTTTCTCCAAAACATCCTGCGATAGGATAATTTCACGATAGTCTTTAACCAAGTATGATCCTGCCTGTAGGTCTTGATTGGTCAAACCAGATTTCTCTTCCTGATTCCGGCTAACTACATAAATCCGAGTCGTACTAGTAAATTCAGGTTTGATAACAAAAGTACTATAAGCAAAAGCAACTGAAGAAGTTATAATTGCCACCAATAAAATGACTAACTTTCTTTTCCATAAAGCTCTGAATAGTTGCAATACATCGATTTCCAAAGTGTTTTTATCCTTCATATTTTCTCCTAAATTAATTGATCCATTATAATTTTTCTGGGATTTTCTACAAAAAGTTCTTTCGCCTTTTTCGCTCCATATTTCTTAGCAATGATATCGTATGCCTGTTCCATATATGGAGGTCTATCATCTAAATTGTGCATGTCACTTGCGATTACATGAACTAAATCACGTTCCAAAAAATACCTCGCTCGTTTTTTCATAAATTTATATCTTTCTCCAAAGAACTTAGGTTTTAGAACATGATAGCTATTTATCTGAGTATAGCACCCCATATCAATCAGTTCACGAACACGTTTTTCATTATCCTCTAATGCATCGTAACGTTCAATATGAGCAATTACTGGCGTGATTCCCAACATCAAAATATTGCTCAATCCCGTATGAATCTCACGATAGGGAGTATGCATGCTAAACTCAATCAAAGCATAGCGGCTATCATTAAGGGTAGGAATTTCTTTTTTTTCTAGCTTTTCTAGAATATCCAGAGTATAGTATATCTCTGCGCCATAAGCAATGACTAAATCATCTGCTACTTCTTTTGCAATTTCACGAACCTTAATAAAATTTGTTGCAATCTTTTCTTCGGGAGTCTCAAACATTCCTTTTCGACGATGCGAAGTAGACACAATCATTCGAACCCCTTGATTATAAGCTTCCTTTAACAGTGCTTTACTTTCTTCTATTGACTTTGGTCCATCATCTACATCAAAAACGATATGCGAATGGATGTCTATCATTTTACCTACCCTCCATCACATCCTGTATAGCTGCTTTAACTGCAGCTAAACTACTATCATCTATTTCCATCATATAGAGGTTACTGTCTGGCATTGCATAAGAAGGAAGATCCATCCGACCTGTCCCTTTTAAATCTTGAGAATTTACTTTATAGTTCCCTCCACTTTCCAATTGAGTATTCACTAGAGCCATCATCGTCTCAATCGGCATATTTGTCTGAAGGGAATCCTGCAAGCCTTGAAGAATACTACTATAGTTTTTCAAGGCCTCTGTAGAAGTCAACTTCTGAATAATTGCTACAATAACCTTTTGTTGGTTTCGACCACGATCACGATCTCCATCCGCTAATGAATACCGTTCACGAACAAAGCCAAGAGCTTGCTCGGAATTAAGGTGAACATTCCCGACTGGGAAATGGAACTTCCCATTTTGCAATGAAAACTCTTGTTCATTATCAACATCTACTCCACCCAACAAGTCAATTAATTTCAAAAATGATGTAAAGTTCAAACGAACATAATAATTAATATCTACACCATAAAGATTCTCGAGGGTGTGAATGGATGAGTCAACCCCGTATATACCAGCATGAGTCAATTTATCCTTTTGATTGTTACCACCATCAGCAATAGGAACATATGAATCTCGAGGAGTTGTTGTAAGAAGGATTCTCTTCGTATCCCTATTGACCGTCATCAAGATATTAACATCTGAGCGAGAAACTGAGCTAATGGCACCGTAAGTATCAATACCACTAACATAGATATTGAAAAAGCGATCTTTAGATACCTTAGGAGTCTCAACCTCTTTAGTCATCTTTTTAGTGTAAATTTTCTTGATTTTAGAAGCATAATCCGGATACTCTGCCTCAATAATATTCTCAAACACGCTATTTAAGACAATAGCTTTAGCTTCTCCAGAAATCAAACTTTTATAAGTTGACAAGTAAGAAGTACTTTTATCAACCGTCAAATCCTTATTTTGACTCGTCTTAATATCAGCGATTAACTTTTGAATATTCTCATTATCCGTCCCAGTTGGCCCTATAACACTAGATAATTGGGCAACATTATTGATATCACTATCCTTTAAAACTACAACACTGAGAGAATACTCTGAATAATTTGAAGTTGCATTAATATGACTTGTAAATCCTACAAATTGTTGCAGAGCAAATACAGAAACTGAACTCACTAACACAGCCAGTGTTAAAAAGAAAATCGTGAACTTTTCGGCTTTTTTATAGATTATTAATAGTGTGGCAATCACAGCAACCATCAAGGCAAATACTGCGACCACTATATTAACGTGCCTGAAAGCAAGTATATTGTACTTAAAGATTAAGAACAATAAAAAACCAACTAACAATAAATAGATAGTCAACAAAACTATATTAACACTTCGCTTCACTTTCTTTGAACGTGATTTTTTAAAACGTCTACTCATGATTAACACCTATACATTTAATACTACTATTATATCACTTTTTTACGATAAATTCTACATTTACCGAGTTTATAAACATCCTTAGATATAGATTATTTGGACATCATAAGCACTGATACTATTCTAAAATCTCTTCAAAGCATACCAGTACCACCGTATCATAGTTATATGTTGCTGGGGACAATCTCAAAACAAGTCTTTGAGATTCTGTGTATATCTTCCTAGTCGCTCTTTGATTTCCATTGAGCATTAAACCCTCAAAATAATACAGCATTTCATTTACAATTCAACACAACTAGACAACTACTAGCCCGTACAGCAAAAAAACAGCCCTATCAAGATGGCTTTATAAAAACCATCCAATAGAACTGCTCCTTATTATTTAACATGCTTTTCTGCTTCTTTTTGAGCTTTTTCGATTGCTTTTTTGCTTTCTTGCTCCCATTTAGTTTTGGCTTCTTCATACTGTTTAGTCGTAACTGTATCTTTTTGCAGTTTCATGTACTTATAATTATTTCCATCGCCCTTGATACCAACCAATGAATAACCTCTTGTAAATGGTGTCACTTTAGTTACAGAAGCTGTACCACCATTTGACATAGCTGACATAAGGAGAGAGTTATCAATCATCCAAGCCTGTGCTTCAGCATATTTTTCATAGCGTTTTGCTACATCTTTATTTTCGCTATCTGCATCTTTAAGCATCTTGGTGTAGGTATCAAGCCCCAAGCTAGCAATTTTAGCTTTATCTTCCTGAGCATCTAGACCAAAAATCTTGAGGTAGAATCCATCCTCTGCATTGAAAGGATTGAGATAAGTTGATGGATCTTGGTAGTCACCTACCCAACCATCAAAGTTCAAATCGTAGTCTCGATCAGCTGGCGTTGGTGCCAAGAAGGCTACGTTATTAAAATCATCTGTTGACAGTTGCTGAACATCAATGACAATGTTATCTGAACCTAAAACCGACTCAAGGGTCTGCTTAACTGAGTTCATGCCTGTCACAGCATTTTTATTCGTCTGATCAACTGCCACATCCAAATGAATAGGGAAGGTCACACCTTGACTTGCCAATTCTTTTTTAGCTTCCGCAAATTTTGCTTGGGCTTTTTCTTTGTTGAAATAAGCATCCTGCGCATCTGCTAGGTTCATACCCGCCCACTCTGTTCCATAGTTGACCAATTTAGAAGCGACTACTTCTCCAAATGTCTTGTCTCCAACTTGGACAAATGTTGGAGGCACCAAGGTGTTACGAAGAGTCTTGCTAGCTGCTTCTTCCCCATTTGACTGGGCAGAATAGGCTGTGCGGTCCAGGGCAAAGTTCACTGCTTGGCGGAAGTTTTTGTTCAAGACAGCTGTCTCAGTTGACTTCTTCTGCTCATCTGTCGTTTTAGATGTATGGTTGTATGCCTTACGGTTGACGTTAAAATTGAAGTACCAAGAAGTCTTGTCCTGCAAACTATAGACAATATTATCCTTATATTTTTCCTTGGTTTTGTCGAAGTTAGAACTATTTGGATAAACCCCAGCGATTGAATAAGCTCCACTTTCAAAGTTACGGATAGTCAATTCTTGGTCTGAGCCATCAAAATAAGCCAATTTCACGCGCTCAATCGATACTTTGTCATGATCATAGTAATGCGGATTTTTCACATACTCGATCGATGATTTTGATGTGAAATCTTTTAACAAATAAGGTCCGCTATAGAGAATACTATTTGGAGACAGGGTACCAAAATCTTTCCCTTTTGAGTTTAAAAACTCTTCGTTTACTGGGAAAAGAATACTATTGGTTGTTTTTGAGTTCCAGTAAGGTTCTGGGCGTGCCAAAGTATACTCAATAGTCTGGTCGTCGATGGCCTTCACCCCAACCTTAGAAAAGTCAGAATCCGCTCCTGTAATATAATCATTCAAGCCCTTGATCGAGTTTTGAATCAAGTCAATGGCCTGAGATTTATTATCCACTGCGTACTTGATCCCTGTCACAAAATCTTGTGCCTTAACTGGGGCGTATTCTTCACCGTCAGCCGTGAACCATTTGGCATCTTTTCTCAGTTTATAGGTATAAGTCAGACCGTCGCTTGAAACAGACCAGTCTTCTGCCAAAGACGGAACTAGGTTCCCATGATTGTCATTTTCAAGCAAACCATCAACTAGGTTAGTAATAATAGCTGTATTATCAGCGTAATAGTCTAATAGGTAGTTAAAAGTAGTTGGATTTCCACTAAAGGTTGATGAGTAAGTTTTTGTATCTGAACCTGATTGTCCGCAAGCAGCTAAAAGCAAGGCAGCCGCAAAAGTCAGACCTGCACTAAGGGCACGCTTTTTTGTCTTCATCTTCTTTCTCCTTTATGTTAGTTTTTATAACATAAGCTTATTTTACCAAAATAGTGGGAATTTGTAAAGTTAATTGAATTTCTAGAATGAAAGTTTATAAACTTTAGGAATAAAAAAAACAAAGAATTTCTGTCTTTCATACAGTCCTCCCTTGTTTTTATACGATTTCGATTTTAGATTTTTCTGTAAAAAATATTTATAGCAATTCCACACAGAAAGCATCCCATGGAGCCAAGATTTGTTTTTCAAAAACTTCTTTAGCCACAGTGTTTTCAATCAAGACTGATTTAACTTTTCCTTCTACTACTAGGTCTTGCTCTTCATTGGACAAGTTTGCCACAACTAGGAAACGACGGTCGCCATCTTTACGAATATAGGCAAAAACCTTATCAGCTGTCTCAAGCAATTCAAAGTCAGACCGAATCAGCCAGCTATTCTCTTTGCGGATTTGAACCAGTTTCTGGTAAGTATAGAAAATAGAATCTGGATTTGCCAGCGCTTCTTGAACGTTGATTGCCTGATAGTTTGGATTGACTGCCAACCAAGGTTGACCTGTTGAGAAACCAGCGTTTTTGCTCTCATCCCATTGCATAGGGGTACGGGCATTGTCACGACCAATGACACGGATACTGTCCATGATTTCTTCCATCGGAACGCCTTTTTCAAGCGCTTCACGCGCATAATTGAGGGACTCAATATCTTCTACTTGGTCCAGTGTTTCAAATGGATAGTTGGTCATCCCAATCTCCTCACCCTGGTAGATATAAGGTGTCCCTCTCATGAGATGAAGCAAGATTGCAAAGGCTTTGGCAGACTTTTCACGATATTCTTGGTCATTTCCCCAAATAGAGACGATACGTGGGAGGTCATGGTTGTTCCAGAAGAGGGAATTCCAGCCGTCCTCAACTCCTAACTCTGTCTGCCATTTGTTGAAAATCTCTTTTAACTTAGCGATGTTCAACTCTTTTTGATAGTGCCATTTAGGTTGACCTTCCTGATACTGAAGACCGATATGTTCAAACTGGAAGACCATAGACAACTCTTGCCCCTTTGGATCTGAGTAGAACTTAGCAATCTCAGGCGTTGCTCCCCAAGTCTCCCCTACTGTTAAGAGATTCTTATCTCCAAAGGTCGCCTGATTCATCTCCTTGAGATAAGGGTGGAGCATAGGACCATTATTGACTACCTTGTCGTCAGGAATTTTCCCAATCATGTCAATGACATCCATACGGAAACCACCAATCCCTTTATCAATCCAGAAGTTCATCATCTCATAGATTTTCTGGCGAAGTTTTTCATTTTCCCAGTTGAGATCCGGCTGTTTCTTGCTGAAAAAGTGGAGATAGTATTGACCCGACTTTTCATCGTATTCCCAGGCAGATCCACTAAAGATAGAATCTAAATCGTTAGGTTCATCCCGCCAGATATAGTAGTCTCGCTCAGGGCTGTCAGGATTTTCACAAGCCTCGACAAACCAAGCATGCTCATCTGAGGTATGATTGACCACCAAGTCCATGATGATACGAATATCACGCTTCTTGGCTTCTGTGATCAGTTGGTCCATATCCTCCATGGTTCCGAAAATAGCTGCAATCGCTTGATAATCAGCAATATCGTAGCCATTATCGTCCATAGGGCTGTCATAAACGGGAGAAAGCCAAATCGCTGTGATTCCTAGCTTAGCTAGATAGTCCAACTTACTGGTAATACCTGGCAAATCACCAATTCCATCTCCGTTACTATCCATAAAGCTCTTGGGATATACTTGATAGACTACGGCATTGTGCCACCATTTTTCTTGCATCTTCTTACCTCATTATTTTAATAATCTATAATCTATGATAGCGCTTTTCAGAATTTTGTGCAAGCGTTTGCCTAATCTTTTTGATTCCTTTTTTAAGTCCATAGTTTCCTAACTTCCAATTTTTTATTATAATAGAGGTCAGAGGTAAAAAAATGAAAAAACAAGCTTTTAGTTCTGAACAATATTTGAATCTACAGCGCGACCACATCTTGGAGCGCATTAATCAATTTGACGGCAAGCTCTACTTGGAGTTTGGTGGTAAAATGTTAGAAGATTTCCACGCTGCTCGTGTCCTTCCTGGTTATGAACCTGACAACAAAATCAAGCTCTTGCAAGAATTGAAAGAGCAGGTTGAGGTTGTGATTGCTATTAATGCAAGTAATATCGAGCATTCCAAAGCACGTGGCGACTTGGGTATTTCTTATGACCAAGAAGTTCTTCGTTTGATTGACAAATTCAATGAATTAGGGATTTTTGTTGGCTCAGTGGTCATTACACAGTACGCTGGCCAACCCGCTGCAGATGCCTTCCGCAACCAACTTGAGAAAAACGGAATTGATTCTTATCTTCATTATCCAATCAAAGGATATCCAACAGATATGGATCACATCATTTCCCCAGAAGGTATGGGGAAAAACGACTACATCAAAACCAGTCGCAACTTGATCGTCGTAACGGCTCCTGGACCTGGTTCTGGAAAATTGGCAACTTGTATGTCAAACATGTACCACGACCAAATCAATGGTATCAAGTCTGGTTACGCTAAATTCGAAACCTTCCCAGTCTGGAATCTTCCCCTTCATCACCCAGTCAATTTGGCCTACGAGGCTGCAACTGCAGACCTTGACGATGTCAACATGATTGACCCTTTCCATCTTCAAACCTATGGAGAAACTACTGTCAACTACAACCGTGATATTGAAATTTTCCCAGTTCTCAAACGCATGTTAGAACGTATCCTTGGTGAATCTCCATACGCTTCACCAACAGACATGGGTGTCAACATGGTTGGCTTCGCTATTACAGATGATGAAGCTGCTATCGAAGCTTCTAAACAAGAAATCATCCGTCGCTACTATCAAACTGTTCTTGATTTTAAAGCCGAAAAAGTTGGCGAAGCTGCTGTTAAGAAAATTGAGTTGCTCATGAACGATCTCGGCATCACACCTGCAGACCGTAAGGTTGCTGTTGCCGCACGTCAAAAAGCAGAAGAAACTGGCGGACCTGCCCTAGCTCTTGAATTGCCAAATGGGGAAATCGTGACTGGCAAAAACTCTGAACTCTTTGGCCCAACAGCCGCTGCCTTGATCAACGCTATCAAGAAATCAGCTGACATTGATAAAGAAGTAAAACTCATCGAGCCTGAACTTGTCAAGCCAATCCAAGGTCTTAAAATCGATCATCTAGGTAGCCGTAATCCACGCCTTCATTCAAATGAAATCCTAATTGCACTAGCTATCACAGCTACGGAAAATCCCGACGCTGCCCGCGCTATGGAAGAGCTTGGCAACCTCAAAGGAAGCGAAGCCCACTCAACCATCATCTTGACTGATGAAGACAAGAATGTCCTTCGCAAATTGGGTATCAATGTAACCTTTGACCCTTACTACCAATACGACCGCTTGTATCGTAAGTAAAGATTTCAACCTCTCCACTCTCGGAGAGGTTTTCTCTCTGTCTCAGGAGCCGGCTTTATGTTATAATGAAAGAAGAAAATTGAAAGGATTTACCATGTCAAAAGAAGTTATTGTTGAAAGTTTTGAACTTGACCACACTATTGTTAAAGCACCTTATGTCCGCTTGATTGGGGAAGAAACAGGACCAAAGGGAGACATCATCTCCAATTATGATATTCGTTTAGTGCAACCCAATGAAGACTCGATCCCTACTGCTGGCCTTCACACTATCGAGCACCTCTTGGCCAAACTCATCCGTACCCGCATCAACGGCATGATTGACTGTTCACCATTTGGTTGCCGCACAGGCTTCCACATGATTATGTGGGGACGTCATACCAGCGCTGAGATTGCATCAGTTATCAAGGATTCGCTCAAGGAAATCGCTGAAACCACTACTTGGGAAGATGTCCCTGGAACAACCATCGAATCTTGCGGTAACTACAAGGATCACAGCCTCTTTTCTGCTAAAGAATGGGCGAAACTCATCTTGGAACAAGGGATTTCAGATGATGCCTTTGAGCGTCATGTGATTTAAATACAAAAGGAACCAGTTTTTTCAGCTGGTTCCTTCTTTTTTATTCTCAAAATTTTGTCTTATACCCAATGAAAATCAAAGAGCAAACTAGGAAACTAGCCGCAGGTTGCTCAAAACACTGTTTTGAGGTTGCAGATAGAGTTGACGTGGTTTGAAGAGATTTTCGAAGAGTATTAGGCTTTTTCACGAATAACTAAACCACCATCTTCCATATCTGCTTCCAGATGTTTGGCATCTAGATGATCCAAGTGGAAATCTGTTACCTTATCACGAATTTCTTGTTCAACCACGCGACGGAGAGGTCGAACACCCATGACTTCGTCATAGCCTTCTTCTGTGATATAGTCCTTAGCCGCTTGACTGACTACCAAGTCAATGTCTTTCTTAGCAAAGGTTTGGTTGACTTCAGCCAACATTAAGTCCACAATCTTAGAAAGGTCTTCCTTGGTCAAGTGTGAGAACTCGATAACTGCGTTGAAGCGGTTAAGGAATTCTGGACGGAAGAATGGTTTCAAACGATCCATCAATTCTGGTTTATCCGCATCTTCTGTCAAGTTAGCTTCATAGCCAAATCCAGCATTTGATGTCGCAATAATGACAGTGTTCTTAAAGTTCACTGTATTTCCTTGACCATCTGTCAAACGACCGTCATCCAAGACTTGGAGGAGAAGAGTGATTACTTGGGGATCAGCCTTTTCAATTTCATCCAAGAGAATGATAGAGTATGGATTGCGACGGACACGTTCCGTTAAGGTATTGCTATTGTCATCATAACCAACATAACCTGCTGTCGTACCAATTATCTTAGAAACGGCTGTGCGGTCGCTGTATTCAGACATATCCAAACGGATGATCGCATCCTTGGTACCAAACATATCGAGCGCCAATTGCTTAGCAAGTTCTGTCTTACCAACCCCAGTTGGTCCTACAAATAGGAAGCTACCGATTGGGCGATTACCTTCATCAAAACCAGCACGGTTACGACGGATGGCACGAGCTACAGCTTCAACTGCCTTGTCTTGGCCGATCACCTTGTGTTCCAAACGATGAGCCATATCTTTCAAACGTTCGATATCTGAAGCTCCCATTTGCGATACTGGGATACCCGTCATACGTTCTACAGATTCAGCCACATCGTTGACACTTGCAGTCACCTTCATATCTTCTGTGTGGTTTTCGATTTTCTTTTCCAATTCTGCAATGCGTGTTTTATAGTTTAGAGCTGCTTCAAAATCTTCTGCCTCAACAGCTTTTTCTTGCTTGTCTTTTTCTGCCTCGATTTCACGTTCAACAGCATGCACATCTGTTACAGGATGTTGAGCTGCCAAGTGAGCTGCCGTTACATCGACAAGGTCAATAGCCTTATCTGGCAAGCTACGTTGAGGGATGTATTGAACAGAATAATCCACTGCTGCTTTCAAGACTTCATCTGGCAAGATGACATTGTGGTGTTGTTGATAAAGGTCACGAATCCCTTGAAGGATTTTAAAGGTATCCTCTGCTGAAGGAGCATTGACCTTGACTTCGTTGAAACGACGAGCAAGAGCAGCATTCTTCAAGATGGTATTACGATATTCATCCTGAGTTGTCGCTCCAATCACTGTCAACTCACCACGAGAGAGAGCTGGCTTGAGAATATCCGCAAGCCCTTTAGAACCACTGTCACCACCCGTGCTACCAGCACCGAGAATTTGGTGAATTTCATCAAAGAAGAGGATAATATTCCCTGCTTCTTTCACTTCATTGACTAGGTTTTGGACATTTTCTTCAAAGCTACCACGGTATTGAGTACCAGCCTCAAGACCTGAGATATCAATGGAAATAATTTCCTTGTTCTTGATAGCAGCAGGAACATCTCCATTCACAATGGCTTGTGCTAGGCCTTCGACAACGGCTGTCTTACCAACACCTGCATCTCCGACCAAAACAGGATTGTTCTTGGTACGGCGTGAAAGGATTTCAGATGTTTCTTGAATTTCCTTGTTTCGTCCGATAACAGGATCCAGCTTGCCCTCACGTGCTTCTGCTGTCAAGTTTCGACCTAGTTTAGCAAGGACACCGTCTTGTTTCATACCTGACGTATGTTGTGGCATTTGTCCATCAACTTCTGCATTTCCTGGCAATTGACCAGTTGCACGATAGTGAGCAAATTCCTCAGGTGTCACTTCACGTCCATTAATTAAGTAACGGCGATTTTCAGAACTGTATCCTCGCATACCACCCATCAATTGGTTAAATAAATCATCCATGTTGTTAAAATTATTAAAGTTGTTGTTCATATTCTTTACCTCATTTTATTTACTTAGTTATAATTACTGATATTGACTATCTTTGACCTTTGTTTTAAAAAATTTAGACTAGCTAAATCGCTACTCTAGGTACTATTTCTGGTTTTTCTTTTTCAAGCAGGAGTAGACTATCTTTACTTCTGAAGATTTCTAGATTAAACATAGACACACCTCTTTCTACTTTACTTTAAATAAGTGTTCTAGTAAGGCTTTCATTTACCTTACGTTTATAATATACTACATTAGTCAGAAAAGGTCAAGGATTTTGACTTTAATTGACCAATATTTTTTTACACTCTTCAAAACACGTCAGATTCGTCTTATCTACAACCTCAAAACCGTGTTTTGAGCACTTCCTAGTTTGCTCTTTGATTTTCATTGTGTATTTAACGCAAAAACACCCTGAAATACCAGGGTGCTATTCTTACATCAAATATAAAAGTGCTAGGGTCAGGAGACTTGCTAGAAGTCCCACTCCCCAAAAGAAGAAGTCAACCTTCCACTCACTCCAAGGATTTCCTTTACCAGACAATCCTCCAAGCTCAAAATGGTGATGCACAGGCGTCATACGGAAAATACGTTTACCACCTGTCAGTTTGAAATAACCGACTTGCATCATAACAGAAGTTGTTTCAAAGACATAAACAATTCCGATAATCAAGAGAGTCCATTCTTGGTGGAGGGCCATAGAGATAGCTGCCAGCATTCCACCTAGGGCCAAACTTCCCACATCCCCCATAAAGACCTTAGCAGGTTTGTGGTTAAAGACGAAGAAACCGAGTAAACCACCGATCATAGCCAGAATCACCAGAAGAATATCCGTCTGACCTTGCACATAGGCAATAACTCCATAAGCTGACAAGCTAATTACCACTGAAATGCTAGCCAGACCGTCAATTCCGTCTGTCAAGTTGACTGCATTTGAAAAACCGACTAACCAGAAAAGAGCGAAGACAATATAGAAAAATCCCAAATGAACTGGATAACCAAATACAGACAAGATATCGCCCCCACGCTCATAGAAAAGATAAAAGATAACTCCACCTAAAAGCTGAAGAGCCAATTTTTGCTTGGGATTAAGGCCCTCATTAATCTTACGAAAGACCTTGAGAAAGTCATCTAAAAATCCGACAAGTCCATAAAGGACCAAGATGAACAAAATCATTCCTACATTATTGCTGAATTGGCTACTAAATAGGGCAAAAAAGAAAGCAACCAAAACAGAAGCAATTAAGAAAACCAAACCGCCCATTGTGGGCGTGCCAGCTTTTGCCTGATGCTGCTTGACATCCTCATGCATCTGCTGACCTGTAATTTGCGCCTTTCTATAAAATTGGATAAAAGCCGGAATTCCTACCAAAGTTAGTAAAAATGTCACAATTCCAGCACTGATGGAAATAAACATATTAGTCTCCTAAAGTTAATGTAATTTTTTTAATGTCCTTGATAGCTGTGTTAGCACGAACATCTTGCTTCTGCACGGTAGAGCCTGAACCTTCAAATTCAAGTTCTATATTTAACCACTTAGAAAAAGCTTCTGCGGTTGCTTTTGTCCAACCATACATATCTGGAACTTCCTCTGCTTTATCAGATAAAAGAAGAACTTGTTGGTTTGGTGCGAGATTTTTCCCTTCCTCAATAGAGGCATTTTTTATCTTCGTACCTGTACCAACAACGATTGGTTGCACAATATTGCGACGTAGTTCTTCTGCTAAATCTCCAGGGGATATATCCTTGATACTAGGCATTGCAAAAGAAGACTCTGTCGTCACTTGATCTAAATTCTTAGCAGGAGATTGAAGATTGAGAGATTCTTTCATAGCTGAGGCCCGCTCCAAGATTGGGTTGGCAAATTCTCCCAACTGGATACCTGAATAATGTTCAGGCTGTTGAACTGTTACATACAAGATAAAATCAGGATTTTCAGCAGGGTTCATAGCCACAACCGAGAAAATGTAGTTGGTAGAACCAACTAAGTAGCCTCCATTTTTCTCGTCAGCGATCTGGGCTGTACCAGACTTGAGGGCTACATTTTGTCCCGGAACATTGACAGTTGCTTTTCCTGTATTATGATTATACATAGTTCCATATGTAGGATCCGTTCCTACCAGGACCATGTGAGTACGAGTTTGGCTAGCTGCATCTTTCGAAACGGGATTTCCTACGATTTCTTTTTGAGATTTACGAACGGTTTGATCATTTGGATCATACAAGGCCGTAATAAATTTAGGCTCTAGCATGACGCCATCATTGGCAATAGCTGTAAAAGCACGAATCATTTGCGTCTGAGTTACTGAAATCCCTTGTCCAAATGAACTCTGAGCAATATTAACAATATTGTCAGCTGGAAGTTGGCCTGCATATTCATCTGTCAAACCAAAACGAGTTGGAACACCAAATTTAAAGCGGTTTAGATAGTCCAACCAAGTTGCATCTCCCATTTTCTGCTCAAGCAGTGTCATCCCAATATTACTTGAGTGAGCAAACCCTTGAGAAAAGGTCATCATACCACCACCAGTCAAACCTTCATTAACGTCCCAATCTCGAATCGTCGCATCTGCTATTTTTAATTCACTGCTATTGAAAAATTCTCCACCTGGGAAGGTATTATTATCAATAGAAGCAGCTAGCGTCATGACCTTCATGGTTGACCCTGGTTCATAGTTACTTTGATAAAGAATATTACGCCAAACAAAGTCCTCAGTGATTCCTTCCTTAGTATCGGCATCAAAGGTTGGTCTTTGCGTTGTTGCGAGAATTTCCCCTGTTTTGGCACTGACCAGGGTCGCCGTCATGTACTTACCTTTTACCTTTTCTAGGAAGGCATTCATCTGGGTTTCCATGAAAGATTGGAGCGGACTAGACAATGTTGTATAGACATCCTTACCATTCACAGTCTGCTGCGATACCTGTTCCGTACCTGGGACGATATTTCCTAAACGGTCTTTTTCATAGGTAATAATCCCATCTGTCCCTGCAAGAATAGTATTCAAGGAACTCTCTAAACCAGAAGTTCCTAACAAACTCTTGCTGCCATCCTCATTTTCATGGAGTTGAGCTAAACCAATAAAACTAGAAGCAAATTGTCCATTTGGGTAACTTCTATTAGGGCTAGTTGTAAAGTCAATTCCTTCAACACTAGCGTCTTTTAGATCTTTTTTAATAGCCATCATATTGGCATAGGTAATTCCATTCCCTTTTGCACCAAAAGAAACTTGGGTCAGATTTGGTTGAGCCAATTGCTCTTTTACATAAGATTCATCCATATCCAAATATTTATGGAAAACTTCTGCTACCTTATTAAACTGAGAATCCTCTACATAAAGAATTTTCCCCGTTGCCGACTTGTATTTTTTATCAATGACAGCATATACGTTATAGGAGGTTGCATCTTCAGCGATGGGGACTCCATTACGGTCATAGATGGTCCCACGCTTAGCAGGAACTGTGCGAGTTGTTTGGTGAACTTTCTTAGCCTCTTTTACTAGATCCGTTCCAAATTTACTACCACTTCCGATAATAACAGCAAAATTGACCAAAAAGACAGCGAAAAGTACGACAGCTAACAAGCTGATGTACTTCCCCACTATTTTACGGTTTTCTTCAGGAGATTTACGGTTTCTAATCGCAAATCGGGTTATTTTTTCTGTCCACTTCATATCTTACTCCGCTGATCGAATATTCTCATTATTCAATTTTAAGTCCTTAGAATTTGCGATTTCTTTCAAGCGTTCTGAACGAATCAATTCATTCACTTCCTGCTTAGCATCATCGAGCTCTGTCTTCTTCTCTTCTATTTGTGCATTGATTTTTGTCAAATCACTTTGCACTTGCAAAAGTCGTGTCTGCATAAAGATAATACTTACTGCTAAGACGAGAGCCGTAAACGCAATGGAAAGATAAAAAGCCTTCTCCACACGGGAGAATTTTTTTATACGACTCTGCAAGAATTGACTGGTTGTTTCTTTCTTATCTACCATTTTTTCCTCTTACTTGTGAATTTTTCTGGCTACGCGCAACTTAGCTGAATGCGAGCGGTTATTAGCTTCTAATTCTTCTGCACTTGGCAAGATTGGTTTACGGGACACCAATTCCATCTTGGGTTTGAGATTATCTGGGATGAAGGGCAAACCTTTGGGAACTTCCACCGTTGAAGCTTCCTTGAACAATTGCTTGATCAAGCGGTCTTCTAG
Organism: bacterium; assembly: GCA_905221085.1. GTDB lineage: Bacteria > Bacillota > Bacilli > Lactobacillales > Streptococcaceae > Streptococcus. The sequence goes on from CAJNBT010000007.1 coordinate 52,072, forward strand.
CGAATGGAAGGTAATCACTGAGATTCTACCATCTAGAGCCAACATCTCCATAGCCTGCTGGATAGATTCATCTGCCGCCCCCAGTTCATCATTGACTTCAATCCGAATAGCCTGGAAAATCTGCTTGGCAGGATGGCCCTTCTTCTTAAGTTCCTTGGCAGGTTTGGCCGACTTGATAATCTCTGCTAACTCAGTCGTAGTCTCGATAGGCTTGACTTCTCGAGCTTGCTCAATCTTACGCGCAATCTGTTTAGAGAATTTATCCTCACCATACTTGAAGAAAATACGAACCAAGTCATGATAGTCATAGTGATTCACCACTTCATAGGCTGTCAAACTAGCATCCTGATTCATGCGCATGTCCAGTGGCGCATCCTTTTTATAAGAAAAACCACGCTCACGCTGGTCCAGCTGAGGACTAGACACTCCCAAGTCATAACAAATTCCATCAATTTCCTGGACACCAGCTTCGCGCAAACGTGCCTGTAAATGACGGAAGTTATCCTTGATAAAAGTCACCATTCCCTTTTCAATGTAAGGTGCCAAGCGTTTTTGCGCATTGTCAATGGCATTCTGGTCTTGGTCAAAGGCATAGAGATGGCCTTTTTCACTTAATTTACTTAATAAATATTCGCTGTGGCCTGCTCCACCCAAAGTCGCATCAACGTAGATACCGTCAGGCTTTACGTCAAGCATATCAATCGTTTCGTGGAGTAAGACCGTTACATGATGAAATTCTTTTGTCATATCTTATCTATTTTACCACAAATCTGACTAGCTTGCACTAGTCAGACAAATAGGCCAAAAACAAGTAAGATTTCTTTAAGAAATATGTCAAATATGCTTGACATTCACTCTATAGAAGAATATAATATAGTCAAATATATACGACACAAATCAGAAAGGAGACCAGATGAATCGAGTGAAAGAATTTCGCAAGGAACTGGGCATTTCCCAGCTCGAACTCGCCAAAGATATCGGTGTCTCGAGACAAACCATCAATATGATTGAGAACGACAAGTACAATCCAACTCTGGAACTCTGTCTCAATCTCGCCCGTAGCCTCCAAACTGACCTCAACAGTCTCTTTTGGGAGGATAATTTTTAAAAAAGGAGCAAACTTATGAAAAAAGAAACCTTCACTGAAAAACTCATCAAACGTACATACGGTATTTCTGATCCACTTGACGAATACAAACGACGCGAGGCTGATCGTATCGGCAATCAAGTCTTTATCTTCCTCTTTTATCTGATGATTTTCGGCAATCTTATTCCTCTCCTTCTAGCCTATAAATATCCTCAAGAAGTGGCTCTAATCTATCCTCCTCTGATTTTAGTGATTGCCCTCATCGCTGCTGGCTATGTCACCTACCAAATGAAAAAAACAGGGATTACAGCTATTGATCCAGATATGCTGAGTGAGAAAGAAAGCAAGCAACTACACTACCCAGGTCTGAAAGCAGGTTTGTTCTTTGGTCTATGGATGTTTTTTATAACTCCTCTTCTCGGTATACTCATAGGTGAAGGTCAGGACTATTTCCATTCTCTTCTCACTATAAGAAATGGTGTATCAAGCATTCTCGGTTCTATCTTCTTCGGAGCGAGCATACAGTTCCTCATCTCCCGTCGCATTGAAAAAGCTAAGAAAGATCAAGATGAGGATTAGGAGGTGCCCTATGAAATCACTAGTAACTTTACTAATCAGTCACATTTTTGTCAGTATCTTTATTAACTTTTTCCTAGTTTCTGGACAAATTACACGTCCTTTCTTGATTATCTTCCTTTTATTTCTTCCTTTGTTGAATAAGGGACAAAGACTTCAGAAAATCCAATCCAAAAAAATACGCCTTCTAAACGTATCTCTCTGTTTTATCCTCGTATCCTTCCCACAACTTTTAAGGAGTTCTGCAGATTGGAGATACCTAGTATTTCTAACAATCTGTAGCACTTTTAGCTTGATTTACTTCTATACTTTCTATCAACTCGTTAAAGAAGTCAATCAAAAACCGCTCATTTAGGAGGTTATCAGCATGAAAAAAGAAGACTTAACCACTCGCCTACTTCGAAATCTCTTTCATATTCAGGGCCCTTTTGATGAATGCCGTCAAGAGATTATCTACAAGGCTTGTGCCCGTTCCATGGTCCAAATCGTTTATTCTTCCTTCTTTCTCTTCTTGTTTTATCTATTATTTGGACGCTTCATAGAAGCCGTTCGCTATGCTATGCCCTACGTTTACTCTGGACTCATTTTTTTCATTACTTTAAAAACTCAAAGAGTCGTCAAAGAACTCCATCTGGAAAAAGATGACAAGTCAGAAATCATCCTCAAAACCTACAGCAAAGCCCAAATCAAATTTCGAAGCTGGGTTGTGTTTATCGGCCTTCAGATTGGCCTCTTTACCCTACTCATCTTTCATAAAGTCTTCGTTCAGCAGATGTCCCTTCCAGATTTTGTGAAGTTGCTCATGCAATTTGATAAAAGTGGTCCTTTCCTAATGTACGGCCTGATTATCGGTAGCATTTTTGGAACTCTGACCTACGGATTTCTATCACTTCAGGAGGAGAAAACTCCTAAAAATACCAAACAGAAGGAAAGAAGCAATCAATGAACTCATTATACGATTTTTCAGTCTTAAATCAAGACAAGCAAGAAACCCCACTAGATACCTATCGTGGTAAGGTTCTCTTGGTTGTTAATACTGCTACCGGATGTGGTTTAACGCCCCAGTACCAAGGACTCCAAGAACTCTATGATCGCTATCAAGAACAAGGTTTTGAGATTTTAGACTTCCCTTGCAATCAGTTTATGGGACAAGCACCAGGCAGCGCAGAGGAAATCAACACCTTCTGTAGCCTACATTATCAAACCACCTTCCCACGTTTTGCCAAGATCAAGGTCAACGGCAAGGAAGCAGAGCCCCTCTATGTCTGGTTAAAAGACCAGAAATCTGGCCCATTAGGAAAACGAATCGAATGGAATTTCGCTAAATTTCTCATCGGTCGTGATGGGCAGGTCTTTGAGCGCTTCTCTTCAAAAACAGACCCAAAACAGATTGAAGAGGCGATACAAAAACTACTATAATTCACAATCTCACTATGATTAGGTCTCCTTTAGCCTGATGAATAGTGGGATTTTTTGATTGGCTTTGGCTTAAATAGAAAAACACCCCATGATATGAAACATGAAGTGTTATAAAAATGATACATTTTACAGCAGACAACCCTCTACTGACTACTATTTTTAACCCCAACATATGCATAGGTTCTATTTCTAGGACACTCTTTTTCCGTTACTACCCTAAAATAAAAGCGATGCTCCCTCCCATCCTTAGCATTTTCCTTGTTTAAGGCAAAGTAGTTCTTCTGATTCATTGCCATGGTGCGTAGAATGTCATCAATCAAGAAAGTCAGAGGAACGTTCATGGCAGAATATTTTTGAAAATCCTCTTCAAAACGAATATAAGAATCTGAAAAATAATCCATCTGCAGTTTGTTTTCATACAACTCTTTTCTAGTCATACACTCCCTCCTCCCACAGTCTAATTTCTAGGATATCTGCAAGCTCTATCAGGCTATATCCCTCGCTTGTTCTGATAGATAAAGATTTGGAGGATAACTCTCTCACCTCACCGATGATAGTGGCTTTCTGCTTCTTTTCCTTGACCACAAAACTTCCCTTCAGTTGGCCAACATAAAGCTGGGAAAGCAAATGTAGTTTCTCATCTAGAGTCAAATCTGTAGAAAAATCAACACGGCTTTTTTCTTCACTGAGCGAACTGGTGTGTTCTGAGAGGTAAAACCCCATCCACTTCTGCATACCTGGATCTTGATAATCTCGCGCGGATTGAAAGGGTAAATAAGAACGATCAATCATTTTAATCCATCTAATCCTCCAGCAGAATGACCCCCAATCAGCTTGCTTCTGGCAAGGCTCCTAGAGGCCTCTTCCAGTGCATTGGCTTTTAAGAGAGAAGTGAAACCAAATTCTTCCCGAATGGAGTCAATAGCCGTCTGGAGCCTTTCTTCTTTTTCTAACTTGTCAACATCATCAAAGAGGGAAATCAAGCCGAAGGACTCGTCTACAAATCCTGAATAGTTGACTCCGACACTTCTGACCGCTCCAGAAGTGTATTTGTTATGAAATAGTTTCAAAACATAGTCCGTTAAGACAGCTGTATTATTGGTCGGTTCGACCTTCATTTGTGTGTGAATAGATTGCCTGAGCTCCTGTTTAGAGAAACCAAGATAGATAGAAACAAGGGTTGTTTTCTTTCCCGCCCTTCTCAGTCTAATAGCCACCTGCTCCGCCATTTCTCGGAGAATAATTTCAATATCCCGTAGCTTCACGTAGTCTCTAGGTAAGATTTGAGAATTTCCCAAACCTTGAGACTTGGCTTTATATGGCTTATGAACATTGCTCTCATCAATCCCGTTAGCATGAAACCACAAACTTAGGCCAGCCTGACCAAGAGCTTTCTGTAACTGGTCTGGATTGCTGGCGGCCAATTCTTTGATTGAAAAAATCCCCAAGGCATTCAAGCGTTTCTCCATCCGTCTGCCAATCCCCCAAAAGTCTGTCATCTTAGGAATAGTCCAGACCTTCTCTTCCACATCCTGGTAAGACCAGTTGGCCCTCATGGTCGGAGTGTGCTTAGCCTCATTATCCAGAGCCAACTTTGCCAGTAAGGGATTGGCATTGGACATGCCTACTGTAGAGTAAATCCCTGTCTGCCTCCAAATATCCCTCTGAATACGAGCAGAAAGCAGATCCAGCTTGTCTTTGCGAGAGAGACTCTTGTCTGGAATGAAGTAGTTGAGCGAACTGGTCAGATCGATAAAGCCCTCATCGATAGAGTAGGGATAAATATCATCTGGGCTGCCATAGTTTTGAAAGATTCGCTGGATTTCCATATTGACCGCTATGTACTCATCCATCCGAGGAGGCACAATCAAGGTCACTTGAGCCCAATCTTCGATGTAACGAACATAATCCGAGTCAGTCGGTAGCCCTTGTTTTCGAGCATTGTAATAAGAAAATTTGCGCGTTTTGATATCAAAAGGCAGATCATAGGCCCGACCAACATTGGACTTGCCAAAAATCTTCTTAAACATGGGAGAGGAGGATAGAATCAGACCAGTTGAATTATCCGCGCGACTCATGACACAAAGCGAAGTCTTCAGCGGATGCAAGCCCCTTTTTACACACTCAACACTGGCATAAAAGGATTTCATATCGACAAAGGCAATGTCACTTTTGGGCTCTCTGGAATAATCAAAGTAGCCCATAGGCTAACCCTCCATCGGCACAAAATTCCCAACGATAATCCCTACAATCCGAGGATCTTCCTCATAGGAAATGAAAATGTCCTTATATTTAGGATTAATAGAAACCAGACGCAAGCCATCTTCCTCCCGATAAACCCGTTTGATATAGGTTTGGTTGTTACAAACCACCGCATAAACCGCCCCATCATAGTCAAATCCTGTCTCTCGAATCAGAGCCACTGAACCATTTTGATATTTAGGTTCCATGGAATCCCCAGCCACCCAGGACGCAAAATCATGGGCCAACTCCTCGTTAAAGTAAACCGTATCAAAATTCTGATCATCGTAGACCGAAGCCCCGATTCCTGCTGACATGCGTTCATAGACACGGTACTCGTAGAGTCGCTCTGGGATGGTCGCCACTTTCTGGGCTTGTTCCTCTTGAGCCAGATTGCGAGCATAGAGAACAACCTTTTCCTTCCCTTGCTTGGAGAGGCTATTGTAGAGACGAACAATCTCAATCTGGGTGAAATATCCTTTTGCTACTTTTAAAATGTTCTCTAGCTGAGCAACCTTCTCCTGGGACGGCTCCTTGATCCCACGTTCCCAAGCCGAGTAAGCCTGAAAACTAATCCCAAGTTGCTCTGCAATTTCCTTCTGTGTCAATTTTAACTCTTTCCTCCGAGCCTTGAGTTTCTCTGGCTGATACATACTTCACCTCCTATTGTATGCTTGAATGGAGAACATCTCCCTTAGAAAGGCCACTCGATGATTGAATTTATATTTTTCAAAACTCAACCAATTTGGTTTAGTTTTATTATATAAAAAAAGTGGACAAATGTCCACTAGGAATATCAGAAACATCGTGAGTTTTCATCAAACTAAAAGGACTTAGCCCTGTACCATACAGAACTAAATCCTTTGAATAAATAATGGATCTAACTTTTAAAATCCCTACAGAAATTCCAGTTTTCCTCTATTTGATACCAGACATTAGTTTTTCAATACGTGGAACGTAGAAGAATAAGATAATACTGAATACAATCGTAATTCCTCCAACAATTCCATAGTAAGCGACTTCAGTTTCGCTTGTATAAAATTTTACAATTTGAGCATTGATAGCTTGGGCAGCAGCATTACTCAAGAACCAGATAGACATCATTTGTGCTTGGAAGGATTTTGGTGCTAGCTTAGTAGTGACTGATAGACCAATAGGCGAAATCAACATTTCCCCCACAATCACAATAGCCCAACTCATAATCAACCAGAAAGGACTGACCTTAACATCTGTCCCAAAGAGCATCCCTGGTAACATCATCCACAAGAAGGATAAACCTGCTGCAAATAAACCGTAAGCAAATTTCTTAGAAGAGGACGGTTGCTTTTTACCCATTTTCCCCCACAACCATGCAAAAATCGGCACATAAATCATAATGAAAAGTGGATTGATACTTTGGAAAAAGCTAGATGGGAAATGAATCTGATTCCCAAATACATTAAAGTAAAGTCGAGTTTGATCATCCGCAAATAGAGCGAGAACAACAGAACCCTGCTCCTCAATAGACCAGAAGAGTACTCCAGCGATAAATAGAGGAATGTAGGCAAATACTCGGGATCTCTCAGTAGCAGTTATTTTCTGACTAGATAAAATTTTGAAGAAATAGTAGATTGGAATGATTACCGCAATTACTGTAAAGATATTAACAATCATATCCACGTTAAACTGGTGAGTAAAGACTAAACCTATAACCACAAGAATAACCATGACAAGTGTAATCAGCAAGCGTTTAATCAAGGTCTGCTGGTCCTTCTGTGAAAGTGGATCAGTGGGGTAAAGACTTGATTCAGGCAGATATTTCTTCCCGTCTAAAACATACTTCACCAGACCAAAGAACATCCCAATGGCAGCTAATGAGAAACCTAGATGGAAATTGACTTCCTGACCTAGATAACCTACTAAATAAGGGGCAACGAAGGCACCTAAGTTAATACCAAAGACAAAGATACTAAAACCTGCATCTCGTCTATCATCCTCTTTCTCATAAATCCCACCTACCATATCTGATATATTGGGTTTTAAAAATCCAGTTCCAAAGATAATCAAGGCAATAGAAAGATAGAGAGCCACTTGTCCAAAAGGTGTTGCCAAAGCAATATGCCCTAGCATAATCAGAATCCCACCGTAAAAGACCGTCTTACGGCTTCCTAAAATACGGTCACTAACAAAACCACCGACAACCGAGGACAAAAATACCAGCGAGCCATAAATCGCCATAACCGATGCAGCCGTGGTCTTATCCATCCCCAACCCACCATCTTGCACACTATAGTACATATAGTAAAGTAGGATAGCTCGCATCCCATAGTAAGAAAAGCGTTCCCACATCTCTGTAAAGAAGAGGGTGGACAAGCCAATAGGATGTCCAAAAAATGTTTTCTGTTTTTCCATATATGTTCTCCTTAAAATATATAATAACTTATTTTACAGAATTTTCAAACAAATGTCAAACAAATCCTGTTTGTTTTAGAAAATTTTCTGAAAAAATCTAACTTCTCATACTTAATTCCACCATAAAAATCTGTTTTAGACTAACTTCCACTTCGGTCAGGTAAGTGGAAGTTACTTTGAGAAATCACCTTTAAAAATTTGCTCTTGTTTAGTTTAAAAATGTTTCAAACTTTGAAACCTACCTATCCTTTTCTCTCCTCTTCAGTAAACAAAAAACATCCCTATGCCAAACTTGTAATTACTAAAATACAAGTCAATAAGCATAGAGATGTAAAACTATTACACATTAAAAAATAAATAATTAGTAATTAAATAATAGAAATTGTGTACGAAATTTCTCAATTAGTTTTCATTAGTAAATATCATTTCCAACAAACGCCCTCTCAATTCCTTATCCTGATGATGCAAGATATTCATTAAGTCATGAGAATTTTTGGCATTGATGAATTGATTTAACAATCTATCTTTTAATTCATATGGAAGAGAAGCCGTCTTTAGTAGTCTAAAAACTTCATCATTCAGAGATGTCCTTTTATTATCTTTACATTCAAATCTAGCTGTATCATTCTTATTTGGCAATTCAATTATAGACACATTCGTTCCTTTAAAATGAATTCTATGCCTTCTATTGCTTGGAACGATACTAGAATCTCCTTGTAATGTTAACTCTACCATCCCCATTTCCCAGTCGATTGATAATCTTGTTTTATATCTTTGACCATTTTGATCTTCAAGCATTTCAAAAGAATGTTGTTTTCCTGGGAATACATACCAATCTACAACTTCAGGTAAATCAACACCCATATCTATCTCAGAACCAACCAATGGAATAATTGCACCACTTTTTGCAAACACAGGAATAGTCGAAATGTCTCTATAAACACTTAAGTTCACGCCACCTGTGTATTTTTTCTCTGAAAAGAAGTCATACCATTCACCTTCAGGGAACCATACATCCACTTTTGCAGATTGGAATGCCAAATCCATCTTTTCTACAACGGGAGCCACCATCAATTCTGTTCCAAAAAAGTATTGGTTTGGAACATTATAACTCTCATCATTCTCTGGGTAGAAATAATACATTGGGCTGATTAATGGGGCACCTTCCTCGTGTGTCTTTACATTCATGGTATATAGATATGGAATCATCTGATGTCTCAAACGAAGGTAATTCTTCATAATCTTAGATGTTGTTTCTGAAAAAAACCAAGGTTCTTTGCTATTGAAGGGACTTCTAGAACTATGTAATCGAGTAATCGGGCTAAAAACACCAAACTGTAGCCATCTAGTTTGTAACTCTTCGTCATAATCCCCCAGCATGTGCCCACCGATATCATGACTCCACCAACTATAACCGATATTTGATGCTGTCGCTGTAAAATAAGGTTGAAATCTTAACGAATTCCAACTAATAATAGTATCCCCTGAAAAACCAACAGGGTAGCGGTGACTACCAGGACCTGCATATCTTGATAAAATCAAGCCACCTTCTGAATTTTTACAACTATCCTGATAATGATAATGGTTTAAAAGCCATAGTGGATCCAACATGCCTTGCGTCCCTTGTTGCCAGTCAATCCACCAAAAATCTACTCCTTGCTTTTCTAGCTCATAATGAACATCTTTAAAGTAGGCTTCCCTAAAGGATGGATTAAAAAAATCAAAAATGGCTGGTTCTTCTAATTCTACATTTAACCCTAATCGTTTGGCGACCCGAGGATAAGCTTCTTCATAAGCTCGTATACCATCAGCAGGATGGACATTTAAGGAGAGTTTTAACTTTCTATCATGAAGTTGTTGCAATAACTGTTCTGGATTAGGTATTAAGTTTCTATTCCAACTATATCCTGTCCAGCCACTTCCAAAACGAGCTGGAATGTCAGTTATATGCCAATCCATATCTAACACACCGATAGATAATGGAATTTTCTCTGCTTTAAATCTATCTATTAAATCCAAGTATTCATCCGACGTATAAGGCCAATATCTACTCCACCAATTACCTAAAGCATATCTTGGCAACAAGGGTGTTGAACCAGTCAAATGGTAAAAGTCTCTGATTGCTCCTCTATAATCATGCCCATAGGAAAAGAAATAGAGGTCAATTTGATTTTCTCTCTCAATATAACCAGACTGTTCATCCCAAATAAATCCTTGAGAATCATCCAGTAAGGCAATGCCATTTCGACTAATAATTCCATCTTCTAATGGAATTGCTCCATCTGCCTTATCCAGAGTCCGAGCTGTTCCTTTTAACGTTTCAATAGATTCACCAAAATACCAACGACTACCATATACAGCAAAATTTCCTTTTAATTCTATAAATAAATTTTCGGCGTTAAATTCTCCTTTATTAAAGTGCAAATGAAAATAATCCGTCATAATATCTAGTACGTTTGATGTCTCGATATAATCTAACGAAACTTCGCCAAAATCTCTATTATAAATAAGTTGTGTCGTTCTATCCTCAAAACTTCCAGTTTGAGAGTATTCTAACCTTACTAACTTGTCTGTTAATACAGAGATTCGATAAAATTCTCCCTTAAAAATTTTCAATTTGTTTTCCTCCTTTTATGGTAACATAAAAACAGAACGCACCATTTTTGATGCGTTTTTCGTTATTCTGAATGCAATGTTCTATCTATGACAAATAATACTCAATTGAAAAAATGTAGTGGACAAAATATCTTTTAACAAACCAAGAGTTTATTAAAGAGTTATTACTTTTCAACTTTTCTAAGCTTATACAGTTGTGAAACAAACTACTTTTAAACTATTAACTAAGATAGGATTGATATATAATTTCAAACTCTTACTAGCAATCATACGATATTCAAGCTCGCGTGCTTTTTTCCTTCCTGCTTATTTCTTAGAACTGAAGAAGCTGGATAGATATATAAATTATCCGAATCAATATCGTCATAAGACTCCTAACATTTACGCTTCATTAAGTCATCCCCAGAGCAAGAGCTTCATCTCGCAATGTTTCAACACCACTAACCGTAGATCGCCATCCTTCAATCATATTTGTACTTAGAGCATACCAAACACTCTAAAAACAGATCAGTTTTCAAAAGCTACTCCCATGATTGTCATCTTTTCTTTATCTATATCTAAGGACATATGCTACTTCCTTTAGTTACATTATACCATGTTTCTCTGTAGCTTTTAAAAATTTTATTTTGTTTGTGATATCTAAATTTTCAGCACATTTAGCCTATTTTATAAACTTCAAACCCAAATATGAAAACGCGTTTTTTTTCCTTTTTAACTAATGATGCTGAGTAAAAACTTAACTTCAGGGGAAAATGAAGTAAGACTAGACAAAATTCAAAGAGCAAATTCGAAAACTGATCTCGTACAACTCAAAATACTGATTTTAGACTGAAGATAATGCTAGAATGCTAATTAATGTTTTTATAATAAAGAGCTGACGACTTATGTTGCTTTTGATTTCTTAAGAGTATAAAAAGAAACAATAAGGTAAACTTTCGAGTGATTTGAAACGTTGATAGTATAGTATCGATTAACGTTTTGAGGCAACTGACTTTGTCAGGTTGCAGCCACATTTGTAAGCGACTAAAGTCGCAACAACTGTGTCAATTGCACCAATTTAGTAAGAAAGTACAAAAAGAACACACCGAAAGGTGCTCTTTGTAAGTATAGTAATTCTCTCGAATTAACGTTTACTAAATTGTGATGCTTTACGAGCTTTCTTAAGACCTGGTTTGACACCGTTTAATTTCAGGTAACTTATAAATAGCTTTACATCAAAATTTGGCAGACTTGTACTGCTTTATTATTTCAAAAAAATTGAATAAATTTAATTCAATAAGGGTATTTCAAGCAGGAATAGTTTCTCAAATTAATCACTTCTACTTTTTAACAAAAATTGCAATCTTTGATTTAATTTTAAACTGTACCAAAATTAAATAACCGAACATGAGTAGAAATGTAATATCCCCACTTCTATTCTACTATTCTACCACTCGAACAGATGGAATTAAATTGGTAAAAACTCGTGTCACAACGTAGCCACATCGCGGACAGACTATCTCCTCAAAAGTCTTGAGGCCTTCATGGGTAGATGTAGGATCATATTCAATTAAAGATTTACATTGTTGGCATGTGATTCGTTTATTTCTCATTTATAATCTCCTATATGTTTCTGATTCTATTATATCAAAAGTAATCTGAATAATTTATAAATATTTTTTCTTGGAAAAATATTTAGTGATATATTAGTGATATATTAGTGATATATTAGTGATATATTAGTGATATAATGGAAGAAAACGGAGGTCAACTATGCAAAAAGAAGCTACTATTTCAGACGATCAGATTTATCGCTATAGACTATCTCGTACCTGGGATTCAACAAAACCTACAATTCTTTTTATTGGTTTAAATCCATCAATTGCCGATGAAACTATTGATGATCCGACAATCACACGATGTATAAATTACGCCAAAGATTGGGGATATGGAACCTTACTTATGGCTAACTTATTTGCTTTTAGAAGCACTTACCCAAAGGATATATATTTAACTGATAATCCTATCGGCAACGAAAATGATAATTATATTTTAGAATGTGTATCACAATCTGATTTAGTAGTTGCCTGCTGGGGAAATAATGGTATGTATATGGATAGGGAAAATATAATTAAGGAACTTATACCTAATCTATATTGTCTTAAAAAAAATAAAAATGGAACCCCACATCATCCTCTAAGACTCCCTAGAAATATTCAACCAATACCATTCAATTTCTAAATATGACTTTCCGAAAAATAAGTATTTTCTCGAAAGATGTTTAATAGTAACTGACATCATCTATATTATACTTGTGATATTTATTTGGTATAATGTTGAAAGGAGGAAGTAAGATGAAAAAATTATTCGTATTAATATTGGTATCTATATCTACATTTTTACTAATGGCCTGCTCTAAACAATCAAATATCTCCTTAGATGGAGAATATTACTGGATAAACGAAAATAGAAATGAAGTGGCTTTTGTTATAGCTGGGGATACGGGAACAATTAAACAGGGAGAGGCCGAAGGGTTTACTATAGACAAAGAAAAATCAACTATTCAATTATTGGGAGAAAATATAATTAAGCTTACAAAAAGTTATACTTTTAAAGACGATGTATTTACTGTAGATATTTCAGGTATGAAACACGACTACTATAAAAAAGATAGCAAGGCATATCAAGAAGCTTTAAAAAAGTATGGATATCAATAATATACTCGAAAACTAAAGAAAACTATGCTTAATTCATAAGAACACTATACCCGAGTGTTCTTTTTTGCATCAGTAATATATTTTAAAATACTTTACTATAATCTGTATATACAGTTCAGAGTTATTTTTAGTCATTTGAGAACTTTTTTCATGCTTATATAATTTCTTTTGATATGATAATACCATGAAAAATATAAAAGAAAATAACATCCAAAAAGCATTATGGCATATCAAACGCCATTGTTACCAAATAGAAAAAAAGCGCTCTAACAGCGATATAACAGCTGAACTATTCCATTTAAAAGCAAGTGTTGAAATTTTAATTCGAATTTGGAATGATGAAAAACCCTATCCCTGTTTAGATGAAAAAGAAGTATTCTAAAGATATTTTCAAACAATCTCTTAACACCTGTTTTGAAATGTCAACAAATTTTAAAATCATATTTTACTAACATTTAAATATTTTTTTCTTTACATTTTTAATTAATCATTTAATAATATAATAGTAATAGAAAACTTAAGATTGGAGAAAAATATTTTGAGAAGTACAAATAATCGAACTAGTAATGATAGATTAGATGATTTATTAAATTCTTTTAATAAGCCCTGGGTTTTTAAAAGCGAATCTAAAGATGTAAAAATTCCCATCAATCTTATTGAAGATAAAAATATTAACTTTTTAAAAATTATAAGCGACCTATATTTTATTGAGTCAATTAATAGACTGGGATATCAAGAGAAACAAAAAAATATAAGCATAGATACTATTAATAATAGTTCAGCATATCACACTTTTATGATCTTCTTAAAATATTTCTATCAATCTGAATTAAGAAAACATTTAAAAATTCTTAAAAAAGATATTAATGAACAATTTAATCTATTTTTCCCAAATTTTGAAAACATTTCATCCGTTTGGTCTTACTTATTAGGAGATGAATTATATCATAATAAACTCATAGTAATAATTATATTTTATAATTTAATACTTAATGAATTTAAAAATTATGAATCATTAAATGGTAAATATCATAAATTTTCAAAAAGGATAGCTGAAAGACTTAATAATGAACTCAAACAATTTTCAAAAGATGTTAATAGAGATGAATTAATAACTTCTATTTATGCAAGCCCGATAGAATATAATCTAAATAAGTCCGATAAATTAATTAGTCAATGTCAAATTTTTTTGATGGGAATGTCACTTAATGACTTAGATATATTTGAATCTGACCTCTCAATTTTGAAGGAAATAATTAATGAAATCAAAGAACAAATTAGTTCAGTTGATCATTTAAGAAGAATACTTAAAAAAGATGTAAATTGTATAGCAACTATGAAATTCAGCAATAATAAATATATCTCTATTAACGGTCTTGATTCGGATACTCCTAATTCCAAAATAGAAACGTATAATAATAGAGTAGAAATAATTGAAATTATTAAAACAATTGCTTGTGAAAAAAAATAGAAATAGAGTTTGTTGAACTTTCCCCAAATACAGAATATTATTTAAAAGAAGGCCATGAGTCTATTAGCTATGAAATGTATCAAAATTATAAATATAAGAAAGACAATAGAATGTTTACTTGTTGTGAACGAAAATTATTTGCTGAGGCTGATAGAGAAATCAATAAAACTAACACTGTCAATATAGCTAAGTTGACAATAGCAATGCAACCTTGTGTTTTATGCCAAAGATCAATTAAGATTATTAATAAAGCAAAGAATTTTAAAATTATTACAAACAGTCCTGAAAAAAAATCGAAGTTACCTCCTGAAATTATCGATAAAATGGATGAAGTCGCTCAAAAAATATATGATATAAATAAGAAAACTTAAAACACTATGTCATGTTTTTAAAAAAATCAATCTAATAAATAATTTTTCTCTCAATTTTATCTAAAATCTATTATTGCAAACACATAACATAACAACTAAATTACTGCATTCAATCGTCTCTATTTAGTATTTAAAACAAAAAACACCATCACTGGTGTTTTTATATTACAATTCTTAAATCAATATGCTAATCCTACTTTAAAAATTTAAAATATGTTTTATTAAAAATCAAAATAGTTTAAATGTTCCATAAAACTAAATTCCAAGATATATCACGTGTTGTTATTCATCATTTTTTAAACCGCACCTGAAGATTTAAAGTAAAGTATATTTTACCAGTTTGTTCGTCTTCTTTTAATTCTAGCATATGATAACGAGTTGCACTTGGTGATTCCAATTTCGTTTCTTCCAATAAATAATTACGCACTTCCTTGCTATAATAAATATTATCAAGAATATAAACATTACTATTTTTTGAAACTATGATAAATCCACCCTCAGCAGAATATTTTCCATCCCATTTAATACTTGGCAACATCCCAAAACTTATAGCGTATAAAAATTCCTGAAGTTTATGATATGCTAGATCTTTATCTTCATAGATTCCAGAATTTGAAAATAGTTCTTTCAAACTTTTCGTTTTGAGTTCATATGATTTTAATAGAACCTCAGCTAAGGCGGAACCAAAATTTGTATCTATAAAACTAAGATTATTATCAAAAGTCCGACTCACTACTGAATCAAACGAAATCTTCCCACCCAACTCTTTTATTCTAGTTATCCTATCACGTAATTTTTGATCAGTTTTTATATTGTTTATTTCAGCAATTTTATCATGTGATAAATTTTCTACAATATATTTAAAATCTGTCTGTGAGCTTGCATTTAGGATAGTCGCTGGACTCCCTAATTGGGATTTAATACTATAACCTAATTTAGGAGTATTTTTATTTGTAAATAAATCATAGTTTATTAAAATAATATCTTGTTTTTGATTCGTTGGTGCTTTAAAAGTTGCATTAATACCCTTGCTCTTGAACCATTTGGGGATTTCTTCTATAGCAAATGCACCTTTGTTTGAATTGATTGAAGAAAAGAGTTGTTCTTTAATTTCCTGAACTTCTTTAATAGATATCGGTTCTTTTTGAACTCCGTACACAGTTGGTATAATATTCTTACCATCACAACTAAAGTCAATAATTAGATCACCTTTTTGCTCTTGGTTAATAATAGTATTAACTTTAAATATATCATCTGAAATCATTTCCAGATTAGAATCTACTATTAAAAGTTCCCTGTTAACTATTAAATACAGCATAGCATATAGTTCAGACCACTCACCTTTATTAAGCCCCATATATTTCCTCCAATCTTAAACTCATATATTCTGCCATACTCTCAATTACAGGGATACAAACTGAATTACCAAACAACTTATACCTTTGTGTATTGCTAATATTATCTGGCAACGTAAAACTGTCTATCCCATTCTCATCAATAAAAGCATAATTCACAAATCCTTGGAGTCTTCCCCATTCATTTGGGGTCATATACCTGATCCCTTCATTATTTAGCTTATCTTTTTTACCCTTAACAATTATTCCATCGTATTCTTTTTTATATTGTCTTATTAAATTTCTCTCTTTCCCGGAACCACCAGTCGCCATGATAGTATTAGCTATTGGATTTTTCTCATCATTAACAATAACATATCCAAAACCTGATTTCTTAGACTGATGCTTATCTCTATGTTTTTTTAATGTGTCAAGAGCCTGTTGAGATAAATAGAATCTAGCTTCAACATCCTTCTCGATTAAATCATTTAAATCTTTATATAGATTCAACTCCCTACTATTAGGCAAGGCAGGAAAATGATAACCAATAGGTAAATCTCTCTTACGAAATCCCATTATAAAGATTCTTGCACGCTTTTGTGGAATACCAAAATTATATGGTGTTCTTACCATATTTTCAGATTTTGCCGAGTATTTTTTTCCAAATAAATCTTCTTCAACATCTACACCAACCACTTCATAGCCCAATTCATCTAACGTTCTTGCGATAACTTCAAAAGTTCTTCCTTTATCGTGTTTCAAAAGACCTTCAACATTCTCTAAAAGAAATGCTTTGGGCGTTGTCTCTTGAATTATTTTAGCGATATCAAAAAATAAGGTACCTCTTGTCTCATCTTCAAAACCTTGTTTCTTACCAGCAATACTAAATGCTTGGCAAGGAAAGCCTCCTAGCAGAATATCATATTCGGTTTTTCTTACTTTTTCTTTAAAGATATCAGAAGTCACATCGTTATATGGATTCTCGCCATAGATATGTTCGTATGCCTGACAGGCGTATTTGTCAATTTCAGCTGATAATACATTTACGAAATCTCCAGTTTTTTCAAACCCTCGTCTAATACCACCTATACCAGCAAATAAATCAATCGTTTTATATGTCAATCTTATCTCCATTTCCCAAATTATAAATTCTGACTATATTATAACACATTCCTGTAATTAAAGCTCAGTGGTTTGATTGTCTAAGTATGTTCAAAAGTTACCTCTCCTAACTTTGCTAATCTTTATACAAATTGTTATGACAAATATTTAAGAATAGTTAATATATTTAAAAACAAGTATAATCTTCTAAAAATAATCTATTTATAATTTATCTCTATGAAGCTCTTTTTAGAGACTATATTCCCTTGTTGATATTCTTCTAATCACTGTAATAATAATTGTAATTCAGCTTTTTTTCTTGCTTCTACTTCTGACAACTTCGTACTATCCCAAACATAAGCTAAAGATTTTCCTTTATTATACACCAACCATACTTTGAACTGCTCAACTCTCCTTATCTCCTCCCATTTTGTCTGATCAAGTAATTCTGGTATTTCTAGGCTAGTCACGAAGTTTGTTTGAGTCATTTCTTTTTCTAACCTATTTATGAAGGAAGGATGATATTGATTAAATTCTTCAATTAAAACTTGATTTACTTGATAGAAATAATGACGAAGAGATGAGCCCTGACACTCTATGTATTCTCTTATTGACTGTTTGATAGCTGATTCGTCATCAACTCTGTAGACTCTTAATAAATCAATCAAACGAAAAGAAAGAGCCTGCTTTGAAACCCCTAAATCTCTCTTAACCTTATCAAAATCATCGCCCGAATAATAAATTTTAGATAAAAGAACAATATCAGGCATTAATACAATAGCCGAAAAAATATTGGCTTCTCGTTCTAAAATACATTCTTGATTATCAACACACTCTGCAAAAAAATTGCCTTCATGTTCCAAGATAAAATGTCCTAGTTCATGACACAGTGTAAAATTTTGCTTCACTTTAGGATTATCCTTCTCGTAAGAGATGGTAACACCTAATTCATCGATAACAGTCAATCCTTCAATCTTTTGATTAGAAAAGTGGTGGCTAAACACTTGAATCTGATGTTTTTTAATACAATGTTGAAAAAAATAGTTAAAACTATAGTTTAGTACTGAAATACCGTTATCTTTCATGAATTGGTATAACATATGTTTTGTGGACTTACTAATTCTTGTATATAATTTATCCAAAGAATGATTCCTCCTTTAGAACACCTCCACCAAACTAAACCAAATTGGTTGAGTTTGGTGGGTAAAGAAAGTGGACGACTGCCCACGATCTATTGTTTATTTTCTTTTGATTTTTCAAATGATGTAATTTTCCTAATCTCAACTTCTTTATTAGGGTAAATTATTTTTAAAATATTATTTCCATTATCGTTCTCGAATAATAATTTTGTTTCCTCAGGAATATATTTTGAATCTCGAATAATTAATTCTGGATATCTGTTAATATTATCACTGGATAAATTGCCATAATCATCTATTACTTCCAAATCCTTTTTTTGGATACCTTTATATATCTTTGAAAAAAGTGGTCTAACCAATTCTTTCGCATAGTATGATATTGGATTCTTAAAATGTTTCTTAATTTTTTTGTCAAAAATAAAATATAGTGAATATAAGAAAAAGGCCAAGAACAACTTATCAAACCCATCTAAGAGTTTAGCTTGAGGAGAAGAAATGCATATTTTATTCTCTGTACTAGAAATCCAATTAAAAAAATCCAAACTATAGTGTTTATCTCCCAAATAATTTACAATTAGATAAAGAACCAACACATATAAATTTATTTCAATTTTTAAAATTAAAATATTCTTTTTCACAATATTTTGATTACTTTTAGTATTATATCTACCAGATAACGGACTATCTTCCTGGAATAAATTCCACATATCCTCAGAAACTAATAAAGAAATCATTGTAATACCTAGCGCGACAGCTACCCATGTATTTTTATCAATCCATCCCAAAACAAAAGTTGCAACTAAAAGTAATATGAAGAATGTACTATTGACTCTGGCGAACTCAAAAAGTATACTTAAAAGATTTTTAAAAAAATATAGATCCGTGATAAATGCAATTATAATAACGATTAGGAGCCACCACTGATTTGGTATAGGTTGTAGTAGACTAACTTGAACCAATATAAACTGTAAAATCAGATATATTAGTTTAATACCAGATACTTGGTCTTCTTCTTTGGATATATATCGTTGAAGATTATAGAAATCATAATTCCCTAATTCCACATCACTATAATTTCGAAAAACAATTTTTTTAGTTTTTATAATTTTATGTCTTAAAGTTAGAAAAATGCCCCCAGAAATTACATATAACACAAAAAAAATCCATAGCAATGTCAAATTTTTAGACAAATATCCTTGACTGAAATGGATAATTAAGAACATTAATAAAACGATAACGTAAAATAATCCATCTGCTTTATAGTTGTTAATTATTTTTGAAAAAGTCTTTGTTGATGAATTTTTTTTGTACAAATAAAGATTATTTATTATCAACTTATTTGATTTTTCGTTATAAAAATAATCTATTAGTAATTTATAATCTTCGAAATCATTTACATATTCTCCATTTTTTATTACCTTACGAAGTTCTTTAATTTGTTTATTTATTATATTCCTTTCTTCTTTATCGATTAATATATCTGTCTTAACTTGATTCTGTAAATTTATATATTTCAGTATATCAGCGTTTACTTGCTCCACCATGTCAACATATTTTTTTTTCATTTCTTCATCAAGGTGTGAATAACGCTCTTTATAGTTTTTTTCATAAGTTATATTTATTTGTTTACTCTCCATCAAATATCTTCCTTCTTTTCTCCATAAATTCAATCAACTCTTTCTTGAAAATTTCCTTTTCCTCATCAGTCAATCCTTTTGAGTTCATACGGAAAAGTAACTCAATATTATCTAATTTGTCTTCTGTATTATCTGAATTTCCAACTAAGTAATCCACCGACACATTCAAAATCTGTGCGATTTTAATTAGATTTTCTTGTGTTGGTTTTTTTACCCCCCGTTCCCATGAAGCATAAGCAGGTTGCGAAATCCCTAGTTTTTCAGCAACATCAACTTGGGTTAATTGTGCTTGTTTTCGTAGAGTTTTTAAGCGTTCCGAAAATTCCATTCTATTCCTCTTAAAATTTTTAAAGAAATTTTTCAAAAATCTATTGACAATTATAACTGTTAGTTATATAATGTGAATATAGCTGATGGTTATAAAAATTGTAAAAATAATAATGCTTAACTTCAGCATCACGATCTTTGAAAATTTAATAAAAAGTGCGTCTGACAACCAGAGGACTGCTCGCCAAAACTACACTAAACTTCGTACCTTTATTGTAAATGTTTTGGAAAGAAAAGTCAAGTCTATTTATGGTTGAAGTGAAGATATAAAACATTTTTGTGGGCTTCCACGCATTTCGGACTTTCGCACTTTTCCGAATAGTAAAGTGAACTAGCTTCGCCAAAGGGCGTAAGAGAATCCATGGGTATGATAATGACTACTTTTTGAGATTGGCTGGGAAAGCGATGGTAATTCATGCAATGCACCTTGCTAAACGTTACCACCGTGAAAGAGAGTTCCTTCAACCAAATAACTTTTCGTTACTGCTGTCTATCTACCTTAATAGACTCATTCTCAAGCTACTAAGTCTTCTTTTTTCTTAGTAGCTTTTTTACTATTATAATAAGGGAGAAAACTATGACAAACTTTTTTCGCACTACTCTGTCAAAGACTTTACGATAATTACACATTTACTTATAGAATCTTCAGTTCATCTGATAAACTAATCGCACAACTATACACTCAAGCTTTGAATAACTTAGAGTCTTTAGCAAAGAAATCAATTGTTACAGGATTTTCTCATGCTGAAGTGGCATTCTATACTAGAATGTTTAAACATAAACTCTCCACTCACTACTACTCAACAGTGAAGCTACCATCTTAACTTTTTTTATTTTACAATCAGAAAGGAAACAACTTATGATCCCAGAAACTTTAAAAATGAAACCAGAATTTATTGGTCCAGCTTACTATGAAAAATTAGGAAACACTCCTCGTTATGTCTTTGGTAAAGAAGGAAAGTACCAAAGACATATTCTAAATAGTGAAACTCATGGTGCCTTCCACGTTATTACACCTGCTTCTACCACTGTCTTTCCAGAAGATGCTCTTGTTGAGGTAGTCAACTCTATTTTCTTATCAGATACTTCGCTGAATGTAAATTCTGTCGTACCTGCTCTCAACGTTTTTACTGAGAAACTAATACTCAAGAAATAATAAAATAAATGAGGGAATAAAATGGTTAAAACTGGATTAAACTATGGAATCTATGAGACTCTAACCCATAGTGATACGATTACAACTAAGACTTACGTTAACACTTCAAATGTCATTCCAATGGCTGTTGGAGAGATTTCTTATCATTCCCTAAATAAATAATGGTGTGAATTTTGCTAAAAATCGTCAAAAAAACACCCCATGGTGTGAACCATGAAGTGTTGTAAATGCTGTATTGTAGCTGATTCTTAACGTTTTGAGAACTGGCTAGCTTTACGAGCTTTCTTAAGACCTGGTTTTTTACGTTCAACTTTACGTGAGTCACGTGTAAGAAGTCCTGCGCGTTTCAATGAATCGCGGAAGTCTGGGTCTACTTGAAGAAGGGCACGAGCGATACCGTGACGGATAGCTCCTGATTGACCAGCGTATCCACCACCTACAACGTTAACGAAAACGTCGTATGAACCTACAGTTGAAGTAACTGCGAATGGTTGGTTGATAACAAGACGAAGGTCAGCGTGTGGGATGTACTCTTCAACATCTTTTTTGTTAACAGTGATTTTACCAGTTCCTGGAACAAGGCGAACGCGTGCAACAGCGTTTTTACGACGTCCAGTACCTGCATATTGTGCTTGTGACATACTTTATTGTTCCTTTCCTTAGATAAGTCCTGAAATATCAAGAACTTCTGGTTGTTGTGCAGCGTGAGTGTGCTCAGCTCCAACAAATACTTTCAACTTCATACCTTGAGCGCGTCCAAGAGTATTGTGTGGAAGCATACCTTTAACTGATTTCTCGATCAAACGTACTGCATTTTTAGAACGAAGTTCACCTGCAGAGATTTGTTTCAATCCACCTGGGTGGTTTGAGTGAGTGTAGTAGATTTTATCAGTTGCTTTTTTACCAGTCAATTTAACTTTTTCAGCATTGATAACAATCACAAAGTCACCTGTATCAGTGTGTGGTGTAAATGTTGGTTTGTTTTTTCCGCGAAGTACGCTAGCAACTACTGCAGAAAGACGTCCAAGTGGTACATCAGTTGCGTCAACTACGTACCATTTACGTTCAACTTGGCCTGGTTTAGCCATAAATGTTGTTTTGTTCATGATTTCTCCTATATATAGTTCGATTTTTGTTTACGGTGATGGGTGTTCCTTCCCATCGAAAAGTATTTGGAAGGTTCCGGGGCCTTTCAAATGGGGTAAACAATACCGCCTACTATAATACCAAATTTTACCCCTAAAAGTCAATAGATATGAAAAATATTTTTCTGAATTCCACTCTTTTTATCTCTAAAAAAACCTCGCTTTCGCGAGGCTCTTCTATTTATAAGATAAGGCACGTTTAAAGGTTTTCCAAGGACCTAAATCATCTGTCTGCAAAACGAGACTAGCATACATGCGTCCGATAAATCCTGTTGCTACCACTGCAAAAATCACTGTAATAGCAAGTGAAATCCATGCTTCTGCTCCCCCTGCATAGCCATTAATGGTTCTAAATGGCATAAAGAAGGTCGAAATAAAGGGAATATAAGAACCAATCTTCAAGATGAGATTGTCACCGGCTGCACCTAGAGCTGTCACTCCAAAAAAACCACCTATAATCAAAATCATCAAAGGCGACAAGGCTTTTCCTGAGTCCTCAGGACGAGAAACCATAGAACCTAGGAAGGCTGCTAAAACAACGTACATAAAGAGGCTAACCAAGACAAACAATAAGGTGTTGAGCGAGAAAGCCTCTCCTATATGGTTTAAAATACCAGATTGTGCCAAGATTGGTAGGTCTTTAAAGAGCAGAATGGCAGCAAGTCCACCCACAACATAAATGCCAATATGGGTCAAAATCACAAGAAGCAGAGCCAGCATGCGAGCGTAGAAATAATGACTAGCTCGGATACTAGAGAAGACCACCTCCATAATTTTGGTTCCTTTCTCGCTAGCCACTTCCTGAGCAGTGACACTAGCATAAGTAATCAAAATCATATAAAGGAATAAACCAAGCCCTGCGGCCGCAAAGGTTTGAATCATTTTTTTATTTTCCTTGGATTCATCAATTTTCTCCGTAAAGTTAACTGTTTGTTCCAAGCGTTTTTTCTGTTCTTGTGACAAATTGGCTGCCGAACGATTGAGTTGATCTTGAAGCTCATTTAACTTGCTCGTTACTCCTAGCTTAATAGCAATCTCAAGGGAAGTTTCACCGTGATAAACTGCCTTCAAGACACTATCCTCTTGGTCAATGGTCATATAGCCTTTTAATTTTTTATCCTTGATAGCAGCTTGAGCACTTGCTTCATCCTGATAATCAAAATTGAGACCATTGGTAGATTTAAGACTGTCTGTCACAGCTGGAACAGTGCTGACTACTGCTATCTTGCCACTCTGAGCCATAGAAGAGCCTTGAAGATAGCCAATTCCCCCAGAGAGACCGATAAACAAGAATGGTGAAATCACCATAAAGAAGAAACTCCACGATTTGACATGTCGAAGATAGGTTTCCTTCATTACAACCCACATATTTCTCATACTTCCACCCCTGATTCTAGTTTAAAGATTTCATCGATTGTTGGCGCTTGCTGGTCAAAGGTTGCGATGTATTGCCCCTGAGTCAAGATTGGGAAGAGTTCCCTTCCAGCACTCTCATCCTCCAAGATCAATTTCCAACTGCCTTGCTTGGTCAAGCTCACCTGTTTGACATGAGGAAGTTTTTCCAATTCTTCCTTGCTTCGTTCACTTGAAACAAAGAGACGCGTTTTCCCGTATTGATTACGGACATCCTGAACTGGTCCATGCAAGACCACACGGCCATCTCGGATCATGAGAATATCATCACAAAGCTCCTCGACGTTAGTCATGACATGGTCAGAAAAGATAATGGTTGCTCCGCGCTCTTTTTCCTGAAAAATGACTTGCTTGAGCAATTCTGTATTGACTGGGTCCAATCCACTGAAAGGCTCATCCAAGATAATCAAGTCTGGCTCATGAATCAGAGTAATAATGAGCTGAATCTTCTGCTGATTTCCTTTTGACAGACTCTTAATTTTATCTGTCAGCTTCCCTTTCACTTCCAACCTCTTCATCCATTGAGGGAGTTTTTCCTTGATTTCTTTGGCATCCATGCCCTTTAGAGTCGCCAAATAGCGAACTTGTTCAAGGACTGTCAATTTAGGCATGAGACTGCGTTCTTCAGGCAGATAGCCAATCTGAGCATAGGTTTCCTGACGAATATCCTGACCATCCAGACTGATTTCTCCTTGATATTCTAAAAACTTCAAAATACTATGGAAAATCGTTGTCTTACCAGCACCGTTTTTCCCGACTAATCCCAAAATACGACCTGGTCGCGCTTGAAAGTCAATACCAAACAAAACTTGCTTGGGTCCAAAACTTTTCTCTAGACTTCTTACTTCTAGCATCTTTCACCTCCGAAATGTCTTGCACTCATTATACTCCTTTTTGATAGCCTTTACAATGCTTTCCGTCCATTTTTATAAGACTAATGATATGTAAAATATGGCCTGGAGCACTTTTATACTCAATGAAAATCAAAGAGCAAACTAGGAAGCTAGCCGTAGGCTGCTCAAAGCACTGCTTTGAGGTTGTAGATAGAACTGACGAAGTCAGTAACATATATACGGCAAGGCGAAGCTGACATGGTTTGAAGAGATTTTCGAAGAGTATTAGTGATAAATCCATTATACAGTAGCAAACTCGATTTATCACCTACACTCCTCAACTGTCCATTTTTGATCCTGAATTGTTATTTGAAAAGAAAAAATCCACCCTGGAGGATGGATTGATGCTTTAACGCACTTCTGCATTGACTTTTTCTTCAAGCGACGCTTGGATTTTTTCCATATAGCGTGCGACTTCTTCATCCGTCAAGCTATCTTCTGGATTTTGGAAGGTCAAGCTATAAGCCATTGACTTCATACCAAGTCCCAATTTCTCACCTGAGAAGACGTCAAAGAGCTTGATGTCTGTCAAACGTTTCACGCCGGCAGCTTGGATAGCGTCCACAACTTCTTGGTGAGTTACTTCTGCCTTAAGGAGAAGGGCAACGTCACGGCTAACTGCTGGGAATTTGGTGATTTCCACAAATGGAGCAGCAGGTTGAAGGGCAGCTTCGATGGCTGAAAGGTTGAGCTCAGCTACATACGTTTCTGGAATATCGTAGGCCTTAGCAGTGACTGGATGCACTTGCCCAAGGAAACCAAGAACTTGGTCGCCGAGTGAAATGACTGCTGTACGACCTGGATGAAGGCTAGCAATTTCAGATGTTGCTGTATAGGTCACTTCTAGTCCCAAGCGAGTAAATACTGCTTCAAGGATTCCTTTAGCATAGAAGAAATCAACTGGAACTGCTGCTGTTTGGAAATCTTTTTCAGCAACCAAGCCTGTCAAGGCAAAGGCGAAGCTGTTGATTTCATTTGGAAGTTCTTCTTTTGGATTGCCAGTTTGTTCAAAGACTTTTCCAATCTCATAAAGAGCCAAGTTTTTGTTCTTACGAGCCACATTGTAGGCAACGGTATCAAGGATACCAGAAATCATATTTTGACGGAGGACAGAACGGTCCACTGTCATTGGCCACATAAGTTCCGTAAGGTTACTTGGTTGAGCCGTAAACTCGACTGCTTTTTCAGGAGTTGTTAGAGCGTAGGTGATGATTTCTGTCAAACCTGCCCCTTCAGCAATCGTACGAACTTGACGGCGGAGTTTTTGTGTCGCAGTCAATTCACCAGCTGTCCCATCGTCTTTTGGAAGGCTGGTTGGCAAGCGGTCATAACCATAGATACGAGCGATTTCTTCAAAGAGGTCTGCTTCAATAGTGATATCCCAACGACGACGTGGGACGCTGACTGTAAAGCTATCTGCATTTCCAGAAAGGCCAAATCCAAGACGACGGAAGACGTCTTCTACATCAGCATAAGAAAGCTCAGTTCCGAGGACACGGTTAACATCAGCAAGAGTTGAAGAAACTTCCACATCAGAGGTATCAAGCTCACCCGCTGAAACGATACCCTTACGCACCTTCGCACCTGCAAGTTCGGCAATCATACTAGCTGCCGCATCAAGTGCTTCATTAACTGTTGCCACATTGATCCCTTTTTCAAAGCGAGAAGATGACTCAGAACGAAGGTTAAGGCGACCGCTAGTCTTACGGATAGATTTTCCATTGAAGACTGCAGCTTCAAGGACGACACGACTAGAGTTTTCAGAGATTTCTGTTGCTTGACCACCCATAACACCTGCAAGAGCAACTGGCTTGTCAGCGACAGTAATGACTAGGTCATTCACGTCCAAGTCACGTTCTTCACCATCTAAAGTCACTAATTTTTCACCAGCACGCGCTTCACGTACACGGATGTCATTGCCTTCAAAAGTGTCCAAGTCAAAAGCATGCATAGGTTGACCAAAGTAGAGCAGGATGTAGTTGGTCACATCCACTACGTTGTTAATGGGACGGATACCTTCATTCATAAGAAGATTTTGCAACCATTGTGGACTTGGTGCGATAGTCACATTGTCCAAGATACGAGCCGCATAGTATGGCGCCTTATCTGTTTCAATTCCTACAGAAAGAGCATCTGCTGCAGCTTGATCCGTTTCTGCAAGAGAAAACTCTTTAAAGTTGACTGCCTTGTCATAGATGGCTGCCACTTCATGAGCCACCCCACGCATAGAAAGGGCGTCTGCACGGTTTGGTGTGATAGACAGTTCGATGATTTCATCATCCAAGTCTAGATATAAGAAGACTTCCTCACCTGGAACGGCATTTTCTGGCAAGATTTGGATGCCATCTGCGAATTCCTTAGGCACAACTGAGTCAGAAATTCCCAATTCACCAAGTGAACAAATCATTCCAAGTGACTCTAAACCACGGATTTTTCCTTTTTTGATTTTGTAGTTGTCAGCGATGCGAGCTCCTGGAAGAGCCACCATAACCTTGATACCAGCACGCACATTTGGGGCACCACAAACGATTTGACGAGCTTCTTCCTCGCCAACGTTAACCTGACAAACATGAAGGTGAGTTTCTGGCACATCTTCGCAAGACAAGACCTCACCGACGACAATTTTTGAGAGACCAGCAGCAGGTGATTCGACACCTTCTACCTCGATCCCTGTAGTTGACATTTTTTCAGCCAACTCTTGTGATGGCACATCAATGTCCACCAATTCTTTTAACCATTTATAAGATACAAGCATAATTTAGTTCTCCAGAATGACAGTTGCCACTCTGATTCTTTTCCTTTCCTATCATTTCAATAGAAGAATCATCTTCTTACCTTAATTTCTTTCTCAGTAACCAATCCGTATCTACTTTTTGACCAACCATAAAATGATGTTGGCTAAATTTTTCAAAACCATATCGATTATAAAACGCTTGAGCTTTTGTATTATGTTCCCAAACACCTAGCCAAGCCCAGGAAAAACCATTTTTTTCGGCAAGTTCCAGAGCGAATTCAAACAGTTGCTTACCAAGTCCAAATCCTTGGAATTTTTGTAGCACATAGAGGCGTTGAATTTCAAAAGCGTTCTCTAATTCTTTCTCAGTTTGAGCATTTCCCCAGTTGACTTTGAGAAAACCAGCTATCTCCTCTTCATGCATAATGAAATAGGTTTCGGATTCTGGATTTTCCAACTCAGTTGACAAAACTCTCAGACTATAAGCCTCTTCAAAGTATTCCTGTAACTGCTCTTCCGTATTATCATGAGCAAATGTTTCACGAAAGGTTTGTTTGGCAATTTTAGCCAACACCTCAACATCTGCCATTTCTACTTTTCTAATCATTATTTAAACTGTTCTGAGAAGCGGACATCTCCTTGGTAGAATCCACGGATATCGTTGATTCCGTAACGGAGCATAGCTACACGCTCTTGTCCAAGACCAAAGGCAAAGCCAGAGTAAACAGTCGCATCGATACCACTCATTTCAAGGACACGTGGGTGAACCATACCGGCACCCATAATCTCGATCCAACCTGTTTTCTTACATACGTTACAGCCTTCTCCACCACACTTGAAGCAAGAAACATCCACCTCAACAGATGGCTCTGTGAATGGGAAATAAGAGGGACGCAGACGAATCTGACGCTCTTCACCAAACATTTTTTGCACAATCAACTGAAGGGTTCCTTGAAGGTCTGCCATAGAGATGTTTTTCCCAACAACCAAACCTTCGATTTGGTGGAACTGGTGACTATGGGTCGCATCGTCCGTATCACGACGGAAGACACGCCCTGGTGAGATCATTTTCAAAGGACCTTTAGAGAAATCATGGGCATCCATAGCACGCGCCTGAACTGGAGACGTGTGAGTACGTAGCAAGATTTCTTCTGTGATATAGAATGTGTCCTGCATATCACGAGCTGGGTGGTCTTTTGGAAGGTTCATACGTTCAAAGTTATAGTAGTCTTGCTCCACTTCAAAACCATCCACGACTTGGTAACCCATCCCAATGAAAATATCTTCGATTTCTTCACTGGTTTGTGTCAAAACGTGACGGTGACCAGTCGCAACTAGACGACCTGGAAGCGTCACATCGATACTCTCGCTAGCAAGTTGAGCCGCGACTTTCTTTTCTTCCAAGAGTTTAGCTGTTTCTTCAAAGGCTGCTGTCAAGACATCACGAGCTTCATTGACGTGTTTCCCTATAATTGGACGCATCTCAGCAGAGACATCTTTCATCCCTTTGAGGATTTCAGTAAGTGAACCCTTTTTACCAAGGACTGAGACACGCAAATCTTGCATCTCTTTTTCGTTTTCAGCAGTAATCTGCTTCAAGCTAGCCAGCGTTTCTTCACGAAGCGCTTTTAATTGTTCTTCAATAGTTGACATAATTCCTCCATCAGTCTCTCGTAGATAAAAAGAAAACCACATGCCAAAAACTCCACTCGGAGCGTTGACACGCGGTACCATCCGTTTTCATCTGACAAGTCAGACCTTCATTTCTAAATCCATGCGCAAGTGAATTCACCCAGCTTTCATATAGAGAGCTTGCAGTCACGGCTCTCCTCCCTGATATACTTCCCTTGAGTTACTAGTCTTGCAGATTCCTATTCAATTACTACATAGTTTATCAGATTTTTACCATTCTTGCAAGACCTATCTCACTTCTGCTTGCCTTTAAATCGCCATTGGAAGCGGAGCTTGTCATAGAAGGGAAATTCGATAAACAAGACTCCCAAGCCCACACAGAGACTGGCAAGAACATCTGATGGGTAATGAACTCCCAGATAGACCCTTGATACCAGCACACTAACTAGGTAGAGGCCTAACACGATTTGCACGATTTTTCTCCAGACTGGATTTTTAATCCGTTGACCGAGAATGACAATCAGAGAGCCGACCATCAAGGTTACAGCCAGAGAATGGCCGCTTGGGAAGGAAAATCCCTTCTCCTCAACCAAGTGTAAAATAGCTGGTCGTGGGCGCTGGTAGATATTTTTAAAGGTCACGATTAAAAGAGCTGCCAAAGCCAGATTTCCCAGCATGAAGAAACTTTCTATCTTCCACTGCTTACGATAAAAGACAAAAGCTGTAATGACAACCCAAGTGATAATCACTGGGATATCAATCAAGCGTGTGATGGCCCTGAAAAGAATAGTCAAGTAATCTGGCAAGTCTCCTCGAACAGCAGTCTGTATCGGTTGATCAAAACCGACTAGCGTTTCAGGGTAAAATTTGACCATGTAGCCAAGAATAACGAAAAGTAAAAGGGCAAAACTGCCCTTCATTAAAAATGTTTGTTTATCTTTCATAATGTTTTAAGGTTGGTTTCAAGAGGACATACAACAACCAGAATGAAGCGGAAAAGATTACACCTTCAATCAAATTAAAAGGTAATACCATGGTCATTAGGTAGTTGGAAAGTCCCAAAATTTTTCCAATATCAAAGTTAGCAAACTTAGCGTACAAAGGAACAGCGTAAACATAGTTGAGAACCAACATAGCCACGGTTAAACCAATAGTCCCAGCTAGAGAGCCTAGTAGGAAACGAAGAGTTGTCCGTTCCTTTTTCCAAATCAAAGCAAATACGATGACAAAAACTCCCAAAGCTATGATATTCATTGGCAAACCAATGTAAGTATTCACTCCTTGACTATTAAGAAGCAATTTCAAGAGTGAGCGAAGCAAGAGAATTCCTAGAGCAGCAGGCAAATCCATGACCACCAGACCCACAAGGACTGGCAAGATACTAAATTCGATCTTGAGGAAGGACGCCGCTGGTAAAAGCGGAAAGTCAAAGTACATCAGCACAAATGAGATGGCTGATAGAATTGCAATGGTCGAAAGTCGACGTGTGTTTGTCATAACAGGTTCCTCCAATTTTCTATAAAATCAGAAGAAGTTAGAAAGGATTCCTCTATCTATTCTCACTTTTTATATCCCAAAAGTTCCCTCTCGCTCTATTAAAGCAAGCGGTTACAATCTAGCTACAAATCTATCAGAACAAACAAAGCTATTCTTTCGTCTTCTCCCATCCAGACTATACTGTCGGTTGTGGAATTTCACCACATCAGCTTGCGCTCGCGGACTTCTTTAAAAAGAAGGAAATAGAGATTTTTCTTTTAGACTAGGCGACAAGCTGTAGTCATAACTTCTGGTTAGGCAAAGCTTGTCAACAAAGTATAAAAGGAAAAGATCATTTCCTAGTTAAAGTCACCGCCGGTCGGGAATCACACCCTGCCCTGAAGACTCTTTTATCATAACAAAAAACGCTTACAAGTGCAAGCATTTTGTTCATTTTCATTTTTTATTTCAATTTATCAGCTTCATAGGTATGAACAAGTTCAAGACCTGCAAAATTCTGCTGGCGGAGGGCTTCGTAGACAATCATGCAGACGGTATTAGACACATTGAGACTGCGGACATGTTCATCATTCATAGGAATACGGAGAGCTTTCTCAGAATGTTCTCGCATAAAGTCCTCAGGTAAACCCTTGTCTTCACGTCCAAAGAGAAAATAATGGTCTTCGTCAGTCGATAAATCCACCTCAGAATACACTTTCTCAGCGAATTTCGAAATCAGATAGAGTTTTCCCTTCATCTGAGACATAAAATCTTCCAAACTGTCGTAAAAATAAATCTCTAGCTTATCCCAATAATCCAATCCCGCACGCTTCATCTTGCGGTCGTCAATAGGAAAGCCCATAGGCTTGATGATGTGGAGGGGAGAATTAGTCGCAGCGCAAGTACGCGCGATATTGCCTGTATTTTGTGGAATTTGGGGTTCAAATAATACAATGTGATTTGTCATGACTTGCTTCCTTTAACCATTGCAAAAAAATAGCCACACTGCCCGGAGTCAAGCTCAGCAAACAGCGTGGTTAAGGCATCGTTAACTTACCTCACAACAGGTTTGAAGTAAATCAGCGAAACTACTTTCTTAGTATAACACTTTCAGAATCATTGTCAATAGAAACGACTTGATTTTTTCAATTTTTTCAGGCTATTTCCAAGGGTTGTAAAATCGTCCCTGATTCTGCAAGATAAGTAGTAAACTAGCTACTAAAAACACAGCTGCCAAGAGCAAGGTAAGATAATCTCCTTTTTTCAAGGCCTGATAACTATACCATGTGCGTTTTTTCTCTTTCCCAAAGCGGCGAAGCTCCATGGCAGTCGCAATGGTATCAATGCGTTCTAGCGAGCTAAAAATCAAGGGCGTAATAATGCGCAGATTGCCTTTGATTCGTTGCATAAGAGAAGCTTTCTTGGATAATTCCATCCCACGCGCCTCCTGAGACATCTTGATGGTAAAGAATTCTTCCTGCAAATCTGGAATATAGCGCAAGGTCAGGCTGACTGAATAGGCAATCTTGTAAGGCACACCGATTTGATTTAAACTGGAAGCAAAATGACTAGGATGAGTTGTCATCAAAAAGATAATAGCCAGAGGAATGGTGCAAAGGTACTTAATAGCCAAATTTAGCAGATAAAAGAGCTCCTGGCTGGTTAGAGTGTAGGCACCGATTCCCTGCCAAATAACACTCCTCTCTCCGTAAAGTCCAACCCCATACTCGGGAGAAAAGAGATAGACCATCAAAACGTTTAAAACGGCAAATACCGTCGCAAAAACGGCTACAAAGGAAACATCTTTAAAACGGATTTCTGACAAATAGAGGAGAAAGACCGAAAAGATGGCAATCAGAACAAGTAGTCTGGTATCATAGCTAATCATGGCCGCCAATGACACGAGAATGAAAAAGAGGAGTTTCCCAGCTCCTGACAAGCGATGAATCATAGTATCTCTATGCTGGTAACCGATTAATTTTGCTTGCATCCTTCTCTCCTTTCTTTGTAAAATGCCGTTAAAGCAAGTGGATCCACGTCGAGTTTCTTAGCCAAGTTGAAGATAGAAGTCTCTTTTAGATTGGCTTTTACTAACAGATTAGGATTGCTCAACAGACTAGCTGGATCAGTATCAGCAATCAATTCTCCATCCACCATGACAAGAGCCCGATCTGAATAATCCAGCATCAATTGCATATCATGGGTAATCATGACAATGGTATGACCTTTTTGATGCAACTCTTCGAGAAATTCCATAATCTCAGTATAGTTCTTCTGGTCTTGACCTGCTGTCGGCTCATCTAAGAGGATAATTTCAGCCCCTAAGACCAAAATCGATGCAATAGTCACACGTTTTTTCTGACCAAATGACAGGGCAGAAATAGGCCAATTACGAAATTCATAGAGTCCACAGATTTTCAAGGATTCATAGACTCTCGTTTCAATTTCTTGCTCGTCCACACCTCGCAAACGAAGTCCCAGAGCCACCTCATCAAAAATCATATTGGTTGAAATCATTTGATTGGGATTTTGCAGCACATAGCCTACTCGTTCCGCCCGCTCTGCAACAGAATCTCCCTTGATATCCTGGCCTTCCCAAAGATAAGAACCTTCTGTCTGGATAAAGCTACTTAAGGCCTTGGCTAGAGTTGACTTCCCTGCTCCATTTTTCCCGACAATGGCAATCTTTTCGCCCTTTTTAATATCCAGATAAATGGATTTTAAAATCGGTCTATCATCATAAGAAAAAGATACATCCTCTAATTTAAAGAGTGACTGCAATTCTGGGGTTTCTTTTACCAATTCAGTCTTTAACTGAACATGACCTTTTGAGATAGACAAGTTATCCAGATTTGCTAACTGTTCTTCCTTGTCTAAATCCACACCCAATTGACGGAGAGTCGTTAGATAAAGGGGTTCTCGAATTCCATTTTGGGTCAATAAATCAGTCGCCAGTAGCTGGTCAGGGCTCCCATTAAAGAGGATACGACCATCATTGATCAAGACAATCCGATCCACAGGTCGATGCAGAACATCCTCCAAACGATGCTCAATAATAAGTGTCGTCGTTCCCTCTTCCTTATGAATCTGATCAATCAATTCGATAATATCCTGACCTGACTTGGGATCAAGATTGGCGAGTGGCTCATCAAACAAGAGAATCGGACTCTCATCAATCAAGACACCAGCTAGACTAACCCGCTGCTTTTGTCCACCTGACAAATCTTGGGGACGCTGAGCTAGTAAATCAAGAAGATCCAGCTTTTCAGCCCATTTATGAACACGGTTTTTCATCTCTTCTATAGCTGTTACATCATTTTCCAGAGCAAAAGCCAAATCTTCTGCCACAGACAGACCGATAAACTGCCCATCTGTATCCTGCAAAACTGTGCTAACTAAATGAGATTTATCATAGATGCTCATATCAAAGGCTGCTTGGCCCTTGATCAAAAATTCTCCAGACGGCTGACCCTTGTAAATATTGGGAATAATTCCATTCAAACACTGACCCAAGGTAGACTTACCTGACCCAGATGGCCCAACAATTAAGACTTTCTCTCCCTTGTAAATGGTCAAGTCTACCTCTTGCAAGGTCGGTTCTTGTTGCGTTTCATACTGGAAAGAGAAATCCTTCCATTCAATTATAGCTTCTTTCATCTTACTCTCTTCATTCGCTTCTTAGACTTCTATTTTATCATAAATCTACCCCTTCTTGCAGACTCTTCTCTTAAAATCTTAGCGTCAAAAAGATTCCTATCCTAGCTTACTTGCCTAACTAATCTATAAACATCGAAAAAGACTGGTTGTCCAGCCTTTTCTCTTATATTAATCCTTTTTCAAACTTCCTGAACGAGTCTGTGTACGTGAATAAGCTAGCAAGAGAAGGGTACCTGCGATAGCTATAGTTACAGCATTAGCAATTCCCGCAACAATCCCTTGGGCAAATACTTTTTCTGCCGCTTCTTGATAAATCACAACGTCTCCAAGTGGTGCCAAGACACCCCAAACAAGAGCATTTGCAACAATCTGAATGAGATTAAAGAAGACAATATCCTTCAACCCAAAAATACCTTGTGTTACTCGAATGTATTTTCTAAAGAGTCCGACAGCTAGACCAAAGAGCCCACTAGCAATAATCCAAGTCCACCACAGACCGTAGCCAGCAATAGCGTCCTTCACTGCATGCCCAATTAAGCCAACAAGTAGTCCCACTAGAGGACCAAAAATGATAGACAGGAGGCTCTGTACCGCATACTGAAGCTGGATACTTGTATTTGGAACGGGTGTCGGAATGCTAATCATCCCGATAACAACAAAGAGCGCAGCTCCAACACCGATAGCAACAACTTGTTTAATTGATTGATTTTTCATCTATATTCTCCTATTTTATGATTCTATTTTCTTTATTTCAATGGTCCAAGATGAACCGACACCCACATTATAAGCCTTGGCAAAGGAACCTTGATTGATAGCCAGACCTAAACGATAGAGAGAGTTGATGTAAAGGATGGGTTGCCCAATTCTCACATCTGCAAATGATTTGCCATAGACAACCTGATTTTGATAGACCAGCATATCAGCATGATAGATAGTCACTTCAAAACGGTCACCAAATTCTGGTTCCAGCTTGTAAAATTCTTCTCGTGTGATAGAGGTCCAAAGCGAGCCGAAACGCACATCCAGAATATCAATAGCTCCCTTAACCAAATGGTCTTCAATGATGGTCTCTACGACTTGAAGCTCCACAATCTGATCCACACTGAGCTCTGGTCCCACTTCTTCAAATGTAATGTGACCACTGGCTAGTTTAGCTCCAGTATAAGCATAAACATCACGACCGTGGAAGGTATAAGAATGCTCTGTGTTTTGACGTCTATTGGCTACCTCAGAAATTTCACGAATGGCTACAATACCAACGTGTTTCTTGATAAAGGAAAGAGTCCCATTGTCTGGCGTGACAATGTATTGATTTTTTGCAGTCTTGGCAACCACACTCTTACGTTTCGAGCCGACACCTGGATCGACAACCGATACAAAAGTCGTTCCCTCAGGCCAGTAATCCACCGTCTGAAAGAGACGATAGCTCCCCTCAAAAATATTATAAGGCGTGATATCGTGCGTCAAATGATGAATTTTTAAGGTTGGAGACTCTTCTAAAGCCACTCCAATCATAGCCGATACCGCACCATCAACCAGACCAAAGTCTGATTGTAATACCAGTAAATTATTATTCATTTTATCTCCTTGATATCCTTTATCATACCATATTTCAGAGAAAGGTGCCAATAGCTATTTTAATTGATTAGGGTATAGTTTTACCTTATAGCAAATTTCCTACTAAAAGCTCTTGTTATTAGCTAGTAGGTGCATTTTTTCTTGAAAAAAGGTATGATAGTTACATAATGAAAAAGTAGGTTTTATTATGAAAATTATCCTTGTCGGAGGGGGAAAAGTTGGTTTTGCCCTCTGTCGCTCCTTGGTTGCAGAAAAGCACGATGTTTTGCTGATTGAGCAAGATGAAGCCGTCCTCAATCATATTGTCAATCGCTTTGATATCATAGGTATCCTTGGTAACGGGGCTGATTTTACCATCCTTGAGCAAGCCAGTGTCCAAGATTGTGATATCTTTATAGCCCTTACTGAGTACGATGAAGTAAACATGATTGCAGCCGTTCTAGCCAAGAAAATGGGGGCTAAAGAGACTATCGTTCGGGTGCGGAATCCTGAATACTCTAACTCTTATTTCAAAGAAAAGAATATTCTCGGTTTTTCTCTTATCGTTAATCCTGAGCTCTTGGCTGCCCGCTCTATCGCTAATATCATTGACTTCCCCAACGCCCTATCTGTCGAACGCTTTGCTGGTGGACGTGTTAGCCTCATGGAATTTATCGTCAAATCAACCAGTGGTCTTTGCCAAATGCCCATTTCTGATTTTCGGAAAAAATTTGGCAATGTCATTGTCTGTGCGATAGAGAGGGATCATCAAATTATCATCCCAAGTGGTGACATGACCATACAGGATAAAGATAGAATCTTTGTCACTGGTAACCGTGTTGATATGATGCTATTCCATAATTATTTCAAATCACGTGCCGTGAAGAGCCTCCTCATCGTTGGGGCTGGAAGAATTGCCTATTATCTACTAGGTATTCTCAAAGACAGTCGTATCGAGACCAAAGTCATCGAGATTAACTCTGAAAGGGCACGTTTCTTTAGTGAGAAATTCCCAAATCTCTACATCGTTCAAGGAGATGGTACTGCAAAAGACATTCTGCTAGAAGAAAGTGCTCAAAACTATGATGCAGTAGCAACACTGACAGGAGTCGATGAGGAAAATCTGATTACCTCTATGTTCCTTGACAGGGTAGGTGTACAAAAAAATATCACTAAGGTCAATCGTACCAATCTCCTCGAGATTATCAATGCACCTGATTTTTCAAGTATCATCACGCCTAAAAGCATTGCTGTTGATACAATCATGCACTTTATTCGTGGTCGTGTTAATGCCCAGTATTCAGACCTTCAAGCCATGCACCATCTAGCAAATGGTCAAATCGAAACCCTCCAATTCCATATCAAGGAAGCCAATAAAATGACGGCCAAACCTCTTTCTCAATTGAAACTTAAAAAAGGGGTTCTTATTGCAGCCATCATTCGAAAAGGAAAGACTATTTTCCCTACTGGAGAGGATATGCTGGAAATTGGAGATAAGCTCCTAGTAATAACCTTATTACCAAACATCACCAAGATTTATGATTTGATTGCGAGGTAAGAAATGAATAAAAGTATGATTCGTTACCTCCTTTCAAAGTTACTTTTAATTGAAGCTGTTCTTCTCTTGGTTCCTGCTGCGATTGCTGTCTATTACCGTGAGTCGATCCAAGTCTTTACAGCCCTCTTTACAACAATTGGGATTCTCGTATTACTAGGCGGTTCAGGAATTTTACAAAAACCAAAAAATCAACGGATTTATGCTAAGGAAGGAATCTTGATTGTTGCCCTCTGTTGGATTCTTTGGTCTTTCTTTGGTGGTCTCCCCTTCGTCTTTGCTGGGCAAATTCCCAGCCTTATCGATGCCTTTTTTGAGATTAGTTCTGGCTTTACAACTACTGGAGCAACTATTCTGAACGACGTTTCGGTCCTCAGTCGTTCCCTCCTCTTCTGGCGAAGTTTTACACACCTAATTGGAGGGATGGGAGTGCTTGTTTTTGCGCTTGCTATCATGGATAATGCCAAAAATAGTCACCTAGAAGTAATGAAGGCTGAGGTTCCTGGCCCTGTATTTGGCAAGGTTGTATCCAAACTAAAAAACACTGCCCAGATTCTCTATCTCCTTTATCTGGCTCTCTTTTCCCTTTTTGTGATTATCTACTATCTAGCAGGTATGCCCCTATTTGATAGTTTTGTTATCGCTATGGGCACTGCGGGTACAGGAGGGTTCACTGTCTATAATGACGGAATTGCCCACTATGGTAGCTCACTGATTACCTATCTAGTTAGTATCGGAGTGTTGGTTTTTGGGGTAAATTTCAACCTCTACTACTACCTCATGCTTCGTCGGGTCAAGACCTTCATTGGAGATGAAGAACTTCGGGCTTACTTAGTCATCGTAATGATTTCTACAGGCTTGATTAGCCTTAATACTCTCTATCTCTACCCAGGATTTTCCAAGAGTTTTGAAATGGCCTTCTTCCAGGTTTCCAACATCATTACAACGACTGGTTTTGGATACGGAGATATCACCAACTGGCCCCTCTTCTCCCAGTTCATCCTCCTCTTCCTCATGGCAATCGGTGGCTCTGCTGGCTCAACTTCAGGTGGACTCAAAGTTATTCGAGGACTCATCCTTTCAAAGATTGCCAAAAACCAGATTTTGGCAATCTTATCACCCCACCGCATCTTGACACTCCATGTTAATAAAACGGTGATTGATAAAGATACCCAGCATAAGATTCTCAAGTACTTTGTCATCTATGCTATGATTTTACTAGTACTCATCTTTATTGTCAGCCTAGATAGCAATGATTTCCTGGTCGTTACCAGTGCTGTCTTTAGCTGTTTCAATAATATCGGGCCTATTCTAGGAACCACTTCTAGTTTCTCAATCTTTAGCCCTATCTCAAAAATCCTCCTCTCCTTTGCAATGATTGCAGGCCGCTTGGAGATTTACCCAATCTTACTTCTCTTTATGAAGAGAACTTGGTCTAAGAGATAAAATACAACCACACCTTGTGTCTTACAAAGTGTGGTATTTTTATTTTCAACTACTTCCCGAAACTCAACAAGTATCTTTGAATCTCGGTCAGACATTTCAATACCTGATTCAAGGAATTTAAGAGCCAAAAAACAACCCTCGGTCGACTGACCGAGGGTTCCTTATTTCATAATTCAAGAACTTGATTAGCTCAATGCATCCAAGGCATCATCCATTGAAAGAACTTCGTGGAAGACACGTTGAGTTAACTCAGCTTTTTGTTCTGGAGTGAGGTATTTAGTGTTTACACAGTATCCAGAGATACGTACGATAACGTCTTCACCTGACATGATCTTTTCGTAAACATCGTTCAAGTCCATAACGTTCAAGTTAACGTGTTGTCCACCGTTTTCAAAGTAACCATCAAGGATTGTTACCAAGTTATCAACTTGTTCGTCACGAGTCTTACCAAGAGCACGAGGTGATACTTGTGTAGTCAATGAGATACCGTCAGCCGCATAACCAAAGTCAAGACTAGAAAGTGAGTTCAAGTTTTGCAACCATCCACCTTTAGCTTTGTTAGATGGGTTAGCACCTGGTGAGAAGAATTCAAGTTTAGACAAGTTCACAGAACCATCTTCGTTGAGGTATACACCTTTGTGAACTGGTGAGTTACCAGTTTGTTTAGAGTAAGCAACGTTAGATGTGATTGTCAAAAGTGAAACTGTAGCTTCTGCGTCTTTGTAAAGTTTGTGGCTACGTAGACGAGTTGTGTAAGCTTCGATCAACCATTCTGCCAATTCATTTGAACGTGGGTCATCTTCACCCCAACGTGGGTATTCACCGATTGTTTCGTAATCGTAGATGTAGCCATTTTCGTCACGGATTGGTTTAACTGTAGCGTATTTGATAGCTGACAATGTATCAACAGTGTTAGCAAATCCACAGATACCAAATCCCATGTTAGCACGTTGTTTAGTTGGCAAGAAGGCCATTTGAACAGCTTCGTAGTTGTACTTATCAGTCATGTAGTGGATGATGTTCAAAGCATCTACATAAGTGTCAGTCAACCAGTCAAGAGATTTTTCAAAGTTAGCTTTAACTGATTCAAATTCAAGAACTTCATCACGAATAGGATCGATGTCAAATACTTTGTAGTCTTTGTGAACATCGTCGTAACCACCGTTCAAACCAGTAAGAAGGGCTTTCAATACGTTTACACGCGCACCGAAGTACTGGATGTTGTGGCGTTGTTCTTCATTTTCTGGGTCAAGTGGAGACACACAGCATGAAATACAGCTCATTTCACCGTATCCGTCTTTAGCCATTGTTGTTACACCTTCGTATTGGATAGAAGAGTGTTTATGGCTCATGTGCATACAGTAGCGACGGAAGTTGTATGGCAATTTGTCAGTCCAAAGAACTGTCAAGTTTGGTTCTGGTGAGTTACCAATGTTGTCAAGAGTGTTCAAGAAACGGTAGTCCATCTTAGTAACACGGTGACGACCGTCGTTACCCATACCAGCCATAGAAGTTGTGATGAAAGTTGGGTCACCTGAGTACAATTGGTCATAAGCTTTAGTACGAGCAAATTTAACTGTACGAAGTTTCATAACGAAATCATCAACGAATTCTTGGATTTCTGATTCAGTAAATGTACCACGAGCAAGGTCACGTTCTGCAAAGATGTCCAATACGATTGGTACACGTCCTAGAGATGTTGCAGCACCGTTGATAACACGGCAGACAGCCATGAAGGCGATGTTAACCCATTGGATTGCTTCTTTAACGTTCATCGCTGGTTTGCGAACGTCAACTCCGTAAAGGTCTCCCAAGCGAACAACTTGTTGCAATGCTTGGTATTGAAGGTTGATTTCTTCACGAAGACGGATTGTTTCTTCATCGATTTCTTCGATTGCGTTCCAGTCGTTTACTTTTTCTTGCATCAAGTAGTCTGCACCGTAAAGAGCAAGACGTGCATAAACACCGATGATACGTCCACGTGAGTAGGCATCTGGAAGACCAGTTACAGTGTGAGCGTGACGAGCGCGAAGGATGTTTGAAGTGTAAGCACGGAAAATACCGTCGTTAACTGTTGTTACATATTTAGTGAAGATTTCGTGAACAGCTGGATCTGGTTCGTATCCATTTTCTTTCAAAGTAGTTTCAGCCATACGGATACCACCTTTTGGCATGAAGTTCAATTTGAAGAGTTCGTCATTTTGAATACCAAAGATAACTTCATTTTCTTTGTCGATGAATCCTGCTGGGATATCAGCGATAGATGTTGGACGAGTGTCCATTGGGAAACGAGTTTCTTCGTAGTGAGCCTTAGTTTCTTCTACAATTTTTTTGATGTGAAGTGAACGTTCTGTTGGTCCTGCAAGGAAGCTTTCATCTCCATCGTAAGGTGTGTAGTTAGCTTGTACGAAGCGTGATACACTTGCTTTTTCTTTCCAATCTACGCCTTTGAAGCCTTCCCAAGCTTTGTCAAAAATATCTTGTGCTTCAACAACTGTCTTAACAACCATGTTAATGTCCTCTTTTTTCTTTCTAGTAACAATCATCTGTTACATTTATGAGACAAGTATACCACACAGTAACCGATTTCAACAAGCTAAAATAGAGCGTTTTTTAACTTTCTTTTCTAAAACAGTAACTTTTTTGACACAATCTGTATTATATTTTTGAAAGAAAGATTATAATTTTCCTTTTTTTCTGAAAAAAGATATAATATAGAAAACTGCTTAGTAAAAAGGAGCTAGATATGTTGATTTTTCCCTTATTGAATGATTTATCAAGAAAAATCATCCATATTGACATGGATGCCTTTTTTGCTGCAGTGGAAATCAGAGATAATCCTAAACTCAGAGGAAAACCTGTCATTATCGGAAGCGACCCTCGGCAAACAGGTGGGCGAGGAGTCGTTTCTACCTGTAGCTATGAGGCACGAGCTTTTGGTGTCCATTCTGCCATGAGTTCCAAGGAAGCTTATGAACGATGTCCTCAGGCCGTCTTCATCTCAGGGAATTATGAGAAATATAAGTCTGTGGGCCTCCAGATTCGAGCTATTTTTAAGCGCTATACAGATTTGATTGAACCCATGAGCATTGACGAAGCCTATTTGGATGTGACAGAAAATAAACTCGGTATCAAGTCAGCGGTCAAAATTGCTCGCCTCATTCAAAAAGATATCTGGCAAGAACTCCATCTAACTGCTTCTGCCGGTGTTTCCTACAACAAATTCTTAGCTAAAATGGCTAGCGATTATCAAAAACCACATGGTTTGACAGTAATTTTACCTGAACAAGCTGAAGATTTTCTCAAACAAATGGATATTTCCAAGTTTCATGGAGTAGGAAAAAAGACAGTAGAGCGTCTTCATCAAATGGGGGTTTTTACTGGCGCTGACCTACTTGAAGTTCCTGAAGTGACCCTAATAGACCGTTTTGGAAGACTGGGCTATGACCTTTATCGAAAGGCTCGTGGCATTCACAACTCTCCAGTCAAATCCAATCGTATCCGTAAATCAATCGGTAAGGAGAAAACCTATGGAAAGATTCTCCGTGCCGAGGAAGACATCAAGAAAGAGCTGACTCTCCTATCAGAACGAGTCGCTCTCAATCTCAATCAACAAAAGAAAACTGGAAAAATTGTCATTCTGAAAATCCGCTACGAGGACTTTTCAACTCTTACTAAACGAAAAAGTCTTTCTCAAAAAACACAGGATGCTAGTCAGATAAGCCAAATAGCCCTGCAACTCTATGAAGAATTAAGCGAGAAAGAAAGAGGTGTCCGCCTGTTGGGGATTACCGTGACTGGATTTTAAAACCTTGAAGAGTTGCCCCTTCAAGGTTTTTCTTATACAAATAAACGAACAAAGCTATAAAGTAGCAAGACACCACCAAGCACGATACGGTATTTACCAAAAAGAGTAAAGTCGTGTTTTTTCACATAGCTTGTCAAGAAACGAATAGCGACCATGCTGACTGCAAAGGCTACTCCCATCGCAACCAAGAGCAAGAACAATTGCCCAAAGCTCAAGAGCTGTCCTGCTTTCACAAATTTGAAAATCTTTAAGGCACTAGCTCCAAACATAACAGGAATTCCAAGATAGAAGGTAAATTCTGTCACAACAGAACGACTGGTTCCATTTAACAAACCACCGACGATTGTAGCTCCAGAACGGCTAGTTCCTGGTAAAAGGGCAAGAACTTGGAAAAGTCCGATATAGAAAGCGGTCGTATAAGGAAGCTTGTCCAACTCTGTTACACTTGGCTCAATAGCACGCGATTTATTGCGCTTTTCCAAATAGATAAAGGCAATCCCATAAATAATCAACATAAGAGCAACAGAAACCATATTATGGAAATGGGTGTCAAACCAATCATCAAATTTAAAGACGGCAAGTAAAGGCAAAGTGGCAACCAAGACCTTCAACCATAGTCTCCAAGTCTTACGAACTTCCTGCTTGTCCTTAGTCGATTTGAAAGGATTAAGCTTGTTAAAATAAATCACCATAACTGCTAAAATAGCACCAAGCTGAATCACAACATTAAACATGGACATAAAGGCTTCATTTTGATTTTGGTATTGGATAAATTCCTCTGCTAGAATCAAGTGACCTGTACTAGAGATCGGCAACCATTCCGTAATTCCTTCAACAATACCGAAGAAGATAGATTTTAAAATTTCAATAAGATACATAGATTACTCCTTTTTTCTATCTTCCATTATAGCATACTTTTTCAGTCTATGGCAGTTCTCTTTAAAAGGCTCCGATACTACCTCCTCCTCCGCCTCCAGAGAAGCCACCGCCAGAACTTCCACTTCCAGAAGATACGGAGTAGGTACTTGCTGTATTTGCGACACTAGCATAATGGCTTATTTGGGCTGATGAATGATAAAACATACTATGCCAGCCATAAGCTACATAGAGATTGATATCTGGATTTTCTACTTGGATGTGATGAACCTTCATCAAATGACTGACCTTGTCCGCATAGCCAAATAGGGTCGCATAGACCAAGAGACGATTCCAGACCACAATACTTTCCAACTCTGCCTGATCCAATCGTGCAATCTCACGCAACATATTTTCAAAGCTTGTCCAGAGATAGTAGACTTCTGCTCCTGCTTCATTTAGGACACCATCACGATTATCTAGTCGAAGCCTCCAATAATAGAAAACAGCCAAAACTAAACCTAGAAAACCAAGTATTGGCAAGGGGAAGTAAAGATAGCCATGAACGTCTAAACTGTACAAGAACAAACCAAATCCAATAAATAGAGGCAGGACAGTAGAGAGTCCCATACCTACTTGCAAGGCCTTTTCCCCACCAGTTAAAGGACGATAATAATCTGGAAGTCCCCAGAAGGAAACTCGCTTTCTCACTCCTTCTTGCATCTCTTTCAATACCTCTTCAAAAGATGATTTGAGCTGACGCCCCTTTGCTTGAATCCGTTTTTCATCAGAGACTTTTGCTCTACGATAAAGACTATCAGATACCTTGTAATCCGCAAACAAATTGGAAAGAGCTGCTTCTTTTTTACCTGAAAAAGCTAGATTTAGGCAGTCTTTCTCAAAACTGGACAAACCATCTTCTTTTGCTAGCCTCAAACCAACTGCATCTCCTTCTGAAATGATAGAGACATTCCCACGATCTAT
Source organism: bacterium (assembly GCA_905221085.1). GTDB lineage: Bacteria > Bacillota > Bacilli > Lactobacillales > Streptococcaceae > Streptococcus. The sequence continues at coordinate 96,789 of CAJNBT010000007.1, forward strand.
CACATCTAGCAAGGTAGCTTGAATAAGTTGGTCAAAGGTGAATTTACCTGCTCCTTTTGTTAGAGGACTCACTTCCTCTAAAGAGGTCGAGTAGACAGCCTCTGATAAAACCATAGGCTCTAATTCCATTGGTGGTTCATAGAGACGATGATTTTTGGCATATTTGACTGAAGGAGTGGTCTTTCTTCTATAGATAAAATAAAAGCAGACACTCAATAACAAGGAAATGGAAAGTAGCAAAGGAAATACCCAAGTAACGAGTTGTTTACTCTGATCTTTTTCTCTAACAATCGAGTCTTCTATCTTATTAAACTCTTCTAAACGATTCCCTTTCAATCCCTGATCCCTAGCGCTAGCAAAATCGGTCCGAGGCCAGTAGGCATGCAATTCAACTCCACGCTTAGCCGGAAGATCGTCCAAACGAATAGTATAATCAAGGCTACTCTTTTCAACCGTTCCCTCTCTAAAGAGTTTCCCTGTATGGAAAAAGAGTTTTTCAGCCCCCTTATCTCCCCTTACATGAAATTCAAACTTTCCAATAGCCCCTGAACTATCTGTTAAAGGTTGCCAATTTAATTCAGCAATGTCATCATATAGAAAAAGCAAATTTTTTAAGTTCCAGGTAAGGTCAACTTCAACTGTATCGCCATCTTGACCTGGATTATAAACTTTAACAGTATAACCATCTGCTCCTTCTGTCACTTCGCTCGTAACATCTGTCAGTTCAGCACCATTTTTCGAAGCCTGAACCTTTGGATGAGGGTCAATGTCAAATCCGCTAGGCATCTTGCCTGCACGACCAAGCCCCACGATTTGACCCTTAAAGTCCTCCTCAAACTGGTAAACTATCTTCTGTCTAAATTCTGCTGTATTGTCTGCATGAATATACAAATCACCTTGATAAGAGTTTATCTTGAAATCAATGGCAAAAACAGAGAATGGCAGAAGACAAAACAAGCCTAACACTAGTAAGAAAAAAGTTTTTTTCATCAACTAAGCCCCCTTTTTATATTTGTTATCATTATATCATTTTTTCTCAAGTAAGGGCTTACCTATATTGAAAAATAGAGTTTTTTTCGATAAAATAGGAGACAGTTATTTTTTAATAGATTAGAAATAGGAGAAATCATGAGAAAAATATACTTATCTATTTTCACAAGTCTCTTGCTGATGCTGGGATTTGTTAATGTTGCCCAAGCCGATGAATATTTACGCATCGGAATGGAAGCAGCATATGCTCCCTTTAACTGGACTCAGGATGATGATAGCAATGGAGCTGTCAAAATCGACGGGACTAACCAGTACGCTAACGGATACGATGTTCAAATCGCCAAGAAAATCGCTAAGGACTTAGGTAAAGAACCTTTGGTTGTTAAAACCAAGTGGGAAGGTCTAGTCCCTGCCCTTACTTCTGGTAAGATTGACATGATTATCGCAGGTATGAGTCCTACTGCTGAGCGCAAACAAGAAATTGCCTTTTCGAGCAGTTACTACACTAGCGAACCAGTTCTACTAGTCAAAAAAGATTCTGCCTACGCAAACGCTAAATCTTTAGATGACTTTAATGGTGCGAAAATCACTTCTCAACAAGGTGTCTACCTCTACGACTTGATTGCACAAATCTCAGGTGCTAAAAAAGAAACAGCCATGGGAGACTTCGCTCAAATGCGCCAAGCTCTTGAAGCTGGTGTCATCGATGCCTATGTTTCTGAACGCCCAGAAGCTCTGACTGCTGAAGCTGCTAACTCTAAGTTTAAGATGGTCCAAGTAGAACCAGGTTTCAAAACTGGGGAAGAAGATACAGCTATCGCCATTGGACTTCGTAAAGACGACAATCGTATTAGCCAAATCAATGCCAGCATCGAAACCATTTCAAAAGATGACCAAGTTGCCTTGATGGATCGTATGATCAAGGAGCAACCTGCCGAAGCTACAACAACTGAAGAGACTAGCAGTAGTTTCTTTAGCCAAGTCGCTAAAATTCTCTCTGAAAACTGGCAACAACTCTTGCGTGGTGCTGGTATCACTCTTTTAATCTCAATTGTCGGAACCATCATAGGTCTCATTATCGGTCTTGCCATTGGTGTCTTCCGTACTGCTCCTCTCTCTGAAAACAAAGCCATTTATGGCCTACAAAAACTAGCCGGATGGGTTCTCAATGTCTACATTGAAATTTTCCGTGGTACGCCAATGATCGTTCAATCGATGGTTATCTACTATGGAACTGCCCAAGCTTTCGGTATCAACCTTGACCGTACACTGGCTGCTATCTTCATCGTTTCAATCAACACCGGAGCCTACATGACTGAAATCGTCCGTGGTGGTATCCTAGCAGTTGACAAGGGACAATTTGAAGCCGCGACTGCACTTGGTATGACTCATAACCAAACCATGCGTAAGATTGTCCTTCCTCAGGTAGTTCGTAACATCCTACCAGCAACGGGTAATGAATTTGTCATCAATATCAAAGATACATCTGTATTGAACGTTATCTCTGTTGTCGAACTTTATTTCTCAGGAAATACCGTGGCAACACAAACCTATCAATACTTCCAGACATTTACAATCATCGCCGTGATTTACTTTGTCCTCACCTTCACCGTAACACGTATCCTACGCTTCATCGAACGCCGAATGGACATGGATACCTATACTACAGGTGCTAACCAAATGCAAACGGAGGATTTGAAATAATGATCCAAGCAATCCTTGAAATTAAACACCTCAAAAAATCCTATGGACAAAACGAAGTGCTAAAAGACATTTCTCTCACTGTCCACAAGGGAGAAGTTATCTCTATCATCGGAAGCTCTGGAAGCGGGAAATCGACCTTCCTACGCTCCATTAACCTACTTGAAACACCAACTGATGGACAAATCCTTTATCATGGACAAAACGTCCTCGAAAAAGGCTACGACCTCACGCAATACCGTGAAAAATTGGGAATGGTTTTCCAATCCTTTAACCTCTTTGAAAATCTCAACGTTCTTGAAAACACAATAGTCGCTCAGACAACAGTCCTTAAACGTGAACGCACAGAAGCTGAAAAGATTGCCAAAGAAAACCTTGAAAAAGTCGGCATGGGAGAACGCTACTGGCAAGCCAAACCAAAACAACTCTCAGGCGGTCAAAAACAACGTGTGGCTATCGCTCGTGCCCTCTCCATGAATCCAGACGCTATTCTCTTTGATGAACCAACATCAGCTCTCGATCCAGAAATGGTTGGAGAAGTCCTCAAAATCATGCAGGAACTGGCCCAAGAAGGCTTGACTATGATTGTCGTGACTCACGAGATGGAATTCGCTCGTGATGTCTCTCACCGTGTTATCTTTATGGATAAGGGTGTCATTGCTGAAGAAGGAAAACCAGAAAACCTCTTCACCAATCCTAAAGAAGACCGTACAAAAGAGTTCCTTCAACGCTATCTCAAATAAAAAGAAAAGGCTGCATCAATCGTGCAGTCTTTTTACTTGGTCAAAATGAAAAGGCAGACCCAATTCAAGAATCCGCCATTATCCAAAGATTAATCTTCAAATTTTTCATGATTTTTTTCATAGAAATCAATTAAACCTAGAGCTGTTTCAAATGAAATATTTTTTACTTTTGCACGACCCTGCGCTAGAGCAATGATAGACATTTCACGCGCATTCGTTTCTTTAGAGATACGGTAGCCTGTGATTTTCTTATCACGAACCCAGCCAACAACTGATTCTACTTTTTCAAAGTTTGACTTAGCCATGTCCTTCTCCTATTTTCTTCTTTACGATATATTATTCTATACGTTTTTATGTCTTTTGTCAATAAAAAAACATATATTCAATAAAACAAATGATTTAGTTTTTTCTTACTTCTTTTTTAAAGCCGATAATATATAGGTTTTTAGTTGCTATAACCCATTAGTAAGCGTTCCAAAAACAATTGAATTATTAACCTTTAAATTCGCAAAAATATTCACCAAGAAAAAATACCAGTTTCTCAATAGGATAAACAGGAGTCATATTCTATATCTTCATTTTAATCTATAAGTTTGTCAAAGAGAATCTTCCTTTTCGGACTATCTCATATCTATTTTATCCTTTCTATTTCCTTTGGTTCCCTTCCTGTTACTATTTAACTTTTTTAACCGGTACAATTGACTTATCTCATCAAATTTTGCATATTCTTATAACACACCCCTATTACAATCAGCATTTAGAATAGCACTTCCTAGTATTCCAAATGTTCTACTCGCCTCATATTACTGCTATCATATACTATATTCAATCAACTCACCAAATCTACTTTATAAGCATTGATTATTTTTTCTAATTCCTATTATATTTAATCAAACTTAAAATTAGATATATATAAAATATGGTATTCTAAAAAATAACCCTATATATAACAAGTCATTCTTCTTTATTATTATAAGCTGAAATAAAAAATAATAGGTGCTATAGTGAGTTGTAGTAGAAATAGCACGATAGATTTCCTAAGTCCATAGGAATCGCCCCCTTTCTTCACCCTCATTATAACACCTATACATCAGTTGTGCAAATAATATGATATTTTTTTATTAGTCCTCAGACAAGCATATTATAGAGCGTTTCATTACCATTTAAGTTAATATAAGCTGGATCAAAACCTTCCATTCTACGGATCAAACCTGCATAATCATGCTTATCTGCTAAGGCGATCCCAATCAATACAGGCCCTGTTCCCTTGCTAGCTCGTTTGATATACTCAAAACGTGTGATATCATCGTTTGGCCCCAGGATATCATTTACAAACTCACGCAAAGCTCCTGGACGCTGTGGAAAATTGACCACAAAGTAATGCTTGATGCCATCATAAATCAAGGCACGCTCTTCCATTTCTGGCATACGGTTGATATCATTATTTCCTCCAGAAATGATACAACAAACGGTTTTCCCCTTGATATACTCAGCTAAAACCTCTAGAGAGGCGATACTAGCTGCTCCAGCAGGCTCTGCTACAATCCCTTGCTTAGAGTAGAGATCAATCAAAGTTTCAGAAATCAATCCCTCATCGACACCTACCAAAGTTTGAACATGTTGACGAGTTGCCTCATAGGTCAACTGACCTACCTTTTGTACAGCAATCCCATCTGCAAATTTGTCAATTTCTTTGAGTTTGACAGGCCCACCAGCTTCAAAGGCAGCCTTCATGGAACGTGCCCCATTAGCCTCTACTCCGATGACTTCAATCTCTGGATTTGTTTCTTTGATATAGGTAGAAACCCCAGCAATAAGACCACCGCCGCCAACAGGAACCAAAACAGCATCAAAATCAATCGATTCTTTTCGAGCCTCTTCTAAAATCTCATAAGCAACTGTCCCTTGACCAGCTTGAACATGGGCATCATCAAATGGATCAATAAAGGTACGATTTTCAGAAACTGTAAATTCTTGAGCTGCTTTAGCTGAGGCATCAAAGGTATCTCCAACTAGTTTAATGGTTACGAAATCCCCACCAAAAAAGCGAACTTGACCAATCTTTTGTTGCGGAGTGGTAATGGGCATAAAAATAGTTGCAGGAATCTTCATTTCATTACAAGTATAGGCTACTCCCTGCGCATGATTTCCCGCAGAAGCGCAGACTACCCCACGTTCACGCTCTTCCTTGCTGAGCTGGGAAATGGCATAATAGGCACCACGAATTTTAAAAGAACGAACACGCTGGGCATTTTCTTTTTTCAAATAAATCTTAGCACCATACTTCTCCGATAAATAATGGTCGTAATCCAGTGGGGTATTCACAACCACACCGTTCAAGACTTTATGAGCTTTGATGATATCTTTTGAACTTAACATCTTTTTCTCCTAGACTATTTCATACTTATACTCTTCAAAAGAGAGATGAATTGATTATAAAAGCGAGTTAGTCCCCCAACTCGCCTTCACCTTAATTTCTATAAATTAGTTATAGATTTTGAATGCATCATCGTCGTTTTTACCAACGAAAGGCATTGCCTTACGCAATTCTGCACCAACTTTTTCAATTTCAAGGTTAGCTGCTTGTTCACGGTAAGCAGTCAATTTTGGACGTCCAGCTTTGTAGTCATTTACGAAGTCATTTGCAAATTTACCATTTTGGATGTCTGCCAAGACAGCTTTCATGTTTTCTTTAACTTGTTCAGTAATCACACGTGGACCTGATACATAGTCACCGTATTCAGCAGTGTTTGAAATAGATTGACGCATTTTCTTGAATCCACCTTCGTAGATCAAATCAACGATCAATTTCATTTCGTGAAGAACTTCAAAGTAAGCCAATTCTGGAGCGTAACCTGCTTCTGTCAAGACTTCGAAACCTGCTTCAATAAGGGCAGTCAAACCACCACAAAGTACAGCTTGTTCACCAAACAAATCTTCTTCAGTTTCTTCTTTGTAAGTTGTTTCAAGAAGACCTACACGAGCAGCTCCAACACCTTTACACCAGTCCATAGCAATGTTTTTCGCATTTCCTGTTGCATCTTGGTATACTGCATAAAGAGCTGGTACACCAAATCCTTCTTCATAAGTACGACGTACCAAGTGTCCTGGTCCTTTAGGAGCACACATGAAGACATCTACATCCGCAGGAACTTTGATAAACTCAAAGTGAATATTGAAACCGTGAGCAAATCCAACTGCGTTTCCAGCTTCCAAGTTTGGAGCGATTTCTGCTTCGTACAATTCTTGTTGGATTTCGTCTGGTGCCAAAATCATGATAACGTCAGCTAATTTAGTAGCTTCTGCTACTGTATAAGTGTCAAATCCGTCTTCTTTTGCTTTGTCAAAAGATTTACCTGGACGTACACCGATAATAACGTCACGACCTGAGTCACGCAAGTTTTGAGCATGCGCATGTCCTTGCGAACCATAACCAATAACGGCGATTTTTTTACCGTCAAGTGCTGCTACTTTAACATCTTTTTCGTATTCCATTTGAACTGCCATAGTTTTTTCTCTCTTTTCTATTTTTTTATTATCTTGTGATCTACTTTAACAAATCTTAGTTGATTTTTTAATCACGGGTAAATCCAGTTGCACCCGTTCGAGCAATATTGCGAATACCATATGGTCGAATAACTCGCAATAGAGCTTCACTCTTTTCAGCATTTCCTGTCATCTGAATGGTAATCGAGCTTGGTGCTACGTCTACAACTGTTGCACGGAAAGGTTGAATAATAGCTAGAATCTCAGCTCGCTTCTCAGCTGGCGCTGACATCTTAACCAAAATCACCTCGCGCTCCAAATGAGGCTTGTCTGTAATATCTCGAATGCGAATCACATCAATCTGACGATTGAGTTGCTTGATGATTTGCTCCACTTCATCATGTGAAGCTACATCAATAATAATGGTGATGCGTGATACATTCGGATCTTCTGTTGCTCCAACAGAGATACTTTCAATATTAACCTGACGACGAGACAGAACGCCAGTAAAGCGATTGAGGACTCCTGAACGATTTTGTAGTTTTGCTGTTAACATTCTACGCATGGAACTTCACCCCCAACATCTCATGATTACTCTTACCAGCTGGTACCATTGGTAACACCTGTTCCTTACGAGAAATATCTACCTCGATTAGCATAGGAACATCCTCCGTAATGACTTCAAGGTCTTGATCCAAGGTCTCAGGATTGTCAAATTTATAATTTTTAATACCGTAAGCTTGCGCCATCAATTGGAAATCAGGAAGGGTATCAAAGACTGACTCAGACGTTCTACCTTCATAGAAGGATTCCTGCCATTGGCGAACCATTCCAAGTGAGTGGTTGTTCAGCATAACCACCTTGATTGGCACCTTGTAAATGTTCAAAATAGCCAATTCCTGGTTAGTCATTTGGAAACCACCATCTCCAACAAACAAGACTACTTCCTTATCTGGGTTAGCAATTTTAGCACCAATTGCTGCTGGAATTCCAAATCCCATTGTTCCCAAACCACCTGAAGTCACTAACTGACGTTCATTTTGGTAGGGATAATACTGGGCTGTCCACATTTGGTGTTGACCAACGTCTGTTACCACAATGGCATCTCCATTCGTCAATTCACCAATTCGTTCAATAACAGCTTGCGGCTGAACCACACGTTCTTTCTTATCATAAGAACGAACGCGGTTCTTGTCTTTAGTAACTTTTTCAATCCATTTCTCAGTATTGTTATGAACTGTTGGTTCTGCCAGCAACATTTGCAAGGCTTTCTTAGCATCTCCAACTACTGGAATATCTGCACTGATAATCTTGCCAATCTCAGCAGGGTCAATATCAATGTGAGCAACCTTGGCATTCTTAGCGAAGGTCTTAGGATTTCCTGTCAAGCGGTCATCAAAACGGCAACCAATACTAATCATAAAGTCCGCTTCCGTCATGGCAATATTAGCTGCGAATGATCCGTGCATACCGCCCATTCCAAGGAAGAGTGGGTGACTCGTTGCAATCGTACCTTGCCCCAAAAGACTGGTTACCACTGGAATCTGATATCGCTCTGCAAATTCATTTAGTTCCGCAGCAGCTTCAGCATAACTAATCCCACCACCAGCTAGCAAGACTGGTTTTTTAGCCTTGGATAATTGCTTCAAGATTTTCTTGATTTGCATATCATTTGGCTCAAGAGTTGGTTGATAGCTTGGTAGGTTCACTTCTGGTGAATAGATGAAGTCCGTTTCTAAAGCAGATACGTCTTTAGGTAGGTCAATGACGACTGGCCCTGGACGGCCTGTAGTTGCGATATGGACAGCTTCCGTAATAATTCGAGGGATATCAGCTGTCTCACGAACTTGGTAATTGTACTTAGTGATTGGCATGGTAATTCCCACGATGTCTGCCTCCTGAAAGGCATCCTTCCCAATCCCTGCTCGCGCCACCTGACCTGTAAAGACCAAAAGGGGAACGCTATCGCTCATGGCATCCGCAATCCCTGTAATGGCATTTGTTGCTCCCGGTCCGCTAGTGACGACGGCAACACCCAACTTTCCAGTTGATTTAGCATAACCTTCAGCTTCATGCAAACAACCTTGCTCATGGCGCCCTAGAATGTGGCGAATGCCTTTAAAATTATATATCGCATCATAAAAAGGCAAGACAGCACCACCAGGATAACCAAAGATGGTATCAATTCCTAAATCACGAAGTGTTTCCAAAACTAGGTCCGACCCCGTCTTAGGAGATTCTAAACTGATTTTCTCCATTGTTCCCCTTTCTTTCCTCTTAAAAATAACTTGTTACTATCATACCATTTTTTCAAGATTTTTCAAGAGAAAAGAAGAAATTTTCTGAATTTTCTATTTTAACGTTTATTTATGAATGTTATTTTTGTTTTTATTAAAAAAGATACCGATTTCATTTACTATCAAATAAAAAAGAACTGATTTCTCAGTCCTTCATTAATCTTATTCCACACTAAATAGGTATGGGTAAACAGGTTGTTGACCTTGGTGAATCTCAACTTCAACGTCTTCGAATTCTTCTGCGATTTCTTGAGCAATTTCATTAGCAAGTTCTTCGCTTCCGTCTTCACCGACATAGAAGGTTACGATTTCACTATCTTCATCCAACATATGTTTCAAGGTTTCTGTCAAGGTTTGGTGCATGTCAGGGTTTGACACGAGAATTTTCCCATCCACCATACCAAGATTATCGTTTTCATGGATTTCCAAGCCATCAATCGTTGTATCACGTACAGCTGTTGTGACGCTTCCGCTAACGACATCGCTAAGAGCAGCTGTCATACGCTCTTGGTTTTCTTCGATGGACTTACTTGGATCAAAGGCAAGAAGACTTGTCAAACCTTGAGGAAGAGTACGAGCTTCTACCACTACTGCTGGTTGCTCCAAAACTTCTGCTGCAGATTGAGCTGCCATGAAGATGTTCTTGTTGTTTGGCAAGAAGATGATGTTACGAGCATTGACCTGTTCAACAGCCTTGATAAAGTCTTCTGTTGAAGGGTTCATAGTTTGACCGCCTTCGATAACATAATCCACACCTTGAGAACGGAAGATATCTGCTAGACCTTTACCAGCCACCACAGCAATCAAAGCATATTCTTTTTCTTCAGCAGGCTTGCTAACTTGAGCAGCTTCTTTCTCAACCTGTGCCTCGTGTTGGTTACGCATATTATCAACTTTTACCTTGACCAAGCTACCATATTTGAGACCTTCTTGCATAACAAGTCCTGGATCTTCTGTATGAACATGGACTTTGACGATTTCATCATCATTAACAACGAGGAGAGAATCTCCAAGTTCATTCAAGTAGTTACGGAATTCGTCGTAATCAAAATCTTTGGCATAGGTTGGACCTTGCTTAAGAGCTACCATGATTTCAGTACAGTAACCAAAGGTGATGTCCTCAGTCGCTACATGACCAGCCACAGACTTATGATGTTCTGCATTGATCATCTCACTCATGTTGGCAGGAGTCGCTACAAAGTCCTCAGATGCAATATATTCGCCAGTAAGGGCAGAAAGGAAACCTTCGTAGATAAAGACCAATCCTTGACCACCTGAGTCCACAACGCCAACTTCTTTCAATACTGGAAGCATGTCTGGCGTTTTAGCTAGAGCTGTTTTAGCACCTTCCAAGGCTGCGCGCATGACTTCAACAGCGTCATCTGTTTGCTCAGCTTTTTTCTTAGCACAGATAGCAGCCCCACGAGAAACTGTCAAAATCGTTCCTTCAACTGGTTTCATCACTGCCTTATAGGCAACTTCCACACCTGATTGGAAGGCAAGGGCCAAGTCTTGACCTGTTAACTCGTCTTTATCCTTGATGGCTTGTGAAAATCCACGGAAAAGCTGAGACGTAATAACGCCTGAATTTCCACGCGCACCCATCAAAAGCCCTTTAGCAAGAATGCTCGCTACCTCGCCAACTGTAGAAGCTGGCTTGTCTGCAACTTCCTTAGCTCCATTTTCAATGGTCATTCCCATATTTGTCCCAGTATCTCCATCTGGAACTGGAAAAACGTTTAATGAATTGACATATTCAGCTTGCTTATTCAAGCGAGTTGATGCAGCCTGCACCATTTCTTGAAATAAGCTAGTAGTAATTTTTGACACGGTTATTCTCCTACAACTTTGATATTTTGAATGTAGACATTTACAGTCTGAGCAGTAATTCCAAGTTGGTTTTCCAAACTAAAACGAACACGCTCTTGAATGTTTTTTGACACTTCGCTAATCTTTGTTCCGTAGCTCAACACGGTATATACATCAACTGCAATACTGCCATCTTCGGCTGCCTTTACGACAACACCTTTGGAATAATTTTCCTTACCTAGAAGGGCTTGGAAATTATCTTTGAGGGCATTTTTACTAGCCATACCGACCACACCAAAAATCTCAGTTGTTGCACCACCTACGATAGTTGCAATCACTTCATCTGTTAGTTCGATTTGACCATCTTTTGTATTAATTTTTACAGTCATCCTTTTTACCTCAACTAGTTGATACTCTATTTTATCATATTTCAGCCCAAGTGTAAAAGCAGAATACTGTCTCAGCGGATATTTACTCTATTATTCAAATGATGTTATACCCGTAATAAAAGAAAAAAGACCCTAAGGTCTCCTTTACTTTTATTATTAAACGCGTTCAACTTTACCTGATTTCAAAGCACGAGCTGAAGCCCAAACTTTTTTAGGTTTACCATCGATAAGAACAGTAACTTTTTGAAGGTTTGGTTTTACGGCACGTTTTGTTTGGTTCATCGCGTGTGAACGGTTGTTTCCTGATACAGTCTTACGACCTGTAAAGTAACATACTTTAGCCATTGTGTTTTCCTCCTATTAGATCTAATATAGCGGATGTGCTAGCACCACATACCGTACTATGTTATCACACTTTCTTCATTTTTGCAAGGGAATTGGAAGATTTTTTTATTTAACGTAGACAATCCCCAACTTTCCAAAAGCCACATCTCCACGGATAATCAAGGTTTTGCTTGTTGGGGCTAGAGAAGTATCTGCCTTGGCTACACCACAGAAAGTTTCCACCTTCAAATCAACTCTCCAATGTTGGGGAACATAGATAACTGCATTGCCAAAACCAACTTCCACTTTCAGTGTTGCGCTATCACCTAACATCTCTGCATTGTCATAATATATCTTGGCATTGCCAAAACCAACTTCAACTTGGTCTTCTACCAATTCTTGGTCTTGCTTGTAGAAAGTCCCAGTCCCAAAAGCGACTTCCTTATCTGTAAGAATGGTCTTTTCACCATCATACCACCATTTTTTTCCATTCCAAGTTCTGTTAGAATGAGTGAGTGCACTGACACCCATTACGATTAAAATACTAGCCCAAAATAAAGACTGATTTGGAATCGGTAAAATATCATAAAAGTGGTTAGCAATCATGAGGGCTACTAGAGCTGTAAAAGAGGCTGAAGTTAAGTGGCGACGCAACAAAGCTCCAACTGATTGGTAGGCAAAAAAAACAATACCAATCAAGGGCCAAATTTGCCCTCCCAGAGAAGGGATTCCAAAATTTCCTTGTAACAATATTATAGCTGCAAAAATAAGCAACACAATACCAAATGCTTTCTTTTTCATGTTCTTACCTCATGTTTCTTAGATTTTCTTTTAGGAGGGATTGGTAATGCCGTGAGACATGAACCTCCTTGTGGGTTTGATAAAAGGAAATGGTGCCCGTTCCTGAAAAGGACTTGTCCACCGAATAGACTTGCCGAATATTAGCGATCGTTGACTTGGATACCCGACTGAAATAGCGAGGAAGGATAGCCTCTAACTCATAGAGTTTAAGCCGAACTTCGTAGGCATCTTTCTGGGTATGGGCGTAAATCTTGTTCCCTTCTGTCTCAAAGAAGAGAATTTCCGACAAGTCCAGATAATATTCACCTGTTCCCTTGTAAAAAATCAACCTCGGAGACTTGGACTCTTGCAAGAGGCGCTGTAAATCCGCAATCTCATCTGTCAAAGTCGCTGCCTTGATGATAATTTCAGTTTCCTCTAAATTGCTGTCAATTTCGATTCGTAACTTCATTCCATCTCCTTTCTGACTCTACTATATCAAAGCTAAAATAAGAAAACAAGAGCAAAAAAGCAAGTGGTTACTTTAGACTCGTAAGTGGTTGTGGAACTCCCTTAACTTACAGGTCAACATAGAAAGAAAATCACACCACACACAAGGGCACAAATATAACCAACTAGAACATCCTTAGGAAAATGCACTCCACCTAAGACTCTCACTAGACCGAGGAGGGCTGATAAGACCAACAAGATAACCCCTACAGATAAACTAGCATGAAAGCAAGCCATGGAGATAATGGTTGCTGAAAAGACATGTCGACTGGGCATAGACTGACCAGGACTATCTCTGTCAAGCAAAGGTTTAATATCCCATTCCTCATAAGGCCTAGGGGCATTGATTTTCTTACGAAGAAAGGACAAAATCACAAAACCTGACGCTGGGATAAACACATAAATCAAGATTTGTCTCCCAAGTCCTTCTTGGAAATAGGTAGTGGCTAATAAGGCTATATAAACTATAGGCATAACTACGGTCATGAACCGATTGAAAGCTCTTAACAGTCTCAGAAAGATAGGCTTATTTTCAATCTTACCAGCAATATGGTTATACCATTCTTGATAATTTTTCATATATTTTCTCATCACTTACTCACATTTTGCTTATAGGGAAGCACTTGTCTTCTAGTATAGTGCAGAAAAAGAAGGCCGTCAAGCCTTCTTTGGGTTTATTCTTCTGCTTCATCTTCTGTAAACTGACTGTTGTAGAGGTCAGCATAGAAGCCAGCTTGCGCCATCAGCTCATCATGATTTCCTTGCTCGATGATATTTCCATCTTTCATGACGAGAATAAGATCAGCATTACGGATAGTAGATAAGCGGTGGGCGATGACAAAGGAAGTTCTGCCTTCCATCAAACGGTCCATGGCTTTCTGGATTAATTCTTCCGTCCGAGTATCAACAGAAGAAGTCGCCTCATCTAGGATTAAGAGTGGCGCATCTTTCAGCAAAGCACGAGCAATGGTCAAGAGTTGTTTTTGCCCGATAGACAAGGTTACTGTATCGTCCAAGACAGTATCATAACCATCTGGTAGGGTCATAATAAAGTGGTGAATCCCTACAGCCTTGCTGGCTTCGATCATGCGCTCATCACTAATCCCCTTTTGGTTATAGATGAGATTGTCTCGGATAGTACCTTCAAAGAGCCAGGTGTCTTGCAAGACCATTGAAAAAGCATCGTGTACTTCTGAGCGCTTCATAGCCTTGGTATCCACACCATCGATGCGGATACTTCCCTTATCAATCTCATAGAACTTCATCAAAAGATTGACAATAGTTGTCTTACCAGCCCCAGTCGGTCCGACAATGGCAACCTTTTGACCTGCATGAGCTGTCGCAGAAAAGTCATGAATAATGGTTCGCTCTGGTGTATAACCAAAGGAGACTCGATCAAAGACTACTTGACCTTTCATATCGCTCAATTGTCTTTCTTTATGGGATTCATCTTCCATTTCCTCTTCAGCTAAAAATTCAAAGACACGTCCCATGGCTGCACTAGCCTGCTGCAAACTAGTAATCCCTTGGGCAATTTGTGAAAGAGGCTGAGAAAAGATACGAACATAGGCCATAAAGGCAACGATAATCCCGATACTAATCTGCCCATTCAAGGCCAAGGCTGCACCAACGATAATCACCAAGGCATAGCTAAAGTTCCCAATAAACATCATAATCGGCATCATAATCCCTGAAATAAACTGAGATTTCCAGATACTGTCATACAGACGATGGTTTAATTTCGCAAATTTTTCTTTCGTGCTCTCGATAGCATTGTAACTGGTCACCACATTATGGCCAGAGTACATTTCCTCCACATAGCCATTGACAGCTGCCAAATCCTGTTGCTGACTCTTAAAAAAGCCCTGGGATTTGCCCATAAAGACAGACACGAAAGCAAAGCCAACAAAAGTTGACACAACCGTCACCAAGGCTAAAATCCAGTTCATCCCAAACATGGTTACCAAGACTGCTACGACCAATAAACTAGATGAAAGAACTGTTCCCAGACTTTGATTGAGGGACTGGGCTGCCGTGTCAACGTCATTGGTTACACGAGACAAGGTATCTCCTTGAGAATGTCCATCAAAATATCCCAATGGTAGGCTATTGATTTTCTCTGCAATGGCTCTTCTCAAACGCTCTGAAAAACGTTGAATAGCTGTTGTAAACAGAAATGCCTGTAAATAATTTGATAGAAGTCCGATCACATAAATCATGGCTAAAAAACCACCAATAGCTGCAACCGCTGCGACATCCACACTTGTTTCTAGACCACTGGCAATAATATTAGTCATTTCCTTGATGCGGGTTGGACCATATACAGTAATGATATTGGATACGATTGTTGCTAGAAAGGCTATCAGAAGGGCAAACTGGAGGCCTGCAAGATAGGGTTTACTCTGTTTCCAAAGAGACATTTTCTTATTTTCCATGTTCCAATTCCTCCTTCGATAGTTGTGAATAGGCAATTTCTTGGTAAACTTCGTTATTAGCTAGAAGTTCCTTGTGGGTGCCTTGCCCCACGACTTTACCTTGATTCAAGACCAAAATCAAATCTGCATCCATAATTGTTGAAATGCGTTGTGCAACGATGAGTTTGGTCATAGATTTTGTTTTCTCTGCTAATTCTTGGCGTAGGACACGATCTGTCTTGTAGTCCAAGGCTGAGAAGGAATCATCAAAGATGAGTATTTCTGGTTTCCGAGCCAAGGCACGCGCAATGGCCAGACGCTGTCTTTGGCCGCCTGAGAAGTTGGTTCCTCCTTGGGCTACTTCTGACGCCAAGCCCGCTTCCTTGTCTTCGATAAAGTTCTTAGACTGGGCCAATTCCAAGGCTTGCCACATAGCCTGCTCACTAAGTGGTGTTTCTTGACTCTGTCCAAAATCTAAATTGTCCTTGACATCACCTGAAAAGAGAACCGCTTTCTGAGGAATATAACCAACCTTGTTGCGCAAATCCTCTAAGGCATAGCCTTGAACATTGACACCGTCCACCAGAATTTCTCCTTCTGACACATCGTAGAAACGTGGAATCAGATTGACCAGAGTTGATTTACCAGAACCTGTTGACCCAATAAAGGCCACTGTTTGACCAGCGTCTGCTCTAAAACTAACATTCTCAATAACCGCCTCCGAATTTGCCGCATAGCGGAAGGTCACATCCTTAAATTCGACCTGACCTTTGAGGTTTTCATCAGCCAGCTGCACTTGAGCAGGGTTTTGGATAGAAGAATGCAAATCTAAAACTTGATTAATCCGCTTAGCAGAGACCATAGTTCGAGGAAGAACGATGAAGAGTGCTCCCATGAGAAGGAAGCCCATGACAACCTGCATGGCATAAGACATGAAAACAATCATGTCGCTAAAGAGAGGCAGACGTGCTATCGGAGTAGCGTCGTTAATCACATAGGCCCCAATCCAGTAAATCGCCACACTCAAACCACTTGAAATCCCCATCATGATAGGGTTCAAAATAGCCATAAGACGGTTGACAAACAAATTCAAGCGTGTCAATTCATCATTTGCTGATGCAAATTTTTCATTTTGGTATTCTTCAGCATTGTAGGCGCGAACGACACGAATACCTGTTAAACTCTCACGAGTGATACTGTTCAGTTTATCAGTCAGACTTTGAATCAAGGACTGTTTCGGAAAGGCTAGCGTCATCAAAACTGTCGTCATCAAAACGTTGACAATCACTGCCACAAGTACGGCCCAGAGCCAGTATTCTGAATGGCCTAAAATCTTCCCAATAGCCCAGATAGCCATAATCGGACCACGCGTAACCACTTGCAAGCCCATGGTAATCAACATTTGAACTTGAGTAATGTCATTGGTAGTACGAGTTAAAAGACTGGGAATAGAGAATTTCTTAATCTCTGTCTGCGAGTAATCTAAAACTCGGTTAAAAATATCACTTCTCAGCCTACTAGTATAAGAAGCTGCCACTCTGGACGCAAAAAATCCAACTGCAACTGCGGACAAGAAGGCAAGAAAGGACATTCCCACCATCATACCTGCTGGCTGCCATAACTCATCCAAGTTGGTTCCCTGAGTTCCTAGCAAATCAGTGATTTTAGAGATATAGGTCGGCACTTCCAACTCTAGATAGACCGAAAAGCAGGTAAAGAGAATGGCTAGTAAAATCATCCCCCATTCTTTTCTACTAATTCGTTTGGCTAATTTCTTCATTCTCTCCTCCTATTCCCTTGATATTTTCCTGTAGTTGACTGAGAACTTTCTCAAAAATCAGTAATTCATCTTCATCAATGTCTTCCATCAACTGCTTGTCAATTCGTTCAAAAAAGGCCTTAACCTGCTGCATCTGAGAATGTGCTTTGTCCGTCAAACGAACAAATTTTGCCCGCTTATCGCTAGGATTCGCCTCCAATTCCACCAAACCATTTTGCACCATACGCTTAACCAGATTACTAGCAACAGACTTGGTAATATTGAGTTCCTGCTCTATATCTTTAATCAAGACCAAGTCTTGATTTTTCTCACGATTATCCAAAAAACGTACAACCTGACCTTGAGGCCCACCCATAAATTCAATACCACAACGTTTGGCTTCCTTTTGCACCATGAGGTGAATCTGATGACCAAAACGCTTAAAGACTAACATCGGTTTATCCATACTAACTCCTTTCTAACTATCACATTTAGTTCTCCTAGGAACTAAACAAGTTTCCATGAGAACTATTTTACCATTTTGAAAAGAGATGTCAAGAAAAAGTTTCCTAGAGAACTATTTTCTTGATTCAAAAAATCCCAAGTGATTTTTTCACTTAGGATCATATTCTCTAGGTTAAATTAGAACCCATCTACGTTTGTGTAGATCTTTTGTACGTCTTCGTCGTCCTCAAGAACACTGTAAAGTTTTTCAAAGGTTTCAAGGTCATCGCCTGTCAATTCCACTTCTGATTGAGGAATCATTTCAAGTTCAGTCACTTGGAATTCTTCAATACCAGACTCACGGAGGGCAACGATAGCCTTGTGGAGGTCAGTTGGAGCTGTGTAAACAGTGATTGTTCCTTCTTCTGCCTCTACATCGTCCACATCCACATCTGCTTCTAGCAATTGCTCAAAGACCGCATCCGCATCTTCACCTGAAAATACGATAACACCCTTGTTGTCGAAGAGGTAAGAAACTGAACCTGAAGCACCCATGTTTCCGCCGTTTTTACCAAAAGCTGCACGGACATTAGCTGCTGTACGGTTAACGTTAGAAGTCAAGGTATCAACGATCAGCATAGAACCGTTTGGCCCAAAACCTTCATAACGTCCTTCTGTAAAGGTTTCGTCTGTGTTTCCTTTAGCCTTGTCCAAAGCCTTATCGATAACGTGTTTTGGCACTTGGGCTTGTTTAGCACGGTCGATAACGAATTTCAAGGCTGAGTTTGATTCTGGATCTGGATCACCTTTTTTAGCTGCTACATAGATTTCTACACCAAATTTTGCATATACTTTAGAGTTAGCTCCATCTTTAGCCGTTTTCTTGGCTACGATATTTGCCCATTTACGTCCCATTAGGAATCTCCTTTTTTCACATTTTAATCTTTCTTATTATAACACAAGTTTTTTCGATTTTCACTAGAGGAAATGGATTTTATTCAGTAAATCCAACTAGGATTGCACTTTGGTTACCAAGATTGTCTTGCCTTCTTTTATCAAGGGGTGACGAAACAGTGAGAAATACAGTTGGATAGTCATGGCAACCCAGATAAGGGGTTCGCACAGGATAACTCCCTTATAGCCCGCCCAAGGGATAATCAAGACCACAAAAGCGATTTTCCCGATTAGTTCGATAAAGCTAGAAACCAGAGGAAGGACTTTTTGCCCCAAGCCCTGCAAACAATTGCGATAAATCAACAAGAGACTCAAAATAGGATAGAAGGCTGAACTGATTTGCAAGTACAGACTACCATTTTCTACCAAGTAACCATCCGTCGAACTAGCCAAGAAGGAAACCAAGGCTGGACTGGCAAAAAAGAGGAAGATACAAACAAAAACTGCCCAGGATATACTTAAACGACTGCCGATTCGAAGACCTTGAACAATGCGGTCTGGTCGCTTAGCCCCAAGATTCTGAGAGGCAAAGGTCGTCATCGAGGCAGAAATAGCGGTCATAGGAAGAAGGGCGAAAGCCATAATGCGTCGAGCTGCCGTCTGGGCACTAATAATCACTGCACCAAAGGTATTAACAGAAGACTGTAAAATCACACTGCCGATAGATACAATTGAACTCATCAAGCCCATAGCCAAACCTTGCTCCAAGAGATCCGCATACAAGGCCTTATTCCATTTGAAATGCTTGAGCTGAGGGAGTAACTCAGGCACACTCTTACGGATATAATAAAAGCAAAGAACCGCTGATAAGCCTTGCGAAATGATGGTAGCAAGCCCCGCGGATTGAACTCCCAGATGCAGTTGCGTAATGAAATAGAGATCCAGAACCACATTGACCAAGGCAGAGAAAATCAGAAAGCCAAGGGCTGCTAGACTGTCCCCAATTGACCGCAACAAACCTGCAAAGAGATTATAGGCAAAGCTGACACCGACACAGGTCACAATCATAGAAATATATTGATAGGACTGGGGAAGAATTTCTGCAGGGGTATCTAGGTATTGCAAGAGTGGATACAATCCAAGAAAGCCCAGCAACATAACTACAATACTCAAAAGTGCACCTAAAATCCAGGTGGCTGCTACTGCCTCCTTAATTTTAGTGAAATTCCGAGCTCCATAATAGCGGGCAATGACAATTCCCATGCCATTGCCAACACCAAGTGTAAAGCCTATAATCAGATCAAAAATGGCAGTCGTCGCCCCTACTGCAGCCAAGGAATCTTGACCCAGAAATCGCCCAACAATCAAGACATCAGCAGTATTATAGAGCTGTTGAAAAATATTTGATAGCAAGATTGGGAAGGCGAAGCTTAAGAGCGAGGGAAGAATCGGACCATGTATCAGGTCCACTGTTCGTTTTTTATTCATAAGGCTATTATATCAGCTTTCTAGAGGAGCGACAAGAAACAGCAAATCATAACTAATCTGAAAACTTGAACAAAGCAACGAAAAAGCAGTGGATTTCTCCACTACTTTAACATCTTATTCTTCAATTTCAATTTCAAGCTCATCGCCTAGGTCAAGAGTCACTTCTTCATTCACAGAAGCTGCTTGAACTGCCTCATCTTTTTTAGTTTCAACACCTTCTACAGAAGCTTCTTCTCCATCAATCAAACCAAATTGAACACGGACTTGATGGTCAATTTCATCAAAGACTTCTGGGTTATCTGCCAAGTATTTCTTAGCATTTTCAGAACCTTGTCCGATTTTCTCATCCTTGTAAGAGTACCAAGCTCCTGCTTTTTTGATGATATCCAAATCGCTTGCGATCTTCAAAAGTTCACCAGTCTTAGAAATCCCTTCTCCGTACATGATTTCAACGAAAGCTTCTTTAAATGGTGGAGCCACCTTGTTTTTCACGACCTTGATTTTAGTTTCTTTACCGACATTGGTATCTTTTTGGTCACCAGTTCCCTTGATTTGCGTACTTCCACGAACATCCAAACGAACTGATGCGTAGAATTTCAGAGCACGTCCACCAGGAGTTGTTTCTGGATTTCCAAACATGACCCCAACTTTTTCACGCAATTGGTTGATAAAGATGGCAATTGTTTTGGTTTTATTGATAGAAGCACCAAGTTTACGCATAGCTTGGCTCATCATACGAGCCTGCAAACCAACGTGGCTATCTCCGATATCTCCATCAATTTCCGCACGAGGTACAAGGGCAGCAACTGAGTCGACTACGACAAGATCCACGGCTCCTGAGTCAATCAATTTTCCTGCAATCTCAAGACCTTGCTCTCCTGAGTCTGGTTGTGACAAGAGCAATTCGTCAATGTTTACACCAAGGGCTGCAGCATAAGCTGGATCGAGGGCATGTTCCGCATCGATAAAGGCTGCAATACCACCTTCTTTTTGCGCTTGTGCAACTGCATGAAGGGCAACCGTTGTCTTACCAGATGACTCTGGTCCATAGATTTCGATGATACGTCCCTTAGGATAACCACCTGAACCAAGGGCAATGTCAAGAGCCAAAGAACCTGAACTCATCACTTGCACCTTTTGCTCCGCACGTTCACCCAAACGCATGATTGAACCCTTACCAAAGTCTTTCTCAATCAATTTAAGAGCGTCATTCAAGGCTTTTTCACGTTCAGCTCCGAATTTTTTTGAAATTTCATCTAATTTTTTTGGTTTTTTCGCCATTCTATTCTCCTACATTCTAATGGTCCTCAGACCTGTCTACTATTATATCAAAAGTTAGTCACTTAATAAAGCCTTGCGAACTAGGTTAAATGCATACATAACCGCAATGTGACGTACATCTGCTCGACTTCTACCTCCTATATTAACCTTGATAACCTCAGTTCCTTGCTCTTGAGCCAAGCCTATGAAGACTGTCCCAGCTGGATGTCCTTCTAGGCTATCTGGTCCTGCCACTCCAGTCAAACTAAGGCCAAAATCAGACTGGGTCTTGATTCGTGCCTGCTCAGCCATCTTCTGTGCTGTAAATTCAGACACTACACCATGTTCTTCCAAATCCTTGACAGGAATATCCAACATCTTTGATTTTTCCTCCAAGCTATAGGTCACAAAACCACCCTTAAATATACTTGATGCACCAGAAAAATTCGCCACGGTCGCTTGGAAAAGCCCTGCCGTCAAACTCTCTGCAGCCGTGATGGTTTTCCCTTTCCTTTTCAGTTCTTCTACCACAATGCTGGCTAAACTAGTTTCTTCCCCATAACCATAGCAAAGGTCTCGTAAAGAAAGGCCTTCAAAGGTCTGGCGATCCAAGATTTGATTTTCCAAGATATCTAGCACTTGATTCGCCTCTTCTTGACTGCTAGCCTTTGTTGACAGACGCAAGGTTACCTCTCCTGTCTTGGCATAAGGTGCTAAGGTCGGATCTGTTTGATTATCAATTAAATCAGCCAAAATCGTAACCAGCTGACTTTCGCCAATTCCAAAGAAACGAAGAATTCGGGAATACAGCTTGCTCCCTGTCATCAACTTGGGTAGAAGTTGGTTTAAGACCATGGGTTTCAATTCACTTGGCGGACCAGGAAGGACGACATAGGTCACTCCTTCGACTTCTAATACTCCGCCCACAGCCAGTCCTGTTTCGTTGGGCAGCGGAGTCGCTCCTTCTACAAGTTGAGCTTGTCTTTCGTTATTCGGTGTTCGGGCATAGTCTGGTCTCTGGGCAAAAAAGACATCCAACTTCTCCTGAGCCTGAGGATCGAAGACTAATTCTTTCCCTAAAAATTTAGCCAGAGTTTGTTTGGTCAAATCATCCTCAGTTGGCCCTAAACCACCTGTCAAAATCACCAGACTGCTACGTTGACTGGCAATTTCAAGCAAAGACAAGAGACGAACTTCATTGTCTCCTACAGCCGTCTGAAAATATACGTCTACCCCAATCTCTGCTAGTTTTTCTGATAAAAACTGAGCATTGGTATTGACAATCTGTCCTGTCAAAATCTCTGTTCCAACAGCAATGATTTCTGCTTTCATGTTTCCTCCTACCTATCTATTCGTATTTTTTTGAAAAAATCGCAGGAAATTTCCCACGATTGATTTTTTATTTATAGTAAGAAAGTTAATTGTCTTCGTCACCAACAGGTGTTCGTCCAAATAAATCTTCAAATAAGACAACATTTGTTTCAAGCTGAGTGACTTCTTCTTGTCCCAAAGAACGTCTCAAAAGATTCTGCATTTCCAACATGTGGTTTCTCGTAACAATTTGATAAGAAACGCCTTGTAGCATCTCCCCTTCACCCTTCAACTGTTGTGTTTCAATGGTTTTAAATGAATCTTTGTAGCCCAACAAGCTTGGAATACTTTTCGCAGATAAATCAATATTAGTCTGCATATTAGTACTTAGGGCTTTTAAGATAGGCTGATAGTGACTGACACTATTTAAACTAAGAACTTTTTCAACAACTTTTTGAATGACTTCACGCTGACGCTTCTGACGTCCGTAGTCCCCTTCTGGGTCTTGATAACGCATGCGTGAGTAAACAAGCGCTTCTTCTCCATTTATTGTCTGTTCTCCAACGCCGATAGAAATGGTGTTAAATTCTTCTTGATCACTGATAGAAATCGGGAAACCTAGTGTATTATTGACCGTAATACCTCCCACTGCATCGACCAATTGTTGCAATCCTTGCATATTAACCATAATATAGCGATCGATGTGGATATTCATCATCTTTTGAATTGTTTCTATAGCAAGTTCTGCTCCACCACCAGCATAGGCAGCGTTTAGCTTCGCTTCTTCAATACTACCATCTTTATGTTGAATTTTAGTCAGGATATCACGTTCCAAACTCGTCATCGTCGTTTTCTTTGTGTGAGGATTGACAGTCAGCAAAATCATACTGTCACTATTTCCAGCCCACTGATCCGTACGTTCCACATTCCCAGTATCAACCCCCATTAACAGAATGGTCAAAGGCTCTGTTGCTTCAATAACCTTGGTTTCTTCTCCTATTTTTTTATAGGTTTTTGCCAAAGTCTCTGTACCCTGCTGATAAATAGTATAAGCAAAAACACCGACACCCAAAACTGTCACAGCTAGAAAAGCTAGCACCATTCCAATAATTTTTTTAATCATATTTCTACTAATCTATCAGTTTACCCATCAAGTAAACGTCGATAAAGTCCCCTTCTTCTATGTACGCACCGCGCTCTTGTCTACCTTCAATTACAAAACCATATTTTTGATACAGATGAACTGCAGCTTGATTACGAGTTTGGACAGTCAGTTGGAGACGACGCAAAATACCACTTGCTTGTGCCCACTCTATCGCTTCTTCTAACAAAAAACTTCCCAAGCCATTATTCCAATATCTTTTTCCAATCACAATGAAGAGATTTCCAATATGACGGACTCTCTTGCGCTGGTCAGCTGTAATATTTACAAGGCCAGCAATTTCATCATTCAGTAAGGCAAGTAAAGTGATTTGATTTTCTGAGTGAGCCTGTTTATCCAAAAACAACTCCATCTCAGTATCTGTCAATAGAATACCTTCCCCGTCCAGACTGGTAAAATCTGTCTCCAAACTCACACGATTTAAAAACGTCACTAATTCAGCTGCATCTTCAGCTTCTGCTTCCCTAATGAGCAATTCATACTCCATATTGAAGCTCCTCTAACAATTTCTCAGCACGCAACCCCTTTGCCTGGAAATTTAAACGGCGTCCATCTGCTTCTTTTAGAATTTCCAATTCTAAATAAGTATTTGGCAAGGCATCACCTAAAAGATGGCCCCACTCAATGACAGTCACTCCACCACTAAAGAGAAACTCATCCAAGTCGATAGAATCCGCATCTCCCTCAATACGATAAACATCTAGGTGATAAAGTGGAAGACGACCTTCATACTCTCTTACGATAGTGTAAGTTGGACTCTTAATCATCTGAGAAATCTGTAACCCTTTAGCAAGACCTTTTGTAAAGGTCGTTTTACCTGCGCCCAGTTCTCCAGTTAGAATTAAAACATCATTCTTTTCTAATAGATGACCCAAATGCTCCCCTAAGGCTTGCAGCTCTTCTTCATTTTTTGTGTACATATTCTTATTATACCAAAAACTTTTCTTTTGTGTCTATTTTCCTGCTAAACTTACCATCATAACCTCCATAAAAACAAGCTTTCTCTAAAAGAAAATGAGCGTAGCAATGACCAATACAAGATCTCGGAAAATATGACCATAAAAGGAAACTTCCTTCTTAACCGAATTTGGGACAAGATAGGCTGCAAAAAACAAACCCAGTCCAATATAAATCAGAAGAGAGACAATGGTCATTGGATTTCTTAAGAAGAGAAGTGTTGCTAAAATAGTCACCGACACTGTCTTTTTTCTGTCTAGCATAGCAAGAAAATCGCGCATGTATTTTTTCAAGGGTAAAAAAATCAGCAAATCTAGTCCAAATAGGAAAAAGAAGGATGGCAATAAAAAGTCAACTAATTCTTGCTGCAACGTATTTTTGATGAACAAGTTGTCTGACAAAACAAGGACAGCTCCTAACAAATTAATTAAGAGCAGGATACTGTAAAAAAGCTTCACTGACTGCTTACTGGCTAGGACACTATGGACTTCTTGCTTACGGGTATAAAGATAATTTACTCCAGCACAGATTCCTGAAACGAAGACCATACTTCCGATGAAAAAAGCTGTACTTTGTTTAAAGGACAAGATGCATTCTTTCCATAGGAAACAGCTACTCAAACTGATTTGAATTAAAGCTAACAAAAATAAGATTCTCATTGATTTCATCTTTTCTCTCCCTTCCTACCAATCATTATACTAGGAGAAAAGAGAGAACTGTTTCTAATCTTCTCAAATGTCTTTTTAAGACGCTAAACAAACATGAGAGGCTAAACTTGAAATCAAAAAACGCACCATATCAAAAACTAAAAAGTTTGATATCATGCATCATGTCTTAAACTAATTGACTATTCTTTCTATTCAAATGAGCTTTTTAACCAATTGATTGAGCCAATCCACTCTTAAAACCAAAGAGCAATTTCTCGCTTAGCTGACTCTTCTGAATCTGAACCATGTACAACATTTTGAATAGCTTGGTTTTCACCAGCCGCTTTTGCAAAATCACCTCGAATAGTGCCTGGTAAAGCTTCTTCTGGGCGAGTCGCACCCATCATGGTCCGCCAAGTTTCGATTACTTTGGGACCAGAAATAATACCCACAAGAACTGGACCTGAAGTCATGAATTCACGAATCGGTGGGTAAAAACTTTGGCCAACCAAGTCCTGATAGTGCTGGTCAATCAACTCTTCTGAAACCTGTGAATGCAACTCCAATTTTTCGATTGTAAAACCACGTTGTTCGATGCGTTTCAACACCTCACCCACTAATCCTCTTTTTACACCATCTGGTTTGATGATAAAAAATGTTTGTTCCATACCTGTCTCCTTTGTCAGCTTCTTTCTTTTATACTCTTCGAAAATCTCTTCAAACCACGTCAACGTCGCCTTGCCGTAGGTATGGTTACTGACTTCGTCAGTTCTATCCACAACCTCAAAACAGTTTTTTGAGCTGACTTCGTCAGTTCTATCTACAACCTCAAAGCAGTGCTTTGAGCAACCTGCGGCTAGTTTCCTAGTTTGCTCTTTGATTTTCATTGAGTATTATTTTACCACATTTCATGGAAAAATGGAGAAAGTTTTCAGAAAAGAAAGAGAACCCGAAGGCTCTCCATTCTCTTTTATTCTACTGTTTCTTCCACAGTTTCAACGGCAGTATCCACAACTACTTCTGTTGTTTCTTCATTTCCTTCTTCCTCTACTGGAGGATTAAGGTATTCTTCTTCGTTGATAGCATGTGGTTCAAGGTTACGGTAACGGGCCATACCAGTACCTGCTGGGATGATTTTACCGATGATAACATTTTCTTTAAGTCCAAGGAGATGGTCTTTCTTACCACGGATAGCCGCATCAGTGAGGACACGAGTTGTTTCCTGGAAGGAAGCTGCTGACAAGAAACTGTTGGTTTCAAGTGAGGCTTTGGTAATTCCCATAAGGACTGGGCGACCTGTCGCTGGAACTCCACCTGCGATAAGGACATCTTTGTTAGCATCTGTAAAGTCATTGATATCCATGAGGGTACCCATGAGAAGATCTGTGTCACCTGGATCCATGATACGGACTTTACGAATCATTTGACGAACCATTACCTCGATGTGTTTGTCACCGATTTCTACCCCTTGGCTACGGTAAACTTTTTGTACTTCACCGAGAAGATAAGTTTCAACTGACAAGACATCACGAACTGCAAGGAGACGTTTTGGTTGGATAGAACCTTCTGTAAGAGCAGCACCACGCGCTACTTGGTCCCCAACTTCTACACGCATACGAGCTGTAAATGGAACGACGTACTCACCTTCGCCAGTTTCACCCTTAACAAAGACTTTCTTAGTACGAGTTGATGCATCTTCTTCGATAGCTGTAACTTGTCCTTTAACCTCTGTGATAACTGCTTCCCCTTTAGGATTGCGGGCTTCAAAGATTTCTTGGACACGAGGAAGACCCTGGGTGATATCGGTATTTGAGGCAACTCCACCCGTGTGGAAGGTACGCATTGTAAGCTGTGTACCAGGTTCCCCGATAGATTGGGCAGCGATTGTACCAACTGCTTCACCAACTTCAACCGCATCACCAGTCGCCAAGTTGATACCATAACAGTGACGGCAGACACCGTGACGAGTGTTACATGTAAATACAGAGCGGATAGTCACTTCTTCCACACCAGCATTAACAATTTCACGCGCCTTGTCTTCTGTAATCAACTCATTTGGACCGATAATCACTGCACCAGTTTCTGGATGTTTAACAGTTTTCTTAGTGTAACGACCATTGAGACGCTCTTCGAGTGACTCGATCATTTCTTTTCCTTCTGCGATAGAACGGATCAAGAGACCACGGTCTGTTCCACAGTCATCCTCACGGATGATAACATCTTGGGCAACGTCAACCAAACGACGAGTCAAGTAACCTGAGTCGGCTGTCTTAAGGGCCGTATCAGTCATACCTTTACGGGCACCGTGAGTTGAGAAGAACATTTCCAATACCGACAAACCTTCGCGGAAGTTTGAAAGGATTGGCAATTCCATGATACGTCCGTTCGGAGCCGCCATCAAACCACGCATACCGGCAAGCTGTGAGAAGTTTGAGATGTTACCACGGGCTCCAGAGTCCATCATCATAACGATTGGGTTCTTAGGATCTTGGTTGGCAATCAAGCGTTTCTCAAGTTTTTCACGGGCAGCACGCCATTCAGCTGTAACGGCATTGTAACGCTCGTCGTCTGTGATCATACCACGACGGAATTGTTTTGTGATTTGTTCTACACGTTTGTGTGATTCTTCGATGATTTCAGCCTTGTCATCAACGACTGGGATATCGGCAATACCCACTGTCAATCCTGCAAGAGTTGAGTGGTGGTAACCGAGGTTCTTCATACGATCAAGTAGAGCAGAAGTTTCTGTCGTACGGAAACGTTTGAAGATTTCAGCGATGATATTTCCAAGGTTTTTCTTCTTGAATGGAGGGTTGAGTTCAAGATTGCTGATAGCTTCCTTGATATCTCCACCAAGTGGCAAGAAATATTTAGCTGGAACGCCTTCTGTCAAGTTGGCATTGTTTGGTTCTTGCAAGTATGGTAGACCCTCTGGCATGATGTCGTTGAAGAGGATTTTACCAACTGTTGTAAGCAAGACTTTATGTTTTTGCTCTTCTGTCCAAGGCTTGTTGAGGCTGTCTGTTGCAATACCAACACGTGAGTGGAGGTGGACATAACCATTGCGGTAAGCCATAACCGCTTCGTCACGGTCCTTGAAGACCATTCCTTCACCTTCACGACCAGCTTCTTCCATAGTCAAGTAGTAGTTACCCAAAACCATATCCTGAGATGGAGTAACAACTGGTTTACCATCTTTCGGGTTCAAGATATGCTCAGCAGCGAGCATCAAGATACGAGCTTCTGCTTGGGCTTCTTCTGAAAGCGGTACGTGAATGGCCATTTGGTCCCCGTCAAAGTCGGCATTGTAGGCTTCACAGACAAGCGGGTGCAAGCGAAGGGCCTTACCATCAATCAAGACTGGCTCGAAGGCTTGGATACCCAAACGGTGAAGGGTCGGTGCGCGGTTAAGAAGTACTGGGTGTTCTTTGATCACTTCTTCAAGGATATCCCAGATACGCTCATCTCCGCGTTCGACCAAGCGTTTAGCAGCTTTGACGTTTTGCACGATATCACGTGCAACGATTTCACGCATCACAAATGGTTTAAAGAGCTCGATCGCCATTTCACGTGGCACACCACATTGGTACATCTTAAGAGTTGGACCAACTGCGATAACGGAACGTCCTGAGAAGTCAACACGTTTACCGAGCAAGTTTTGACGGAAGCGTCCTTGTTTACCTTTGAGCATGTGGCTCAATGATTTAAGTGGACGACTACCTGGTCCTGTGATTGGACGACCACGACGACCATTGTCAATCAAAGCGTCAACCGCTTCTTGAAGCATACGCTTCTCATTTTGAACGATGATACCTGGTGCATTCAACTCAAGCAAACGAGCCAAACGGTTGTTACGGTTGATAACACGGCGATACAGGTCGTTCAAGTCAGATGAGGCAAAACGGCCACCATCCAACTGCAACATTGGACGAAGATCTGGTGGAATAACCGGAAGGATATTGAGAATCATCCATTCAGGTTTATTTCCAGACTTGTAAAAGGCATCCAAAACATCCAAACGACGAATCGCTTTGATACGTTTTTGTCCAGTTGCTGTTTTCAACTCTTCTTTGAGTTCAGCAATTTCTTTTTCAAGATCTACTTGTTTCAAAAGGTCTTGGATGGCTTCGGCACCCATCTTGGCAACGAATGATCCATAACCATACTCACGCAAGCGCTCACGGTATTCGCGCTCTGTCATGATAGACTTGTGCTCAAGTGGTGTATCCTTAGGATCAATCACCACATAAGCCGCAAAGTAGATAACTTCCTCGAGGGCACGAGGGCTCATATCAAGGGTCAAGCCCATACGGCTTGGAATCCCCTTGAAGTACCAGATGTGAGATACAGGAGCTTTCAATTCGATATGTCCCATACGCTCACGACGAACTTTTGTACGCGTTACTTCAACCCCACAACGGTCACAAACAATCCCTCTGTAACGAATGCGTTTGTACTTACCACAAGCACATTCCCAGTCTTTTGTAGGACCAAAGATGACTTCATCAAAGAGTCCTTCACGTTCTGGTTTCAAGGTACGGTAATTGATTGTTTCAGGTTTTTTGACTTCTCCATAAGACCATGAACGGACTTTACTTGGAGAAGCTAGGGTGATTTGCATACTTTTAAAACGATTTACATCAACCACTATTTCTTCCCTTTCTATTCTAAGTGAACTGCTTATTCTTGTTCAGCAGCTTCTTCTGTTGCTTCCGCTTTTGCTTCTTTCTCAGCTTCTTCAGCTTCAAAGGCTGCTTTAGCCTCTTGGGCTGCTTTTTCGCGGGCTTTTTCAAGATCATCTACGTGGATGACATCTTCGTCCATTCCTTCATCCAAGTCACGAAGTTCCACTTCTTGGTCATCTTCGTCAAGGACACGCATGTCAAGACCAAGAGATTGCAATTCTTTCACAAGAACTCGGAAGGATTCTGGAACACCTGGTTTTGGAATTGGTTTTCCTTTTGTAATAGCTTCATAAGCTTTCAAACGTCCGTTAATATCGTCAGACTTGTAAGTCAAGATTTCTTGAAGGACATTTGACGCACCGTAGGCTTCAAGAGCCCAAACCTCCATCTCACCGAAACGTTGTCCACCAAACTGAGCTTTACCTCCGAGTGGTTGTTGGGTAACGGTTGAGTAAGGTCCGACAGAACGCGCGTGCAATTTATCGTCAACCATGTGGTGGAGTTTGATCATGTACATGACACCAACTGACACACGGTTATCAAACGGTTCCCCAGTACGTCCATCGTAAAGGATTGTCTTGGCATCGCTATCCATACCTGCTTCTTTAACAGTTGACCAAAGGTCTTCAGAACTTGCTCCGTCAAAGACTGGTGTTGCGATGTGGATTCCAAGAGTACGAGCCGCCATACCAAGGTGGAGCTCCATAACCTGACCGATATTCATACGTGATGGCACCCCAAGTGGGTTCAACATGATATCGACTGGAGTTCCGTCTGGAAGGTAAGGCATGTCTTCTACAGGAACGATACGAGAGACAACCCCTTTGTTTCCGTGACGTCCGGCCATCTTATCTCCGACCTTGATCTTACGTTTTTGAGCGATGTAAACGCGAACCAGCATGTTAACACCTGATTGCAATTCATCTCCATTTGCACGTGTAAAGATTTTAACATCACGAACGACACCATCGGCACCGTGTGGTACACGAAGAGAAGTGTCACGTACTTCACGAGATTTGTCTCCGAAAATAGCGTGCAAGAGACGTTCTTCAGCTGAAAGGTCTTTCTCACCCTTAGGTGTTACTTTACCTACAAGGATATCGCCTTCTTTAACTTCAGCACCGATACGGATAATCCCCATTTCGTCAAGGTCTTTGAGGGCATCTTCACCAACGTTTGGAATTTCACGAGTAATTTCTTCAGGCCCAAGCTTTGTATCGCGCGTTTCTGATTCGTATTCTTCAAGGTGGACAGATGTGTAGACATCGTCTTTCACCAAGCGTTCGCTCATGATAACGGCATCCTCGAAGTTGTAACCTTCCCAAGTCATGTAGGCAACGATTGGGTTTTGCCCAAGCGCCATTTCTCCATTTTCCATAGAAGG
Organism: bacterium; assembly: GCA_905221085.1. GTDB lineage: Bacteria > Bacillota > Bacilli > Lactobacillales > Streptococcaceae > Streptococcus. Next base: position 128,223 of record CAJNBT010000007.1, read on the forward strand.
TCCGTCAGCGATGAAATCACCTTTTTCAACGATATCGCCAACTTTTACGAGAGTGCGTTGGTTATAGGCAGTACCTGAGTTTGAACGACGGAATTTTTGGATGTGGTAAACATCCAATGAACCATCTTCACGACGAACTTCTACCTTGTCAGCATCTGCGTAAGTAACTTTACCGTCGTACTGAGCAATCACAGCAGCTCCTGAATCGTGGGCTGCTTGGTATTCCATACCAGTACCAACGTAAGGTGCTTGAGGATTGATCAATGGCACAGCCTGACGTTGCATGTTGGCTCCCATGAGGGCACGGTTGGAGTCATCGTTTTCCAAGAAAGGAATACATGCTGTCGCAACGGCAACTACCTGTTTTGGTGAAACGTCCATGTAGTCAACAATATTAGCTGGATACTCTTGGTTGACCCCTTGGTGACGTCCCATGACAATCTTCTCAGCAAAGGTTCCATCTTCATTAAGACGAGAGTTGGCCTGAGCTACAGTATATTCATCTTCTTCATCGGCTGTCAACCAAACGATTTCGTTCGTAACAACACCTGTTTCACGGTCAACCTTACGGTATGGTGTTTGAACAAAACCATACTTGTTCAAGTGTCCGTATGATGACAAGTTATTAATCAAACCGATGTTAGGTCCTTCAGGCGTCTCGATTGGACACATACGACCGTAGTGAGTGTAGTGCACGTCCCGTACTTCATATCCAGCACGGTCACGTGTCAAACCACCAGGTCCTAAGGCTGACAAACGGCGTTTGTGAGACAACTCAGAAAGTGGGTTGTGTTGGTCCATGAACTGTGACAACTGTGATGAACCAAAGAATTCTTTCACCGCAGCTGTTACAGGACGGATATTAATGATTTGTTGTGGTGTCAAGACTTCGTTGTCCTGAACAGACATACGTTCACGGACATTACGTTCCATACGAGAAAGTCCAAGACGTACTTGGTTGGCAAGCAATTCACCAACCGCACGGATACGACGGTTTCCAAGGTGGTCGATATCATCTACACGGCCAAGTCCTTCAGCCAAGTTGAGGAAGTAGCTCATCTCAGCAAGGATATCTGCAGGAGTGACGATACGAACCTTGTCATCTGGATTAGCATTACCAATGATTGTTACGACGCGGTCTGGATCAGTTGGTGCAACAACCTTGAATTTTTGAAGGACAACTGGCTCAGTCACAACCGCTGCATCATTTGGAATGTAGACAATCTTATTCAAGTCGCCATCCAAATGGCTTTCAATGCTTTCAATCACACTACGAGTCATGATTGTACCAGCTTCTACCAAGATTTCTCCAGTTTCAGGATCTACCAATGGCTCCGCAATGGTTTGATTGAGCAAACGTGTTTTAACATTGAGTTTTTTATTGATCTTGTAACGACCAACTGCTGCCAAGTCATAACGACGTGGGTCAAAGAAACGAGCCACAAGCAGGCTACGTGAACTTTCAGCAGTCTTAGGTTCACCTGGACGAAGGCGTTCGTAAATTTCTTTCAAGGCTTCGTCGGTACGAGAGTCCATTGGGTTCTTGTGGATATCTTTTTCAACAGTGTTGCGAACCAATTCACTATCACCAAAGATATCAAAGATTTCATCATCACCTGAGAAACCAAGCGCACGAACCAAGGTCGTAAATGGAATCTTACGAGTACGGTCGATACGAGTGTAGGCAATATCTTTTGAGTCGCTTTCAAGTTCCAACCAAGCTCCACGGTTAGGGATAACAGTTGAACCGTAACCCACTTTACCGTTCTTATCTACTTTGTCATTAAAGTAAACACCTGGTGAGCGGACCAACTGAGATACGATGATACGTTCACCACCATTGATGATAAAAGTACCCATTTCTGTCATGATTGGGAAATCACCAAAGAAAACTTCTTGGGTCTTGATTTCGCCTGTTTCTTTATTGATCAAGCGGAAGGTTACAAAAATTGGTGCTGAGTAGCTAGCATCATGGATACGAGCTTCTTCTAGCGTGTATTTTGGTTCCTTGATTTCATATCCAACGAATTCCAACTCCATCGTGTCTGTGAAGTTTGAAATTGGCAATACATCTTCAAATACTTCCTTAAGACCGTGGTCTAGGAAAGCTTTGAATGAGTCAGTTTGAATTTCAATCAAATTTGGTAAGTCAAGAACTTCTTTGATTCTTGAAAAACTACGACGGGTACGATGTTTCCCGTATTGAACGTCATGTCCTGCCAAGATGATTCTCCTTTGTAAATAAGTTCCAAGCCTTATCAATCAGGCTTTCTAATCGTCATATGGTTGTAAAACCCCTATCACCGTGTCCTCTTGATAAATTTTCAGAATCTTTAAATCTTTGTTACAAAAGCTCGAAATCCTGAAAAAAAGCACAAAAAGAGCAGCTAAATCTGACTTTTTCAGAAGATTTAACTGCTGTGAGCCTTGTCTGGACAATATTTCAGACAAAACCTACGACAAATTAGTACTCACATTATACCCTATTTAGCTAGATTTTTCAAGGGGATTGACGATTTTTTGACGAAATCTTTTCCTATAGAAAACTGAGTTTCACTTTTAAAAATATAATGAGTTCCATTTGCTCTTTGTGAATGTCATTTTTCCTATACCTATTTTATAAAAAAATATAATAAATCTCTGTTTTGCTATTTTATCATATGCTGTTTTTCTTGACTTTACTTGGTTTTTATTTTAATATATATGTATAAATATATAAGGAGGTTCATTATGAATATTTTGCTTTCTGAAACAGAACAAAATCTGCTAGTGTTACTGGAAGAATTAACCAAACACCATGATTGGATAGAGCTCCCATTCTTGGCTGAAAAGCTGAATTTTTCAACAGAAGAATTGCAAGAACACCTTTTTAAACTTGAGCAATTATTTCCAAACCTCCTTATTCAATCAACAAAAGAAGGTATTCAGTTGCAGTTTGAAGCCCGAAACTACTTAGACCCTAGGATTGCTATCTTTGAACAATCTGAAACCTACTCTTTTTTGAACCGTCTCTTTTTCAAAGAGGGACAATCACTTGACCAAATAGGTCAGGAACTTATGATTGGATGCGAACAAGTTCAGGAAATCATCCAGCATCTAAATACTAAACTCCCGCAACATTATGGCATCAGCATACAACTTTCCCCTTTAGTCATGGAGGGAACAGAAGAGAACATTCGCGCCTTTTATCTAGACTATTTTAGCCAAAGTTACAGTTTTCTAGATTGGTCCTTTCCGTCTATTTCTGAAGAATCACTCACTCACTTGATTCAGCTATTTTTGAACGCCCAACAAGTTTCACCCAACCTCAGTAGCTTACGGCAAATCAAATATATCCTAGCTATCAATCTAGAGCGGTTTAGTAAGAGTCATTTGATTGAAAATCCTACTCCCCTTTTAACCAATCACTACAGCTCTCTCATGCAAATTCCGCAGTTTGAACAGGATATCAAAAAACTGGCTAAAAAACTCCATTTTGAACCTACAAAGAAAACACTGGAACAGCTATTTTCAAACCCAATCAAATCTCCTCAAATTACAAACAATCCTAACAATGGAGCACTGGGTGACATTCATCAGATTCAAAAATCCTATCGTTTATTGAGTCAAATTTTAGAAGAATTATCTAAAGAATTTCACCTACAGATTGAAAATCGCGAGGAATTGATTTGGCTCCTCCACTATACTGCCCAAGCTGATTTTCTACACCCACTTAGCAGCAAGTCTCTTGAAAAACAGAAGGCTCTACTTTTAACCAATTATCAAAAAGAATTTCCAAAACTATTTGAAGTAAGTCAAAGTAAATTTCAGGCTTATTTAGCTGAACCTGGTCTAGAGAATCACCCAAGTAAGCTACAAGAGCTGGTTTATGCCTTTTCTATACAAGGACAGCGAATTTTAGTCCAATTACTTCAAAAGCTTCCCAAAATTCGTGTTTTGGTCATTAGTCATCTAGATAGTGAGCATGCACAAAACCTAATTGACACCCTTTCCCACTACGGTAACAATCTCTATCTATTTGACCCTTGGGAAAAGTCCAGTATCTCTTCCTCGATTTTCAATCAAATTTCGCACGATATGGTTATCACCACCTTCCCTGTTTCCAACTGTCCGAAACCCATTATTTGTAGTCGGAATCTTTCTACTGCAGAACTATTTCACCGCCTCCACCTTTTGGGTTCACAAATTCACAAAGAAAGACTAGCTTAGTCGTAACAGAAAACCTGTTGCGATTTTTCTTTTGTTTTAATTTTAAGAAAACGCTTGCATATTGTTTTACTACATGCTATACTGATATAGAAATTTATTGATTGGAGAATCATTATGAGAAAAACACCATCTCACACTGAGAAAAAAATGGTCTACAGCATCCGTTCCCTCAAAAATGGAACTGGTTCTGTACTTATCGGCGCAAGCTTTGTCCTACTTGCCATGGCTACACCAACTATCTCAGCCAACGAAAATACAACAGCTAGTACAGAAACAATGAACACTATTGTTCAACCAACTACTGGTACAACTGACAGCACTAGTAAGGATGAAAGCAATCTTTCTGCGCCTAAAAATGCAAACGCTTCCCTAGAGAAAAAAGAAGAAAAACCTGCAACAGAGCCAACAACTCCTGCTGCAACTCCAGCCGATTCAGCACCACAAACTGGGAAAGATCGTTCAAGTGAGCCAACCACTTCTACTAGTCCAGTAACGACTGAAACTAAGGCAGAAGAGCCAATCGAAGACAACTATTTCCGCATCCATGTCAAAAAACTCCCTGAAGAAAACAAGGATAGTCAAGGACTATGGACTTGGGATGATGTTGAAAAGCCTTCTGAAAACTGGCCAAACGGAGCCTTGTCCTTTAAGGATGCCAAAAAAGATGACTACGGCTACTACCTAGATGTCAAATTAAAGGGAGAACAAGCCAAAAAAATTAGCTTCCTCATCAATAATACAGCTGGAAAAAATCTAACCGGCGATAAATCGGTAGAAAAACTGGCACCAAAGATGAATGAGGCTTGGTTGGACCAAGATCACAAGGTTTTCTCTTACGAGCCACAACCTGCAGGAACTATTCGCGTCAACTACTACCGTACAGATGGCAACTATGACAAGAAATCTCTCTGGTACTGGGGAGATGTGAAAAATCCAAGTAGTGGTGAATGGCCTAACGGAACAGACTTTATGGCTACAGGCAAATATGGTCGCTATATCGATATTCCACTCAAAGATGCAGCTAAAGATCTTGGATTTTTATTACTAGACAGAAAGAAACAAGGAGACGATGTGAAAATCCGTAAAGAAGATTATAAGTTCACAGATTTGAAAAATCATAGCCAAATTTTCCTAAAAGATGATGACGAAACCATCTACACCAACCCCTACTATGTGCACGATATCCGCATGACAGGAGCTCAACACGTAGGAACTTCTAGCATTGAAAGTAGTTTTTCAACACTTGTCGGTGCTAAAAAAGAAGATATCCTCAAACACTCCAACATCACTAATCATCTAGGAAACAAAGTAACTATCACTGATGTTACAATCGATGAGGCTGGTAAGAAAGTGACCTACAGCGGAGATTTCTCTGACACAAAACATCCTTATACCGTTAGCTACAACTCTGACAAATTCACTACCAAAACAAGCTGGCGCCTGAAAGATGAGACTTACAGCTATGATGGTAAACTTGGAGCTGAACTCAAAGAAGAAGGAAAACAGGTTGATTTAACTCTCTGGTCACCAAGTGCTGATAAGGTTTCTGTTGTTGTCTACGACAAGAATGACCCTGAAAAAGTGGTTGGAACTGTCGCTCTTGAAAAAGGGGAAAGAGGAACTTGGAAACAAACTCTAGATAGCACAAACAAACTAGGAATCACAGATTTCACTGGCTACTATTATCAATACCAAATCGAGCGTCAAGGTAAAACTGTTCTTGCACTCGATCCTTACGCTAAATCCCTCGCTGCTTGGAATAGTGACGATGCTAAGATTGACGATGCCCATAAAGTGGCTAAAGCTGCCTTTGTAGATCCAGCTAAACTAGGACCTCAAGACTTGACTTATGGTAAGATTCGCAACTTCAAATCGCGTGAAGATGCTGTCATCTATGAAGCTCATGTGCGTGACTTCACTTCAGATCCTGCCATCGCAAAAGATTTGACTAAGCCATTTGGTACTTTTGAAGCCTTTATCGAAAAACTAGACTACCTCAAAAACTTGGGTGTAACCCACATCCAACTCCTTCCAGTCTTGTCTTACTACTTTGTCAATGAGTTGAAGAACCACGAACGCTTATCTGACTATGCTTCAAGCAACAGCAACTACAACTGGGGATATGACCCTCAAAACTACTTCTCATTGACTGGTATGTACTCAAGCGATCCTAAGAATCCAGAAAAACGAATCGCAGAATTCAAAAACCTCATCAACGAAATCCACAAACGTGGCATGGGAGCTATCCTAGATGTCGTTTATAACCATACAGCCAAGGTCGATATCTTTGAAGATTTAGAGCCAAACTACTACCACTTTATGGATGCTGATGGAACACCTCGAACTAGCTTTGGTGGTGGACGTTTGGGGACAACTCACCATATGACCAAACGCCTCCTAGTTGATTCTATCAAATATCTAGTTGATACCTACAAAGTAGATGGATTCCGCTTCGATATGATGGGAGACCATGACGCCGCTTCTATCGAAGAAGCTTACAAGGCTGCACGCGCCCTCAATCCAAATCTCATCATGCTAGGTGAAGGTTGGAGAACCTATGCTGGTGATGAAAATATGCCTACTAAAGCTGCTGACCAAGATTGGATGAAACATACCGATACTGTCGCTGTCTTCTCAGATGACATCCGTAACAACCTCAAATCTGGTTATCCAAATGAAGGTCAACCTGCCTTTATCACAGGTGGCAAACGTGATATCAACACTATCTTCAAAAATCTGATTGCTCAACCAACCAACTTTGAAGCAGACAGCCCTGGAGATGTCATCCAATACATCGCAGCCCATGACAACTTGACCCTCTTTGACATTATCGCTCAGTCTATTAAAAAAGATCCAAGCAAGGCCGAGAACTATGCTGAAATCCACCGTCGTTTGCGACTTGGAAATCTCATGGTCTTAACAGCTCAAGGAACTCCATTTATCCACTCTGGTCAGGAATATGGTCGCACCAAACAATTCCGTGACCCAGCCTACAAGACTCCAGTAGCAGAGGACAAACAACCAAACAAATCTCACTTGTTGCGTGATAAGGACGGCAATCCATTTGACTATCCTTACTTCATCCATGACTCTTACGATTCTAGCGATGCTGTCAACAAGTTTGACTGGACTAAGGCTACAGATAGAAAAGCATATCCTGAAAATGTTAAGAGTCGTGACTATATGAAAGGGTTGATTGCCCTTCGTCAATCTACAGATGCCTTCCGACTTAAGAGTCTCAAAGATATCAAGGACCGTGTCCACCTCATCACTGTCCCAGGTCAAAATGGTGTGGCAAAAGAAGACGTAGTGATTGGCTACCAAATCACTGCTCCAAACGGTGATATCTACGCAGTCTTTGTCAATGCGGACGAAAAAGCTCGTGAATTTAATTTGGGAACTGCCTTTGCACATCTAAGAAATGCTGAAGTTTTGGCAGATGAAAACCAAGCAGGGCCAGTAGGAATTGCCAATCCGAAAGGACTTGAATGGACTGAAAAAGGCTTGAAATTGAATGCCCTTACAGCTACTGTTCTTCGAGTCTCTCAAAGCCGTCCAGCTATGGAAGATAAACCAAAATCTGAACTTCCGAATTCTAGACAAGAACAAGAACAAGGACAAGGTCAAGAGCACAGTACAAGTAATATTCCAAACCTATCAAACAAACCTGAACATCAAAATCCAAATCCAAATCCAGATCCACAAGCTAAATCTGATTCTGCAAAACCAGATGCGAAAGTAGCTGATACAGAAGATAAACCTAGCCAAGCTCCAACTGATTCACAAACTACACAAGTTTCACAACCAGCACAAGAAGCACAAGCATCATCTGTAAAAGAGGCGGTTCAAAACGGAGCTGTAGAAAACTCTAGCAAGGAAAATATACCTGTAACTCCAGCTAAACAAGCTGAACTTCCAAATACAGGAATCAAAAACGATCACAAACTCCTGTTTGCAGGAATTAGTCTCCTCGCCCTTCTAGGTCTCGGTTTCTTACTAAAAAACAAAAAAGAGAACTAAACTAGCCCTCCTATAGAGGCTCTTTGTCAACTGTAGTGGGTTGAAGAAAAGCTAAGATCGAGAAAGGACGAATTTTGTCCTTTCTTTTTTGATA
>CAJNBT010000008.1 GCA_905221085.1 bacterium
ATGGGACTTTTTTTCTACACAAAAATAGGCTCCATAATATCTATAGGGGATTTACCCACTACAAATATTATAGAGCCCCTATAGAACAATCCCCCAAGCCTTAACGCTCGGGGGATTAATTTTTTTACAATATTTGCCGTCATAATAAACTTGATTAAGATTTTTTATTAAACCTCTTTCATGGCAAAGTATTCCCGTACTTTTGGAGCCACTTGCGTTCCGAAAAGTTCAATAGCTCTCAGGACTTGTTCACGAGGCATGGAACCAAGCGGTAGGTGCAACATAAAGCGGTCCAATCCTAAATCCTCAATCATGCGAATCAATTTTTCTGCCACCTGATCTGGATTGCCCACAAACATAGCGCCATTTGGTCCTACCTGCTCCAAATATTGCTCATAACGTAATTCCTGCCAGTGCGGACGGTCTTTGGAAATAGCATCCACCACTTGCTTGGTCGGATGGAAATAATCTTTCACCGCTTGCTCGCCATCTTCAGCAATCCAACCCCAAGAATGAGCTCCAACCTTTAGTTCCTGACTGGCATAACCCACTTCGCTCCCAATCTCACGATAAGCCTGAATCAACTTTTTAAAATAACGTGGATTGCCACCAATAATGGCATAGACAATCGGTAGACCTGCCTGAGCAATCTTCACAGTTGATTCGACATGACCACCTGTCGCTATCCACAAGGGTAATTTGTCCTGAACTGGACGAGGATAAACTTCTTGGCCAGAGAGTGTTTGGGTCAATCGCCCTTGCCAGTCTAGTTTGGTCTTTTCATTGACTAATTGGAGCAAGGCCAATTTCTCATCAAAGAGGGCTTCGTAGTCTTTCAAATCATAGCCAAACAGAGGAAAAGATTCCGTGAAAGAACCCCTTCCAGCCATAATCTCCGCACGTCCATTTGACAAAGCATCTATAGTGGCATACTGTTGGAACAAGCGAATCGGATCCATACTCGAGAGAATGCTGACTGCACTGGTCAAACGAATTTTCTTGGTATTGACTGCCCCAGCTGCCAGGACAATCTCTGGCGCAGATACCGCAAAATCTGCTCGATGATGCTCACCAATCCCATATACATCCAAACCAACCTTGTCAGCCAGTTCAATCTCCGCCACCAACTGGCGAATACGTTCGGCATGACTGTAAGTTTGCCCAGTCCCTTCAAGCTCCGTTGTTTCCCCAAATGTTGAAATTCCCAATTCTACCATTGTGATTCTCCTTGTCTATTCCGGTCCTTCAATTTGAAAAATTATTCTAACACGAATCATGAGTACAAGCAACCAATTTGCTCACAAGAAAAAGCCTAGATAACTAGACTTTTTTAGCTTATTCTACCGTTACTGACTTAGCAAGGTTACGTGGTTTATCCACATCAAGCCCACGGTGCAGGGTTGCAAAGTAAGCGACCAATTGCGTTGGTACAACCATTGAAATTGGTGAGAGGTATGGATGTACAGTCGTAAGGACGATATCATCTGTCTCTTTAGCAACATTTTCTTCTGCGATAGTGAGGACTTTGGCACCACGGGCTGCGACCTCTTGGATATTTCCACGAGTATGGTTGGCAAGAACTGGATCTGACAAGAGAGCTAAGACAGGCGTTCCTTCTTCAATCAAGGCAATAGTTCCATGCTTAAGTTCTCCTGCCGCAAAACCTTCACACTGGATGTAAGAAATCTCTTTGAGTTTAAGGCTTGCTTCCATAGCTACGTAGTAATCTTGACCACGTCCGATGTAAAAGGCGTTGCGAGTTGTTTCAAGAAGCTCACGAACCTTGGCTTCGATGGTTTCTTTCTCTGAAAGAGTTGATTCGATAGACTGAGCTACAATTGACAATTCATGCACCAAATCAAAGGCTTGCGCTTTGGCATTGCCATTTGCTTCTCCTACTGCTTTTGCCAGGAAGGCAAGGGCTGCAATTTGTGCTGTATAAGCCTTGGTTGATGCCACGGCAATTTCAGGTCCTGCGTGAAGAAGCATGGTATGGTTGGCTTCACGTGAAAGAGTTGAGCCTGGTACGTTTGTCACTGTCAAGCTTGGGATTCCCATTTCATTAGCCTTGACCAAAACCTGACGACTATCCGCTGTTTCACCAGACTGGCTGATAAAGATGAAGAGTGGTTTCTTGCTAAGAAGTGGCATACCATAGCCCCACTCAGAAGAGATTCCAAGTTCAACTGGCGTATCTGTCAATTCTTCCAGCATCTTCTTAGAAGCAAATCCTGCGTGGTAAGATGTTCCAGCTGCAAGGATGTAAATGCGGTCTGCGTCTTGAACGGCCTTAATGATAGCTGGATCTACGACAACTTGACCAGCCTCATCTGTGTAGGCTTGGATTAGTTTACGCATAACAGTTGGTTGCTCATCAATTTCTTTAAGCATGTAGTAAGGATAAGTTCCCTTACCGATATCTGACAAATCAAGCTCAGCAGTGTAGCTAGCACGCTCACGACGATTTCCATCATAGTCTTGCACTTCGACGCTATCAGCCTTGACGATTACCAACTCTTGGTCATGAATTTCCATGTACTGGTTGGTTTCACGAATCATAGCCATGGCATCTGAGCAGACCATGTTATAGTCTTGGCCAAGACCAATCAAAAGTGGTGATTTGTTCTTAGCCACATAGATGACTTCAGGATCTTGTGAGTCAACCAAGGCAAAGGCATAAGAACCACGGATGATGTGAAGGGCTTTTTTGAAGGCTTCAAGAACTGACAAACCGTCTTCTTCCGCAAATTTTCCAATCAAGTGAACGGCGATTTCCGTATCTGTTTGCCCCTTTAAGTGGTGTCCTGCAAGATATTCTTCCTTGATTTCAAGGTAGTTCTCAATCACCCCATTGTGCACCAAGACAAAACGTTCAGTCTCAGAGCGATGTGGGTGAGCATTGTCTTCCGTTGGTTTCCCATGAGTTGCCCAACGAGTATGTCCGATACCAGTTGTTCCCTCAACACCAGCTGTCTTGGCAGACAATTCTGCAATACGGCCTACAGCCTTGACTAGATGGTTTTCAGCACCACCTAGGACAAAAATCCCCGCAGAATCATAACCACGGTATTCGAGCTTTTCAAGCCCTTGAATCAAAATATCAGTTGCATTTGTGTTTCCAACAACACCAACAATTCCACACATAGTATATACGACACAGACCAGCTGTGCTTTCTCCTTAAAATTGGTATAGTCTAATTCCTCTTTTGTAGAATCAGCAAAAACAGTATATACTTGTTTCTTTCACTTGTCAAGAGTAAAAATTGGTATAGTTCAAATTAAGCTCCTGTAAGCAAAAAACTCTGACCAATTAGGATAATCAGTCAGAGTCCTTTTTAAAATCCATTATTGTCGCTTAATTCCTTGAACCAGTGCCCTGATTTTTTCAGACGACGTTCTTGCGTTTCCAAGTCTAATTCGACCAAACCATAGCGATTTTTATAGCTGTTGAGCCATGACCAGCAATCAATAAAAGTCCAAATTAAGTAGCCCTTACAATTGGCTCCGTCTTCAATGGCACGGTGCAGTTCACGAAGATGACCTTTTACAAAGTCAATACGATAATCATCTTGAATCATTCCATCTTGACGGAATTTTTCTTCCCCTTCAACACCCATACCATTCTCTGTCAACATCCACTCAATATTACCATAATTTTCCTTGATATTTTGGGCAATGTCATAAATCCCTTGCTCATAAATCTCCCAGCCACGATGAGGATTGATTTTACGTCCAGGCATCACATAAGGCTCGTAAAAATGTTCTGGTAAGAGTGGACTCTCTGGATGCTTGGCAAATCGAGGTGCCATAACACGCAAAGGTTGATAGTAGTTGACACCAAGGAAGTCTACCGTATTGTCACGAATGAGTTCCAACTCCTCCTCTGTAGCATCTGGTAAGAGACCGTGTTCATGCAAGATTTCTACCAACTCCTGTGGATAAGTCCCCAAAACAGACGGATCTAAGAAAGATTGAGCCTGAAAAAGGTCCGCAATACGAGCAGCCTTGACATCAGCAGGATGCTGGCTACGTGGATAAGCCGGTGTCAAGTTGAGGACAATCCCAATCTTGGAATCTGGCAAGAGTTCATGACAAGCCTTAACCGCCCGACTGCTAGCTAATTGTGTATGATAAGCTACTTTAACAGCTGCCTCTGCATCCACCTTATGTGGATAATGGGCATCGTAAAAATAGCCAAACTCTACAGGAACGATTGGCTCGTTAAAGGTAATCCATTGATCCACTAAATCTCCATAAGTCTCAAAACAAAAACGAGCATAGTCTTCATAGGCTGAAACTGTCGCCTTATTTTCCCAACCATCACCCACTTCTTGAAGTGAAAAAGGCAAATCAAAGTGGTAGAGGTTGACTAAAAGACGAATCCCCTTAGCCTTAATAGCCTCAAAGACCTTACGGTAAAAGTCTACACCTTGAGGATTGACTTCCCCACGCCCTTGTGGAAAAATCCGTGACCACTGAATAGAAGTCCGAAAGACCGTGTGACCAGTTTCTAACAGGAGGTCGATATCCTGTTCCCAATTTTCATAAAAGGTCGATGTCTTATCTGGACCAATCCCATTATAATATCGATTTGGCTCCACTTGGTACCAATAATCCCAGAGATTATCTCCCTTACCGTCACCAGCTATACGTCCCTCTGTCTGCGGCCCAGAAGTAGAGGATCCCCAGACAAAATCCTTTGGAAATCTTAGCATACATTTACCTCTTTATCTACTCATTTTTCCCATTATACAGAAAAAACAAGGTAAAAACTAGTTACATTTTTTCCTTGTTTTTCTTCTGATTATAGTTTTTATTTCTTGCTGAGGATTTCAAGCGTTTCGAGCACGTTATCTGCATGAACTTCGATGGTGTCACCAGTCGCTTTAATCTTAACTTCTACGATGCCATCGGCCGCTTTCTTCCCAACAGTGATACGGATTGGTAATCCAATCAAGTCGCTGTCGCTAAATTTAACACCAACACGTTCGTTACGGTCATCTGTCAAGACTTCGTAACCAGCTCCCATTAAGCTTGCTTCAAGCTTTTCTGTTAAAGCCTGTGCTTCTTCATCCTTGACATTGACAGTAATCAAGTGCACATCAAATGGTGCCAATTCTTTAGGGAAATTGATTCCCCAAGCATAACGGTATTCACCTTTTGGTGTTTTGTTAACAAATAGGCGAGCGTGTTGCTCCATCACTGCTGAAAGGAGACGGCTGACACCGATACCGTAGCATCCCATGATGATTGGTACAGCACGGCCATTTTCATCCAAAACATCTGCTCCCATGCTTGCTGAATAGCGAGTGCCGAGTTTGAAGATATGACCAATTTCGATACCACGCGCAAAGTTAAGGACACCTTGTCCATCTGGGGAAATTTCACCCTCACGAACTTCACGGATATCCACATATTCTGCGGTAAAATCACGACCTGGATTCACACCAATCAAGTGGTAGCCATCTTCGTTAGCACCCACAACTGCATTGCGAACATCTTGCACCTTACGGTCTGCAATGATTTTAACATTCTCTGGTAAGCCAACTGGGCCAAGTGAACCAAATCCTGCTTGAACAACATTTGCCACTTCTTCTTCGCTAGCAACGTCAAAGAAATCTGCTCCCAAGTGGTTTTTCAACTTAACTTCATTAAGCTGATCATTTCCAACTAGAAGGGCTGCAACAAGCTCACCGTCTGCCATGTAGAAGAGGGTTTTAATCGTTTGTTCTTCAGGAACGTTGAGGAAGGCTGCAACTTCATCAATTGATTTAACATCTGGCGTTGCAACACGAGTCACTTCTTCTTCAGCAACAACACGGTTGCTTGGCTTGTACTCATTTGTTGCCATTTCCAAGTTAGCCGCATAGCTAGATTCACTTGAGTAAGCAATGGTATCTTCACCAGAGACCATCCATTTGAGCAATTCTGCCTTGATTTCTTCTTGCACTTCTGCAGGAATTTCGTCAAATGAGGCAACTGACTTATCCAAGACAACCCAGCGGTCAAGGTCAGTACGAGCAGGTGTAATGGCCATAAATTCTTGGCTGTCCTTACCACCCATGGCTCCACCGTCACCGATGATAGCCTTGAAGTCTAAGCCACTACGAGTGAAAATACGCTCATATGCAGCCTTGTACTCATCATAAACACTGTCCAAACTATCATAGTTAGCATGGAAGCTGTAAGCATCTTTCATGATGAACTCACGTGTACGGAGAAGTCCATTACGTGGACGTTTTTCATCACGATACTTAGGTTGGATTTGGTAAAGGTTGAGTGGCAATTGCTTGTAAGACTTAACAGAATCACGAACAATAGCTGTAAAGGTTTCTTCGTGAGTTGGACCTAGGATAAAGTCTGATTTTTCACGGTTTTTTAGTTTGTAAAGGTCCTCACCATAAGTTTCGTAACGACCTGATTCGCGCCACAATTCTGCACTGAGAAGGGCAGGAGCCAACATCTCAACGGCACCAATCTTGTCGAATTCTTGGCGCATGATATTTTTAGCTTTTTCAATCACACGATTGGCAAGTGGTAGGTAAGAATAAACACCTGCAGAAACTTGACGAACATAACCAGCTCGCAACATAAGAGCGTGACTGATAACTTGAGCATCGCTTGGCATTTCGCGAAGCGTTGGGATAGGCATTTTACTTTGTTTCATAATATTCCTCGATTATCTAAAAAAGAGTCGCATAATGTCATTCCAAGTCACAGCAATCATCAAGACAACCATGATGACCACTCCGGCCAAGGTGACATAGGTTTCAATTTCTTGTTTCAATGGTTTGCGGCGGATAGCTTCTAGGATATTGAGCACAATCTTACCACCATCCAGAGCTGGAATCGGAATAAGATTAAAAATCCCGATATTGATGGAAATTATTGCCAAAAAGTACAAGACATTCTCAATTCCATTTTTAGCAGCATCACTACTTGCCTTAAAGATGGCAACAGGTCCACCTAACTTGTTCAAATCCGGTTGGAAAATCAGATTTTTCAGAGCCGATAGAATTCGGAGAGCCGAGTCAGCAGCACTTGTAAATCCACCTACAAACATGGATAGAAAGTCCGACTTAATTCCTGGTTGAACACCTAGAAGATATCGACCTTGATTTTCTTCTGGGGTAACAGTTACTTGTTTGTCACTACCATTTTCAGAAATAGTCACATCCAAGGTCGGGGCCGTCTTATCTTTGGTTTCTGATTCCACAGCCTTAATCAAACTTTCCCAGTTGCTAACCTCATGTGAGCCAATCTTGGTAATTTGTGCCGTTTCTGGTACTCCTACCTTAGCCAAGGCCCCTTGGGGCATAATATGGAACTGGTTGGTATCGACATCTCTAACACCACCCTGCATGAAGATTAAAATCCAAAAAACAACGACACCTAAGATAAAGTTGTTCATAGGACCTGCAAAATTAGTAATCAGTTTCCCCCAGATAGTCGCATTTTGATATTGAACATCTAAAGGTGCAATCCGAACCTCAGTACCATCTGCTTCCACAACCGTTGCATCGTGATTCACTGCAAATATTTTTTCTTCTTCCAGAACCAAGCCCTTGATAAAGAGCTTATCTTCAAAGTCAAATTGGGTCACCTGCATAGGAAGAGCTGTTTGATCCAATTTTTTACCTGAGAGATTGATGCGTTTAACCTTACCATCATCAGTAAGGGTCAAACTGACAGGAGTTCCTGTCTTGATTTCAGTGGTATCATCACCCCAACCTGCCATACGAACGTAGCCACCCAGAGGCAAGATCCGAATGGTATAGGCCGTCCCGTCCTTACCAATGTGAGCAAAGATTTTGGGTCCCATACCGATGGCAAATTCACGCACTAGAATTCCTGATTTCTTGGCAAAGTAGAAGTGTCCGAACTCGTGCACTACTACAATAATCCCAAAAACCAGAATAAAGGTTAAAATTCCGAGCATTCTATCTTCCTTTCTCTAAAAGAGTCCAAACAAGTGCATGATTGGAAATACAAGCAACATACTATCGAAACGATCCAAAACACCACCATGTCCAGGGATAAATTTCCCAGAATCCTTAACACCAAAGTGACGCTTGATCGAACTTTCTAGTAAGTCACCAAATTGTCCAGCAATGCTGAAGAAAATAGCAAAGACTGACATCTTGTAAATTCCATACGGAAGAGCAACTGTCCTATCAAAAATCATAAAGATAATTGTTACCAAGATAGCTCCTAAAATACCACCAAAAGATCCCTCAAAGGTTTTATTGGGTGATACCCTTGGCGCTAATTTTCGTTTACCGTATCTCATCCCTACAAGATAAGCACAACTATCTGTTGCCCAAACAATACACAAGGCTAATAGTGCCTTATCTAAACCTGCAATTCTAGCATCTAATAGAGCATTAAAACCAAAGCCCACATAGAAGCTCATAGCAAGAGGGAAAACAGCATCCTCAATCGTATATGACTTGCTAAAAACAGTTGTTCCTAACATAATTGAAATCAACACACTATAAGCCACCACATTCCCATCAACTGGCAAAAAAGTCAGGTAATTCTCCAAGGGAATAGTCAAGGCAAAGGTTGCAAAGAGGGTCAAGAGCCCCTCCATAGTCATGGTCTCTAAACCTCTCATCTTCAAAAGTTCATGCATTGCTAGCATGGCTATGATTCCGATGGCGATCTGAAGCAAGAGGCCACCAATCATTAAAATTGGTAGGAAAATAGCCAGGGCAATCCCTGCGAACAAGGTTCTTTTTTGTAAATCCTTTGTCATATCTCTCCTCCTAAACTCCTCCAAATCGACGATGACGACGATTGTAGGCAAGAATGGCTTCCTGCAAGGCTGTCTCGTCAAAATCAGGCCACAAGGTGTCCGTAAAATAGAGCTCACTATAGGCTCCCTGCCATGGAAGGAAATTGCTCAAACGCAATTCTCCACTAGTACGGATAATCAAATCTGGGTCTCGTAAGTCCTTAGGCAAATGCTGGGTAAAGAGATAGTTGCCAATCAATTCCTCTGTGATATCACCTGGGTTGATTTTGGCATCTAACACATCCTGGGAAATCAACTTAAGAGCCTGTGTAATCTCAGCACGTCCACCATAGTTAAGGGCAAAATTAAGAATCAATCCTGTGTTGTTCTTAGTCAATTCTTCAGCATTGGTCAGAGCTTCAAAGGTTTGCTTAGGCAGGCGGTCCGTTTCCCCAATCATTTGAATCTTAACATTATTCGCATGCAATTCTGGGACATAACTATCATAAAACTCTACTGGCAAGTTCATGATAAACTTGACTTCCTGATCTGGACGAGTCCAATTTTCCGTAGAAAAAGCATAAACTGTAATAACCCTAACGCCTAGTTTGTTGGCTGCCTTGGTCACAGTTTGCAATGCTTCCATGCCCGCCTTATGTCCAAAAACCCTCGGTTGCATACGTTTTTTAGCCCAACGGCCATTACCATCCATGATGATGCCGATATGAGCAGGAACCTGTGTCGGAACCTCTACTTCCACAGCCTTATCTTTCTTAAAAAATCCAAACATGATCTTATTCCTATTCAAAAATCTATCGTTTCATTATACCATATTTCCCCATTTTCTTCTATCACTAAGCTATTTATTCTCAGGCACAAAGCCCATTTTTCAAAAAAATAAGTCGCCTGATTGGGCGACTCAATTTTTTATAGGGAGATTATTATGAAAAAGTTTTAGGAGTTTAAGTTAAGGTCTTCTTAACTTATGGAGTTAGTATACACTTCCTAGCTTAAAGTTTCCTTAAGTATTTTTAAAAATCAAATTTTTACATTTCTCCTGCCAATTTTTCTTGGATAGCCGTGTTTGATAGAGAGACATTCGGTCTTCATTCTCTAAAAAATGAGGAGTTGGACGAACTTGAAAATTCAAAATTTCCTCCAAACCATAAGGTGCATAGAGTTCAAAATCGGATTCTTCATTCAAGCGTAGTCCAACAGCCGTACATCGTTCTGGATACTTACTCATAGCATCACAAGAGCTGCTATAGGGAGCAGTATGAGGGCTGTGCTGGTGCATATAGACCTGATTTTTCAATTCCCACTGGTACTGAGGAAAGTCCTCTCGCAGTTTTTTCTCTAGGGACAAGGTTTCCTCATAAGAAATATCTGGATCAAAGAAAATCACATCTACATCTGTTTCAAGATCAAATGCTGGTCTGTCTGACAAGAGATTCCAGATGAAGTTTCTGATAGAACCTGCTGCCAACCACGAGTCTTTTAAGCCAAGGTACCGGATGATCGTCAGAATAGCCATCATATCCGGATTTTCTCTGAAAGCCTCTAGAATTTCTTGTTCATTTTTCACTGTATTCATAACCCAAGTGCTCATATGCCTTAGCAGTCGCAACTCGTCCTGAACGAGTTCGCATGATAAAGCCTTTCTGGATTAGATAAGGTTCGTACATATCCTCAACCGTCTCACGCTCTTCTGCTATGTTAACAGAAAGAGTTCCTAATCCGACAGGGCCACCACCGTACATCTCAATCATGGTCCGAAGGATTTTTTGGTCCACATAGTCCAAACCTTCATGGTCAACATCCAGCATGGTCAAAGCCTTATCGGTAATAACATCATCGATAACCCCATTTCCCATAATCTGGGCAAAATCGCGCACGCGCTTAAGGAGACGATTGGCAATACGAGGGGTTCCACGACTCCGCAAAGCCAGCTCGGATGCTGCCTCATGAGTGATTTCCATCTCAAAAATATCTGCTGTCCGCTCGACAATTTCTGTTAAGTCAGCATGGGCATAATACTCCATATGACCTGTAATCCCAAAACGTGCCCGTAGCGGATTGGAAAGCATACCAGCCCGAGTCGTCGCACCAATCAAGGTAAAAGGTGGCAACTCCAAATGAACACTGCGACTGCCTTCACCAGCCCCAATCATGATATCGATGTAGAAGTCCTCCATGGCACTATAAAGCACTTCTTCCACTGACATGGGCAAGCGATGAATCTCGTCAATAAAAAGGACATCCCCAGGCTCTAAATCATTCAAAATCGCTACTAGATCACCGGCTTTTTCAATGACAGGCCCAGACGTCTGCTTGAGATTGACACCTAGTTCGTTGGCAATAACAACGGCCATGGTCGTTTTCCCCAAGCCTGGAGGTCCAAATAAGAGCACATGATCTAGCGCTTCATCCCGCATTTTGGCAGCTTCGATAAAGATTTGGAGCTGATCCTTGACCTTGTCCTGCCCAATATATTCACGTAAATACTGAGGACGGAGCGTGCGTTCTACTAACTCCTCGTCCCCCATTATCTCATTATCTAAAATTCTACTCATGGCTCTATTATATCAAAAATCCAAGCCACAAACAAAAAAGCCACCCGATTGGGTGACTCCCGAGTTTAGCACTTATGTGGTATAATATTCTACGGCACTTCTACACCGCCTACGAAAGGAGGTGAGATAGCCCATAATGGAACTAATCCTTAAAACTATCATCGGACCAATTGTGGTCGGTGTTGTTCTTCGCTTAGTCGATAAATGGCTAAACAAAGATAGGTAGTGTCAAAAAAGACCCCAAGCTTAATGTGGAAGTTAGCTTGGGGTCTTTTCTAGTCCATGATATTGAACTAATCCTTAATTCTTCTCCATTATCCCACAGTTCACAAAATTTGTCAAAACTTTACATCCTCAGCTTCTCAAGCTTTAACCGCTTTACAACAAGACTTTCAAGTTTAAGAGAAAGTTAGGGATTCTATCAATTTCATAGAAATTTTGATTTAGTAAACGAATAGACAATCTTACATGTCACTCCTCATTTAATACGCCACTACTGGACAAGCAAAATCATTATTACAGCAGTTCCAGTCCTTCAATTAACAGTCCCTTACAGTCAAATTGAGTTTGAAGTAGCTGAAGTAACAGCAAACCTATTTCTTAGTCATATTTCCTAAAAAGTCCCCGCCAATTCCCCGACCAAAATCCGAAAATACCGAAAATTATCGGAAAATGATTTTTTAGAATAGTCCCCAAAAAGCCTGAAATAGAGCCAAAAAACTCCACATGATTGGGTGGAGTTAAGGGAGATTATTATGAAAAAGAAAAGTTTAGGATTTTATTAAATAAAGTTAGGAGGTCTTTATTTAATAAAGATATAATACAAGACGAAGCTTAAAACTAGCTTAACTTTTCTCAAATTTTACTATTATGCAAAAAATTTCTATCACTAGCACTTCACCTCACAAAAAAGCCACCTGATTGGGTGACTTCATTAGGAGATTATGATGAAAAAAAGTTTTAGGATTTCATTAAATAAAGTTAGGAGGTCTTTATTTAATGACTATATGATACTAGACCAGCCTTAAACTTTGCTTAAGAAAAAACAAGTTTTGTTATTTTTCTCGATTCAACCAAGTCATCCCTATACAATTATAGGTGGATAAGATTTCAAAGCCCATAGAACGATAGAAGCCCAAGGTTCTTTCTGTCTGTTCTGTTACCAGCTGGACTTGATAGGCATCTTTGTAATCCTCTAAAGCCTCTTTCATCAAGGCACTACCAATCCCTTGACGCTGATAGATTGGTAAAACAATTAAATCCTGTACAAAAACTGATGAAAAACCATCTCCAACCAAACGAATCAAGCCCACCACAGCATCACCATCAAGTGCCAGATAAATTACTAATGAATGAGACAAGGATTGCTCCAGCATCTGAGGTTTATTTGTATAATTTGTCCAACCGACAGCCTGATAGAGATGCAAAACATCCTCGAGCTTGACGATTTCTTGCTTTCTAATGGTTATCATGTCATCACCTCTTATAATTCTCTCAAGCTCTTGTACTGTCGTCCATTTTTATCAAAATTTTCAGGACGCAACCATGTTTCCAAACGAGATTTAACTTTGGGCCAGTCTTTATCAATCATAGACAACCAATCCGTATCCCTCGTCCGTCCCTTATAAACCACTGCCTGACGGAAGGTTCCTTCGTAGACAAATCCCAAACGCTCCGCAGCCCGTCTTGATGGCATGTTAAGAGCATCGCATTTCCACTCATAGCGACGATAGGTAAGCTCCTCAAAGACATAGCAAGCCAAAAGATACTGGGCTTCTGTCCCTATCCGTGTTCCCTTGAGTTCTGGAGAAAAAGTGACAGCTCCCACTTCTATTACTCGGTTATTCTGGTCAATACGCATGAGAGAAAAAGTTCCCAAAGCCTTACCAGTTGCCTTGTCTATGATTGCATAGTAAAAACGGTCCTTACGAGCCAACATCTGATTTAAAAGGCTGACCAGTTCCTCCATGTCTGCTACTGGTCCCTGAAAGAGGTAGGTCCACATCTCCCGAGGCGTATCAGGGCCATAAACAGCTAATAAATCCTCCGCATGCTTTTCTACCGAGAGAGCCTCTATTCGAGCATAACGCCCTTCTAAGAAATCAATAGAAGGCAGTTCACCTGGTGTATAACCTTCCATTGACTCACCAATCATCTGACCATATTCGTTTACTGGCATTTTTCTTCTCCTTGTTTTACGCTGAAAATACTATATCACAAATTGTTCTCTTTGGAAACTGGCACTGTCTTCAAACTTCATACTCAACACTATATTAGTGACCCGTTTTCTGTCTTTTATCCTCCAAGGCTTGATTAATTTGTTGTGTGAGTTTATGAGTTCGCCAGATTTGATACAACCATATCAATCCATAAATTAACAAGAAAAAGAACCAAAGCAAGGGACTCCACAAGGCTGAACCCCAACCAAAAAATAGAGAGGTCAATACTAAAATAGTAACCGTCACTAATAAATGAACTCCTACACGTATACTAAAAGCAAGAAACTCTAGCTTTTCAAGTATTAAAGTCAATACCCCCATAATTCCACCCATTAAAAACAGAGCTAGAATATTTTTTGTCATTGGTTCAGGATAAGTAATACCTGGATAAAACTGAGTCAACACCATCATACTCAAATAAAAGAAGGAAGCCGTACGCATTCCCGATACAAAATAATCAATTAATCGTTTCATGATTTTCTCCTATAAACCTAGATAATTCATTAAGGACTTAACGTATTTCCGACTCACACTAGATTTGATGCCCCGAGTCATTTTAGCCATCATGTTCCCTGAAAAACTATCTGATAACGATTCTAAGTGGTCAATGTTTATAATTGAATGGCGTGATATCTGTATAAAGTTACGCCGATTAATCCGATTCTGAAAATTTATCAATGTTTCCTTAGTTTTATAAATCCCATCTACCGTATAAATGGTTAATAAATTCTTGTCAATATCAGCTAGAATAAGATCCTCAATCTTCACCATGACCAGATAATCATCCGTTCGAATAGGAATGACCACCTGATTGGGCGTTGAAAATTGTTCTAAATACTCCATGACTTCCCTTGCTTGGTCGGTTAACTGAGCTGCCTGAATTACAATCTGTGGGTCCTTTTCTGAAAACTCTGCCTTCATTTCAAAACGAATCTTCATTTTCTCTCCAATATACTTTTATTTTCTCTTGCTAAATACTTTAACAAATAAAAGCCAAAGAAGAATAGCGACGAGACATATAATAACCACTATAAAGTATGTCTCTTCCTTTGTCAATAGTTCTTGCCAGTTGATTTGGATTCCCATTTTTTCTTGAAATTCCTTTAACAATCTGCTATTTCCTGTAAATGCAGTCTCTAATGGTTCTTTCATTAAAATTTGTCTATAGAGAGAAGCAATATAAGTTGCAGGGGTACACTTCATGATAATCTGTGCAAAATCAGGTAATACTCCAATAGGGACATAAGTTCCTACTAAAAATCCAGAAGCAGTTCCCACTATAGTTGCCAGTTTGCCAAGACTATCTACAGATTTAAAACGATAAATTAAGAGAATATTTACCGAACTTGAAAGCAGACTACTTAACAACATAATCAAAGCAATTTCCGGTAAATGACTGATAACTGGACTTTCTTTAAAATAAAGCCCCATAACAGCAAACATAAATACCTGCATGATAAAAGAGATGGCAATACTACTGATTAGATAGGACACCTGTAAACCCCAGCTACCTAAATCTGTCAAGAAGAGATCTTGATCCACTTGATTTTCACGATCCTGTACCATTTGTGTAAGAGCCGTAAAACTGGTTGTAATCCCAGTCACAGCCAAGGTCCCACCCATCAGCCAGTTATTTAAAAGGTTCGTATTATCAGGGAGTTGGGACCAAGCATCCGTCAAGTTTTTCTGCAAAAAAATGATATAAAGGAGGAAGGAAATCAATGCCCCCAATAATGAGAAAAATACTCCTGAACGATTACGAAAATATAAGATAAAATTCCGTTTCAATAAAGCTAACATTAGCGAACCTCTCTTCCTGTAAGTGCAATAAAGGCATCATCCATGGTACCTAGACGAAACTCAAAAGAATCAATTTCTTCTCGTACTTTTGCCAAATATTCAATAGCTTCCAGTGATGTCCTTGGATAAAAAAGATATTCCAACTCATTTTCTTCCTTTACTGTCATTCCAGTCTGTAGCAACTTTTCTAAATCCTTCATTTCTTTAAAACGAATTTTTAGAATATTAGATGCATACTGACTTTTAATAGCCGTCGCAGAACCTTGCGCAATCACTTTCCCATGATCAACGATATAAATTTGATCCGCTTCATCCGCTTCATCCAGATAATGAGTCGTTAAGATAATAGTCATCCCTTCATCCTTTTGTAGTCGAGACAGTAAATCCCAAATGGCTTTGCGAGTCTGAATATCTAGACCTGTCGTTGGTTCATCTAAGAAAAGAATATCTGGCTGTGAAAGAAGAGCACGCGCAATATCAACCCTACGTTTTTGCCCACCTGACAAAGTCCCATATAGTTGCTTCTGGAAAGCAGTCAAACCCAGTTGATGAATCAAATCATCCACACGACTTGCTGCAATCTCCTTATACTGTTGAGCACGAATCGTAAGATTCTCCCTAACCGTCAACATCTCATCCAGTACACTAGCTTGAAAAACAACTCCTATTTTCGTATTTGGCGCATATCGAATCTGACCTTTTGTCGGCTTTTTCAAACCGATTAACATGGAAATGGTGGTTGATTTTCCTGCACCATTTGGACCCAAAATAGCATTAAAACTCCCTTTTTCAAACTCTAACTGAATATCGTCAACAGCCATATGATCGCCGTAACGTTTAGTCAAATGTTTAGCTTGTAAAATCATATTTATTTCCTCCTCTTTACCTCACCAGTTTAACAAAAAGTATGAAAGAAAAATCGACTTTTGAGATAAGTGGTTAAAATGAGAGGTTAAGTGGTGAGATGATGAAAACAGAATTATATTTTTCAATCAAAAAATCCCCCAGATTCTACTCTGAAGGATTCCTATCTTATTTCGAAACGGTATTGACGAGTTTAACTAGCTCAAACAGTTTAGTAAACTGTCCGAGATTTGAAACCAGCAAATAAATTGGTTACTTCGTTACAATATTAACGAGTTTATTCGGTACCGCAATTACTTTTACGATTTCCTTACCATCAATTTCTGCTTTGACTTTTTCATCCGCTAGAGCAATTTCTTGCAATTCTTCGCGTGATAGGTCTTTAGCGACCATGAGTTTGGCTCGAACTTTTCCTTTGATTTGGACAACGATTTCGATTTCGTCTTCAACCAATTTACTTTCGTCCCATGTTGGCCAAGCTACATAAGAGATAGATTCTCCTGTTGCTGCAACTGTTTGCCAGAGTTCTTCTGCCAAGTGAGGCGCAAATGGAGCAATCAATTGGATAAAGCCTTTGGCGTAGTCTACATAAAGCTTATCTTCCTTGTTAGCCGCATTGACAAAGACCATAAGTTGGGCAATGGCTGTGTTGAATTTCAGTGATTCTATTTGCTCTGTGACAGCTTTAACGGTTTCGTTGTAAACCTTGTCGAGAGAGCCATTGTTTTCTGCAACAATTTCCTTGCTTGTAATCAAACGGTAAACACGGTCAAGGAATTTACGGCTTCCTTCCAGACCTTCTTCTGACCAAGCGATTGAAGCATCGAGTGGTCCCATGAACATTTCATAGACACGAAGGGTGTCAGCACCGTATTGTTCCACCACATCATCTGGATTGACAACGTTCTTGAGCGATTTAGACATCTTGGCTGGCGCTTGCTCCAACTCTTCCCCTGTTTCCACATGGAAGAAAGAACCGTCACGTTTTTCAACCTTATCGGTTGCCACAAGAGCCCCACGGTGGTCACGGTAGCTTGTTCCCAAAATCATTCCTTGGTTAAAGAGTTTTTGGAATGGTTCCTTAGTTGGAACAACACCGAGGTCATAGAGGAATTTGTGCCAGAAACGAGCGTAAAGCAAGTGAAGAACGGCATGCTCTGCACCACCAACGTAGATATCTACTGGCAACCATTGTTTGAGAAGGTCCTCATCAGCCAATTTCTCAGTATTGTGTGGATCGATATAGCGGAGGTAGTACCAGCTTGAACCTGCCCATTGTGGCATGGTGTTGGTTTCACGACGACCTTTGACACCATCTTCACGAGTCACTTCAAGCCAATCTGTCAAGTTAGCTAGTGGACTTTCACCAGTACCTGAAGGACGGATGTCCTTAGTTACAGGCAAGACAAGTGGCAATTCACTTTCAGGGACAGCTGTTGAAGTTCCGTCTTCCCAATGAATGATAGGAATTGGCTCACCCCAGTAACGTTGACGGCTAAAGAGCCAGTCGCGGAGACGGTAGGTAACCTTCTCTTGTCCACAGCCTTTTTCTTCCAACCAAGTTACAATCTTGGCAATAGCGTCTTCTTTGTTGAGTCCATCTAGGAAGTCTGAATTAACGTGAAGGCCATCTTCTGTGTAGGCAGCTTCTTCAACGTTTCCACCTTCAAGTACTTTGACGATTGGAAGGTCAAATTGTTTGGCAAATTCCCAGTCACGTTGGTCATGGGCAGGCACAGCCATAACGGCACCTGTTCCATAACTAGCAAGAACATAGTCCGCAATCCAGATTGGAATTTCCTTGCCATTGACAGGGTTGATGGCATAAGCACCTGTCCAGACACCTGTTTTTTCTTTGGCAAGGTCTGTACGAGCCAGGTCTGATTTCAGACTGGCTTGGTGTTTGTAGTCTGCTACTGCTTCTGCTTGCTCTGTGCTTGTAATAGCGTCAACCAATTCATGCTCAGGAGCCAAGACTGTGAAAGTCGCACCGAAAAGGGTATCAGGACGAGTGGTAAAGACAGTGAATTCCTTATCTGTTCCCTTAACTTTGAAAGTTACATTTGCACCAGTTGATTTCCCAATCCAGTTGCGTTGCATGTCCTTGATGGACTCTGGCCAGTCAAGTTCATCTAAGTCATTAAGCAGACGCTCCGCGTAGGCCGTGATTTTAAGCATCCATTGGCGCATTGGTTTGCGGACAACTGGATAGCCTCCACGCTCAGATGTTCCGTCAGGAAGAACTTCTTCGTTAGCGATGGCAGTTCCTAGCTCCTCAACCCAGTTTACTGGCACTTCCGCTTCATAGGCCAAGCCTTTTTCGTAAAGCTTGGTGAAAATCCACTGAGTCCACTTGTAATAGTTTGGATCTGTTGTATTGACTTCACGATCCCAGTCGTAAGAAAATCCAAGCGCATTGATTTGGCGTTTAAAGTTGGCAATATTTTCCGCTGTAAATTCTGCTGGGTCATTCCCCGTATCCATAGCGTATTGCTCTGCAGGCAAACCAAAAGCATCCCAACCCATCGGGTGAAGGACGTTATAGCCTTGCGCACGTTTGTAACGGCTGAGGATATCTGTCGCTGTGTAGCCTTCTGGGTGTCCTACGTGCAGACCCGCTCCAGATGGATAAGGGAACATATCAAGAGCATAAAACTTCGGTTTTGATGCATCTGTTCCTGTCTTAAATGTATGATGTTCTGCCCAGTAGCCCTGCCACTTAGGCTCAATTTCTTTATGATTGTAAAAACTCATGGTCTCTCTCCAATTTTGTGATGTTACTATTATACCATTTTTGAGGGAATTTGAAAGACGAGAAATGTTCTTTTGGGTCTGTGTGCCAAGAAAGACCGAATCGCAAATCCAACTTATTTAGCAGTATAAAAAATTAGCCCCCATTTGGAGCTAACTTCTATTAACTATTTGTCTCTTCCATCTTCTCACGTCCTAGTTCTCGGTAACTACGGTCGCCGACAATCTCAACGCTAAACTGGCCGTCCTCATATTCAAGGATCGTCACGCTGCCATTGTCTAGACCATGCGGATGCATACCATTGATCAGATAAATAATGGTTCCAATGGTCATTCCGTGACTCACGACAAGAGCATTGCCGCCGCCTTGTTCTTCCATTTCTTTAGCAATCGCTTCAAAGCCTTCTTTGATGCGGCCACTGAGTTTCTCCCAGCCTTCAGCCCAACCAGCTGTATCGACCTCTACCAAGCCCTCAGCCAGTTCAGCATAAGACAATTGGTGAACATGGTCCACATTAAAGATACGAGGAATAATGCCCATGAAAAGATCGCCATCGTAGGCTCCATCAAAGCTACCAAAACACCATTCTCTGATACGCTTGTCCATACGATAAGGGATTTTTCCCTGCAAACCAAGTTCATCAAGGATGATTCCCATTGTCTGAATGGTGCGCCCAGAATCACTCGAATAAGCACGCTCAAACTGTAGACCAGATTCTCGCAAACCGATTCCTAATTCTTGAATCCCTCGCTCACCTTCAGCTGTTAAGGGAGTATCGCTCCAACCTTGCGCGCGACCAATCGTGTTAAACATAGTCTTGCCATGACGTACCAAATACAATCGTACTTTTACCATTTTCCGTCCTCCGTTTGCTTCTATTATATCATGGATGATAAAACAAAAGCCACCCAGACAGGCGACTTTTGCAGGAGATTATTATGAAAAAGTTTAGGAGTTCTATTAAATAAAGATATTAGATGAAAATCAAATTCAAACTAAATCAGTGTTATCTGTTTCAAATAATATTAGGAGGTCTTTATTTAATGATTATAGTATACACAGCTAACCTTAAATAGAACTTAAAAAATTATACCCATTCACCTTTTTCGTTTACTTTATAGCCGTTAATGGTCATATTTTTTGCCAATTTTCCATCAGCTAACAAGTAATACCACTTATCTCCATCCTTAATCCATTGGTTACGAGCATACTTACCATCTTGGTTCAGATAATACCAACTATCATACTGAGAATCAAATACCCACTCACTCTTAGCCATATAACCGCCACGTTTTAGGTAATATTCGCCCTGCCAAGCTTTCTCCACATAACCACCAGTTGAATCTACATAAAACCAGCTCTTATAATCTTCATCATAAATCCATTCACTTGCAGCCATTGAAGCATCTGCTTTTAGATAATAACGCCCTACCCAACGATTTCTTACAAGGTTACCAGAAAGGTCATTATAGTACCATTTGCCAGACTCTTTAAACCACTTACTTGCTTGATAATCCTTCTTAGTCTCTCCATTAGAGGTAACGATAGACTGAGATGAAGTTGAAACTGAGGATGAAGTCCCAGTAGAAACTGCTTGAATAGCCTCTTCTTTTGTCACCTTAGGCTTAGCTTTTCCTTGATAAACATCTTCGATACGCTTAGTAAAGACAGATAACTCTTCAGGGGATAGCATATTAACAATATCGTTTCCATTATCAGGAATATAACCAACAGAGTGTGTTCCAATTTGTTCTAATCCCTCTTCTAATATATCCTCAACATTATTCAATAAAGCGAGTTTATCAGATTTAGAAAGAGAATCATCACTACTAATCGCTGTTTTCTCAATAAAAGCAACCGCTTTAATTTCTCTAATATTTTTCTCTCTAGGAAGTACGATATAGATACGAAAATCATTTGATGCAACAGGAACCAAGGTTTTTAAATATTGATTTACTGTCATATTTCCATCTCTATCACCCTCAGGATAATATTGTTTAAAATCAATTGGGGATTCGATACTTTTTAACACATTTTCTTTTTCTCTTGCTGTATAATATTGGTTTTCCTTTATTTTAGGAATTAGTTTTTCCTTTTTCTTTAATATAATTAGCTCTAGAGCCTCTCTTTTAATTCTATAACTAGAATCAAAATTTGTGTTAATACGGTAACTCATAGAATCATGTAATCTATTTACAGCACCTTGAAAATCCTTTGAAGTCTCTAATGCTTCTTTTTCCACTCCTTCTATCTCTTCTAAAAAAGATTGGTATTCTTTATTAAGTCTTTCTATAGCATTATTCTTAATTGTTTTTATATCATCCTGAGAAAAAGAAAGGATGCTCCAGTCTACTTGATCCGCTTCATTTAATAATTTTTCTTTATTCTTACTTAAAAACTCTTTATAAGATTTTTTAGCTTGCTCTACTTCATTTTTAAAAAATTCTAAAGTTACCTGAGTTACAGTTTCATGGCTTTCTTCTTGCGCATAAACTACTTGATTGGCAAAACTTGGGACTAGTAAAGTCGACAGTCCTAAAGCTACTAAAGCATGTTTCATTTCTTTTTTCATCAATTTCTCCTATTTTCTTAATTTTTAAAACTATGGATTGGTGCTGGGATTTGTCCTCCACGAGAGATGAAATCGACAGACGAAGCTCCATTGACTTTCATAACAGGTGCAGTTCCTAATAGGCCTCCAAACTCAATCATATCGCCTTCTTTTCCTTTTGGAATAATACGAACAGCCGTTGTTTTCATGTTAATGACACCAATTGCAGCTTCATCTGCAATCATAGCCGCAATGGTTTCAGCAGGCGTATCTTCTGGAATGGCAATCATATCCAAACCAACAGAACAGATAGCCGTCATAGCTTCTAGTTTTTCCAGATTAAGAGAGCCATTTTGCACTGCAGCAATCATCCCCTCATCCTCGGAAACAGGAATAAAGGCACCAGACAAACCACCGACTTGGTTGCAGGCCATAACTCCACCCTTCTTAACTTGGTCGTTCAAGAGTGCCAAGGCAGCCGTCGTCCCGTGTGTTCCAACTGTTTCTAGCCCCATTTCCTCAAGGACACGTGCTACAGAATCTCCAACCGCAGGAGTTGGTGCTAAACTCAAGTCCACAATACCAAACTCCACACCCAGTCTCTCACTAGCCATCTGACCAACCAATTGACCGATACGAGTGATCTTGAAGGCAGTCTTCTTAACTGTTTCGGCTACTACATCAAAGCTCTGTCCACGAACTTTTTCCAAGGCACGTTTCACCACACCAGGACCAGAAACTCCGACATTGATGATAACATCTGATTCTCCAATACCATGAAAGGCACCCGCCATGAATGGATTGTCCTCAACAGCATTAGCAAATACAACCAATTTAGCTGCCCCCATATCAGACAGATTTGCCGTTTCCTTGATAACTCGTCCCATATCTGCCACAGCCGTCATATTAATACCAGACTTGGTTGAACCGATATTGACTGACGAGCATACCTTGTCCGTTTCAGCCAAAGCGCGAGGAATAGAATTGATAAGAATCTCATCTCCCTTTTGATAACCCTTTTGTACCAAGGCTGAAAAACCACCAATAAAGTCCACACCAATCTCTTTCGCAGCCTTATCAAGTGCTTTTGCCAGAACCACATAGTCTGTCGCATCTGTCGCCGCCCCAATCAGAGAAATAGGAGTCACCGATACACGCTTATTAACGATTGGAATTCCCAACTCCGCTGCAATTTCATCACCAACAGTCACTAAATTAGCCGCCTTAGTCGTGATCTTTTGATAAATTTTCTCTGCAGCACGATTGATATCTGGATCGATACAGTCCAATAGGGAAATCCCCATGGTAATAGTTCTGATATCGAAGTTTTGCTCCTCAATCATGGCAATGGTTTCAGTAACTTGTCTAATATCCATAATAACCTCCTAGATATTATACATAGCTTCAAAAATCGCTGCACTCTGAATATTAATTTTCACATTCAAAGTTTGCCCAAAAGCTTCAAATTCATTACGAAGATAAGTGAAATCTTGCTTTTTATCACTAGAGACGACAGCCATCATCGTGAAATATTCATCCAAAACAGTTTGAGAGATATCGTCAATATTCAAACCCAATTCTGCAATTTTACCAGAAACACCTGCAACAATTCCAGATTTATCTTTACCAACAACAGTTATAATCGCTTTCATAAGCAAACTCCAATTCTTCTTTTAATAGGAAACCTGAACATTAAACAGGATTCTTTTCAAATAGTATAGCATAATTCTAACTAAAATACTCAAAAACGCCTGCTTACGAAGTTGTTCTTAAGAAAAAAACAATTTCGTAAACAAGCGTCTACTATCCCAACTTATGATGAGTGTTCCCGCTAGGACCGAAATCCTAGCGGTAGACCAGAGCTAGACTAAGAGCACAAGACTCCATCATCATAACACTCAACAAAATTGATGATTTTACACTAATTCGATGATCGCCATTGGCGCTGCATCACCACGACGTGGTTCAGTTTTAAGGATACGAGTGTATCCACCGTTACGTTCAGCATAACGAGGTGCGATTTCTGAGAACAATTTTTGAAGTGCTGTAGTAGAAGTGTACTTATCAGTTGCTTCATCATAGTTTTCAGATGCGATTTCATTACGTACGAAAGCAGCTGCTTGACGACGTGCATGCAAATCACCACGTTTACCTAGAGTAATCATTTTTTCAACAGTTTTACGGATTTCTTTAGCACGAGCTTCAGTTGTCACGATTGATTCGTTGATCAAAAGGTCAGTTGTCAAATCGCGAAGCATTGCTTTACGTTGTGAGCTAGTGCGTCCTAGTTTACGGTAAGCCATGTATTCCTCCTTTATTTATCTTTTAATCCAAGACCCAAATCAATGAGTTTGAGTTTCACTTCTTCCAAACTCTTGCGTCCAAGATTTCGTACTTTCATCATCTCTGCTTCAGATTTTTCTGTCAAATCATGCACAGTATTGATACCGGCACGTTTCAAACAGTTGTATGAACGCACAGACAAGTCCAGTTCCTCAATCGTACGATCCAAAATACGGTCGTCAGATTCAGTATCAGCTTCTTTCATCACTTCAGTTGACTTAGCAATCTCAGTAAGATTTGTAAACAAATCAAGATGTTCTGTCAAAATACGTGCTGAAAGCCCTAAAGCATCTTCTGGAATAATTGTTCCATTTGTCAAGATTTCAAGGGTTAGTTTGTCAAATCCATCATTGCTACCTACACGAGCAGGTTCAACTTGATAGTTGACTTTGGTAACTGGTGTATAAATAGAATCTACAGCAAGTGTCCCAACTGGTGCATTATCCTTTTTATTTTCATCTGCAGGTACATATCCACGACCACTGTTAACAGTCATAGTCGCTTTTAGAGAAGAACCTTCACCGATTGTAAAGAGATAATGATCTGGATTTACAATTTCAATATCGCTATCTGTCAAAATGTCACCAGCTGTTACTTCAGCAGGACCTTCAACATCCAGTTCGATGATTTTTTCGTCTTCAACGTACGATTTCACTGCAATTCCTTTAATGTTCAGAATGATTTGCATCACGTCTTCACGAACACCTGGAACTGTGTCAAACTCATGTAACACACCATCAATGTTAATAGATGTCACAGCTGCTCCTGGTAGAGAAGCTAGAAGTACACGACGAAGAGAGTTACCAAGAGTTGTACCGTAGCCACGTTCAAGTGGTTCGATTACAAACTTGCCATAATCTTTATTTTCATCAATTTTTGTTATATTTGGTTTTTCAAACTCGATCATTTAGTTACTCCCTCTTAAACGAAAAGCAGTGTAATGCGATGATTATACACGGCGACGTTTTGGAGGACGAGCACCATTGTGTGGCACTGGAGTCACATCACGAATTGCTGTTACTTCAAGACCAGCGGCAGCAAGCGCACGAATAGCTGACTCACGACCAGAACCTGGACCTTTTACAGTAACTTCAACTGATTTAAGACCGTGTTCTTGTGCAGATTTAGCAGCAGCTTCAGAAGCCATTTGAGCAGCGAATGGTGTAGATTTACGAGAACCTTTGAAACCAAGAGCACCAGCTGATGACCAAGCAATTGCATTACCATGCACATCAGTAATCATAACAATAGTGTTATTAAATGTAGCGTGAATATGAGCAATACCAGATTCGATATTCTTTTTCACACGACGTTTACGTGTTGGTTTAGCCAAGACTTTTACCTCCTATATTATTTTTTCTTACCAGCGATCGCAACAGCTTTACCTTTACGAGTGCGAGCGTTGTTTTTAGTGTTTTGTCCACGGACAGGAAGTCCACGACGGTGACGGATACCACGGTATGAACCGATTTCCATCAAACGTTTGATGTTCAAGTTTACTTCACGACGAAGGTCACCTTCAACTTTGATTGCATCCACTTCACGACGGATAGCATCTTCTTGATCTGATGTAAGATCACGTACACGAACATCTTCTGAGATTCCAGCAGCAGCCAAAATTTTCTTAGATGTTGCAAGTCCGATACCATAAACATAAGTCAATGAGATTACTACGCGTTTGTCATTTGGAATGTCAACTCCAGCAATACGAGCCATGTTTTCTCCTTTCTATCTTATCCTTGACGTTGTTTGTGTTTTGGATTTGCTGGGCAAATTACCATAACACGACCATTACGACGAATAACTTTACAGTATTCGCAAATTGGTTTGACCGATGGTCTTACTTTCATTTCTTATCCCTCCAAGTTTTTCGATTATTTAAAGCGGTAAGTGATACGTCCACGTGTCAAGTCATATGGACTCATTTCGACAGTAACACGATCTCCCGCTAAAATACGAATATAGTTTTTACGAATTTTACCAGAAACTGTTGCTAAAATCTGATGTCCATTTTCAAGTTCAACCGTAAACATTGCATTCGGCATTGTATCAACTACTTTGCCTTCAACTTCAATCACATCGTCTTTTGCCACGCAAAAGCACCTCCATAAATTTCGATTCGATGCCTCTAGACACAGAGACAACAATTATAAGTCAGACTATCTCAGTATAACATTTGTAGCTGATTTTTGCAAGTGTGAAAAGCGCTTTATTTCAAATTTGTCAATACTTTTTCGATATCTGAGAAAACATCATTGATATCTTGATTACCTTCGATGTCATGAACCAAACCTTTGGCACGGTAGTGAGCAATGATTGGTTCCCCTTGAGCAATATTAACATCCAAACGACGTTTTACTGTCTCAGGTTTATCATCTTCACGTTGGTAGTAATCTT
The DNA here is from genome assembly GCA_905221085.1 of bacterium. Lineage (GTDB taxonomy): Bacteria > Bacillota > Bacilli > Lactobacillales > Streptococcaceae > Streptococcus. Next base: position 26,237 of record CAJNBT010000008.1, read on the forward strand.
CTTCTTTATAGTCAACTGGTGGGTTAAAGACCTTGTGGAAAGTTTCTCCAGTCACGCGGTGGATGATACGGCCACTCAAACGTTCCAAGAGGCTATCTGGATTCACTTCAATGTTGATGACACCTTCTAGTTCAATGCCAAGTTCAGCCAATGTTTTGTCCAAAGCATGAGCTTGTTCAATTGTACGTGGGTAACCATCCAATAAGAATCCTGTTTCTTTAATATCATCTTGTGAAAGACGTTCTTTTACGATTCCATTTGTAACTTCGTCAGGAACCAATTCACCCTTGTCAATGTATGACTTAGCAAGAACGCCCATTTCAGTTTGATTTGCCATAGCAGCTCGGAACATATCACCTGTTGAGATATGTGCAACATGGAATTGTTCTACGATTTTTGCTGCTTGAGTTCCCTTACCTGCACCAGGTAAGCCCATAATCAAAAGATTCATGATTTGATCTCCTTATTTTATTTTTAAATAGAAGCAAAAAGTCTTTTCACCCCTATTTAAAAACAAAATAGAAGAGGGGAGACCAAACTCTCACAAATGTCAGAGTTTAAACCTCCACTCCCTCAGTATTTACTGATTCAGTAAATACTTTTATTCTGTTCTGTCCATGAAACCAACATACTTACGTTTCAATAGGTAACCTTCCAATTGTTTGATTCCTTCAATACCTGTAGAGATAATGATCAAAAGACTGGTTCCTCCAAAAGCAACTGCTTCTGAAAGTCCGAAAACATCTTTTGCTACGATCGGTAAAATAGAAATCACACCAAGGAAGAGAGAACCAACCGTTGCAAGACGACGAAGAAGTTTAGACATATATTCTTCTGTACCTTTACCAGGACGAACTCCGTGGATATAGGCACCGCTCTTTTGTAGGTTTTCTGCCGCTTTTTCAGGATTAATCTGTACAAACGTATAGAAGAATGTAAAGAGAATAATCAACAAAGCATACATGGCAATACCAGTTGGTGAAGTTGTTGCCAGCATTTCTTGTGCTGTTCTTACCCAAGCCCAATCATGACCTGTAGCGCTCAAAAACTGAAGAATAGCCGCAGGCGCTGCAGTAATCGAACTTGCAAAGATAACAGGGATAACTCCAGCAGGGTTTACCTTCAAAGGAAGGTAAGAGCTAGATGGAGCACCTTGTGCAACCTTAGTATATTGGATTGGAATTTTGTATTCTGCTTGTTGAACATAAGTTGTAAAGTAAATGATCAACAATACAGTAATAATCAAAATGATTACAAAGATAATAGACGAGTTGATACGGTCACTTGGAACGTTCACAAAGTAGTCCACATAGATGCCCTGAATCATCTCTGGAATTGAGGCAACAATTCCGGCAAAGATAATCATAGAAACACCATTTCCGTATCCCTTATCTGTAATTTGCTCTCCCAACCAAGTCACAATCATGCTACCAGCTGTTAAGATGATACCAATCATGATAAAGACTTGTGGAGTAAGAGCTGTTTTCAACAATTGAGCTCCAGCCAAAGTATTAAAACCAGCTGTAATCCCGATAGATTGCACAAAGGCTAAAACAAGGGCAATATAACGAGTAGCTTGATTTAATTTTCTTCGACCTACTTCCCCTTGTTTCCCCCACTCTACAAACTTAGGTAAAATATCCATTTGCAAGAGTTGGACAACGATAGAGGCCGTAATGTAGGGACTAACACCAAGAGCAAAAACTGAGAAGTTTTTCATGGCATTCCCTGAGACCAAGCTCAACATGTTTAAGAAGGATAATCCACTTAAAGCATTCAAGCTATTGGCATTCACACCAGGAACTGTAATACTAGTTCCGATACGAAAGACCAAAACGATAAAAATTGTAAATAAAATTTTTGATCGAACCTGCTTGACTTTAAGAGCTTCTCTTAATAATTTAAAAAACATAGGTCACCTCTCTTAGATGACTTCTACTGAACCACCTTTAGCAGTGATAGCTTCTTCAGCTGATTTAGAGAATTTAGCTGCTTTCACAGTCAATTTCTTAGTCAACTCACCGTTACCAAGAATTTTAATACCTGATTTTTCAGCTTTAACAATTCCTGCTTCGATAAGAACAACTGGAGTAACTTCAGCACCATCTTCAAAGACGTTCAATTGGTCAAGGTTCACAATTGCGTATTCTTTAGCGTTGATGTTAGTGAATCCACGTTTTGGAAGACGACGGAACAATGGAGTTTGTCCACCTTCAAAACCAAGGCGAACTCCGCCACCGCTACGAGCTTTTTGACCTTTTTGACCACGACCAGATGTTTTACCGTTACCTGATGAAGTACCACGACCAACGCGGTTACGTACTTTACGAGAACCTTCTGCAGGTTTCAATTCATGAAGTTTCATTTTTATTTTCTCCTCTTTTGTAAAATGCTAGCGCCGATAAGGGAGAAAAGGTTGTCTCCCCCATCAACTCGCCTATACGACGTCATCATAGATGACTATATCTAGTTTTAGGGGATGGTATAGTGCACATCCCCTAAAAATTCATTAGTTTACTTCTTCAACTGTTACCAAGTGAGATACTGCAGTGATCATACCACGGATAGCAGCGTTATCTTCTTTAATAACAGAGCTGTTCAATTTGCCAAGTCCAAGTGCTACAACAGTTTTACGTTGTGATGGAATGCGTCCGATTGGAGACTTAGTCAAAGTAACTTTAATTTGAGCCATTTTATCCCCTTTCTTATGCCAAATCAGAAACTGAAATACCACGAAGGGCAGCAACTTCTTCAGCGCGTTTCAATTGTTTCAAACCTTCAACAGTTGCACGAACAATGTTGATTGGAGTGTTAGAACCAAGTGATTTAGATGTAATATCTGCCACACCTGCCAATTCCACAACGGCACGAACTGCACCACCAGCGGCAACTCCAGAACCTTCTACAGCAGGTTTCAACAATACTTTAGCTCCACCGAATTCTGAAAGAACTTCGTGTGGGATTGTTGTTCCAACCATAGGAACTTCGATCAAGTTTTTCTTAGCATCATCTACTGCTTTACGGATTGCTTCTGGAACCTCTTGAGCTTTACCAGTACCAAATCCTACGCGACCGTTGTGGTCACCAACAACAACAAGAGCTGCGAAACGAAGACGACGTCCACCTTTAACAACTTTTGTAACACGGTTGACAGCAACTACGCGTTCTTCTAATTCAACTGCATTGTCTTTAAATGCCATTTTCTAGTGTCCTCCTATTAGAATTTCAATCCGTTTTCACGAGCTGCATCAGCCAAAGCTTTCACACGTCCGTGATATAGATATCCACCGCGGTCGAACACCACTTCTGAAATACCTTTAGCGTTTGCACGTTCTGCAACGAGTTTACCGACAGCAACGGCTTGTTCAGTTTTAGTTCCTTTTGAAACTTCTTTATCAAGAGTTGAAGCACTTGCGAGCGTTACACCCGCTACGTCATCAATCACTTGAGCGTAGATGCCTGTATTAGAACGGAATACGTTCAAACGTGGGCGATCAGCAGTTCCAGAGAGTTTTCCGCGAACGCGACGGTGGCGTTTTTGGCGGAGTTTGTTTTTATCTGGTTTTGAAATCACAGTTTTCACCTCTTTAGTTTTAAATCGTGTGCTATGCACAAAGTTGGAAAATAGGTTGGTGGTTGAGAATCAACCACTCAACATTATTTACCTGTTTTACCTTCTTTACGGCGAACGAATTCACCAACGTAACGGATACCTTTACCTTTATATGGTTCTGGTGAACGAAGGCTACGTACGTAAGCAGCTGTTTGACCAACTACTTCTTTTGAAATTCCGCTAACAATGATTGTTGTTGGGTTTGGAAGTTCAAAAGTAATTCCTTCTGGAGCTTCAACTTCGTCTGGATGAGATTTACCAACAGCCAAAACAAGTTTAGATCCTTGAAGTTGTGCACGGTAACCAACCCCGCGCATTTCAAGTTCTTTCTTGAATCCTTCTGATACACCAACAACCATGTTGTTCAAAAGGGCACGAGTAGTTCCGTGGATAGTTTTCATTTCTTTTGAATCGTTTGGACGGTGAAGAGTTACTTCAGTACCTTCCACACGGATTTCAATATCTTTTGAGAACTCACGAGTAAGTTCTCCTTTAGGTCCTTTTACAGTTACAACGTTGTCATTGTTAGTGAGTTCAACACCAGCAGGCAACACGATAACTTTATTACCAATACGTGACATGTTTATTTTCTCCTGTTAAATTGTCAGGCCAGAACGGCCAGTTTTCACGGGGGCTAAATCGATTTCTCGATTTAAAGGAACATTTAGGTTTCAATTTCAAAGTGAATCTAGGCATCATCTCGCAGGCATAACTTTGGGTTAGGCAAGAGACGATAACGACGAGTCACAAAGAAATTGGGAGCTAAATATTACCAAACGTAAGCGATAACCTCACCACCAACATTCTTTTGGCGTGCTTCTTTATCAGTAAGCAAACCTTCAGAAGTTGAAAGGATAGCAATTCCAAGTCCGTTAAGAACTTTTGGAAGGTCTTCACGTTTTTTGTAGACACGAAGTCCTGGTTTAGAAACACGTTTCAAGTTAGTGATAACTTTTTCACCGTTTGGTCCGTATTTAAGGAATACACGGATGATGCCTTGTTTGTCATCTTCGATGATTTCAACGTTTTTTACAAAACCTTCGCGTTTAAGGATTTCAGCAATCCCTTTTTTGATGTTTGATGCAGGTACTTCAAGTACTTCGTGTTTAGCTTGGTTAGCGTTACGAATACGAGTTAGGAAGTCTGCGATTGGGTCAGTCATAACCATTTTGTTTTTCTCCTCTTACTAGTAGTTTGCAAGTTGCACTTGCTAGTTAATACATGATACAAAGAGCGAAACAGCACGAGCAAAAATAGGCAATTTGATGCAGGAACGATGCTCCAAAGCAAATTGGTCTTTTTTGCCAAAGCTGTAGCTCGTGTTCAAATTGGAAACCCCAACTGAACCCGGGCTAAACTCTGTGTGAAAAAGATAAACTTTCCTAGAAACTTCAGTTTCTTCGTCAAGTTTCCTATTTTCACTTAGAGTTTTGACGCCCTTGATATCTTAAATTACCAAGATGCTTTTGTTACACCAGGAATTTGTCCTTTGTAAGCTAATTCACGGAAGCAAACACGGCAAAGTTTAAATTTGCGGTAAACTGAATGTGGACGACCACATTTTTCACAACGAGTATAAGCTTGGGTAGAGAACTTCGCTGGACGTTTGTTCTTAGCAATCATTGATTTTTTAGCCATTAGATTTACCTCCTATATTATTTTGCAAAAGGCATTCCAAGGCCTGTAAGCAATGCACGTGACTCTTCGTCAGTGTTAGCAGTTGTTACGATAACGATGTCAAGACCACGAGTTTTGTCAACGTCATCGAAGTTGATTTCTGGGAAGATCAATTGTTCTTTCACACCAAGTGTGTAGTTTCCACGTCCGTCAAATGATTTTGTTGGAACACCGTGGAAGTCACGTACACGTGGAAGTGAAACTGAAACCAATTTATCCAAGAATTCGTACATACGTTCACCACGAAGGGTAACTTTTGCACCGATCGCAACACCTTCACGAAGACGGAAGCCGGCGATTGATTTTTTAGCTTTAGTGATAAGTGGTTTTTGACCTGAGATAAGTGCTAATTCTTCAGCAGCTTTTTCAAGGCTTTTAGCGTTTGATACAGCTTCACCAACACCCATGTTCAAAACGATCTTATCTACTTTAGGCACAGCCATCACTGATGAGTAGTTGAATTGTTCTGTCAAAGCAGGAACTACTTCATTAAGATATTTTTCTTTTAAACGATTTGCCATTATACTTCTCCTTTCCTTCGTGATTAATCAAGCACTTCGCCTGATTTTTTGTTGTAGCGAACTTTTTTACCGTCTACAAATTTGTAACCAACACGACCAGCTACACCATTTTTGTCCAAAACTTGAACGTTTGATACGTGGATAGCTGCTTCTTTTTCGATGATACCACCTTGAGGAAGCTCGTTAGTTGGACGTTGGTGTTTCTTAACGATGTTAACACCTTCAACGATAACTTTGTTTACTTTTGGAAGGGCAGTAAGGACAACAGCTTCTGTTCCCTTATCTTTACCAGCGATTACGCGAACTTTGTCGCCTTTTTTTACAAACATTAGGTTTCTCCTTGATTTTTCTTACGCCCATAAGGGCACCCTAGCTTGAAGCTAGGGGACTAGTTTGTTTCTAAAAATTAAAGTACTTCTGGAGCAAGTGACACGATCTTCATGAAGCCACCTTCACGCAATTCACGTGCAACTGGACCAAAGATACGTGTTCCGCGAGGAGTTTTGTCTTCACGGATGATAACTGCTGCGTTTTCGTCAAATTTGATGTATGAACCATCAGCACGACGAGCACCTGATTTAGTACGAACGATAACTGCTTTAACAACGTCACCTTTTTTAACCGCACCACCAGGAGTAGCTTGTTTTACAGATGCCACGATAACATCACCGATGTTTGCAAATTTACGTCCTGAACCACCAAGAACTTTGATAGTCAAGATTTCGCGAGCACCGCTGTTGTCTGCGACTTTCAAACGAGTTTCTGTTTGAATCATTTCAGTTTTCTCCTTTCAGGTTTGATTAGATGATGACCGCTTCTTCAACAACTTCTACAAGACGGAAACGTTTTGTAGCTGAAAGCGGACGAGTTTCCATGATACGTACGATATCGCCTTCTTTGGCAACATTGTTTTCATCATGAGCTTTGTATTTTTTAGAGTAGTTAATACGTTTACCATAGACTGGGTGGTTACGTTTTGTTTCAACTACAACTGTGATTGTCTTGTCCATTTTGTCAGATACAACACGTCCAACAAGAACTTTACGATTATTGCGTTCCATTGAAATTTCTCCTTCCCTAGTCTATTATTTCGCTTCAGATTGAACTGTTTTGATACGAGCGATTTGTTTTTTAACTTCTTTCAAGCGAGCTGTTTGTTCCAATTGACCAGTAGCAGCTTGGAAACGAAGTTCAAACAATTCTTTTTTCAATTCGTTTTCGCGCTTCGCGAGTTCTTCTTGAGAAAGACCACGAAGTTCTTTAACAAATTCTTTTACTTCATTAAGTTTCATGCCTTCTCCTTATTCTGCTTCACGTTTTACGAATTTACATTTAACTGGCAATTTGTGGCTAGCAAGACGAAGCGCTTCGCGAGCGATCTCTTCAGATACACCAGCGATTTCGAACATCACTTTACCACGTTTAACTGGTGCTACCCAACCTTCAGGTGCCCCTTTACCAGATCCCATACGCACACCGATAGCTTTAGCAGTGTATGATTTGTGTGGGAAGATTTTAATCCAAACTTTACCACCACGTTTCATGTAACGAGTCATGGCGATACGAGCAGCTTCGATTTGGCGGTTAGTGATCCAGTGGCTAGTTGTAGCTTGAAGACCGTATTCACCGAATGCTACTTCTTTTCCACCTTTTGCTTCACCGCGCATTTTTCCACGGAATTCACGACGGTGTTTAACACGTTTAGGTACTAACATTGGTTATTTACCTCCTTTAGTGTTTTTGCGAGCTGGAAGAACTTCACCACGGTAGATCCATACTTTAACACCAAGTTTACCGTATGTAGTATCTGCTTCTTCCCAAGCGTAATCGATATCTGCACGAAGTGTGTGAAGTGGAACAGTTCCTTCAGAGTATCCTTCAGCACGGGCGATATCTGCACCGTTCAAACGACCTGATACTTGAGTTTTGATTCCTTTAGCTCCAGCACGCATTGCACGTTGGATTGCTTGTTTTTGTGCACGACGGAAAGCAACACGTTGCTCCAATTGACGAGCAATACCTTCACCTACAAGGTGAGCATCCAAATCAGGTTGTTTGATTTCGATGATATTGATGTGTACTTGTTTTCCAGTCAATTTGTTAAGTTTTGCACGGAGTGCATCAACGTTAGCACCACCTTTACCGATAACCATACCTGGTTTAGCAGTGTGAAGTGAAACGTTAACTTTGTTTACTGCGCGTTCGATTTCGATAGTTGAAACTGCTGCGTCAGCAAGTTCTTTTTGAACGAATTTACGGATTGCAAGATCTTCATGAAGGTAATCCGCGTATTCTTTTTCAGCATACCATTTGGCATCCCAATCACGGATGATGCCGACACGCATACCAATTGGATGTACTTTTTGACCCACGATTTTACCTCCTTATTTTTCTGCAACAGCTACAGTGATGTGAGCTGTACGTTTGTTGATTGGTGAAGCTGAACCTTTCGCACGTGGACGGAAACGTTTCATAGTTGGTCCTTCGTTTGCGAATGCTTCAGATACTACCAAGTTAGCTTTATCCAAACCAAAGTTGTTTTCAGCGTTAGCTACAGCTGAGTTCAAAACTTTCAAGATGATTTCAGCAGCTTTGTTTGGAGTGAATGTCAAGATTGCGATTGCATCGGCTACGCTTTTACCACGGATGTTATCAAGAACAAGACGTGATTTACGAGGTGAAACACGTACTGTACGAGCCATTGCTTTAGCTGAAGTAATTTCTGCCATTTATGTTCTCCTTATTTTCTACGTGTTTTCTTGTCGTCTGCAGCGTGACCTTTGTAAGTACGAGTTGGTGCAAATTCACCAAGTTTGTGACCTACCATGTCTTCTTGGATGTAAACAGGTACGTGTTTACGTCCGTCATAAACTGCGATAGTGTAACCAATGAAACTTGGGAAGATCGTTGAACGACGTGACCAAGTTTTAATAACTTTTTTCTTTTCGTCGTTAGCTTGAGCTTCAACTTTTTTCATCAAATGCTCATCGACGAAAGGTCCTTTTTTAAGACTGCGTCCCATTTTTATATTTTCTCCTTTAAATGTTGTACCACAGCGGCTTGCGCTCCTATAGAGCGCTACCGAGCTGGCGGATTTACTAGTCGCTTAAGCGACTAGTTTAATATTATTTCTCGTTGCGACGACGAACGATAAGTTTGTCAGATTTCGCTTTCTTGTTACGAGTTTTAAGACCAAGAGCAGGTTTGCCCCATGGAGTAGATGGTGCTTTACGACCAACTGGTGCTTTACCTTCACCACCACCGTGTGGGTGATCGTTAGGGTTCATTACAGAACCACGAACTGTTGGGCGGATACCTTTCCAACGGCTACGTCCTGCTTTACCAAGGTTTACAAGTCCGTGTTGTTCGTTTCCGACAACACCAACTGTAGCGCGGCAAGTTCCAAGAATCATACGAACTTCACCTGATTGAAGACGAACAAGAACGTATTTTCCTTCAGAACCCAATACTTGAGCAGATGCTCCAGCAGCACGTACCAATTCACCACCACGACCTGGTTTCAACTCGATGTTGTGGATCAAAGTACCAACTGGGATGTTAGCAAGTGGAAGAGCGTTTCCGACTTTGATATCTGCTTCTGGACCTGAAACGATACGTTGACCTACTTCAAGACCTTTTGGAGCGATGATGTATGCTTTCACACCGTCAGTGTAGTGTACAAGAGCGATGTTTGCAGAACGGTTTGGATCGTACTCGATTGTTTTAACAACTGCTTCAACGTTGTCTTTGTTACGTTTGAAGTCAACCAAACGGTAGAAACGTTTGTGTCCACCACCTTGGTGACGAACTGTGATACGACCGTTGTTGTTACGACCAGCCTTGCTCTTCAATGCAACAAGCAATGATTTTTCAGGAGTGCTTGTTGTGATTTCAGCGAAATCCAAAGAAGTCATATTACGGCGACCGTTTGTTGTTGGTTTATAAACACGAATTCCCACGATATTTCCTCCTTAGATTATTCAGCTTCAGCAGCAAACAACTCGATTGCTTTAGAATCAGCTGTAAGTGTGATGATAGCTTTTTTAGTTTTGTTAGTAAAACCAGTGTAACGTCCAACACGTTTAGCTTTTGGTTTTACGTTGATTGTGTTAACATTTGCAACTTTAACACCTTCGAAAGCAGCTTCAACAGCTTGCTTGATCAAAAGTTTGTGTGCACGAGTGTCAACTTCAAATACATATTTCCCTGCTTCAAGTTGAGCCATTGAGCTTTCAGTGATAACAGGTTTTTTGATAACATCATACAAATTCATTATGCAAGAACCTCCTCGATTTTAGAGATAGCTGCTTGAGTAACAAGAAGTTTGTCACTATTTGCGATGTCAAGAACACTTGCAGTTGTAGCAGTCGCAACTTTCACGTTTGGAAGGTTACGAGCTGAAAGAGCTGCGAATTCGTTTCCTTCTTCAAGAATAACAAGGACTTTAGAATCGATGCTCAAAGCTGCAAGAACTTTTGCAAATTCAGCAGTTTTTGGAGCTGTAAATTCAAGAGAATCAACGGCTACAAATTTGTTTTCAGCAACTTTTTCTGAGTAAACAGATTTAAGCGCAAGGCGACGAACTTTTTGAGGAAGTTTGTACGCATAGCTACGTGGAGTTGGTCCGAAGACGATTCCACCACCACGCCATTGTGGAGAGCGGATAGAACCTTGACGAGCACGTCCAGTTCCTTTTTGACGCCATGGTTTGCGTCCGCCACCTGAAACAGCTGAACGGTTTTTAACTGCGTGAGTTCCTTGACGAAGGCTAGCACGTTGGCTGATGATCACATCAAACACAACAGATTGGTTTGGTTCGATACCAAAGATTGCATCGTTAAGAACAACTTCGCCCGCTTGTTTACCAGTTTGGTCGAATAATGTTACATTTGCCATTTTGACTGTATTCCCCTTTCCTTATTATTTACCAGCTTTAACTGCTGATTTGATAGTGATAAGAGATTTCTTAGCACCTGGTACGTTACCTTTGATAAGGATAACGTTCTTTTCTGGAACAACTTGTACAACTTCAAGGTTTTGAATTGTTACACGGTCACCACCCATACGTCCTGCAAGGTTTTTACCTTTGAATACGCGGTTAGGTGCAACAGGTCCCATTGAACCTGGACGACGGTGGTAACGAGATCCGTGAGCCATTGGTCCACGTGATTGTCCGTGACGTTTGATAACACCTTGGAAACCTTTACCTTTAGAAGTACCAGTTACGTCAACAACGTCTCCAGCTGCGAATGTTTCAACTGTAATTTCAGCACCAACTTCCAAGCCTTCAACGTTTTTGAATTCACGAATGAAGCGCTTAGGAGCCGTGTTAGCTTTCGCTACATGTCCTTTAGCAGGTTTGTTGCTCAATACTTCGCGTTTGTCATCGAAACCAACTTGGATAGCGTTGTATCCGTCTGTTTCAACAGTTTTAACTTGAAGAACAACGTTTGGAGTTGCTTCAATAACTGTTACAGGGATCAATTCGCCAGCTTCAGTGAAGATTTGAGTCATTCCCACTTTTTTCCCTAAGATTCCTTTTGTCATGAGAAAATAGTTCCTTTTCTATATTTTTATTCAAAAAGTTTTTAACGAGCGTTTTTTATGCTCAAGGTATCAAGCTTTAAATTAAAGTTTGATTTCTACGTTTACACCACTTGGAAGATCCAATTTCATCAAAGCATCAACTGTTTTTTGAGTTGGGTTAACGATATCGATCAAACGTTTGTGTGTACGCATTTCAAATTGTTCGCGAGAGTCTTTATATTTGTGAGTCGCACGAATGATTGTGTAGAGGCTACGTTCAGTTGGAAGTGGGATTGGACCCGCAACTTGTGCACCTGTACGAGTAGCTGATTCTACGATTTTTGCAGCCGCTGTGTCAAGCGTACGGTGTTCGTAAGCTTTCAAACGGATACGGATTTTTTTGTTTGCCATCTTTTTCTCCTTTTCGTCTATTTAAGATAATAGGCTAGCTCCACAAGAAAACCGACGCGATGTTGCGTGGCAATGCAACCGAGCGTGTCGCAACCTCTTGCATCAAAGCTAAGGCTGTAATTTACAGCACCATAATAGAATAACACAAAGCCCCTGCGATTGCAAGGGATTTGTTGCTGTTTTTTCGTTTTTTTTACATTGAAACTGTTTTCCTATTTTTTTCTTTCTAAAATTAGGGATTTTCTTCATAAGATAAGTTAAATTATCTTTACCTCAAATTTATCTTCTGATTGTTTGACTAGAATGTCCGCCCTTGACTCGGTTTCCTTATAATATTGTAGATATTGCTCCCGTCTCATCTGATGGCTAGCAAATATAAAGGATGCATCGCGATTTCTCACCGTCGTATCTCGAGCTAATCGTCGCTTTAATTCGGTCTCCTCATCCGTGTAAAAACAGATGATTTTGTCAAAGAGTTCCTTGGGTAAAAAGCCCACAGACATCCCTTCGACAATCAGAACCGGTTTTGCTCCAGACAAGACCTCACTAGCCTTCCAAGACTCTTCAATTGTCAAGACATCCATACCCGCCTGCAAGGCTAAGATATCTCTCTGTAAACTTGCCAATTCATGTGCCACCGGTAGACAAGCTGTCACCTTTTGCTCTGTCGCTTGCTTTGGCACTACCAGATGGCGTTCTGAGGTGATATAAGGATCTGTTTCTAGCAAATTTACTGTAGTAGAATCTAACGCTTGGTACAAGTCTTGAGCAAAGGTTGATTTACCTGATGCGCCATGACCGTATATTCCCAGTGTTTTGACTTTTCCAGCTTCTATCTCTGAAACCAGTTGTTTTATCAGGTCTTTTTTTCTTCATTCTCTCTTCACCTGTTCATAGCTTTCTTTTCCATCATTAAGCTTATCCCAAATCACTACTTGTCCACTTTGGAGCGATTTTTGTACATCGATGATGCGTTGATTTGACGAACCTCGAAACTGTAGCATGAGATTGCGCTTAGTTCGATCATACCGTCCATCGACAAGAATGTCAATCAGCGACAAGAGTTCCAGTTTATCTGGAGTTTCCAACATCATTTCTTCCCATGTATAGCCCGTCCATGACCAGATATCTTTGTCTGGCAATTCCTTCCGGATACGTTTCACGAGTGGCAAAAGGATGCCTGTATTAAGGAAGGGTTCTCCTCCTAATAAAGTCAAGCCTTGAACATAAGGTTGAGCGAGATCTTCCATGATCTGTTCTTCTAATTCTGCTGTATAAGGAATGCCTGCATTAAAAGACCAAGTGGCAACATTATAACATCCCTCGCAATGAAACATGCAGCCAGATACATAGAGAGAATTGCGAACTCCTTCGCCATCAACAAAGTTAAAGGCTTTGTAGTCTATGATACGGCCTTGACTGAGCTCCTCGCTTTTCCATTCTTGTGGTTTTGGACTATTCATTCGCTACCTCTATCCAATAACGCTCCACACCATTACGAACATCCTCAAGGAGCCCACCATTGGCTAGAATGACTGCTCTGCTAGCAGGATTATTCACACTACAGGTCACAAGAGCTTTCTTGATGTTCTTTTCCTTAACAACTTGTAAGCCCTGACGGAGAGTTTCCTTAGCATAACTTTTCCCTCTTTCAGATGGACGGATGGAGTAGCCAATGTGGCCAGCATAATTCAGTAAGCCCTCATTCAGTCTTAATCGCAGATTCAAAAATCCTAGAGCACGACCTACATCATCAAATGATACAAATTGAATAGAAGGAACACGATTTTCAGGCAAGTTTATTCCCATCTCTTTTTGCATATTTGTTTCCAACCACTCTTCATACACAAAGTTCTCTGTATCCCAAAATCCTCCATCATGGGCTGATTGGCTCTTTTCAAACTCTGCCATCATCTCTAAAACTGTTTCTTTATCTGCTAATCTTGGTCTGCGTAATTCCATCCTTACCTCCCACTATGAGAAAAGTGAGAGCTAACTCTCATACTCTTCGAAAATCAAATTCAAACCATGTCAGCGTCGCCTTACCGTACTCAAGTACAGCCTGCGGCTAGCTTCCTAGTTTGCTCTTTGATTTTCATTGAGTATCACTTTTATTTCTTCTTGTTCTTGTTTAAAAATTGTTCTCTGAGGTTGAGCAAGCGTTCTTTTTTACCAGCTCCACCTTTAGAGTGTTTCTCGTGATAACGGGTCACTTGTGCACGCCCCTTATCGTCTAATTGATATTTTCCCATTTTATTTCTTTCTAATTTGTTACTTGATGACCAGCTATTTTAATCGTTGAGCCATTCATATGTTTGACACGCGCAGCGATTTCCTTGTGACGGCCATTGACCATAGGTCTCGCTTGTGGGTTTCCGAGATAGCCACAAGTCCGTTTAACAACATCTACTGTTTTAGGGTCACTATTTTCACAGTTTGGACAAGCAAATCCTCTTTCAGTTGGTTCAAAATCCCCTTCAAAGTCACACTTGTAGCAACGGTCAATTGGAGTATTGGTTCCAAGATAACCCACACGGTCATAAGCGTAATCCCAGACAGCTTCCAAGGCCTTTGGATTTTGCTGGAGGACTGGATACTCACAGTAATGGATGAAACCACCTGACGCACCTGCTTCTGGATAGACTTTCTCAAAGTCCAATTTTTCAAATGGTGTTGGATTTTTACGAACATCGTAGTGGAAAGAGTTAGTGTAGTATTCCTTATCTGTAATATCAGGAATAGTACCAAACTTGTCTGTATCTAGTCGACAGAAACGGTCTGTCAAACTTTCAGATGGTGTTGAGTAGATAGAGAAATGATAGCCATATTGGTCAGACCACTCTTCTACACGGCGTTTCATATCGCGAATGATGTCTAGCGTGAATTCCTTAGCATCTGGATTGCTTTCCCAGCTGTTATCAAAGAAAACAGTCGCTACTTCGTACAAACCGATATAGCCCAGCGAAACTGTCGCACGACGATTCTTAAAGAGCTGGTCAACACTTTCTTCTTTACCTAGACGATGGCCAAAAGCACCGTACTGATAAAGAATAGGAGCATTGGCTGGCGTCGCCTCTTTAGTGCGTTCGACACGATAAACAAGAGCATCCTCAGCGATATTCATACGCTCGTTGAAGATTTCCCAGAACTTATTCATGTCGCCCTCAGACTCAAGAGCAATACGAGGCAGGTTAACCGTCACAACACCCAGGTTCATGCGACCTGAATTGACTTCTACACCATTCTCGTCTTTCCATCCTTGAAGGAAAGAACGGCAACCCATAGGCACCTTGAAGGATCCTGTCAAGTCAACAATCTTATCATAAGACAAGACATCTGGGTACATCCGTTTGGTTGCACACTCAAGAGCCAACTGTTTAATGTCGTAGTTAGCAGTTCCTTCTTCCAAGTTAAGGCCTCTTTTCAGAGTAAAAATCAGTTTAGGGAAGATGGCTGTGCGGTGTTCTGATCCCAGACCCTTGATGCGAATGTTTAAAATAGCCTTTTGAATTTCCCGCTCAAAACGACTAGTTCCCAGACCAAAACCTAGTGAAGTAAAAGGTGTTTGTCCATTTGAAGTAAAGAGAGTATTGATTTCATACTCTAGAGATTGCATAGCATCATAGATGTCTTTTTGGGTTTTCTTCCAAGCGTAATCTTCCCGTTTTTCAGGCAAGACCCACTCTTCTGCATCTTTAAGATGTTTTTGGTAATTCTTCTCTGCATAAGGGGCCAAAACTTCATCGATACGGTCAGCTGAACAGCCACCGTACTGGCTAGAAGCAACGTTGGCAATGATTTGGGAAATCTGGGCTGTTGCAGTCTGGATAGACTTGGGACTTTCTACCTCCGCATTCCCAATCTTAAAACCATTTTCCAACATACCTTTAAAATCAATCAAACAGCAGTTGGTCATAGGGGTATAGGGGCTGTAGTCCAAATCGTGATAATGGATATCTCCCTTTTGGTGAGCATTTGCTACATGCTTAGGAAGCATTTGCAGTCCGATTGATTTCCCAACAATCCCTGCCGTCAAATCACGCTGGGTATTAAAGACATCGCTGTCTTTATTAGCATTTTCATTGACAACGGCCTGGTCTTTGTTGAGAAGTTTATGGATGCTAAAGTTGATATCTGTCGCTTTTGAGCGCTCAAAATCCCTCTGTGTCCGATAAGTGATATACTCCTCAGCCAAGGCATATTCTTTAGCTTCAAGGAGTTCATGTTCTACGATATTTTGAATTTCGTAAATCTTAACTCCCTTTGGAAAGCGACTATGAATTTCTTTGACAATACGCTCAGTCAGAGCATTTAAGCGCTTTTCGACCAAGGGTGTCACATCTATAACCTTGTCTGCCGCCTTGTGGAGAGCCTTGTCAATCTTGTCCACATCAAATACAACACGTCTCCCATCTCGTTTTTCAACGAAGAGGGTTGGCAAAATTGTAATTTTTTCTTCTAGTGCAATCATATGCATGCTCTTTTCTAAAATGTTCTTTCTAAAAAGTATTATACCACTCTAAAAAGAAAAATCAATATCTTGTGTTAAAAATCCTAAAATTTTTAAAAACACACAAGATATTGATTTTGTTATTTAATTTTATAGACTTTAAACTCTGAGTAATCAGTCTTTACTTGTTGGTAATTTTCTTTCAAGAGTGTCTCTACTTCAGACCAGAGTGCCACCTTGTCATTCACCACAATCAACTTGGGTTGTTTTTCTTTCAAGTCATTGATCAAGGTAGTTTTGTTTTCTTCTGTATTCGTGTAAAGAAGAGGCGATGGGAACATGGATCCAGCCAAACGCTGGCTTTCCTTATAGATCTGAACATGAGAATCCCAGATATAGATTTGGTCCCCCTCACTCGTCTCTTGTTTAACTCTATCTACTACTTGATGTTGTTCTTCATGCGAAGCTGGATGCAAGACAAAACGAGCTACAAAAGGAACTGCAATTAGATAAACCACTACTAGAATCGGTAGGTAGAGATTTCCCTTCATAAATTTTTTCCATAAAGTTGGAACTTCCTCTCTTCTCCGACGACGTGCTATCCTTCCCGAGTGTTCCCCACGAATACTGGTCATCAAAAGAAGGAGTAAAAATGGAAGGATTAGAATCAAACGCGAACCGTGAAGAGGTTCTTGAGAAAAAAGCAACAAGGCTAGTACAAATAAGAAAACAAAGCTAGCTGGTACTGAGATGACATATAATCTAGATGCTTTAGACTGGAACAAACCGAGAAAAACAAGGAAGAGAGCTCCTAAACCAAAGGTCAACAAACCATAAAATACAACATTATCCATTAATTTAGGATTCGCAAAGACCTGAAGGGAAGCAATCGGATACAAAAGACTCCCTAGAGCTTCTCCAAAACCTCCTGAAATGATGACATAATAGCCTAAAGGATAAAATAAGAGAGAGAAGCCAAGTGCTGTCGCAAAAAATTGATAAATTCCATGTATAAAGCGTCCATGTCCAACATTAAAAACAAATAAACCAATCGTTACTACAACAGTAAAGAGAAGACTTGTAAGGGGCTCTATAAAAAATGCTAGAGCCAAGAAAATCCCCAGACGTAGAAATCCCTTGTCATGGTTAGGATTTGATAGATAACGCGCTACTAAAGAAAAGCCTGCAAATAAGAATGGAAGAGCTACAATCGTAGCATAGCCTCCTCCAAAACCTATACCAGATACCAAAATATAAAATATGGTTAGGAGTTGCTTAGCTTGATCCCTTTGTCCTGTCAGATAGTCAGTTGCAGAAAAGAGGAAATAGCCTCCTCCTAAGAGGGCTAGCCATTCTACCAAGGCAAAAAGGATGCCTCCTTGGGTAATGTAAAGTAGTAAATAATAAAGAAGACCTTGGCCAGCATAATAACTACTGTAGAGCTGTCCTCCCTGATGCAAAGCCCACCCTATATACAAATCCTGCGCCTGAGAAGGACTTACCATATCTAAAAGCAAAGGAAGAATCACAGAAAAAATCGTCGCAATCGTACTTCCAATGATAAGTCTGAAAAACGGGAAAGCTACCTGTTCTTCTTTTTCCACATGAGATTCAAGATTCCTATCCAGTCTATTTTCAATTTCATTACTCTGTATCGTTTCGGATACTTCTTCTATTCTGCCATATACAGCCATATCGTTTCTCCTATTCAATTTGTCTGTCTTAGTATATCAAAAAGACCTAGAATTGTCAGCTTGCGATGGCTGTTTGAGTGATTTTTTGCATAGTTTCACAAAGGTTTCAATTTCCCGAAATCGGTGTAAATGTGTCTGTTTAAATATCATGATATAATTCAATTCTTTCTGAGTTAGCATCTTTCCTCCTACATTTTCTTATTCGTAAAAGGCAAGAAAAATAGGACTGGCTTGGATCCTAAGTCCTAGATTTCTTATAAAATTGGGGCGAATAACTGGGCAATTTCCTTAATCAATTTCTGATACCAGCTATTTTTTATCGTATGAGGGAAAATTTCTTGCGATACTGAAAAAATCTCTTGAAAATCTTTTTGAATCTCTGTGATTGATTTCGTTTTATATAGCAAAACTGCATTTTCATAGTGGTGAAGCAAACTTCTATAATCTAAGTTAATGGTTCCAACTGCAGCAAAGTCCTTATCCACTAGGATTTGTTTACTGTGGATGAAGCCTGGACTATACTCAAAAATCCTAACTCCTGCTGACAACAAATCCGGATAGGCCCCTCTTGTGATGAGTTGGATTAATTTTTTATCCGGAATAAAAGGGGTCACGATGCGGACATCAACACCTCTCATAGCCGCGTTTTTAATACTCTCTGTTAAATCATAGTCAATAATCAAATAGGGCGTTGTAATATAGACTGAATCAGTAGCCTGATTAATCAAACTTTGATAGACTTTTTTCCCTACCTGAGTACGGAAGATGGGCTTGGGTCCACTACCGTAAGGAATGCAGAACCCTTGGCCAGAACAAGGCTGATTTTCCAAGTGATACTGGTCAAAATCACTGATTTCCCCACGATTGATATACCAGGTCATCAAAAAGAGACGGGTTAGAGCCTTGACACCAGGACCATCTAAGCGAATCCCACTATCCTTCCAATAACCAAAGCGTTCTACATGGTTGATGTACTCATCAGCTAAGTTAATACCTCCTGTATAGGCTACCTGACCATCTATGACAAGGATTTTCCGATGGTCCCGATTGTTGTAAGCCACCGTCAAGCGAGGAATCACCTTGTTAAATTTGTGGGCTTCAATGCCTCGACTACGAAGTTGAATAGTATAGTCTCCAGGTAAAGTCGCCATACAACCGATATCATCATAGAGCATCTTGACCTCTACACCCTGAGCTGCCTTTTGCTCTAGTATGTCTAGTATGCTATTCCACATCAGACCTTCTTCGACAATATAGTACTCTAGAAAGATAAACTTTTCAGCTTTCTTGAGGTCTTCCAACATATATTGCCACATGCTTTCACCCGAAGAAAAGAATTGTGAGTCTGTTCGATCATAGACATCGGCGTTACTATCCATACTTAACAAAGATTTGATAACTCCGTAAGCCGCCTTATCCTCTTCCTTCAATTTCTGGCGTAGAGCTTTACTGTTATCCTCTCGAAAATGCATAGAACCAAGTTTATCCAACTGCTTGATTTCTTTTTTGGACAATCGCCTTTCACCAAACATCAGATAGAGCAAAGGACCAATAACAGGAACAAAAGTTACCACTAACCACATTACCTTGCTTTCAGGCGCCATGGAACGATTGACAATCGCGACAATAGTCGCCATACTCATAATGATTAAGAGAATCACCCAAAGAATAGGGGCCATGCGCCCTAAATAAAGAAAGAGACCAAAAACAAGAGAAAGCTCAAGTAGCATAATCAAAAGACTAAAGCCATACTTGGACATCAATAATTGAAATTTCCTATATTTCATATCCCCTCCTTGATATTTTGAATGCTAAAAACAGATAATTGATACTAGTATAACGCAGGTATTCGATAGAAGGCAAGTATTTATCATCATTTTCTAAGTAAAAGTAAAAGAGACCGACAAATCCAGTCTCCTTCTAGTCTATTTTGATAAAACGATACGATCTGAAGCGTCTCTATCCATATCGTCAATAATCATCTGATTGCCATTGATTGTATAAATCTTGGCATCATCACCAATAATCATACGTTGATTAGCAGTGTCGAAGCTAACCTGTTTGACTTTCTGATCCCCGTCAGATTCGAGCTCAGTCCATGTACCAGTAGTTCCAGTTACCACTAAAGTGATACGGTCTCCGTCATCCTGACCGGTATAAGTCCCATCGATATTAGTTGGTTGAGCGGTAACTGTATTTTGTGAAGAACTTGTTGCTGCCTGGTTTGTATTTTCTGTAGAAGATGAAGCAGCAGGTTGTGATTGCTGAGTTTGTTGAGTTTGCGATTGAGCTGCTGGTTGTTGAACCTGTTGAGTTCTCTGTGAACAAGCTACTAAGAGACTAAGACTTGCTAGAGAAGCAAGAGAAAGTGTGAATCTTTTTAATTTCATGATGAATTTCCTTTCTTCTACCAATTTAGAGAATGTTTCTTCTAACTGGCAGTTCCCCTAGTATAACAAGTTCAAAAAAGGAGGTCAATTTATCTGCTCATGCTCCTGTAGGTGACTCCGTACTTCTGAGATAAAATAGAGAGACCCTGTAATGAACAACAAGTCCTGCGCGTCTGCCCTTGCTTCAAAACTGCCGATAAATTCTCGGTAAGAAGGAATCACATCGTAACCTATTACATCTGTCTCCTCCAGAGAACCTTGATAGCCAAAACCAGTCACCTTGAGTTCTACCTGAGGTAAATTTTCAGTCAGATAACCCAACATCCCTTGATAATCCTTACGTTTCAAGGCTCCAAAGAGGATTTGAGGACGATAAACTTCCTGCTCTTTTTCTTTGATAAACTCAACCAAGCGAGTCAAGGCAGGGAGGTTATGAGCACCATCCAAGTAAATCTGTGGGCGAATACGCTCCAAACGCCCAGCCCAATGAGTCTGTTTCAAGGCCTGTCTTACAACCTGCTCATCAACAACTTCCTTTCCTTCTCTCATAAAGAGAAGAAATGCTTGCAATGCCAAGGCGGCATTTTCCTGCTGATAAACTCCTTCTAAGCCTATTTTCAACTGCGAAATATTTAGTAAAGAGCTTGAAAAGTCCCCATTCAGCATTGAAAAATCTTGACCTGCCCGATAAAGGTCAACAGCTAAAAATCCTGCTTTTTTCTGACAGACAAGCCTAGCTTCTGGAGGCAATTTCGCAATCACTGCCTTTTTACCAGCCTTGAAAATACCAGCTTTCTGCTCTGCGATTGCTTCTAGACTATCGCCCAGAGTCTCCTGATGGTCAAGCCCGACGGAAGTGATGACAGCAATCTCTCCAGTTACCACATTGGTCGTGTCAAGTAAGCCACCAATTCCCACTTCTAGTAGAACCAAATCCACCTCTTGCTCCCTAAAATAGAGGAAAGCAATCAAGGTCAGCAATTCAAAGAAAGACAACTGGTCATGAGTTTGCAGAAGCGTCTTTTCCATCTCCTTGACCTGCTCAGCTAAACGGATAAAGTCTGCATCAGCTATTGGTTCCCCATTAATGCAGATTCGGTCATTGATGGAGACAATATGAGGGGAGGTAAAAGTCGCAACTTTTTTGCCATGTCCCATGAATAACTCTCTCATAAAAGCAATGGTAGAGCCTTTCCCATTAGTTCCTGTCACATGGATAATAGGGTAAAACTTCTCGGGATTTCCTAACAAATCCACCGCTTGTTGCATTCGGCTCAAGCCTGACCGAAAATTCAAACCAATCCGACTATGAAGCCATTCTTCTACTTCAAACATATATATCTCCTTGACAAAAGTCTAATCAATTATCTAGCAAAATTCCGTAGATAACAAAAAATGAGGTCAGGATTTTCGTCCCGACCTCTTACCTGGTTAGCTAATCACTAGCAACTATGAATATTAACTTGGGCTAAAAACATCCACTGAACTTACCAGTTCTCTCTTATTTAAAGGAACTGGAGTAAAAATGTTCACTGAACATTTTTACTCCTCCATAAAACTATTGAAGACTTCTTCAATCATGTTCCATTCGTCTTCCGAGTCTTCTGGGATTGGTTGCAATTCGCCTTCTGTTCCATCTTCGTTTTCGATGAATGAGTATGCTTGAATTTCAACTTGTCCGTCTTCGTCTTCTTCTGCGTTAACTGGTACTAGAAGAACATAGTTTTTACCAAATTCTTCTTTTCCGTCAATGGTCAAAAGGATTTCAAACAAGGTTTCGTTTCCTTGCTCATCTACTAGTGTGATTAGTTCACGTTCTTCGTGTTCGTGGTTATGATCGTGTGACATAGCCTCTCCTTATATTAAAATTTTCTATCTAAATAATTTTGTAAAATCAGCTGAGCTGCTAACTTATCAATGACTTTCTTGCGCTTATTGCGACTGATATCTGCTTGTTCAATCAACATGCGCTCTGCAGCAACTGTTGTCAAGCGTTCATCTTGATAATCTACTGGTAAACCAAAAAGCTCTTCTAGCTTTGCTCCGTATGCTTGACTAGCTTCCACACGCGGTCCGCTTGTATTATTCATGTTTTTAGGC
Organism: bacterium; assembly: GCA_905221085.1. Taxonomy (GTDB): domain Bacteria; phylum Bacillota; class Bacilli; order Lactobacillales; family Streptococcaceae; genus Streptococcus. The sequence goes on from CAJNBT010000008.1 coordinate 48,619, forward strand.
AAGCCCACTACAAATCGTTCCACCTTGTAAGTATCAACCAACTCCTTAACACGGTCAAAACCAAATTGGCCTTGCTCCTCATTGATTTGGATGATTTCAAGCCCTTGAGCTGTAAAACCGAGCGGATCGCTGATGGCCACCCCTACCGTTTTTGAACCGACGTCCAATCCCATAATTCTCATAGGTTATAGATCGACTCCTTGTCCTTTAAGGTAGTAGCGAACCAACTCCTCAACGATTTCATCACGCTCATATTTACGGATTTGATTTCGTGCATTATTATAACGAGGAACGTAGGCAGGGTCTCCACTCAATACGTAACCTACGATTTGGTTAATTGGGTTGTAGCCCTTATCGTTCAACGAAGCATAGACATCAGTCAAAGTTTCGCTAATTTCTTTTTTATTGGAATCGTCCAATTTAAAACGTACTGTTTCTTCAGTAAATCCCATTCTAACACCCTCTTTCTTTAGAATAGTACCATTATAGCATAATTCCTTACCTTCTACAATTCAGGCAGTCTATTTATTTGGATTTTCTATTGTTCTGTCGCGCCATTTGCCAATCTGTCTGAAATATATTTGCTTGGTTCATTCTTCAAGAGATTTTCTAAACCAATGTTCTTCAGATACTCAGTCTGAGAAGCCTTCTTGACATCCAAAACTTGAAAATCATAACTAGTCGTTGTTTGAAGTTCTGTTGCACTTAATAATTTGGTTTCAAGCTTAAAGCCTGCCAATTTACGAGCTTCTATGATGGATTCATCTTTCTCTTCCGCCTCGAGAAGAGCTTTTTGAGTTTCTTCCACTCCATGTTGGTCAATATAAGTCTTCAGCTCATCTGAGACTGGACGCTTTTGTTGAATAGTTAGGCTCAAAAAAGTCTTGTCTTTATAAGTAATTGTTTGGGTTTGCTGGCTACCATCATCTGACTTGGGCAAGACCAAAGTCTTGGTTACAACTGTATTCTTCTCAGCATTTTCAATAACTGGCAATGCTGACTGAAGCGTATCCTTTTCTGTTTTTGTAGCTGTTGCAGTTTCTTTTTTCTGCCCACAACCAGCCAGGACAAAAAGGAAAGCTAGACTAACAAGAACAATTTTTTTCATTTCTCTCTTCTTTCTTTTTCAGATTAAAACAGAACAAGACTGAGAATTGCTCCCAGCCTTGATGTTTATAGAGCTGCACGCAAACGTGCTTCTGCATTTTCTACATTACGGACAGAGCGTGGTAGGAAGGCACGAATATCGTCTTCCTTATAGCCAACTTGCAGGCGTTTTTCATCTACAAGGATTGGGCTCTTTAAAATTCTCGGTGTTTCCATAATCAGATTGAGGACTTCGTTGACACTCAAATCTTCAATATCCACTCCGAGGGCTTTGGCATAGCGATTTTTAGACGAAACGATGCTGGCTATTCCGTTATCTGTTTTGGTTAGAATATCCAGTAATTCTTCTCTCGTAATTCCTTCTTTACCAAGGTTTTGTTCTTTATAACTTAACTGGTGGGCATTGAGCCAGGTTTTTGCTTTTTTACAGCTAGTACAACTTGAGACTGTATAAATTTTAATCATGTACCTACCCCTTTCGCTACATGTTACTATCAGTTTAGTCTATTATACCATAAAAAACATCCGACTTGCGACCTATTTTTAAATTTTTTTGACTTTTTCCGTCATTTTCGTACTTTTTTCTTGACAAATAACTAAATGACTATCAACTCTTTTGGAGCTAGGGTCAATAATTCACAACCTGTCTCTGTAATCAAGATATCATCCTCGATACGAACGCCATATTTGCCTTCGATATAGATACCTGGTTCATCGGTCAAGGCCATACCCGCCTTAATAGTTTCTGTAGAAGTCTGGCTAAAGTATGGTTCCTCATGGATATCCAGTCCAATACCGTGTCCGATACCGTGAGTAAAGTAGTCTCCATAGCCTGCCTCAATGATAATATCACGAGGGATTTTGTCAAAGTCACGGAAGCCTAAGCCTGCCTTGGCTTGATCGATCAAGGCTTGGTTGGCTTTGAGAACTGTATTGTAAATCTCTGCCTGCTCGTCGCTGACATGCCCCAGATAGATAGTCCGTGTCATATCGCTGACATAGTGATCATAAAGGCAACCGAAGTCCATGGTAATGGCTTCTCCCAATTCCACTGGTTTGTGCATTGGATGGGCATGGGGCTTAGAAGAGTTGATTCCGCTAGCTAAGATAGTATCAAAAGACAAGCCAGATGCTCCCAACTCACGCATACGGAAGTCAAGGAAGTTGGCAATCTCAATTTCAGTCTTTCCTGGCTTAATAAAGTCAAGCGCATCGCGGAAAGCTTGGTCTGAGATAGAACAAGCCTTGCGAATAGCTGCAATCTCCGCCTCATCCTTAATCATTCGAAGACCTTCGACAAACTGAGTTTGTGGAAGCAAGTCAATTCCTTCAAAGGCTGCCTGCATACGGTGATAATAAGACACTGAAATCTCATCCTCAAAACCGATACGAGACAAGCCCATGTCCTTGACAATTCCTGCAATGACAGCCAATTCATCACGGTCAGCCACAATCTCAAAGCCACTGGTTTCTTGCTTAGCTGCAATGATATAGCGAGAGTCTGTCACCAAGACCTGACGATCACGGCTGATAAAGACTGTTCCGTTTGATCCCCAAAAACCAGTCAGGTAATAGACGTTTTTAAGATTGTTGATGATAATTCCATCTAGTTCTTTTTCTTGCATTTTAGCTAGAAATGCTTGTACGCGTTTATTCATGATGTAACTTTCCTTTCAAATAATGTCCTGTGTAGCTGACTTCATTGATCGCTACTTCTTCTGGAGTTCCTGTTGCAATGATGGTCCCACCACCGACACCACCTTCAGGTCCCAAGTCAATAATATGGTCTGCCGTCTTAATAACATCCAGATTGTGCTCGATAACAAGGACTGTATTGCCATCGTCTACAAAGCGAGCTAAAACCTTAAGCAAGCGAGCAATATCCTCGGTATGAAGACCTGTCGTCGGCTCATCCAGAATATAGAAAGATTTTCCTGTCGATCTTTTGTGAAGTTCACTAGCCAGTTTCATACGCTGAGCTTCTCCCCCAGAAAGGGTGGTAGCTGGTTGCCCTAGCGTCACATAGCCTAGACCTACATCCTTGATGGTCTGGAGTTTACGTTGAATCTTGGGAATGTGTTGGAAAAATTCCACCGCATCATTAACCGTCATATCCAAGACTTGCGAGATATTTTTTTCCTTGTAATGAACTTCTAGGGTCTCACTGTTGTAGCGAGTTCCATGACAGACTTCACAGGCAACATAAACATCTGGCAAGAAGTGCATCTCAATCTTGATAATCCCGTCACCCGAGCAGGCTTCACAGCGACCACCCTTGACGTTGAAACTGAAACGACCCTTCTTGTAGCCTCGAATCTTGGCTTCATTTGTCTGAGCAAAAAGGTCACGTATATCGTCAAAAACTCCTGTATAGGTAGCAGGGTTAGACCTTGGCGTTCGTCCGATAGGGCTCTGGTCAATGTCAATCAAGCGGTCTACATGCTCAATCCCTGTAATAGTCTTAAACTTACCAGGTTTGTCTGAATTACGGTTGAGCTTCTGGGCAATAGCTTTTTTGAGGATACTGTTGATCAAGGTCGACTTGCCTGAGCCCGACACCCCTGTCACTGCAATAAATTTTCCTAGTGGGAAGCGAGCTGTGATATTTTGCAGGTTGTTCTCACGCGCTCCTATCACTTCGATAAAACGACCATTTCCTACACGGCGCTCGTCTGGTACTGGAATAGCACGTTTGCCTGATAAGTACTGGCCTGTGATAGACTTACTGTTACGAGCTACCTGCTTAGGCGTACCTGCCGCAACAATCTCCCCACCAAAAACACCAGCACCAGGACCAACGTCAATCAAATAGTCCGCTTCGCGCATGGTATCTTCATCGTGTTCCACCACGATGAGTGTATTACCCAAATCGCGCATCTTTTTGAGACTGGCGATCAAACGATCATTGTCCCTCTGGTGGAGCCCAATCGATGGCTCATCTAGGATATAGAGGACGCCTGATAGGTTGGAACCAATCTGGGTTGCCAAACGAATACGCTGACTTTCCCCACCTGAAAGGGTTCCTGCCGAACGTGACAGGGTCAGATAGTTAAGACCCACGTTATTAAGGAAGGTCAAACGGTCCTTGATTTCCTTGAGAATGGGACGAGCAATAATAGCTTCATTTTCAGACAAGGTTAACTGGCTCACCAACTCCAAGTGGTCTGCGATAGACAGGTCTGAAATTTCTCCGATATGTGGTCCTTTCTCACCACCAACACGGACAGACAAAGCCTGGTCATTGAGGCGATAACCATGACAAGTTCCGCAGGTCAGCTCATTCATGTAGAGGCGCATCTGGGTGCGAGTGTAGTCACTATTAGTTTCATGGTAGCGACGTTTGATATTGTTGACAACTCCCTCAAAAGGAATATCGATATCGCGCACGCCACCAAATTCATTCTCATAGTGGAAATGGAATTCCTTGCCATCTGAGCCGTAGAGAATCAAGTTCTTATCTTCTTCTGACAAGTCTTCAAAAGGCTTATCCATATCCACTCCAAAGGCTGTCATAGCCTGCTCTAGCATGTTTGGATAGTAGTTGGATGAAATAGGATTCCAAGGTGCTAGCGCTCCCTCACGTAATGTTTTGCTGGCATCTGGCACTACCAAATCAGTATCCACCTCAAGCTTGATGCCCAAACCATCACACTCACTACAAGAGCCAAAAGGAGCATTGAAGGAGAAGAGACGCGGCTCTAACTCTGGAACAGTAAATCCACAAACTGGGCAGGCATAATGCTCAGAGAAGAGCAACTCAGAGTCGTCCATAGTGTCGATAATGACATAGCCTTCTGCAATACGAAGGGCAGCCTCAATGGAATCAAAGAGACGACTACGAATGCCCTCCTTGATAACGATACGGTCAACCACGACATCAATATTGTGTTGCTTGCTCTTAGACAACTCTGGCACTTCGGTCACATCATAGACTTCCCCATCCACACGGACGCGAACATAACCATCTTTCTGAACCTTTTCAACAACGCTCTTGTGCTGTCCTTTTTTCTTGCGGATGACAGGGGCCAAAATCTGCAAGCGCTGGCGTTCAGGCAATTCTAAAACCTTATCCACGATTTGCTCCACAGAAGAAGCCTTGATAGCTCCATGCCCGTTGATACAGTAAGGCGTCCCCACACGTGCGTAGAGGAGACGCAGATAGTCATTGATTTCAGTCGTTGTTCCCACCGTCGAGCGAGGGTTTTTGCTAGTCGTTTTCTGGTCAATAGAAATAGCTGGGCTAAGACCATCAATGGCATCTACATCTGGTTTTTCCATATTGCCCAAGAACTGGCGAGCGTAGGCTGACAAACTCTCCACATAGCGACGTTGTCCCTCCGCATAGAGGGTATCAAAGGCCAGACTGGATTTCCCTGAACCTGACAAACCTGTCACAACAACCAGCTTGTCTCGTGGAATCTCCACATCAATATTTTTTAAATTATGGGCACGCGCCCCATGAATGACAATTTTATCTTGCATCTTTGTTCTTTCTAGTCCATTATTGCTTACCATTATACCAAAAAAAGTGAGATTCTATTACCCAAAAGACTGAATTTGTAGTATAATAGTACGGTGTGAAAAAATCTGAAAAATGAGAAAGGATAAGGGATATGAAACAAGTTTTTCTCTCTACAACAACTGAATTTAAAGAGATCGATACGCTTGAACCGGGTACTTGGATCAATCTCGTCAATCCGACTCAAAATGAATCACTCGAAATCGCTAACGCCTTCGATATCGATATTGCTGACCTCCGAGCACCGCTCGATGCGGAAGAAATGTCTCGTATTACGATTGAAGATGAGTACACCCTGATTATCGTAGACGTGCCGGTCACAGAAGAAAGAAATAATCGCACCTACTACGTAACCATCCCGCTTGGTATTATCATCACCGAGGAAACCATTATCACTACGTGTTTGGAACCATTACCAGTCCTTGATGTCTTTATCAACCGTCGATTGCGTAATTTCTATACCTTCATGCGTTCGCGTTTTATCTTCCAGATTCTCTATCGCAATGCAGAGCTTTACCTAACAGCCCTTCGTTCTATTGACCGTAAGAGTGAACAAATCGAAAGTCAACTGCATCAATCAACTCGTAATGAAGAATTGATTGAGCTCATGGAATTGGAAAAAACTATCGTCTATTTCAAGGCTTCCCTCAAAACAAATGAGCGCGTGATTAAGAAATTGACCAGCTCAACCAGTAATATCAAGAAATACCTTGAGGACGAAGACCTGCTTGAAGATACCCTGATTGAAACCCAACAGGCCATCGAGATGGCAGACATTTATGGAAACGTCTTGCATTCTATGACAGAGACCTTCGCCTCTATCATTTCTAATAACCAGAACAATATCATGAAAACCTTGGCCCTTGTGACCATCGTCATGTCCATCCCAACCATGGTCTTTTCTGCTTACGGGATGAACTTTAAGGATAATGAAATCCCCCTAAACGGCGAGCCAAATGCTTTTTGGTTAATCGTCTTTATCGCCTTTGCTATGAGTGTCTCGCTCACTCTCTATCTCATCCATAAAAAATGGTTCTAAGAGGAGTTCCTATGTCTCAGATTGATCTACAAAAATTAACCAAGAAAAACCAAGAGTTTATCCACATCGCTACCCAACAATTCATCAAAGATGGAAAAACAGACGTTGAAATCAAGACTATTTTTGAGGAAGTCATTCCTCAAATCCTTGAAGAGCAAGCCAAGGGTACGACTGCTCGTTCCCTCTATGGCGCACCGACCCATTGGGCTCATAGTTTCACTGTCAAGGAGCAATATGAAAAAGAGCATCCAAAAGAAAATGATGATCCAAAACTCATGATTATGGACTCAGCTCTTTTCATCACTAGCCTCTTTGCCCTCGTCAGCGCTCTCACAACCTTCTTCTCAGCAGATCAAGCTATCGGTTACGGTTTGATTACCCTCCTATTAGTTGGACTTGTTGGTGGATTTGCCTTCTACTTGATGTACTACTTTGTTTACCAATACTATGGACCAGATATGGACCGTAGTCAACGTCCACCTTTCTGGAAATCTGTACTAGTTATCCTAGCTTCTATGTTCCTTTGGTTGCTTGTCTTCTTTGCAACAAGCTTCCTACCAGCTAGCCTTAACCCAGTACTTGCTCCATTGCCACTAGCTATTATCGGAGCAGCCCTCCTAGCCCTTCGCTTCTATCTCAAGAAACGCTTGAACATCCGCAGCGCAAGTGCAGGACCAACACGCTATTAAGAAGAATCATAAAAGCAACTGCAGGCGCGGTTGCTTTTTACTACTTTCTTGATTTAAAAGCATTCTTCTGAAATCCTACATAGCTTTCTCTTATATTTTGTGATAAAATAGGCTCATACTCAATGAAAATCAAAGAGCAAACTAGGAAGCTAGCCGCAGGCTGTACTTGAGTACGGCAAGGCAAAGCTGACGTGGTTTGAATTTGATTTTCGAAGAGTATCAATCTATTTCTAGGAGGATGAGATATAGTTTCTACCATTGGTATTGTTAGTTTATCTAGTGGCATTATCGGAGAGGACTTTGTCAAACACGAAGTAGACTTGGGTGTCCAACGTCTCAAGGATCTAGGACTCAATCCTATCTTTTTGCCCCATTCGCTAAAAGGCTTAGACTTTATCAAGGACCATCCTGAAGCACGTGCAGAGGATTTGATTCATGCCTTTTCTGATGATAGCATCGACATGATCCTATGCGCCATCGGTGGGGATAATACCTATCGTTTGTTGCCCTACCTTTTTGAAAATGACCAACTAGAAAAGGTTATCAAACAAAAGATTTTTCTTGGTTTCTCAGATACAACCATGAACCACCTTATGTTGCATAAACTAGGTATTAAAACTTTTTATGGTCAATCCTTTTTAACAGACATTTGTGAATTAGACAAGGAAATGTTAGCCTATAGCCTTCACTACTTTAAAGAATTGATTGAGACGGGAAGAATCTCAGAAATCCGCCCTAGCGACGTTTGGTATGAGGAACGAACTGACTTCAGTCCCAAGGCTCTGGGAACACCTCGTATCAATCATACAAATACTGGTTTTGACTTGTTACAAGGAAATGCCCAGTTCGAGGGGGAAATCCTCGGTGGGTGTCTTGAATCCCTCTACGATATCTTTGACAACTCTCGATACGCAGATAGCACGGAGCTCTGCCAAAAGTACAAACTTTTCCCTGACTTGTCAGACTGGGAAGGAAAGATCCTCTTGCTAGAGACAAGCGAAGAAAAGCCAGAGCCAGAATATTTCAAAAAGATGTTGCAGACTTTAAAGGAAACTGGGATATTCGAGGTCATCAGTGGACTCTTGGTCGGAAAACCTATGGATGAAACTTTCTATGACGACTATAAAGAGGCACTATTGGATATCATTGATAGCAATATCCCGATTGTCTATAATCTGAATGTCGGCCACGCAACTCCAAGAGCCATTGTTCCCTTTGGAGTCCACGCTCATGTAGATGCACAGGAACAAGTCATTCGCTTTGACTATAACAAAAAATAAATAGTTTCTCTATTTTTGTGCTTTTGTATTGGTTTTCGTTACAATTTATATCTGAATTTATTGCATTTCGCTAATTTCTATGATATCCTTTTAAAGGAGGTGTATATGACAAAACAAAAAATTAATCGAATCGTAGGTTCTATTGGTGCCTTTATTGGAATTATAGTATTTATTGCCTACATTCCTCAAATTATCGCTAATTTACAGGGAAATAAAGCTCAACCATTTCAACCTTTATCAGCTGCTATATCTTGCTTAATCTGGGTTATTTATGGATGGACAAAAGAACCTAAGAAGGATTGGATATTAATCATTCCAAATTCAGCCGGTGTTATTTTAGGTGGAATCACTTTTCTGACTTCACTCTAACAAATATACTAGTATGTATAAAAAGCTGAGATAAATTTCTCAGCTTTTTTCTATATTCTCAGATATTCTAATTACCTATACTCACTAATTCCTGCTTTTCCACTCGCAATCATTCTCATGGTCATCAACTAGCCCTGCAGCCTGTAAAAAAGACAGGACGGCGACTGGACCTGTGAACTTGAAACCTCGTTTTTTGAGATCTTTGGCTAATTTCTCAGACAAGGATGTTTTAGCTGGGGCTTGGCGATAATCAGGAACATCGTTAACGATCGTTTTCCCCTCAACAAAAGACCAAAGATAGGCATTAAAAGAGCCATATTCTACCTGTAACCGTAGAAAGGCTTGGGCATTAGCACGTGTAGCAAAAATCTTGGCTCTATTTCGGATGATGGCTGGATTATCCAGCAAGGCTTCCAATTCGGTATCAGTCATCTCTGCGACCGCTTGAATTTGATAGCCATGAAAGGCTTCTCGGAAAGCTTGTCGTTTGTTGAGAACCGTTTCCCAAGACAGGCCCGCTTGATAGGTTTCCATACACAACAACTCAAACAATGCTTGGTCATCATGGAGGGGCTGCCCCCACTCCTCATCATGATAGGCGATATAGAGCGGATTGGTCATCTTGACCCACGAACAACGTTTTGTCATGCTCTGCTCCTATTTGACCAACATTTTAAGGGCCGACTTGATATAGTTCTCAGCTGTATCTGTCGTTCCTTCAAAGAATTTCTTGATTTTCTTGAGCTCGATTGCCTTGTAGCCCAAAGCCAACATGGCTTCCATAGCTTCTTCCAATTCTTGGTTTTCAGCGCTAGCTTGCACTGCCACCTTGGCAGGAAGATCATCTCCTGCAACTACTACCTTGCCTTCCAAGTCCAACACCATCTGCTGGGCTGTTTTCTTGCCAATTTTAGGGAACTTAGTCAAGTAGGTGATGTTCTTGGTTTCAATGGCTTGAACCAAGCCAGCGTTGTCATCAGCAGCGATAATAGCAAGAGCTGATACAGGACCAATCCCAGAAACCGAAATCAGACTGAGAAAGAGCTTTTTCTCGTCTTCTGAGCGAAAGCCATAAAGCAGATGGGCATCCTCACGGACAACTTGGTGCACATAAATCTGAGTTTCTTGATTAACCTGACCCGAGTGGGCATAAGGATTGGCCACATGCAAGATATAGCCGATACCGTTGACTTCAAGAACAATGTATTTGGCAGTGATTTTGGTGATGATTCCTTTTAGATATTCGTACATAGTTTTCCTTTTAGTTTAATATTTCCCCAATTCACGGAGACTGGTGTGATTTTCCTGAATACGTCGGAACATCTTTTCCATATCCGACTTGGTAAAATGCACCAAAACAGGGCGTCCATGGGGACAGTTATAGGGATTGTCACATTGAGAGAGCTGATAAAGGAGCTGTCTGGCTGAATGATCATCGATACGATGATTGGCCTTGATGGACCGCTTGCAGGACATCATAATAGCCAACTCTGCTCGGTATTTCTTGATCGAAACTTCCTTGGTCAAAAGGAGCATGTCGCACATCTCATAGATGCCTGATTCAATCTCTTCTTCTGCCATCCAAATAGGATGTTCACGTAGGATGAATTGATTTTCCCCGTACTCTGCTAGAAAGACGCCTACTTCCTCCAAAAGTGCCATTCTTTCCTTGAGACGGAGGGCATCATCCGCTGGAAATTCAAAGATATAGGGCACTAGGAGTTGCTGCTGGCTCTGGTCAACATTGCCAATGCTTTCACGATATTCCTCATATTTAACCCGTTCCTGAGCCGCATGTTGGTCTATGATGTAGAGCCCATCTCTCCCTTGGGCAAAGAGATAAGTCCCGTGCATTTGTCCGAAAAACTCCAACTCTGGAAAGCTGGATGATTCTTCTCGCTCCAGCTTGTCATAGGCCTTATCCAAACTGGCTAAATCTAGCTCTGGATGGTCTAGTTGGTCGTAGTTAGCAGACTTTCTCTCTGCAAAATGCAGTTTTGCTGGCTTTGTCAATTGCTCCAAGGTTTCTTTGGCAAACAGGGTTAAATCCTGCTTCTCTTCAGTCAGATTCACCTGATAATCAGCCACCTCAGCTTGGCTAGGTCTTGTCGGATCAGTTTGCTCATAGTAAAGTGTATTTTCTTTGAGCGGGAGAATGGTCTGCTCCACCTTCTCACGGTTGCGCACAGTCGATTTGGCAAGATTTTCCAAGGCATCAGGTATCAAGGTTTGTTCCTTGAGACTATTTGCAATAGCTTCTGAGACAAGCGTCATCAGTTCTTTTTCCTTGGAAATCCGCACCTCTTGCTTGGTTGGATGCACATTGACATCCGCTAGATAAGGATCGATATGAATATGAATGACAGCCAGTGGAAAACGGCCTACCATAAGCTTACTACCATAGCCGTCAAGAATAGCACGATTGAGTAAAAAGTTCTTGATATAACGGCCATTGATGAAGAGGCTGATATAGTTGCGATTAGCTCGAGTCAAGTCAGGCAAGGACACAAAACCTGTAATTTCGAAATCAAGGTCAGAATTCTCAATTTCAATCATCTTCTTGGCACTCGCCAAACCGTAAATCCCTGCAATAGCTTGACGCAGTTGACCAGTCCCAGCTGTCCGCGTCATTTCCTTGCCATCACTAATCAAGCTAAAAGAAATCTCAGGATGGGCCAAACCCAGACGATTGACAATATCAATGATATGAGACAACTCCGCTTGCTGACTCTTCATATACTTGAGGCGGGCAGGCGTGTTGAAAAAGAGGTCCTCCACACAAACCTTGGTTCCCACAGGACTAGTCGCTGGGATGACTTCCTCAACTTCACCCCCACGCGCGACTAGCTTGGTCCCGTGACTTGCGCCATCCACCGCAGTCAACAGAGTCAAAACACTAACAGACGCTATAGAAGGCAGGGCTTCACCTCGAAAACCAAGCGTCCGAATCCGAAAGAGATCTGCCTGATTTTTTATCTTACTGGTCGCATGACGACGCAGGGCCAATTCCACCTCATCGTGGGCAATTCCATGACCATTATCTGTGATTTGAATCTTCTTAAGACCTGCTTCCTCAATCTCAACGATAATCTGGCTAGAGCCCGCGTCAATAGCGTTTTCTACCAGCTCCTTAACAACGCTAGCTGGACGCTCGATAACCTCTCCTGCCGCAATCTGGTTTGCCAGCACCTCTGGCAATTCAATAATATGAGACATTTTTCAGCCCCTTTCTGTATCTATTTTCCTAGAAATTGATTAGTGCTATTATACCATATTTCAGATAGGACAGAAAAGCAAGCACCACATAGGAGCCAAATCCCTCCACATAGACAAAGTCCCTTGCCAGGTGTCGTAAAATAGTGTTTAATAAAGGTGTACAAGAAGTGATCACAATTTTGTATGAAAAACAAGGAGAGAAATTTATGAAAGTAGAACTACAGATTAGTGAAGTTTACGAAGAGGAAAAGCTGATTGTTCAAGCACCTCAGCCGACAGATAAAGTCCAGAAAGTCATCGAGTTCGCAGAAAATCTGGATCTAACAGAAAAAATCAAAGGGAAAATCGATAATCAGGTCTATCTCGTTGAGATTGGCAAGATTCAACGCTTCTATATCGAGAATCGGAAGGTTCTAGCAGAAACCGCGAGTCAGACCTACAGCATTGATTTGCGACTCTATCAGGTCCTTGAAATTCTGCCAACCAATTTTATCCAAATTTCCCAATCAGAAATCATCAATATCGATTCCATCTCTCATCTCAAGCTCACCCCCAACGGCCTAGTAGAAATTTTCTTGAAAAACGAAAGCTTCACCTACTCTTCACGCCGTTATCTAAAAACCATCAAGGAGAAATTAGAACTATGAAAAAACAAATCTTCCACGACGCAGCTACTGGTGTCCTCATCGGTCTCATCCTCTCTATCATCTTTTCACTCATTTATGCACCAAGTACCTACGCCCCGTTAAGTCCCGACTCTCTCATCGGACAAGTGATGACTCAACATCAAGTTCACGGTGCCTTGGTCTTGCTCTACTGCACACTGATCTGGGCAGCCATTGGTATTCTCTTCAACTTTGGCAAGCGATTATTCAGTCGTGACTGGAGCTTGCTCCGTGCAACTCTGACTCATTTTTTCCTCATGCTAGTAGGCTTTGTCCCACTAGCAACTCTGGCAGGTTGGTTCCCCTTCCACTGGATCTTCTATCTCCAGCTCATTATCGAGTTTGCGATTGTCTACCTCATCATTTGGACTATTTCCTATAAAAGAGCATCAAAAAAAGTAGACCATATCAATCAACTCTTGGAGCATAGAAAATAGGAACTACCTAGGATAAATAAAAAGCCAAGCCGAAGCTTAACTTTCCAACTCATACAAATCTGCGATAATCGCTGCAACATGTTTGATATCTTCCAGCATGCCTCGCATTTCAAAGTCAGCCAATACAGGGAAACCAAAACGTTGACTGTATTGCTTGGCTGTCAGGCAGTATTGGTTATTAAAGTTACGATTTCCTGAACCAACCACACCAAAACACTTACTAGCATTATCACCATAGGCGATAAAATCCCCTACTGGTGTTGTCAAAATCTCGACATCTCCGTTATCAACGCCATTCCCACCTTCAAGGTAGGTCGGTAGAAAGGCGACGTAAGGGTGGTCCATTTCATAGAAATCGTGACCTTCCTTGACCAAATCCTTGATATGAATCTTTTGAACCTCTATTCCCTCGTACTGGGACAAGAGATAGTCTTTCAAGCGCGTCACAAAACTCTCAGTATTGCCACTCAAACTAATATAAACTAAAGAAATTGTCTTCATATTTTCCTCCATGATTTTATTTTTAATCGAAAAAGAACTACCAAGATTGTAACTTGATAGCTCTTTTTTGTCAATACTTAAGCAACTTCTTCTGTTTCCTCTTCTTCTGCCAAGGCTTTTTGTTGACGCCACATCTTATAGAAGACAAGGGCTAGGAAAAGAACATTTATGACGATATAGAAAATGCTAACGGCTTGTGAAATAACACTTATCCCTAAACGCATGGTCTCATCGTGAACTAACTGCACAGCGTCTTGTAAAGTCACATAGCCATAAATCGAACCAATAATAGCTAACAAAACATAGCCAACGTAAGTATAGTTTGCATATTGCAAATTCTTACGAATAAGGAATACAATCGCTACTACCACTAAAATAGCAGATAGCACAATCAAGGCCATATTAAAAATAGAATGAGTTGATTCTGCTACTCTATAGGTGTAATTGATGTTGTCTTCTAATTGCTGAGCACTGACCCCTGCAACTTGTTTCTGAGCGGCACGAAGGGCTTCTTTACTAGGCAAGGGACTCAACATTCCAAACAGAGACATAGCTGAAATAAGAGCAGACAAGATTAGCAAGACCCATAGATAAATCGGTTTCTTTTTCATGATAGAACCTCCTGATATTATTATTGATATTATAGCACCTTTTGTAAGGGAATACAAATCTTATAGTATAGTTTCTACCTGTTTTCGGTAGGCTTTTGGCGATTTTCCGCACAATTTTCGGAACACTTTATAGAAATATCCCACGTTACTGTAACCAACAGCATAACAAATATCTTCGATACTGTCACTAGTCGAAAGTAAGAGTTGTTGGGCAGCCTTAATGCGTTGTTTGTTTAGTAACTCTGCGAAAGTCGAATTGGTTTCTCGCTTAATCAACTGACCTAGATAGACAGGATTGATAAAAAGATCCTTACTGATATCCTTGAGCGAAAGTTCTTTCTGATAATCACGCCCAATAACTTCCAGTATACTGACCACATTTTCATTCATGCGATATTGCCCAAAAAAGCGGGTCAGAGTTTCCTTAATATAAGGAACCAATTCATCAAAGGATTGAATAGCATGAATCGTTTTGACAATATCCGTTAAATCATCAGCTTTTAGATGTTCAAACAAGTGAAAGACATCCATGACAAACTGGATAAAAAGCTGTTTGGTAATCGGAACACGCGGCGTATTTTCAAGAACCACCTTCTCCAAGAGGTTTAACTCTTCCACGATTTGATTGAGATTCCCCTGAATGATAACCCTATAAATCGGTTCGTAATAGGCAAAGAGACTCTCAGACTGTTTTAAATTTACAGAACCGTAAAAGAGGGCTTTCTCAGCATTCAGCTTCCAGCGTTCAAAGTGTTCTTGATAGGGAGCTTCAAAGGGAGTAACGACTAAACCATCTAGGGGTTGATCAGAAATAAAAATCTGCCAGTCTTGACCCAATACATAGTAGGGAATGGTGAAAGAGCCTTGTTTTTCCTTGGATAGGCCTATCCACCAATTCTCCTTACCTCCTAGATAACTAACAAATCCAGCCTCGTCTAAATCTTGACTGAGGGTCTGACTTTTCTTTCCTCTCTCGCCGAGCTGACCTGCAATCTTCTCCAGCAGATTTCCCAACTCTACCTTATCAACAGGTTTGACCAGATAGTCCACCACACTAAGGTTCATTGCTCTTTTGACATAATCAAACTCCTGATAACCTGAAAGCAGGATATAGGCAGCATCTGGTAAAATCTCTTTCATTTCCCGAATCATGTCAAGTCCTGTTTTGTCGGGCATATTGACATCGGAAATGACCACATCGATAGGATTTTCCTGAACATATTCTAGGGCTTCATCGGCATGACTGGCTGTTGCGACGACCTCCATACCCCACTTATCAAAGGGAATCAAACGTTTCAGACCTTCTGTCACCATGTACTCATCATCTACTAATAATACTTTATACATTTTCTCCCTTTCTACTCATCTTGAATTGTAATACGATACTGAACACCTGCTTGCTCTGCAGAATATATAGTAATAGCATAGCGATCCCCAAAATAGAGCACAAAACGCTCATGGACATTGACAATCCCGATAGACTGCTTTTGATCACTGTAGCTGGCTTGGTGTTCAAAATGTCTCTGCCTTAATTTTTCTCGAATACTTGCCAGCTTTTCAGACGACATACCACGACCATTATCTACCACTAAAATTTCCACAAAACCATCTCGTTTAAGAGCTTTAATGCTAATTACATTATCTGTCCGTCTGTGGTCAACACCATGAGCGAAATAATTTTCTACCAGCGGTTGCAAGGTAAATTTGGGAATTTTCATATTCTCTAGTTCTGGGTCTATCTTGAAACCATAGGCAATAGATTTAGGATAGCGAACCATGCAGAGATAGCTATATTTACGGCAAAATTCTAATTCCTGTTTGAGAAGAGTTTCTCTTTCGTCGGAAATATTGTTACGCAAGAGACTACTGAATTCATAAATGATATCCGCCAACTCGTCTTGACTTTGCATGACTGCATACATGCGCAAGAATTCCAGCGTATTATACATAAAATGAGGATTGATTTGCGCCTGCAGGGCCCGCATATTGGCATCTTTTTGACTAAGCTCTAACTGGTAAATATCATGGATATTCTTTTCCAATCGATCCAACATATCATTTGTAGTCTCTGCAATTAGGAGCAATTCCTGGTCCTTTTCAAGTGTGTCAATACGAAGGCCTTCTTGTCCTTGGGCAATAGCTTGAATGGAATCCACCAAATCCACTACCTGCTTTTGGTAATTAGCAAAGGTCTGCCTCAAAGTCAGATAAAGAATAACAATAAAGAGAAGGCTCAAGCCCACAATCAAAGCAGAGCTAGTCACTGTTCCTTGTAAAACAAAGTTTTTGGGAACTGCCACCTGAACCTGATAGCCATGAGAGGTCACACCAACAAACCAGTTCTCATGCTCCCTATTGACCCTCTCACCAATATGAAAAATCTCCGTATCAAAAGGCGATGTGACAGTCACAGCCATCGGGATATGACCTCGGGTATTGTCCACAGCATGGTATAAGATTTCTGGATCCAAGGAGATATAAACAACCCCTATCGATTGATCCGTCGCTGGGTCTAAAATAGGCACTCCAAAACTATTGGCCTCTGGTTTAAAGTCTTCCGCAAGTACCGTATGACCACCTCTCTCATTTCTGCTCGAAACATAAACTTCTTTAAAGTCCTGCAAGACGATTGCAACACCCGTTATATAGTCATTTTGAACATAAAGATCATCGATATTTTCATACAGAGAAATAGAAGTTGACGAAGCTGCTTGATGCTCCAACAGCCAATAAAAATACTCAGATGTTGATAGACTAAAGTACTTATAAACCCCTTGTATCCTGTCTTGATTGGCTACTAAATCTTGCGCTAGCTGGGCTGACTCGCGATAATAATACTCCACCTCTTCAACTGTTCGAGTAGTTACACGCTGGGCTACTCTTTGAGCTTCCTTTTCCCGTGAATCCCAGTCAGCGTAAGAAAGTAAGATTGCAAAACTCGCAATAATAATGATCATAACTGAACTGTAGGTTCGCAGAAGCGTATGTAGCCAAAACTGCTTCATTCTATTTTGTCGCCAATTTTTCATGGATGCTTTCATAGACCGGTTCCAACATATCACTGATAAAGAAATGCCACATCCCAATTCCTACAAAGAAGAGAAGAGCAGGCATATAATAACCAATTGCCACAAGTAGCACAGTCCCAAGGAGAACCTTGGCCACAGCTGCTAGGCTCATAAAGATGCCAATCAAGGATAGTTTGAGACTATTTCTATAGGACAAGTCAAAATAAACTTGTAGTTTTAAAGATATTGTATAGGCCAAAAAGAGCAGGGCAACTACTAGAACATTCAAAAAGGTCGCAATCAAATGAATAATAGTCTGATGAGGCAATTGCACCAAGAGATACAGGCCATAGACCAAAACTAGATCCACCCCTAAAAAGCTATAGAAAATCAGGTTGCTTGAGACGAAATTTTGCTTATATAGAGACCAAGCCTCCTTCAAACTGTATTCCCGAAAGCTATAACCATGTTCTGCATACAAGCTCATCAAGGTGGAACTAGCCGGCGCTAGACCAAGAATAATCCCTCCTGCCAATGTTAATATCCAAAAGAAGGCTGTCGCAATCATCCCTAAAAAGAAACGATTAAAGACAAAGTCTAAAAATCTCCCCATGATATCCCCCTAAAAATAACTATGAAACTATTATAGCATATTTCAAGCGTTTTCAAACACATAGACTATCCATTTACAATCCCACCAAACCGTGGTACAATGAGAATTGTGATAAAATTATCAGGAGACAATTCATGAAAAAATCTATCTTAACTACACTGCTTTTTGCAGTTCTTTACTTCCTCTGCATGGGGATTGGTGTCCTTTTGGGCAATCTCTTTGACCAAACTGGAAACATGTTTTATGCGCCTGCCTTTACTGGCCTTGTAGGCGGTAGCGTCTATATGATCCTAGTCGCAAAAGTTCCGCGCTTTGGAGCCATTACCACTATCGGCCTTGTCATGGCTCTCTTTTTCTTGGGAACTAAACACGGTGCTGGTGCCTTCCTTCCTGGAATTATCTGTGGCCTCCTAGCAGATGGAGTAGCTAACCTCGGAAAATACAAGGACCAAACAAAGAATTTCCTTTCTTTCGTTATTTTCACTTTTAGCACATCTGGACCAATTCTACTCATGTGGATTACGCCCAAAGCCTATATGGCTACCCTTCTGGCAAGAGGAAAATCGCAAGAATATATCGACCGTATCATGGTCGCACCAAATCCTGGAACTGTCCTTTTATTTATCGCAAGTATTGTCATCGGAGCCCTAGTGGGTGCCTTGATTGGACAAGCCTTGAGTAAAAAATTGGCACAAAAAATCTGATTACTAAAAAAGAGCCGCACGGCTCTTTTTTATTTATGACTTAATTTCTTGGTCAAGAAGTCTCCCAAAAATTGGATAAGGAAGATAATCAAAATGATAATGATGGTTGCCAAGATGGTCACATCGTGATTGTAACGGTTAAATCCATAGGCGATAGCCACGTTACCTATACCACCAGCTCCAACCGCACCGGCCATAGCTGTTTCTCCAACAAGTGAAATCAAGGTCACAGTTGTCACGCGGATCAAGTCTGGAAGGCCTTCGGATAGGTAAACACCTACGATATCCCAGAATGTCGCTCCGCTAGCTTGAGCCGCCTCAATGACACCACCATCTAGCTCAGCCAATACCACCTGTACTTGACGGGCAAAGAAGGCAAAAACTGCAAAAGATAGCGGTACGATAGCCGCATTTGGACCAATGCTTGTTCCTACGATTAGATGAGAGAAGGGTGACAAGACTGCCAAGAGAATGATAAATGGTACCGCACGAAAAATGGAAGTAATCTTGTCTAAAATCCAGAAAACGACTTTATTTTCTAAAACACCACCCGGCGCTGTCAAGACGAGGAAAAGACCTGCCACTAGCCCCAAGAAACCTCCAATGATAAAGGAAAGAACTGTCATATAAAGGGTTAGGTAGATGGCTGTTCCCCAGCCTGCCTGACCAGCCCAGCCCATTTTATAGACATTTGGTAAATAGGTTTGAATCAATGATTCCATCTTACTGTCCTCCCTTCAATACTTTTAGCTGTACGCCTGCTTGACGAATGGCTTCTTGGGCACCTGCTAGCGCTGCTTTTTCACCTGACAAGACCACCACTAATTCTCCAACAGGAGTGCCATCGAGAATTTCGATATTCCCATAGAGGATATTAGCCGCCACTTGATAATGCTTGTACAATTCATTCAAAAGTGGCTCGTCTGTTGAAGCTCCAGCGTACTTGAGTTGCACCAAGAGACTGTTTTCAGACAGATGTTCCACGATTTCTTGCTTCTCGATTTTGACCATGGCTTCGTCAATACCTGTAGCTGTTGAGATAAAGTCTTGGGTCAAAGGTTGTTTAGGGTCTGAGAAGATTTCAAGGACACTTCCCTCTTCAATCAAATGACCATCCTGCATGACTGCCACACGATTGGCAATATCTTTGACAATCTGCATTTCATGCGTAATCAAGACAACCGTCAAGCCTAATTTTTGGTTCAAATCTTGCAACAAGGCCAAAATTTGCTTGGTTGTCTTAGGGTCAAGGGCAGAAGTTGACTCATCTGAAATCAAGATTTTTGGATCATTTGCCAAGGCACGCGCAATGGCCACACGCTGTTTTTGCCCTCCAGATAGTTGTGAAGGGTAGTTTTCAGCACGATCTGCCAAGCCAACCAAGTCCAACAACTTAGCTACTTTAGCCTTCTTTTCTTCCTTGCTGAGTCCAGAGTGTTTAAGGGCAAAGGCTACATTCTCCTCTGCTGTCTTTTGGCTCATCAGGTTAAAATGCTGGAAAATCATTCCGATATCTTGACGTTTACGACGCAACTGCTCGGCCGTCAAGGTGACCTTACCATCAAAAATCACATCGTCGTCAATAGTGATTTTCCCTGCAGATGGTTTTTGCAAGAGATTAATCACCCGTACAAGGGTTGATTTCCCTGCTCCAGAATATCCAACAATTCCGTAGATATCCCCTTCTTGGATGTGAATGGTCACATCCTTAACCGCTGTGATGGTTCTCTTCTTCTGATGAAAAGTCACATCGATCTGATCTAACTTAATAATATCTCTACTCATAGCTTCTAATCAGCTCCTCTACTAATTCAATATGGGTGTAGTAATCGGCGATTCGCACGTTCTCATCTCCACCGTGGTCTCGGCTATTGGCATTTCCTAAACCGAAGGCCACCATTGGCACCTCTAGGGCATCAAAAACCGTATGCATAGGCCCTGTCCCAGCTGTAGTCGGCAAGACAGATACGCCCTGTGGATAGAATTTCTTGGCCAACTCGATCACATTAAGAATGGCTGGCGCGCTCATATCGCTTCGATAGCTCATCTCTCCCAAGGTATAGTATAATTCTACCTTATCAAAGCCATTTTTGTCTAGCTGTTTCCGAATTTTTTCCAGAACATCATGCGGTTCTAGACCAGGAACCAAACGAACTTCTAGCTTAGCGCTGGCTTCTGCTGGCAAAATCGTTTTGACTCCTTGTCCTTGGTAACCTGACTGAATCCCTTCGATATTAAGAGCTGGCTCGAAAAAGAAACGTTTTAGAAAGGCTGCGCGGTCCTCTTGTAAGAGAGGCAATTCCAAACCATAAATCTGGCTGATTTCCCCTGGATTTCGTTGGGCATAGGTATCCACCAAGGCCAATTCTCGTTCATTTGGCTCTTGTACTTCTTCGTACAAGCCTTCAACCAAGATACGGCCATCTGCGGCACGAAGAGACTGTAAGGCTTGAAGGAGATACCAGGGAGCTGATTCCACAACCCCACCATAACTCGAATGGATATCCACATCAGCGCTTTTTACCTTGGCATCAAAAGTCACAATTCCCTTATTTCCACCAGAAATTTCCAGCTGTTCCAAGGCATTTTTGGTTCCTTGTTCCCAGACCAACAAATCTGCGCCACGGAGTTTATCCGCATGCTTTTCCAGATACTTATCTAGGTCTGTCGAAGCCGATTCCTCTGCTCCCTCCATGATAAAACTGATATTGACAGGCAGGTCATCGTGGTGCTGCATGTATTTTCTCAAAGCACTCAAACGAGCCGTGATATGACCCTTGTCGTCATCAACCCCACGCCCATACATAAAGCCATTGCGGACCGAAAGCGTAAAGGGATCCTCTGTCCAGACCTGATCCCCGTCCGCTGGCACAGTGTCATAGTGGTTATAGAAAATCAAGGTTTTGGCATCTGGACGCGAACTCTTGAAATGCGCCATGACAAAAGGCGCCGTGTAAGTCTCATCAATCTCCACTTCAGCCCCAACACGCTTGAAAATCTCACCCAGATAGTTTGCGACTTCTTTAAGTCCCACCTGTTGGGCAAAGACCGATTTCTTAGAAATCAAGGTACGCAAAACCTCGAAATAATGCTGGGCTACATGATCTTTTTCAAATTTTTCAATCTGTTCTTGTTCACTAGGAAAAACCATATTCTCTCTACCTTTCTATGAACTACTCTTCCTGACAATCCATGCTCTATACAAAAGCAAGAGGTGGAATTCTCTCTCCCACCTCCCTGTTTCTTATTACCAAACTGGTTGATCCAAACCGTCTGATGTTTCTTCGATAACTTTTTTCACGTCATCTGTGTGGTAAGCTGCGATCACTTTCTTGATAGCATCAGCCTTAGGTGATGTTTCCCAATCTTTTTTCGCAACGATAATGTTGTACCATTGTTTTGAATTTTCATCAGCTTGTTCTTTGAAAAGTGCTTTCTTGTAGTCCAATTTTGCTTCTGTAACGAAGGTATTGTTTACAACGGCAGCGTCAACTGATGACAATGAACGAGCTGTTTGGCTAGCGTCCAATTCAGTGATTTTCAAGTTCTTTGGATTTTCTTTGATGTTAGCAACTGTTGCAAGAGCAGTTCCTGAAACGTCCAATTTAATCAAGCCAGCTGATTGAAGCAAGTAAAGCGCACGGCTTTCGTTTGTAGCATCGTTCGGTACAGCGATTTCTCCGTTTGCTGGGATGTCTTCTACTTTAGTGTACTTGTTGTCACTTCCATTCAAACCTGAGTAAAGGCGAATTGGAGAGATGTAAGTATCTGCAATCGCTACAAGGTCTTTCCCGTTTTCTTTGTTCCAGTTGTTCAAGAAGTTATAGTGTTGGAAAGCGTTCAAATCTACTTCGCCATCAGCAGTTGCCTTGTTTGGTTGTGAGTAGTCTGTGAACTCTGTAAATTCCAAAGTGATTCCGTCTTTTTTAACCAATTCTTGGATTTTGTCCCAACGTTTTTCTTCAGAACCGCTACGGTTAACAGTTGCGATTTTGATAGTTGTTGCATTGTCTGCTTTCTTTTCTGAGTTTCCGCAAGCTGCAAGAGCCAAACCTGCGACTGTAGCAAGAGCTGCTACACCAAGCCATTTTTTGATTTTCATGATTCTTTCTCCTTAAAAATAATACCGTACTAGTATCTCACAATTTGTTTGATTTCACAAATTGTTATTAGATAGTCAGATATATAGTTTAAAACTATATCCCTAAAAACTGAGAAATCACCCATCTTACTCAGAATGGATGATTTCAAGAAATTATTTAATATCAGCTTCTGCTGGTAGGTAAGTGTCGCCGAAGAATTGTTTAGACAATTTTTCAAGAGTTCCGTCTTTGTAGAGTTCTTGGATACGTTTGTCTACAAATGTTTTCAACTCATCTTGACCTTTGGCAAGAAGTGGGTAAACATAAGGTTGTTGGTCGCTTGGAAGTTCAATAACTTTCAAGTTGTCTAAACCTTGGTTCTTGATAACTGTTTCAACACCGATTTTATCAAAAATCTTGTAGTCAAATTGGCCATCACTCAAGCGTCCCATGATTTGTTGGAAGTCTGCTCTAGTGTAGTTAAGGACAGTTGGATTATCTGAGTGTTGTTTGTTGTAGTCTTCCAACTGTTTAGCTGATGTTGTCCCTTGAACAACTTCTGTTGATTTTCCACCGATATCATCAAGCGATTTAATGCTAGAATCATCTTTTTTCACTACAAGAACGTTAGGGTTTTTAGCAGTTGGAGCTGCATAAAGGTATTTTTCTGCACGTTCTTTAGTGTAGCTGATGTTGTTAACGGCCATCTGGTAACGGTCAGCGTCAAGACCCGCAAAAACACCTGACCATTCTGTCTTCTCAAACTTGACATCATACTTGTCAGAGTCTTTAAAGATAGCACGAACTAGCTCAATCTCATAACCAGTCAATTCACCATTTTCTTCATAGTTGAATGGTTTTGGTGAAGCGTTAGTTGCAACGATAATTTCTTTCTTGCTGACTGCTTCTCCTTCTTTCTTAGCACCACCTGAGCAAGCCGCTAGCACACCTGCAGCAACCAGCCCTAGGGCAGCAAGAGATGAGTATTTAACGATTTTTTTCATGTCATTTCCTCCAAAATAGAATACCTTATAATCTTAACAGAAAAAGACCATTTACGCCATTATATGATATCTATCTCTGTGATAAATTTTTTTTATGGCTGATTTAAAAGACCAAACGCAAGACGGCAATCAAGACTACTCCGAAGAGAACCGTTCCGACTAGATTGCGATAACGAAATGCTACCCAAGCCGTCGGAAATACTGCTAAGAAGTCCAGCCATTTGATTTGAGGAAGACTACCAACCTTGCCTGTTACTACACTTGAAAGAATCAAGGCAAAGATAATAGAAACGGGCAAGAACTTCAAAAAACGCTCAACGATTGCAGGCAAGCCCTTATACTTGACTAAGATGAAGGGAATCATACGGGGAATCCAAGTCACCAATCCAGAGAAAATAACTGCTAATAAAAGATACTTACTGACCATCTAATACCACCCCCATTGTACAACCAAGTAGCGTCGCAAACAGAACAGCTAGTGACTGAGACACCACTATCAAGAGTAAAAAGAAGGACACCGCAACAACTGCTAGGATAATGAGCAGATTGCGGACAGGAATCCGTCTTTGCATAATCTGGAATTGCGAAGCAAAAATTCCGATAAACATCCCAACCAGGGCAAAATCCAAGCCAAAGATTTCTGGATTTGGCAACAGGCCGCCCAGAGCCGTTCCGACAACTGTTCCCACAAACCAAGCCACATAGCTGTTGAGATTGTTTCCGTGCATCCACATAGGATTGACCTTGTCTGTATGGGCCAATTCGCCCATCAAAACGCCATAAGTCTCATCCGTCAAGATACTAGACATACCGATATTATGCCAAAGACTGGTATGACGGAAATAGGTTGACGCATGCAAACTCAACAAAAAGAGACGCAAATTAATCAAAAAGACCGTCATAACAATAGCTGCCACAGGAGCCTGAACCGCAATCAGAGCCAACATGGCAAACTGGGCGCTCCCAGCATAAACAAAGAGGCTCATCAAGCCCATCTCTACAGGTGTCACATAGGGCGCACCGATAATCCCACAGGCCAGTCCGATACTAACATATCCAAGGGCCGTTGGCATAGCTGCCTTCGCTCCCTCCCAAAATCCTTTTTCTTTCATCTTTCTCCTCATATTATCTTAATAAATGGGCTGAATCAGTTCCAGCCACAGCATGGACTATTATAACACATTCGGGAAAGAGAAAAAAGTCTGCTGATTGTAATCAGACAGACTCTATTTTATTCCATAGTATCAAAGGCAAGACTTGGCTTAGCATTGAGGTCCAAGCCTTGCTTATATTTAGCTTCTTTCTTTTGGACAAATTTTGCTAAATCCAATAACTCTGTCGGTGGTTCACCTTTAAAGCCCAACAATTCTTTAGAGACGGCAAAAGAAAGACGTGCAGCTAGCAAATCTTCGCTAGTACTAGAAAACTGTTTTGCTGTTTCCAGCAATTGCTTCCTAAATTCTTCCGTCAAGCTAATTTCTTTATTATTGTACAGGGAATGAATCAACATTTGCAACTGACTTTGCTTTTCCATCGTTTACCTCATTTTATCTAGGACGCCAAGTTTCACTTTTAGTCCAGCCATTTACAGTATGCTCAGAATTAAACATATACTGTACGAATTCTCATCTATAAACCACTTCTGCGACTTAGGATTTGCTTGAAGTGCTTTACAAGGATAATATAACACAGAAATTGGCTTATTTTAGAAAATCGCATATTTGACATTTTTTCTCACAAAAATATTACATTTGAGATTGTTTACTAATCAATAAGTTCTTTGAATTGCTGCAAACGCAATTCAAAAAGGGCTATCAATTGTGGATTTTCTAATACTTGCAAAGATTGGATAAAGTGTTCAATCTCTTTTTGATTGCTTCCCTTAGTTTGAAGGAAAACACTCATTTTCTTTAAAAATTGCCATAATACTTTTTCAAAAACATCATACGGACGTAGCATGCTCTTCAACTCGGCTTCAAATGAAAGTTTCCTCATAGTAATTCAAAACTTTTTACCAAAATCAAATACTCCGAAATTTTCATCTCTTTAAATTCTAGTGCAATAACATAAGAATCTGACCAATACCATTGTAGACTATATGCAGTCCAATAGGCCAATAAATGGACTTGGTTACTCTAAACAAGACTGCAAATATGAGACCGCCACCCATATAGACGAAAAAGTCTGTTAAGACCCAACCATGGCCACTGATGTGTAAGATTCCAAATAATATAGCTGAGCCAAGTACATCCAGTCCCCATTGCTTCCCTTTCTCCAGAGCAGTCATCACTAATCCACGATAAATCATGTCTTCAAAAATGGGACCTGCAATCACAGGATAAAAAAAATACATCAAAAATGCCGTAGCTCCTGTAAAAGTAGGAGCAGCATGTTGATAAGAAATTTCATTTCGAGTAGGTGGGAAAAGAAAAAAGGTAACGAAATTCCAAACAACAAAAGCAAGCAGAGCTAAAAAGGAATAGACAAGATAGGATCCTTTAAACTTTCTACTGTTGATTTTCTGCCATTTACCTGACCAAATCATAGCAATAAGAGCAAATAAAACCACAAGAAAATTCAACATCATATCCGACAGATAATAGGTAAAGTCAGATAGACCCGTAACAAGGTTGCTGCGTAAAACTAGACCACTGAACTTCTGGTCAGCAATAACTAGTAGAAAAACTACAATAAAGTAGTGACGTGAGATTAACTTTTTCATTCTATTTTCTCCTATACTATAAAATAAGGACAGCCCCTACCCAAGAAAAAGTAAGGGCTTTAAATATCAATAACGGCGACGATTAACAGTGGAAGAATCATGGTTAAAATATTTCTGCCAGAAATTAGTGATTGACCAAGGTGTCCCGAAACCTCCCCGAGCAGGCAAAGCACTACCACCACAACCAATATTTTCACCCGCGCAAACCGAAGTGATATTTCCTCCTCTAACATCTTGCAACTCAGCTTCTGTCAATTCCATTGTTTCTGCAAATTGTAAATTTAACATCTTTTACACTCCTTCAATTATCTTCATTTGTAAACTACTTCTGCGACCTAGAATTTGCTTCAAGTACTTTACAAGAACACTATAACACGAAAATTGGCGTATTTTAGAAAATCGCATATTTGATATTTTTTCTTATAGAAATTTCACATTTGCGATTTTAGTAGATTTGATTATTTTACTGATATAATAAAGTTATTACTAACAAGGAGGAATATAATGATGAAAAAAAGAAAAATCCAACTGATACTCCTGCTTATTTCGGAGTGGGTTATCGTCTTCCCGTTTCTAATTAATCGATAAGTTCTTTGTATTGCTGCAAACGTAATTCGAAGAGGGCTATCAATTGTGGATTTTCTAATACTTGCAGAGATTGGATAAAGTGTTCAATCTCTTTTTGATTGCTTCCCTTAGTTTGAAGAAAAATACTCATTTTCTTTAAAAATTGCCACGATACTTTTTCAAAAACATCATACGGACGCAGCATACTCTCCAACTCAGTTTCAAAGATTGGGATGTAGGAGAAAAGTTTTCGCTCCATGAGCTCTGATAAGATATTTAATAGTCCTTGCTTCATATACAATCGATTGTGTACTAACTCTTTAAATTCCTTGGATTTTTCAAGTAAAGAGGTTGATAAAAATATCAAATCTTGATTACTCAAGAAAGGCATTGTATTGCAAAAAAGATAGAGTTCAAACCAGGTCCAAGACTCAATAGCATAGAGATAGATGGTCAAAAACTCGCTATCTTCTTTTACCAATGGATAGTTCTTATTTAAGGAATGGATGGCATTTTTAATCACAATGGCATTCAAACGACGATAGGTCTCTGCCATCTGTCCTTGCTTGACCTCCTCTAATAGTTGCTCTAAACCAGCGATATCTTGATGGGCAAAGCGATCCACAACCCTTCTACCAATTCGCATATGTGGGGATTCTTGATAGTTGTTGAGCTTGTGCCCAAACTCATCAAAATTCATATTAATCCCTTGGATAGCTAATATGAGCTTATCCGCAGACAGCATAGACTGCCCTAGTTCAAACTTAGACAACTGAGAAGCTGTTAGTCCAGCACAAGCCACATCTGACTGCTTGAGCTTTCTCGCCAAGCGCAATTCCTTGTAAAATTCTCCCAATTCCATTCTCTCTATCATATTACCACCTCCTATTTTTTATATAGTATATCATTATTTATATTTATTTGTCAAAATATTCTGACATTTAAGGGATCAAAAAAGCCAGCCTTAAGCTGACTCCTTATTCCATGATATCAAAAGCGAGACTTGGTTTGGCATTGAGATCCAAGTTGGCGAAGTTTTCTTTGTTCCACTCGCTGACGCTGGCATAGGCAATCATACCTGCATTATCTCCGCAGAGTCGCAGAGGGGGGATGATGACCTTAACATCTGTGATTTCGGCCGCTAGGCGTTCTCTGAGGCCTTTATTGGCTGCCACACCTCCAGCCACAACTAGGGTTTTAACAGGATATTTCTCCAAGGCTTTCTTGGTTTTAGACATGAGAATATCCATAACTGCTGCTTGGAAGGAAGCACACAAATCCTCTGTGGACAGATTTTCTCCCTTTTGTTCAGCATTGTGATGAAGATTGATAAAGGCAGATTTCAAACCTGAGAATGAAAACTCCAGATTATCTTCCTTAATCATGGCACGAGGGAAATCATAAATATCCTGTCCCTGATGAGCTAGCTCGTCAATCTCACGACCTGCAGGATAGGTCAAGCCCATGACACGGCCGACCTTATCATAGGCCTCGCCAACCGCGTCATCTCGCGTTTCCCCAACAATCTTGTAGTCACCATCCTCAGAAACATAAACCAACTCTGTGTGTCCACCGCTAACCAAGAGGGCTAGCAAGGGAAACTCCAAAGGCTCCACACTCTGAGCTGCCATGAGGTGACCAGCCATGTGGTTAACAGGGATAAGTGGAAGTTCATGTGCCCAAGCAAAGGCCTTAGCAGCTGACAAGCCAACTAGCAAGGCTCCGACCAAGCCTGGTCCATAGGTAACCGCCACAGCTGTCACATCCTCTTCGGTAATCCCTGCTTCTGCCAGAGCCTCCTCGATACAGGCTGTAATGACCTCGACATGATGACGACTGGCTACTTCAGGCACTACGCCCCCAAAACGTTTGTGACTCTCAATTTGACTAGCAATGACATTGGACAAGAGCTCATCGTCGTTTTTCAAGACGGCGACACTGGTCTCATCACAGGATGTCTCAAATGCTAAAATATATCTATCCTTCATCTATTTCTCTCTTCATGATAATGGCATCCTCGACTGGGTCATGGTAGTAGGCCTTTCGCTCAGCGATGACTGCCATTTTTTCTTTCTTGTAAAATGCTTGCGCTCGGTGATTTGACTTTCTGACTTCGAGGAAAATTTCCTTGTCTGTCGGCAATTGAGCAAACAAGGCTGACGTAATTCCCTGACCCTGATAGGCTCCTTTAACAGCGATTTGCAGGACTTCTGCTTCAAAGAGATTCTCCTGAACAGCTAGAAAGCCAATCACTTCTGCCCCATCATAAGCCAGAGCATACCAAGTCTGATCTTGGGACAGGTCTGCTTGGATTTGTTCCAGCGTCCAAGGACTGACTGGGTAAACAGTTGCCATGACAGCGTAGATGGCTTGAGCCAAGTCGGGTTGCCTTTGAATTCGTTTGATCTCTATCATAGGCGTTTAATGTAAGACTCACCAGACTCGGTGTGATTCTTGAGCCAGTTTTCCTCAGCCTCAACACGTTTGAGGTAGTTCGGCACAAAATCATGCAAGGAGTCTGCTTCCTTGTCCCAGGCCAAAAGAGCTAGATTGGCTGCATTAGGCAATGTTTCTTTATAATTAGTCCTTGGCAAGTGTTCTTGAATCTGCTCCACAAAAGGACCAACTTCTCCGACAAAGGTTACCTGACTAGCACCCTTGATTAGCTCAATCACTCGCTCAAAGGGCAGGTGTGCTTCTGGCATGACAGGTTTGGCATTTTCATAAAATCCTGCATAAACATTGTTGCGACGCGCATCCATCAAAGGAACGAACAAACCTTCTTGTCGGTAAGGCACCAGAGCCAAGAGGCTAGACATCCCAACTAACTCGATGTTCAGAGTATGAGCCAAAGTCTTAGCCGTTGCGACCGCAATTCGCAAGCCTGTGTAGCTACCTGGCCCTTCAGCCACCACGATTCGATCCAAATCCTTGGGCGTCCAGTCCACACTCGCCATCAAAAAATCGATGGCAGGCATGAGGGTAATACTGTGATTTTTCTTGATATTAATCGTCGTCTCGGCAAGAATCTGCTTGTCCTCTAAAATAGCGAGAGAAAGAGCCTTGCTAGACGTATCAAAAGCTAATACTTTCATAACACATTCCTATCTTTTTGTCTGCTTACTATTATACTACAAAAGCTGGCACATGGGAATTTTCTTTATCCCCAAACAGGAATACCTAGACTTAAACAAAAAATAATTCGCAAATAAATTTCAAAAAAATGTTCACTTTTCCTTTTCTTTTCCGAATATAAAAGTGAACAAGAAAAAAGGAGGAAAGTTCAATGACAAATTTTGACGTTCTTGACAATCAATTTTTATCCCTATCTGAAAATGAATTATCAGATATTGATGGCGGTCTCGCTCCCTTGATTATCTTTGGAGTAGCAGTATCTTGGAAAGCTATTGCAGGCGGAACAGCACTTGTAGGTTCTGGTTTGGCAGCTGGTTATTTTTTAGGAGGAGATTAATATGATGAAAGATTTGAACAACTATCGTGAAATTTCTAATAAGGAATTGCAAGAAATCAAGGGTGGTTTTGGTGCAGGTGTTGGTATCGCTTTATTTATGGCAGCTTATACCATTGGGAAAGATCTCCGTAAAAAGTTTGGTAAGTCATGCTAGATAAAAGACACATTTTTAGAAGGATAAATTTTATTGTCTTCATCTCTTACAGTTTGCTCAGCATTCTCAATGATTTAAACATTACTACTATCCCTTTACCAATTGATCTATCTGTTTGTATTGTTTTATTTTTATGCTTCAACTCTATTTTTGAGCAGAAGAGTCATTAACATAATAAGAATAAATTCTTAAAGCAAACATTTATTCCATTGTCATGTCATTTTAGAAAAATGCAAAAACCACCTCATCTTGATAGATGGGGTGGAATTTTCTTTATCCCCAAACAAAAATGCCCTAGCATGAGCAGGGCATCTAAGCATTTAATCCAAAGTAAAATACAAACCAAACGACATAGGTCACGAGGAGGAGAAAAAGCGAGTAGAGAGTCACAAAGATAATTTTCCACAAGAACTTGGTTTGTCGTCGTTCCAGTTTGGCAAATAGAAGATTCCCTGCATAAACACAAGCAACAAAAACGATAAAAGCCACCAAGCGAGCTCCGATAGCAAAAGCAAATAAGTTATACATAGGGCAACCTCCTTGACTTAAAAACTATATGGAATTATGACAAGCAATAAATTCCACTTCCATTATCAATATAACACATTTTCTTTGTTTTTGCAAGCGCTTACCAAAGGGAACTCTATGACTTTCTCGTTTCCGTCTTTTACTAATTTTTCATTTTGTGGTATAATTGAAATAATTGTAACGAATCAAGGTCAATCTAGACACAAAATGGAATGAAATCAAGCAAATCTCTGCTAAAAGTTTGGAATAAGCTGACCTGTAAAATAGAAAGGAACTATATGATTTACAAAGTTTTTTATCAAGAAACAAAAGAACGTAGCCCACGCCGTGAAACAACACGCGCACTTTACCTAGACATCGATGCCAGCTCAGAACTTGAGGGCCGTATCGCTGCTCGTCAACTTGTCGAAGAAAATCGCCCAGAGTACAATATCGAGTATATCGAACTCTTGTCTGACAAATTGCTAGATTACGAAAAAGAAACTGGCGCCTTCGAAATCACGGAGTTCTAATATGACCTATACTCTTAAACCTGAAGAAGTCGGCGTTTTTGCCATCGGTGGTCTGGGAGAAATCGGAAAAAATACATACGGGATTGAATACCAAGATGAGATTATCATCGTCGATGCTGGGATTAAATTCCCAGAAGATGACTTGCTTGGTATCGACTATGTCATTCCTGATTACTCTTACATCGTAGACAATATCGACCGCGTCAAGGCTGTCTTAATCACACATGGACACGAGGACCACATTGGTGGGATTCCTTTCCTGCTCAAGCAAGCAAATGTCCCGATTTACGCTGGACCACTTGCCTTGGCTTTGATCCGTGGGAAACTCGAAGAACACGGCCTCTTGCGCAACGCCAAACTTTACGAAATCAACCACAACACTGAGTTGACCTTTAAAAATCTCAAGGCAACTTTCTTTAGAACGACTCACTCTATTCCAGAACCTTTGGGGATTGTCATTCATACTCCACAAGGGAAAATCGTTTGCACGGGTGACTTCAAGTTTGACTTTACTCCAGTTGGAGAACCAGCAGACTTGCACCGTATGGCAGCCCTTGGTGAAGAAGGTGTGCTTTGTCTTCTGTCTGACTCAACAAATGCAGAAGTGCCAACCTTTACCAACTCTGAAAAAGTCGTTGGTCAGTCCATCATGAAGATTATCCAAGGCATTGAAGGACGTATCATCTTTGCATCCTTTGCCTCAAATATCTTCCGTCTCCAGCAAGCAACAGAAGCTGCTGTTAAGACTGGACGTAAGATTGCGGTCTTTGGTCGTTCCATGGAAAAGGCCATTGTCAACGGAATCGACCTTGGCTACATCAAAGCTCCTAAGGGAACCTTTATCGAGCCAAATGAAATCAAAGATTACCCTGCAGGAGAAGTTCTCATCCTCTGTACAGGTAGTCAGGGCGAGCCAATGGCAGCCCTCTCTCGTATCGCCAACGGAACCCACCGTCAGGTACAACTCCAACCAGGTGATACAGTTATCTTTTCTTCTAGTCCAATCCCTGGAAACACTACTAGCGTCAACAAACTGATTAACATCATTTCTGAAGCTGGTGTCGAAGTTATCCACGGTAAGGTTAATAATATCCATACATCTGGACACGGTGGTCAGCAAGAGCAAAAACTCATGCTCCGCTTGATTAAGCCAAAATACTTCATGCCTGTCCACGGTGAATACCGCATGCAAAAAGTCCACGCTGGACTAGCAGTGGATACTGGGGTTGAGAAGGACAATATCTTTATTATGAGCAATGGTGATGTGCTTGCCCTTACTGCTGACTCAGCTCGTATCGCAGGTCATTTCAACGCTCAAGATATCTATGTCGATGGAAATCGTATCGGTGAAATCGGTGCTGCCGTCCTTAAAGATCGTCGTGATCTATCTGAAGACGGTGTCGTTCTGGCAGTCGCAACTGTTGACTTCAAATCGCAGATGATTCTATCTGGTCCAGACATCCTCAGCCGAGGCTTTGTCTACATGAGAGAGTCTGGCGACTTGATTCGCCAAAGCCAGCGCATCCTCTTCAATGCCATTCGTATCGCACTGAAGAACAAGGATGCTAGCGTGCAATCTGTCAATGGTGCCATTGTCAACGCTATTCGCCCCTTCCTCTATGAAAATACAGAACGTGAGCCGATTATCATCCCTATGATCCTCACACCAGATGAAGAATAAATCATAAAACAGCCCCGTTTTCGGAGCTGTTTTTCTCTATGCTTTCTTTTGAGATTGAAACTCAATAAAAATCGAAATCAGACTAGAAGGCTAGGCGAAAGCATAACTTGAGTTAGCTCCCATAGTTCGGGGAACTATGGGAGGCTGGCGATGAATCAAAGCCAAGCTTTGAACTCATTCGTAAGAAGCCGACGACGTATCATTTTGATTTTTGAAGAGTTTTAGAAATACTACGATTCTTACCTTCCAGATACACCATCAAAATAGAAATATCTGCTGGGTTTACTCCCGAAATACGGCTGGCTTGGCCGATGGTTTCTGGATTGATGAGTTTGAACTTCTGACGGGCTTCCGTCGCGATAGAATCAATGTCATCCCAGTCGATATTGGCTGGAATGCGTTTTTCTTCCATGCGTTTCATCTTGGCAACCTGATCCATGGCTTTGGAAATATAGCCTTCGTACTTGATTTCTGTTTCAATCAATTCGATAATCTTGTCATCCAAGTCCTCTGCAGCTGGTCCGATGAAGGCCACCACATCTTGATAAGAAACTTCTGGACGGCGAAGGAATTCCTTGGCTGTCACTGCATCTGTCAACGGCTTGAAGCCCATCTCCTCAACCTTGGCATTGGTTTCCTTGACTGGCTTAAGTTTGATGCTGTCTAGGCGCTTCATCTCATTGTCAAATTGATTTTTCTTGATTTCAAAGCGAGCCCAGCGTTCATCATCCACAAGGCCAATCTCACGTCCCATCTTAGTCAAACGCATATCGGCATTGTCATGACGAAGGATGAGACGATATTCAGCTCGACTGGTCAAGAGACGGTAAGGTTCAATAGTCCCCTTGGTCACCAAGTCATCAATCATGACCCCGATATAACCGTCACTGCGTTTCAAAATCAACTCAGGCTTGCCTTGGACTTTCAGCGCTGCGTTGATACCAGCGACAATCCCTTGACCTGCTGCTTCTTCGTAACCTGACGTTCCATTTGTCTGACCAGCAGTAAAAAGTCCTGAGATTTTCTTGGTTTCCAGAGTTGCACGCAACTGGTGAGGCAAGACCATGTCATACTCAATAGCATAACCTGTTCGCATCATTTCAGCATTTTCCAAACCTTTAATGGAATGAACCAAGTCACGCTGGACATCCTCAGGCAGACTGGTTGAAAGTCCTTGAACATAGACTTCCTCAGTATTGCGCCCTTCTGGCTCAAGGAAAAGTTGGTGGCGTTCCTTGTCCGCAAAACGCACAATCTTGTCCTCAATCGACGGACAGTAACGAGGCCCCACTCCCTTGACCACACCTGTAAACATAGGCGCACGGTGGAGGTTATTTTGGATAATCTCATGACTGGTACCGTTAGTATAGGTCAACCAACATGGCACTTGATCCTTGACATAATCTTCATCACGTGAAGTGTAGGAGAAGTGATTAGGCGCTTCGTCTCCTGGCTGAATCTCGGTCACATCGTAGTTGATAGAAGAAGCCTTGACACGTGGAGGCGTTCCTGTCTTGAAACGACCAATTTCGAGACCCAATTCCTTGAGATTGTCAGCAAGGTTAATCGAAGCTAGGCTGTGGTTAGGGCCTGACGAGTACTTGAGGTCTCCAATGATAATTTCCCCACGGAGAGCAGTGCCTGTCGTCACAATAACAGCCTTAGCAGCGTATTCTTGATGGGTTGCTGTACGAACACCGACAACCTTGCCGTCTTCCACCAAAATCTCATCAATCATGGTCTGACGAAGGGTCAGATTTTCTTGATTTTCAACCGTCTTGCGCATCTCCTTAGAGTAAAGTTCCTTGTCAGCCTGCGCACGAAGGGCACGAACAGCTGGCCCCTTCCCTGTGTTGAGCATCTTCATCTGGATATAAGTCTTGTCAATGGTTTTGGCCATTTCACCACCAAGGGCATCGACTTCACGCACAACAATTCCCTTGGCAGAACCACCGATAGAGGGATTACATGGCATGAAAGCCAGCATTTCAATGTTGATAGTCGCAAGCAGGACCTTACAGCCCATACGGCTAGCGGCCAAGGAAGCCTCGACCCCAGCGTGTCCCGCACCGATTACAATAATATCGTATTCTTCAGTAAAATTATAAGTCATATTTCTCTCCTATTCCTCAAGATGAATGTGTCTTAGTTGGCCGTCCCAATCTGGTAAGGCTGTTTTTAAAAAGGCTGGGACTAGATTGATACCCTCAAGCTTGTCTATGTCAATCCATTCACAGGGCTGCG
This sequence comes from bacterium, assembly GCA_905221085.1. Classification (GTDB taxonomy): domain Bacteria; phylum Bacillota; class Bacilli; order Lactobacillales; family Streptococcaceae; genus Streptococcus. The sequence goes on from CAJNBT010000008.1 coordinate 84,343, forward strand.
ATTTTTCATCTTCCTGCATGGTCAATGGGGCATCTTCAAGCAAATTCACTAGATAATGAAACTCGATATTGTGATAGTAAATACCGTCCTGTTCAAAACGATTTTCAACTACAAAAGCTAGTTGCCCAGCTTGAGCTTTGACACCCAGTTCTTCCCTCACTTCACGAACTACCGCGTCTTCCGTTTTTTCATTGACTTGAATCGCACCGCCGATAGTGTAATACTTGCCCTTGTCTTTAGTAACTAGAAACTTGCGGTTTTGAAGAATCAAGGCTGTCGCCCGAACACCGAAAACCGTATTTCCTACTTTTGTCCGAAAGTCTTGTTGAGTCATTTTTGTCCTTTCCCTTAAACGACACAAAAACAGTCAAAACTCCAAAGAAGTGCAGGACAAAAAAGCCTGCAACATCCATGAGCTTTGACCATCATTTCTATTGCTTTTATTATTGTAGCAAATTGAGAAAATTTGTCAATCTATATGTACTGACAAACTTGTCCATCACGGTAAGCATTGTCAATCAAACCGCCACCGAGACACTCTTCGCCATCGTAAAAGACAACTGCCTGTCCTGGTGTAATCGCGCGTTGCGGCTCCGCAAAGATGACCTCTGCCTTGTCTCCTTTGACATGGACGGTCACCTTAGAGTCAGGCTGACGGTAGCGGAATTTAGCCGTGCATTCTAGCGTAAACTCCTCTGGCATGTCACGAGTAAAGTGGACTTGACTGGCTTCTAGGCTGGTTGACATGAGCGAATCATGGTAGAAACCTTGGCCGACATAGAGGATATTCTTGCTTAGGTCTTTTCCAACAACGAACCAAGGGGCATTGTCACCACCGTGTTGCCCACCGATACCGAGACCACCACGCTGACCAATCGTATAATACATCAGACCTGCATGCTCGCCCATATCGCGACCATCCACAGTCATCATGCGACCAGGCTGAGCTGGCAGATAGTTGCTGAGAAAGTTTTTAAAGTTCTTTTCTCCGATAAAACAAATCCCTGTCGAGTCTTTCTTCTTAGCCGTCGCCAGGCCTGCTTCTTCTGCTAGTCTGCGAACTTCAGGCTTTTCCAAATGTCCCAGTGGGAACATGGTTTTTTGAAGTTGTTCTTGCGACAGTTGGCTGAGGAAATAAGTCTGATCCTTGCCTTTGTCCACACCACGAAGCATGTGAACGATGCCATCTTCATCACGCGCCACTCGAGCATAATGCCCCGTCGCTACATAGTCTGCCCCCAAGGTCATAGCATAATCCAAAAAGGCCTTGAACTTGATTTCCTTGTTGCACATAACATCTGGATTTGGCGTGCGCCCTGCACGGTATTCCGCTAGGAAATACTCGAAAACGCGGTCCCAATACTCTTTTTCAAAGTTGACAGAGTAGTAAGGAATGCCGATCTGGTCTGCTACCGCAGCCACATCCTTGTAATCTTCGGTCGCCGTACAGACGCCGTTTTCATCTGTGTCATCCCAGTTCTTCATGAAGATACCGATCACATCGTAGCCCTGCTCCTTGAGCAAGAGAGCCGTCACCGATGAATCAACACCACCACTCATCCCCACGACAACACGTGTTTTAGAGTTATCACTCATGGTAAATCTCCCATCTATTCGTTTATTCATACTCTTCAAAATTCTATTCATTATGACTTTCAATAGAATTTCTTTGAGTATAGTCTTTTCGTTTGCTTTTAGGACTAGGCAACAAGTCGCAGGCATAACTTGAGTTCGCTCAATCAGTCTGGGAGACTGATTGAGGTTATAAATCAGACAAGCTCAGCTTGCATCTCATTTCGAGTTAACGACGTAATAAAAGATAAACGAAATGACTAGTTCACGATTGAAGGTCGTGTTTGCTTAACGATTGAAGGTCGCTTGAGCAGTATTCATTATAACATGCTTGGTTGGAGAAGACAAGAAAGAGGCTGATAATCTACCAACCTCTGATTTTATTGATAAAAACTTTAGTCATCATCGTCTCTATAAAAATATTTTCTATACACTCTTGATAATACCAAAATTAATGCCAATATCATACCAAGAGCTATAATGATAGAATTTATTAGATTTATTTTAGTATATCCAATCACTAGTCCAATAATTGGACTAGTAGACATGCTTAGATATAATAAAAATGAAAAAAAATGAATCTCACCAATTCCTGCAAAAAAATGTTTCATTTTAAATATCCCAATTTTACCTTTCGTCTTTATAATCCTCTAGCAAATCTATTTACTTCTTTTTTTTTTGAAAAATCTTGACAGCAAATTTACTCCACTTAATGCCACTAAAATTTCAATGGGCAAAAAATAGTAATCCCATATCAAATAAGAAATCAGCAATGTTAGAAATAGTATACAGTCAATATAACTATTCTGAAAATACTCTGTAATTACATAATACAGAAACACCACAACCATCAACATTAACACAACCATCATAATACTATCATCCTGTCCTTCTCACTAATGCTACTTCCAAAATTTAATTTTTTTATGACTTAGTAACGCAATTCCAATTAACAATACACCTAAAATAAATAAAAATATCTCCCAAAATTTATTCTCAGTTTTAATAAAAGGTATAAGATACATACTAATCAATATGGAACTTGCTCCTAAAAGAGCAGAGATCACTCTGACTTTATCACTTAGTTTAAACATATTTGATTCCCCATAAAATAAGTAAGTGCTCCATTTACTGCAACAGTTCTCCAAAAGAAAGCAAGCTCTTGTATAGATATAATACTCCATTAAGTTACACCATCTCTTCATTACCTAACTAAAAGGCTCTTTTTTGCCTAATCATATTTTATAGATGAATAAATTTGTAAACTTAATTACTTCAAATAACTTCATTTACTGAACTTACAAGACGAACCTAGATTATCTTCTTATTGCTAATAAATATCCTTCGTGATTTCATCTTATAATACTCTCTGTTCATACAGAAATTAAAATTATTTCTTAACCAACTTGTATAATAGTAAAACTCTAACTGATTGATTTTAATAAGCTTCACTCTAATTTGATTAACCTTTTCTGGCCAGTTATGATTTTTACTAATAGTAATTTCATACATCAGTAACTCGGCAAGACCTGTACACAGAAGAGTATTCTGAGAATCTTCAATTTTTTTCAAAATATCCTCAAAGATCTCGCTATCCGTTAAAAAGGTGGATTGGTTAATCGCATCATACAGCAGAATACACATTAAATCAGAATAACTTAAATCTGATTTTTGTATTTTATCCTTTACCGCATTGGTCAAATCCCTGTCAAACGAATCTTCTTTTTGCCATTTATTTTGATTGAAAAGAAATTCCGTCTTATTAAAAACGAGATGGTTTATATCCATTATATTCCAAAAAAATATTGTAGTAAGCACTATGGGGACAAAAGGAATTTTAAAAATAAAGGCTAGGATAATGGCTATCTCAAGAATAAAACTCCATATAATTCTAGATTTCAAATCATCAGTTGACAAACTTTTACGATGAAATGAAAAATAGGGTGAGAATCTCACATTTACTTTCTTCTTTCCTATAAAAATAAAAGGAAAAATTGTAATAAGACCTTCTTTCTTGTATACATCTTTCAATGCATATAGTAGGTCTAAAACTATTTTTGAGAAAATCAAACTACAGAAAGTAAGACCCATACTGATAACAAAGTCAAGGGGAATTTCCAAATTCAATGGCAAGTTATTCACTAAGACATGCAACTCTAACCACAAGCCTAAAAAAGAGAGCATTAGTAAGAAAATAATTAGTTTACGCATCATAATTTTACAGTACCCTTATCTTTTTTTAATTTTGCATAAATCATTATTGCTATGATTAAAAGTAAAAAGACGATATTCATCCAAATAATCAGCTTTTTAAGACAAACAATTGCTTCGATATTGTGTTTTAAAAAGAAGAATCCCTTGTATATTTTCAATTTATATTACTTCTTATTTTTAAATAACTCATACTCTTTTTCTCTAATAAAGGGAAGTGAAAAATTAGAAAAAATTAGTAGAATTGAAAACAGATATTCGTCTTTTTGTATCACTAAAACATAACCTAAAAATACATAGACCATCAAATCTAGTACAAAAAGAGAAAATATCCTCCTTTTCATTGCCTTACTTGTCTTAAAAATTCTATTTAATAGCACCTTTATCGTAGTATCTACAAAAATTTTTATCAAAAAGATAAGAGTCAGTACATGATCATCAACTGTACCATGAAGAATAAATGGAAATATAGTTACTTTAAAACTAGAAATCTCTAAATATTTTATCCAAGGAGATTGAGACATCTTACTTTTAAACTGACTGATTTTCCTGTATTCACTAGCTAATCTAGTATCAAAATCTTTACCAATTATATTAAAGATTAAGAACTCCAGGATAAAAATACTGATTAATACGATATAAGTAGAAACCTTTCCTGGGAAATATTTATTGATTAAAATCGGGAAACTCATTAACAGAACCGAATTTATGGCTAGACAGATAGATACTATTTTATTTTTCACAGAATATAGAGGTAGTGATACTATTGAATAGAGAAATGCTAAAAAAAGAAGCAAGAAATACTCAGTACTGCTAATTAACGGCGCCCTTAATGATAAAAATAGATAGGCACCCCACACGATGATATGCGCTTTACGAATTGACTCTACACTACTCATCCTTTTCCTCTTATCTTTGGTTCCATTTTTAAACTATGTCAACCTTTTTCACAACTTTATTTCGACTTTCTTTTTTACTTTTTACATTGCTATGATACAATATTTTTAACAAGATTTTATTGTTTGTTAACTTTTTTCACGAAAAGGAGTAAATCATGCGTTATGATTTCGGAAAGGTCTATAAAGAAATACGTGAGTCAAAAGGTTTGACTCAAGAAGATGTCTGTGGAAATGTCCTCTCAAGAACCAGCCTATCAAAGATTGAAAGTGGTAAAGTAACTCCTAAATATGAAAATATGGAATTTCTTCTCCGCCAAATCAATATGAGTTTTGAAGAGTTTGAATATATCTGTCAACTTTATCAACCAAGTCAACGCACAGAAATTATGCAAACCTATCTCAATATGCGTTCCATTATCGGGACCAGCGATCTTGTCAATTTATTTCAAAAATGCCAAGACTACCTCAAGACCCATCATGACCTCCCTATAGAAGGGATCAGGGATATGTTGGAAGTCGTCATTCATATCCGTCAACATGGTACAGAGCAACTATCAGACCAAGTGAAACAGACTATCAAAAAACTTTGGGAAAAAATTGAAAAACAAGATACATGGTATGAAAGTGACCTAAAAATCCTCAATACCATCCTTTTCAGCTTGCCCATTGAACACCTCCATCTCATCACTGGAAAAATCTTGCAACGCTTAGAAGTCTATAAAAACTATCAACATTTATATGACTTGCGAATGACAATTCTATTAAACCTTTCCACACTCTATCTATACAATCAAGATAAAAACATGTGTAAACAAATCTGCTACACTTTACTAGAAGATGCCAAGAACAAGAAAAGCTACGATAGGCTTGCTATCTGCTATATCCGTATCGGGATTTGTAGGGATGATGCTAAACTTATCCAAAAAGGTTTCTCCCTTCTGGAGTTAACCGAAGAAACTTCTATGCTGTCTCATCTCAAAAAAGAAGTAGAGACCTATTACCAGCCGAAGAAATTATAAAAAAAGTCGAGGGGGTTCCTCGACCTTTTCATATTATTCTGTTCGTTATTTCTTAATACCAGCCGTTGTTAAGCCAGAAGTTTTTAGCAGCTGTCCATGAACCGTAACGTCCTGCAACGTAGGCATCTGCTACACGTTCTTGGTTTTCAGCTGAGTAGTCTCCGTTCAAGTATGAATCTGTCAATTGGTAACGTCCGATATAACGTCCGTTTGTAGCTGTGTAGCTACCGCCTGATTCTTTTTGTGCAATCCATTCTTTAGCTTCTGCTTCAGATCCGCTTACAGTTGCAGCAACTGTTTCTTCTACTACTGCTTCGCTTGCTACTGGAGCTTCTTCCACTACTTCTGTAGTTTCTACTACTGGAGCTGAAACAGTTTCATCTTGAGCAGCTGGTGCTGCATAAGTAGTTGACGCTGGTGTTGTAGCAGGCGCTACAGGGCCATCGATAACCAACTCTTGACCAACATAAATCAAATGAATGTTGTCAATGTGGTTGTTTTCTGCCAATTTCTCAACTGTTGTGTTGTGAGTTTCAGCGATTTCTGAAAGTGTATCACCTTCTTTAACAGTGTAAGTTGATGATTCTTGAGCAGATACAAATGATGGAGCAAATACTGCAAACAAGGCAGCTACTCCTGCAAGAGTTGTTTTAATCTTTTTAGTTGTTGATTTCATATTTGAAAATTCTCCTTCTTTCTATAGTTCTATCATACCCTTTAAATATTACCGTTTCTTGACACTTTTATGTAGAAATATTACAAAATTATTTTTTATTTCCCTAAATAAGTTATTTTTTGTCATAAAAGATACTATTTTTATGCTATTTGAAGTATTAGAAAGGTTTTCATCCGCAATTAAAGCCAAGACCTTTATTCTTTGATATAATAGAGATAAGAATTTTTATAAGGGGAAACTGATGAAATCACTTCGTTTTCAATCTGTCTTTGATATCATCGGACCAGTTATGATTGGCCCATCTAGTAGCCATACCGCTGGTGCTGTTCGTATTGGGAAGATTGTCTCTTCCATTTTTGATGATACTCCGACAGAAGTCGAATTCCAACTTTTTAACTCATTTGCCAAGACTTATCGTGGTCACGGGACAGACCTAGCCCTTGTTGCAGGTATTTTGGGCATGGATACAGATGATCCTGAAATTCCAAACAGTCTGGAAATTGCCCACAAGCGTGGCATCAAGATTGTCTGGACTATTCAAAAAGACAGCAATGCTCCTCACCCAAACACCACTAAAATTACCGTCAAAAATGCCCACAAGACCATCAGCGTGACTGGTATTTCTATCGGTGGAGGAAATATTCAGGTCACCGAACTCAATGGCTTTGCCGTCTCTCTCAATATGAATACACCGACTATCATCATCGTTCATCAAGATATTCCAGGTATGATTGCCCTCGTAACAGAGGCTCTTTCACGCTATGGTATCAATATCGCCCAGATGAATGTTACTCGTGAAAAAGCTGGTGAAAAAGCCATTATGATTATCGAAGTCGACAGTCGCAACTGTGATGAGGCCATCGAGGAAATTCGAGAAATCCCTCATCTCCACAATGTCAATTTCTTTAAATAGGAGGAAGCATGTTTTATTCTATCAAAGAATTGGTCGAGCAGGCAGAACTGGACTTTCAAGGAAATGTCGCAGAACTCATGATTACAACAGAGTTTGAATTGACCGGTCGCGAACGTGAAGAAGTCCTCCTTCTCATGGAACGCAATCTGGAAGTCATGAAAGCCTCTGTCCAACTCGGTCTCAATGAAAATAAATCTCGTAGTGGCCTGACAGGTGGAGATGCTGCCAAATTGGATCACTACATCAAAAACGGAAAAACTCTGTCAGATTACACGATTCTCTCTGCTGCCCGAAATGCTATCGCAGTCAATGAACACAATGCCAAAATGGGATTGGTCTGTGCCACTCCGACCGCAGGAAGTGCTGGCTGTCTTCCCTCAGTTCTCACTGCTGCTATTGAAAAATTAGACCTCAGCCACGAGCAACAACTGGATTTCCTCTTTGCTGCGGGTGCCTTTGGACTAGTCATCGCAAACAATGCCTCTATCTCAGGCGCTGAGGGTGGTTGCCAGGCCGAAGTCGGCTCTGCCTCTGCTATGAGTGCCGCCGCCTTGACTCTGGCTGCAGGTGGAACACCTTATCAAGCCAGTCAGGCCATTGCCTTTGTCATTAAAAATATGCTAGGCCTCATCTGTGACCCTGTGGCCGGCTTGGTCGAAGTTCCCTGCGTCAAGCGCAATGCCATGGGAGCTAGCTTTGCCTTCATCGCAACAGATATGGCCTTGGCGGGTATCGAATCTAAAATCCCTGTAGATGAAGTTATCGATGCCATGTACCAAGTGGGTTCAAGCATGCCAACTGCCTTTCGTGAAACAGCTGAAGGTGGACTCGCTGCTACCCCAACTGGTCGTCGCCTCCAAAAAGAAATTTTCGGAGAATAAGCTTATCAAATAGGAGAAACCATGACCTCTATCACAGCTATCTTTTTCGATCTGGATGGAACCCTCGTTGATAGTTCTATCGGGATTCACAATGCCTTTACCCATACTTTTAAGGAGCTAGGCGTGCCTAGCCCTGATGCCAAAAAGATTCGTGGTTTTATGGGGCCGCCCCTCGAAAGTAGTTTTGCGACCTGCCTGCCCAAAGAACTAATCTCTGAAGCTGTACAGATATACCGTTCTTACTACAAGGCAAAAGGCATCTATGAAGCTCAACTCTTCCCTCAGATTGTAGAATTACTTGGGGAACTAGCGAGCAAATATCCTCTTTATATCACCACAACAAAAAATACTCCAACTGCTCAAGATATGACAAAAAACTTGGGAATCCATCATTTCTTTGAGGGCATTTATGGTTCCAGCCCTGAAGCACCCCATAAGGCAGATGTCATTCGCCAAGCCTTGCAGATACATCAACTAGCCCCTCAACAAGCCATTATTATCGGTGATACCAAGTTTGATATGATGGGAGCTCAAGAAACAGACATTCAGAAGTTGGCCGTCACTTGGGGATTTGGAGAGCAAGCAGATCTACTAAACTATCAACCTGATTATATCGCCCACAAACCCTTAGAAATTTTGGAGTATTTTCAATAACATAGACTGGGCGACAACCCCATTTCAGAAGAAAATGAAGTAAATCTCTACATAACAAAACGCATATTACCAAGGTTCAAGACCAGATAATATGCGTTTTTCTTTTTTATTCAACGTGGGTTGTTTGATTGGCAAAGGCGATAATGGCTTGTTTCAACTCATCTCCTCTGAGAGTTCGGAACTCTTCAATCTTTTGATCGATGGCTTCTAGAGGCATGACATTAACCTTACCAACGAAAATCTTATCCATAACTTGGTTATCAACAAGTTCGGTTGATACCAAGAGTTCTTCGTAAAGTTTTTCACCTGGGCGGATTCCAACTTCAACGATTGGAATTTCACTTTCGGTGTGCCCACTTAGAAGGACCATTTTCTTGGCCAAATCATAAATCTTGACTGGTTTGCCCATATCAAGGATAAAGACCTCTCCATCCTTGGCATAAGCACCAGCATGGATAACCAAACGGCTAGCTTCTGGAATGGTCATAAAGTAACGGGTCATGCGGAAATCTGTCACCGTTACAGGCCCACCTTCAGCAATCTGACGTTCAAAGACTGGAATCACACTACCACGGCTACCAAGAACATTTCCAAAACGAACTGCACAGTAGGTCGATTGGCTACGTTGGTTAAAGCCAGTGACAATCAACTCCGCCACGCGCTTGGTTGCTCCCATAACATTTGGTGGATTAACCGCCTTATCTGTCGAAATCATAACCATCTTAGGTACTTTGGCTTCATCAACAGCCTTAGCAACGTTGTAGGTTCCACGGATATTGTTTTTGAAGGCTTCTTTTGGATTGCGCTCCATCATAGGAACGTGCTTGTGGGCAGCTGCATGGTAAACAATAGCTGGCTTGTACTGCTCAAAGACCTGCAACAGACGGTCATAGTCTTGAATATCTGCAATAACTGGTACATAATCAATCCCTTGGAACTTACGAATCAATTCATGATAAACAAGGTAGATTGAATTTTCCCCGTGACCGAGCAAGACAATGCGCTCAGGATTGAAGCGACTAACTTGGCGACAGATTTCAGAACCGATTGAACCTCCAGCACCTGTCACTAAGATTGTCTTACCTGTCAGTTCTGCGCCCAAACGCGATTCGTCAAGACGAATTTCCTGACGACCCAAAAGGTCTGTGATATCAATCTTCTGGAAGCCTCCACCTGCTTGATGAAGTCCTTGAACAACCGTTTCAACCTTAGGCATCTTGTAACATTTGATACCCAGTTTATTACACATCTGCAAGATACGCTCATATTCTGACGGGTCAAGAGACGGAATCGCAACGATAACACGCTCGATTTGATGGCGTTTGGCTAATTCAGGCAGATTGTCATAAGAGCCCAAAACAGGAATCCCACCAAGTTTTTGCCCCTTTTTCTTAGCATCCTTATCCAAAATACCGACGAGTTCCAAATCACTGGTTGGATGTTGGTAGCTGTTCATAAAGAGAGCTCCACCATCGCCAGCACCTATCAAGAAGGTTCGACGGTGTTCCCCATCACCACTGCCTTGTTTGCGTTTAGAGTAGATTAACTGCCAAGTAATCCGTGGCAATAAAATCAAGAAGGTACTCAACAAGATAAAGAGCACGATAAAACGGATAGAGAAGAGTGGTAAAAAGGCATAGCAAATACTATATGACAAGATACTGCTCGCAGACACACCAAAAAAGATTTTCATAAAGTCCGTAATCTTGCTGTAACGACTAATACTAGCGTTCAACCCCCAAAAAGCAATCATCAACTGATAAAACAAGAAGGCCAAACTCGTATAGATAATGTAGTCAACAGGTGCTGGATTAATTAAGCCGTAAAATAAGATATAAGATACAATGATGGAAACCACCATACTCAAAATATCAAATATGCCCCAGAAAACCTGTTTTTGTTGTTTATTTAAAATTTCCACCAGATCAATGACATAATCTGTGAGTTTTTTATTCATAGAAATTTACTCCTCCTTAAAAGAGCTGAATATTTATATTGTTATTATAACACTTTTTCTCTAGTTTACGATTTGCTACAATCTTTTACTTGCTTTTTCGTAACAGTTTCATAAAAATAAACTGTCTGACAAATCCTGGACAAAGAGCAACAACCATCTGAATCGCAACACTCTTGGCATATTCCAGGTAAGAAATTTGCCCTCTCTTCAGCATCCGTTGACGAGCCTGACGATAGAGTTTGAGGTAACGCAGTCCCCCACGACGCTCAAACATCCCTGCTCCAACACGAACCTGACACAAGATTTGATCGAGGTTGCCAGTCTTGGCTCCTGCAGCAATCATATTGAGCCATAGGAGGTCATCCTCCATATAAAGCCCATCCTCATAGTTGCCTGCCTTGAGAACCATATCCTTCTTGAACATGACAGTCATGTGGTTAAAGGCACTTCTCATCCTTTGATAAGCCACAATATCTGCGTGCTGAGTTGGAACACGACGATAAGAAACAATCTCATTAGGATTGTCAATAAACTCTGCAATATGTCCACCTAATAGGTCGAGGTTGTCCTTCTCCATTACCTGAACCTGTTTCTCAAAACGGTCTGGAACAGCTATATCATCGGTATCCATACGGGCAATAATATCATACTGACACTGCAAAACACCCTGTCGAAGAGCCAGACCCAAACCTTGATTCTGCTCAAGAGGATAGCGTTTCACTGGAATACCAGACTCAGCTTCCACCTGGTCTAATACCTGATAGAGCTCAGGTGTCAAAGGCCCATCCTCAACCAGAACTAACTCGCTCGGTTTCAGGGTCTGATTTTGAACACTCTCAATAGCATCCTTTAAAAATGTCGGATTTTCCTTAATATAGACCGACATCAATACGCTGATTTTTTGCTTTTCAGACACAGTTTTTCTCCAATGTATAGATTTCCTTCCACTATTTTATCATAATTTTCATGACTTTCCCATTTTTATCTTGAAAGCCAGAAACCTTACTTGACATTATAGTGAAAAAGCCTTAAAATAAGCTGTTATTAAAATCAGTTAGAAGAGGTATTATATGAAAAAGCAATCACTTTTTTTTGTTCCAGGTATTATCCTGATTGGTGTTTCCTTGCGGACTCCTTTTACTGTTTTACCCATTATTTTGGGGGATATTTCGCAAGGTCTGGGAGTAGAAGTTAGTTCACTTGGTGTCTTGACCAGCCTTCCCCTCCTCATGTTTACCCTCTTCTCCCTATTCTCTACCCGATTAGCTCAGAAAATCGGCTTGGAGCATCTCTTTACCTACAGTCTCTTCTTCTTAACCATTGGTTCTCTGATTCGACTAATCAATCTACCCCTCCTCTATCTAGGAACCTTGATGGTTGGGGCAAGTATCGCAGTCATCAATGTCCTGCTTCCTAGTCTTATCCAAGCCAATCAGCCAAAGAAAATTGGTTTTCTGACCACTTTATATGTAACGTCTATGGGAATTGCGACAGCTCTGGCTTCCTATCTAGCCGTGCCTATTACACAAGCCAGTTCTTGGAAAGGACTTATCATCCTCCTCACCCTGCTCTGTCTAGCAACTTTTTTGGTCTGGCTCCCAAATCACCGCTATAATCACAGACTGGCTCCACAAACCAAACAAAAAAGTAAAGCAAAGGTTATGCGTAATAAACAGGTCTGGGCAGTGATTGTCTTTGCAGGTTTTCAATCCTTGCTCTTTTACACTGCTATGACTTGGTTACCTACCATGGCCATCCATGCAGGCCTATCCAGTCACGAAGCTGGCTTGCTGACCTCTATCTTCTCTCTGATTAGTATTCCTTTTTCAATGACCATCCCAAGCCTAACAACCAGCTTATCTACTCGCAACCGTCAGCTCATGCTTACTCTGGTTTCACTAGCTGGCGTGGTCGGCATTTCCATGCTCTTTTTCCCAGTCGGTAATTTCTTTTACTGGCTTGCCAGCCATCTCCTCATCGGAACTGCAACCAGCGCCCTCTTCCCTTATCTCATGGTCAACTTTTCACTCAAGACAAGCGCTCCTGAAAAGACAGCCCAATTGTCTGGTCTATCTCAAACAGGAGGCTATATCCTAGCAGCCTTTGGGCCAACCCTCTTTGGTTACAGTTTTGATTTTTTCTACTCTTGGGTACCAGCTGTAGCTGCCCTCTTACTCGTCGATATCCTGATGACTGCGGCCCTCTTTACAGTGGATAGAGCTGATAAAATCCTCTAAACTTCTAGTTTTGGCTAGAAGTTTTTTATATATAAAAATTTTACACATTTCTCTTGACAGGGCTTTCTTTTAGATGTACAATGTATGTGTAGAAAAATTATATATAAAAATCTTACACATTAGAAAAGGAGGTTTCCCATGTACTTTCCAACATCCTCTGCCTTGATTGAATTTCTCATCTTGGCCGTACTGGAGCAGGATGATTCTTATGGTTATGAGATTAGCCAGACCATTAAGCTGATCGCTAATATCAAAGAATCTACACTCTATCCTATCCTAAAAAAATTGGAAGGCAATAGCTTTCTGACAACCTATTCTAGAGAGTTCCAAGGTCGCATGCGCAAATACTACTCCTTGACAAATGGTGGTATAGAACAGCTCGTGACCCTAAAAGATGAATGGGCACTCTATACAGACACCATTAATGGCATCATAGAAGGGAGTATCCGCCATGACAAGAACTGAATACCTGACTCAGCTAGAACTCTATCTCAAGAAACTACCTGAAGCTGATCGCATCGAAGCCATGGACTATTTCAGGGAACTCTTTGACGATGCTGGAGTCGAGGGAGAAGAAGAACTCATCGCTAGCTTGGGAACTCCCAAAGAAGCGGCCCACGAAGTTCTCTCCAATCTTCTCGATAAAAAAATCAATGAAGCGCCCGCTCAAAAAAATAACCGACAAATTTTGCATATCGCCTTGTTAGCCCTCCTTGCAGCCCCCATAGGTATTCCTCTGGGAATCGCCATCCTCGTGTCCCTGTTCGCAATCTTTGTGGCAGCTTTGACTGTCATTCTGGCTTTCTTTGCGATTTCCATACTTGGTATCATCGGCGGATTCCTATTTTTAGTTGAAAGTTTCACTGTCCTAGCCCAAACTAAATCAGCCTTTATCTTGATTTTCGGCTCTGGTTTACTAGCCATCGGTGCTTCTTCACTAGTCTTACTAGGTATTTCCTATGTAGCCCGCTTCTTCGGCCTACTCATTGTTCGCCTGGTGCAATTTGTTCTCAAAAAAGGAAAGAGAGGTGACCAGCATGCGTAAATTGACAAAAGGATTTCTCATTTTTGGTGTGGTGACTACCATTATCGGCTTTATCCTGCTTTTTGTAGGTATCCAATCTGACGGAATCAAGAGCCTACTTGCCATGTCCAAGGAACCTGTCTATGATAGTCGGATGGAAGAGCTGACCTTTGGCAAGGAAGTCGAAAACCTAGAGATTACGCTCCACCAACACGCGCTCACCATCACAGACTCTTTCGATGATCAAATCCACATTTCTTATCATCCATCTATTTCTGCTAACCATGATCTTGTCACAAATCAGAACGATAAAACTCTAAGCCTCACTGATAAGAAACTGTCTGAAAGTCCGTTTCTCTCTTCTGGAATTGGCGGGATTCTCCATATCGCAAGCAGCTACTCTAGTCGTTTTGATGAAGTTATTCTCCAATTACCAAAAGGAAGAAGCCTAAAAGGAATCAACATCTCAGCCAATCGCAGACAAACCACCATCATAAATGCTAGCCTTGAAAATGCGACCCTCAATACAAACAGCTATATCCTCCGAATTGAAGGAAGTCGTATCAAAAATAGTAAACTCACAACCCCTAATATCGTTAATATCTTTGATACAGACCTTACAGATAGTCAACTAGAGTCAACAGAGAAGCACTTCCACGCTGAAAATATCCAAGTCCATGGTAAGGTTGAACTGACTGCCAAAAAGTATCTCAGAATCATCCTAGACCAGAAAGAGAACCAACGAATTAACTGGGACATCTCAAGTAACTATGGTTCTATCCACCAATTCACAAGAGAAAAGCCTGAATCAAGAGGCACGGAATTAAGCAACCCTTACAAAACTGAAAAAACCGATGTCAAGGATCAACTCATTGCTAGAGCTGATAATGATATTGAGCTAATTTCCATACCAAACAGACGTTGACAAAAGCGCTTACATCTGCTACTATGGAAGCATATTTATCTAACTAAAAAGGAGGTCCTACCATGAAACAAGAATGGTTTGAAAGTAATGATTTTGTAAAAACAACAAGCAAGAACAAGCCTGATGAACAACACAAAGATGTTAGAGACAAGGCTGAAGAAACGATAGTCGATCTCGATACACCAATTGAAAAAAATACTCAAGTAGAGGAGGAAGTCTCTCAAGCTGAAGTCGAACTGGAAAGCCAGCAAGAAGAGAAAATTGAAACGCCTGAAGACAGTGAAGCGAGAACAGAAATAGAAGAAAAGAAAGCATTAGATTCTACTGAAGAAGAGCAAGACCTTTCTAAAGAAACAGAAAAAGTCACTATAGCTGAAGAGAGTCAAGAAGCACTTCCTCAGCAAAAACCAACCACGAAAGAGCCCCTTCTTATCAGTCAATCCTTAGAAAGTCCCTATATCCCCGACCAAGCTCCAAAATCTACGGATAGATGGAAAGAGCAAGCGCTTGATTTTTGGTCTTGGCTAGTGGAAGCAATCAAATCTCCTACGAGCAATCTTGAAACAAGTAGCACACACAGTTACACAGCCTTTCTCTTGCTCATTCTGTTTTCTGCGTCTTCCTTTTTCTTTAGTATCTACCACATCAAACATGCTTACTATGGACATATAGCAACTATGCATAATCACTTCCCTGAACAATTTGCTTCATTAAATCTATTTTCGATTATCTCTATCCTAGTAGCAACAACACTCTTCTTCTTTTCATTCATCTTGGGTAGTTTCGTTGTGAGACGATTTATCCACCAGGAAAAGGACTGGACGCTAGAAAAGGTTCTCCAACAATATAGTCAACTCTTGGCAATTCCAATCTTCCTCACTGCTATTGCTAGTTTCTTTGCCTTCTTTGACAGCCTACGATTTACAGCCCTCTTGTGTGTGATTAGCATTGGAATCATTCTACTTGCCAGTCTCCATATCATTACAAGACCAAGTCAAGCAAGTGAAACCGACTCCTTCTATCAATTATTCTTGTCTGTCCTTGTGAACGGAGTCATTATCCTCCTCTTCTTTGTAGCTGAAGTGGCACTGATTGGAGATTATCTCCGTATCTTGGCCTTTCTTTAAACTTCAATCCTGTCATCCATGGCAGGATTTTTTATATGCTAAAAAGCAAGTCGATTGACCTGCTTCTGCTTTACTCTTCTTGTGCTAATGCTTTAAAATCTTGTCCCAAGATGGGTTGTACTTCTAATTGATTGGCGTCTAGTTGGTGGTAAGATGCTGATGGTAGTGACTCTAGGAATTTTGCATAGTCCAAGCGGGCAATGGCTTCATAGTCTTCTGGTTTAGAGCCATCTCCTGTGATTTGAACCAAGTCAATCTCCCATTGGACTTCCTTATCCACCAATTGCTCAATATAGGTTGCAGGAACAAATGGTTCTCTCGGCAACACTGTCTTGACTCCTTGAGCTAGATGGTAAACGCCATGCACTTGTCCTTCTCCATCCTGATAAAAGGAAACTCTTGCAAAGTAGGCATCTGTCTCTTGAACCGCACGTACACGCGCTTCAAACTGAGCCAAGCCGTCTTCCTCTAAAAAGCTTTTCAAGTCCTCATGACTAAAGAAAACAGGATTAAAAATTCCTTGGCAAATTGTAAAACGAGCCGCACTATCAGCCAGATGGGCTTGAATACCTGCTTGGAAATAAGCTTCAAAGTCAAAACCATCGAGTCCCTCAATCTCAGTTCCTGTATAAGCAAGCAGGGCATCTAAAAATGATTTGATAATCTGCCAGTCTGTCTGCGTTAGTAGGTCAGGAAGATCGACACGATAGGCCTTTTGACCATCAGCATAACTAACCTTAAAGAGAAATTGTGATTGCCCCACTATCGCACACTCGATATACTCGAGACGATTAAGTGGCTGACGGAGATAGACGGTATCATAACTATGCGACTCCAAACCATCTACCAAGGCCAAGATGGACTTGGCAGTCAAAATTTCCTGTTCTCCTAAAATGCTCTGTTTATTTGGAATAAAAAATTTTTTCGTCATAACTGGACTCCTTTGAAATCGTTTACATATAGTATACCCTATTTTCCTGAAAGATACAGAAACAAACTTTAGATTTTTGAGTAAAAAGCATAGAAAAACAGCCCCTAAGGACTGTTTGATCTTATACTGTAGCTGCTTGATCCAAGCTTTCACCGATAGCGGATAGGCGCTCGATAACTTCAGCTTGTGTCAATTCATTTTCTGAGACATAGCGGTTACGTGGGTGAACACGACACTCATGTGAGCAGCCACGAAGGTACTTGTCTTCATTTTCTTCTGATGTCAAGATACGACGGTTACAGAATGGATTTCCACAGTTGACATAACGTTCACATGGTGTTCCATCAAACCAGTCTTTCCCTACGATGGTTGGGTTGACATGGTTAACATCTACGGCGATACGCTCGTCAAAGACGTACATTTTCCCATCCCAAAGCTCACCTTGGACTTCTGGGTCTTTACCGTAAGTTGCAATTCCTCCGTGCAATTGGCCGACATCTTTGTAGCCTTCACGGACCATCCAGCCTGAGAATTTCTCACAGCGAACTCCACCTGTACAGTAAACTACGACACGCTTGTCCATGAATTTTTCCTTGTTGTCACGGACCCATTGTGGCAACTCACGGAAGTTGCGGATATCTGGGCGGATAGCCCCACGGAAATGTCCTAGGTCGTACTCGTAATCGTTACGTGTGTCAAGGACAACTGTATCTTCGTCAAGAAGGGCTTCTTTGAACTCTTTTGGAGACAAGTAGGCACCTGTTGTTTCAAGTGGGTTGATGTCGTTGTCAAAGTCGTTGTCTTCCAAACCAAGGTGGACAATTTCTTTCTTGTAGCGAACAAACATCTTCTTGAAGGCTTGTTCATTTTCTTCGTCAATCTTGAACCAGAGGTCTTCCATGCCTGGGAGGCTGTGAACGTAGTCCATGTATTTTTGAGTTGTTTCGTAGTCACCTGAAACTGTTCCGTTAATTCCCTCGTCAGCGACTAAGATACGGCCTTTAAGACCGATTGATTTACAGAAAGCCAAGTGGTCTGCAGCAAATTGCTCTGCATTTTCAATTGGAGTATAAAGGTAGTAAAGTAAGACACGAATATCTTTTGCCATAAGATTTGTTCTCTTTTCTATTCTTAAATTTTCTAAATTTTTTATTTATCCATACTAGTATACCTGCTTAAGAAAACGAATGCAATTTATTTGACTGGAAATTGCTATATTTCAATTTAGAAAAAAATTTCTTGTACACTACACTTAGTATCAATCATATTTTAAAAAATCCTTGGATTTTCCAAGGATTCATTTTTAAACTTTTTTAGCTTTAGCCATATAGAACAGTTGGAGTAGAATACCAAGGATAGCCATACCGATAACAATAAAGAAGGCCATTGTATAATCTCCTTGGTTTGCCTGTGCAAGACGTGCTCCTAACTGAGGACCAGCAATAGCAGCTACGCCATAAGCAGTAAACATCCATCCATAGTTTGTCCCTACGTATGTAACTCCCCAGTTTTCAGCAGTAATTCCTGGGAATGAACCTAGGAAGCCTCCAAATGACAAGGCAACCATCATAATTCCAAGGATGGCCAAGATGCTTCCAGGACCTTTGAATAAGGCTGTGAGCAACAAACCAGTAGCAACCGCTCCAAACATGGCAATAACGGTAGGATAGCGACCAATCTTATCAGATACCGTACCCCAGAAGATACGACCAAATGTATTAGCGATAGATACCAGCATAACGAAGAGTGTAGCTTCTCCTACAAGTTTATACTGGTCAGAAATTGATGCTGCAGTACCGATAATCATCATTCCACCAGTAGCACCAAGAACGTAAATCAACCATAGAAGCCAGTAATTTCCATCACGAAGCATTTCTTTGTAAGTTTTACCTTCTGGTTGAGCTGTTCCAGATGCCGGCGCTGCTGCAGGAGCTTTCTCCATTACCAATGAAGAAGTGCAAATAACAATTAGAAGAATGATACCCAATACTTTGAATGTTGAGTAAACACCCATAGAAGCAATCAAAGCTTTGGCAACTGGACCGATAATGAGCGGGCCTAACCCGAAACCTGCTGCTGTCAAACCACCAGCTAAACCTTTTTTATCTGGGAACCACTTAGTGGCAACTGAAGTAGATGCTCCATAAGCTGAACCAATACCAAGTCCTAGGACAACCCCGTAAGTGAGGTAAAGGACTGGAAGAGAAGTAGCAAATCCAGTAGCAAACATACCAGCACCGAAGAGAATACCACCTAGGAATACAAATTTCTTAGGTCCTGCTGAATCAACCTTAGGACCGAAAATAATCATACCAACAGGTACCATTGCAAAAGAAATACTAAAGGCCAAAGAAGTTTGGGCTTGAACCCATCCTTGACTAGCATTGGTTTCTAGCAGCGCCTTTTGAAAGACTGACCAGGCGTAACCAGCACCTAGAGATAGATTCGTTAAAATGGCTGCTGCCAAAATTAACCATCGATTGGGTGTTTTTTTCATTTGAATAACCTCATGTAAAATTTCTTGTTCCTAAAAAGAATAAAGAACAACTTTTATCATTTTTCACCTACCTCGTTTAAATTAATCATTGTATAAATTTTTAAGTATATAGAACTGTGTAAATGATATACATCTATATACGACTGCTTAAAAATTTATATCTATAGATTTCTTAAATCAGAACAAGATGAATTTTCACAATGTTAAGCGCTTTCATTGTACTCTTATTATAAGATACTTTATTCTAAAAATCTACTTAATTAAACTAATAGGGGTATTAATTTAATTAATCTATATTCATATTTTATCCTTATAGCTTTGTTCATTAGTACAAAAACACCACCTCCTTTAGTAATACCTGAGGAGGCGGTGTCAACATTTTTAGGAATGAATACACGAAATCAATGAATCTTATGATTTTTTGTTTTTCAAGAATTCATCGTATTGTTTTTGCATTTCGTTCAATACTTTATCGTAAGCACCTTCAGATTTCAATTTTTCCATCAATTCTGGAATAGCTTTGTCTGGGTCTACAGTACCAGTGTTGATAGCTGTATCGAATTGTTGCATTGTGTTAGAGATTGCTGAGATTTCAGATTTCACACTGTCAGTGTTAAAGATGAATCCAAGCGCTGGAGATTCTTTAGCTTCTGCCAATTGTTTCTTAGAATCTTCGATTTGTTGGTCTGTAACGTTTTCGTTGATGTAAAGAATCCAGTTGTTACCAGTGTTCCATCCACCCATGTGAGTGTTTCCTTTGTATCCATCAAGAACGCGAACACGGTTTTCTTTACCTGAAATTTTTTCCCAGTTCTTGCCTTCTGGACCATAAACAAGACCATTCAAGAGTTCTGGGTTAGTGTTCAAGAGGTTCAACACTTCCATTGATTTTTCTTTGTTCTTAGAGTTGTTTGAGATGACAAAGTTAGCAACTTGTGTTGTTTGGTTTTTCTTGATGAAGTTAGTGATTGGTTTGATTTGGATATCTTTGTTGGCAACACGTGAAAGCAAGCTGTTACCATAGTCAGCTGGTCCTACTGTTTCTTCACGAACAAACCAAGTATCTTGTTGAAGGTCAAATGAAGTATCGCTTGTTGCTACGTCTTTTGGAATGTATCCAGCTTCATAGAATTTGTGAAGAGTCTTCAAGTGTTCTTTGAAACGAGGTACTTCGTAACGGTTTACAATCTTAGTAGTGTCTCCTTCAAGGTCGATAACGAATGGAAGTCCATTTGGAACTGGGTAGTCAAAGTTATCAGATGGAATAAAGTTCTTGGTAACCGCAAATGGTACTACATCTGGAGCTTTTTCTTTGATTTGTTTCAAGACTGGCTCAAGTGTTTCGTATGAAGTGACACCTGAAATATCGATACCGTATTTAGCAAGAAGTGTTCCGTTGAAGGCGAAGTTTTGAGATGATGCAACGTTGGCTGCAACTGGAACTGCGTAAATTTTACCGTTAATGCTGTTACCTTTGATATAAGCTGGGTCAAGTGCTTTGTAAAGTTCTGCCCCTTCTTTCTTGTACAAGTCAGTCAAGTCTGCATAGGCACCTTTTTGAGCATTTACAACATAGTTAGATGCAAAGGCGATATCGTAGTTTTCACCAGATGATGTGATAACTGACATTTTCTTATCATAGTCACCCCATCCAAGGTATTGGATATCCAATTTAGCACCAACTTTTTCTCCGATGATTTTGTTAGCATTTTCTAGCAATTCATCCAAGTTATCTGGTTTGTCACCGATTTGGTACATTTTGATAACAGGTTTTTCACCTGAAGCTGAGTCAGCAGCTTTTTTGTTACCTGAAAGGTTTCCACAAGCAGCGAGACCAGCAGCCAAAGCGACTACGCTAGCAGATGCAAAAGCATATTTTTTCCAGTTTTTCATGACAAAAACTCCTTTTTTTATTTTTAAACTTATAAACAATGTAATAATCTTAACTTCACTCAAGGGAAGTTTGGAACTGAGAAAGGGTATTTCTCAACAAGCACTATTCTTTCACACCACCGATAGTCAAACCTTTTACAAAGTAGCGTTGGAAGAATGGATATAGAATCGCGATTGGAAGGGTTGCGACCACAACCATGGCCATACGTCCTGTTTCTTTTGGAAGAGCAACTCCCAGTTGACCAGATAGGCCGACTGCTTTGGCGATGTAGTCCATATTTTGTTGGATTTGCATAAGCAAATATTGCAATGGATACAAGTTGTCACTCTTGATATAAAGAAGGGCGTTGAACCAGTCATTCCAGAAACCAAGTGCTGTCAAGAGCGTGATGGTTGCGATACCTGGTAGTGACAATGGCAAACAGATTTGGAAGAAGATCCGGGCCTCACTAGCACCATCGATACGAGCGGATTCAAGAATGGCTTCTGGAATGGTCTTCTTGAAGAAGGAACGCATCAAGACAATATTGAATGGTGAGAGAAGCATTGGAACAATCAAGGCCCAAACAGTGTCACCAAGCTGAAGTACACGAGTTACCATGATATAACCTGGTACCAAACCAGCGTTAAACAACATACTAAGTAGAACGAAGATTGTAAAGAATCTGCGATACTTAAAGGTTGTCCGTGAAATGGCGTAAGCATAAGTTGTTGTGATAAATACATTTGTCAATGTCCCAACTACGGTTACAAAGACTGAGATGAAGAGGGCTTGGAGAATTTTATCCTTAAACTGTGCCAAGAACTCAAATCCGTCTAATCCAAATTGTGACGGGAAGAAGCTATATCCATTTTGAAGGATACTCTTTTCATCTGTCACCGAAATAATGATAACGAATACGAAGGGTAGGATACAAGAGAGGGCAACCAAACCAGAAATGGTACTAAAGAAGATATCCGCTTTCTTACTGAAGGAGTGAATGCCGACATTATCAATTTTTTCTTTTTTAATTTTCTTTTCTGCCATATTCTCCTCCTTTCTAGAACAAGGCTGAGTTTGGATCAACTCGTCTTGCAAGTAGGTTTGATAGGATAACCAAAAGCAAACCGACTACTGATTGGTAGAGACCTGCTGCTGAAGCCATCCCGATATCCGCTGTCTGGGTCAAACCATTATAAACATATACGTCCAAGACGTTGGTTACGTTATAAAGCTGACCAGCATTGTGTGGAATTTGGTAGAAGAGACCGAAGTCTGCACGGAAGATATTTCCGACTGCCAGGATAGTCAATACGGTTACCAACGGTGTCAACTGCGGAATGGTTACATTGCGAATTCGTTGCCATTTGCTAGCCCCATCCACTGTTGCTGCTTCATAGTAGGTTGGATCAATTCCCATGATCGTCGCATAGTACATGACACTACTATATCCAAAGCCTTTCCAAATACCTAGGAAAAGTAGGAGATATGGCCAGATGCCTAAGTTAGCGTAGAAATTGATTTCCTTCATCCCAATAGATTCTAGGAAATGGTTGAACACCCCTTTATCAATATTTAGGAAGGCATCTGTAAAGAAACTGATGATAACCCAAGACAAGAAGTAAGGGAACAACATGGAAGTTTGGAAGATCTTAACCATTCTCTTAGAACGGAGTTCACTGAGGATAATGGCAATCCCTACAGATACAATCAAACCAATAAAGATAAAGCCGAGATTGTAGAGGACAGTATTTCGTGTGATAATAAAGGCGTCTTTTGAACTAAATAAGAATCTGAAATTATCGAGTCCGACCCATTTACTATTCATGATACTATCTATGAAACCATTACTGGTCATGTGGTAGTCTTTAAAGGCAACCACGTTCCCAAATACTGGAATGTAGAAGAATAGAATCAACCAGAGTGCCCCTGGTAAAACCATCAAGAGAAAGATCCAGTTGTCTCTCAAGGTTTTTGAAAACTTATTCATAATTTCCTCCCTTTTTATTTTGATATCCATCTAAAAATTCCTTTTTAGACTTTTGATAACGATTACATTATTAGTATACTCCTATTTGAAGGTTAGGTTAAACTACTAATTATAGAAAAAACTCCACAAATTATTTTATGTGGAGTACTTTTTAAGAAAGGGATGTTTCACGAGAAACACTCTGAACAAGGGACACTGTTCTTGTTTTTAAGTTGTATAAATCGTCGAAGCTGTCGCAATGGTATGCCACTGGTTGGCTGTTGTGGCTGCGAAGTCCTTGTCTGCGTAAAAGTCAGTAAATGGCAGAATTTCCACTTCTAACTCATCTATGCGATCAAGCTGACCAGCCAGATAAGACTCGATACGGCTTTCTGCACGCTTGATGCGTTGCAAGAGTCCTCCCATACGGATATCAACTGTATCCAAGCCAAAGACCTTGTTTTCCTTCAACCATTGATGGCTAAAGAGAGCATGAAAGTCTTCAATTTGGCTTCTGAGTTCTGGCAATTCTTGCCTTGCGATTTCTTTTAGACTTTCTTTATCACCTTCTTGATAGGCTTGACGAATGCGTCGTCCCACATCGACTTTGCTACTTAAAATAGCATTCAACTGGGCCTGAGTTTCAAAGAGATAAGCATAGTTTCCCGCTTTTTCTTTGATTTTAGCAAGAATCTCGGCTGCCTGAGCGAAGTGCGGTTTGTCCTGTTCAGGAGTCATGTGTCGGTCAAGAATCGGACAGAGCACATCCTGATAAAAGACATAGCGATTGGGATTGATGCCACTGAGATTGCCTGGTAGGTCTGGCAAGAGGTTAGCAAGGTCAATCTGCATAAAATCCTCAACTGATAGACCTGTATTGGTTTGGAAGTGAGCAGACAAACGGTCTAGGTTATTGCGATAGCTGAGTTCTGCCCAGATTTGCAAGCTTGGTAAGATAGAGAACTGAGCGGTCTCACCACCATTGTCCCCCCAACCTGTCACGACAACTTCTTTGATATCATTGGCACGGCAGGCTTTATTAGCTTCGACTGCGATGAGACGGCTGAAATGGTTATTGGGTGTGAAACCAATCCACTTCCAAGCACCTCCTGCAAAGGCAAGGTCATGGCTAATCTTGTGATGGTTGCGGAAGTTGCGATTGTATTTTTCCTCGCTATCCTGATAATAGTCCCAGTAAACCAAGGTTACACGGTCTTTGAGACGGTCTAGGTAGACACGAGTTTCTTCTGGAATTTCCACATCACGGTCGTACTGGCCATCTGCTGACATGAGTTTGAAGAACATATCGCTCCACATTTGGCAGTGGAAACCATACTTGTCTGCAATGTCCAGCACGCGCTCCAAGTGTTGACACATGAGGAGACTACGATCCACAACACCGTTCAGAATCAAGTAGCGTCCCAAACCAACCAAGTGGGCTTCGTCCATCCCGATATTGACCTTGCGAGTTTGTAGTTTAGACAGAGTAGCAAACATGCCATCAATCAGGTCATAAACCTTTTCTTCGCCGATAAGAAGAATGTCCTCTACATCACGGAGCTCCTGAACTTCTTTGACACCCCATTTGACAAAGGCTGACAAGTGGGCCAAGGTCTGAATACAAGGAACAAAGATCATGTCAAACTGCTGGGCATAGGCTTCGATTTCCTGCAACTCCTCAGCTGAGTAGGCTCCACGGAAATAGCCAAAGTAAGGTTGTCCCTCAATCTGGTAGGTATCTTCCATGTAGAGTTCAAAGGTTGAGTAGCCCATGAGAGCCAAGACCTCAATCATCTGCTTGGCAGAAATCACATTCAGCACTGCATTTCGCGAACAGTCTGCCATGTAGGCTAAATCTTCGTAAGCCGCCTGCTCCTCAATCTCTACTTTGTCACCTTCTGCTAGAACTGTTGCCAACAAGGACAAGGCACGATAAAGTTGGTGGGGTTTGCGGTAAGTTAGTTGATAGTGGCCACCCTCACCCTTGATAGAGATAGAGGCTTGGTCAGACTGAACGACAGCTACCTCTATATCTGGTAGCGAAATGTGCTTTTGAAGCAACTCTATAGCTTGCGCTTGTTTGTCACTAATTCCTGTAAATCTTACCATTGATTTTCCTCCTGTAACCAGTTGACAAGGGCACCGTAAAGATTAGCATCTGCATGATAGGTGCAGGCTTGGATAACTGGTGCGACCGTGTATTCTTCGTAGGCATCAACAAAGTTATCAACAGCCCGCTTGACACCTTGGATAAAATCTGGATTTTGACTGATAGAGCCTCCCAGACTAATGACATCTGGGTCAATCAGATACTGAATATTGAGCAAGCCTTGCGCCAGATTACGGTTCATGCGCTCAATGGCTTCTTGACAAAGAGCATTGCCAGCTGCGGCCTCTTGGTAAATCTTGCGACCGTCCCAATCAGTCTGACCAGATTTTTCAATCACGTAGCGTACCATATTCCCAGTTGATGCTAGTTGCGACCAGTTGTTGAGCTTTTCAGCAGGGGCAAGGGTTGTCATGTAGCCAAATTCTCCACCCAGGCCGTGGCGACCTCGGTGAAGTCTGCCATTGATAATCATGGCTCCGCCAATCCCTGTCCCAATTACGACACAGGCTGCATTTTCAAGTTCTGGATGAGCCAGTAATTCACTGAGTCCAACGCAGTTGGCATCATTTTCTAAATGGATAGGTAGCTGATAAGAGCTAAGCGCCTCATACCAAGAAAAGCCGTGGATGTAGGGCACCGCACTGAAGCCATCAATCACACCTGTCTCTTGATTGACTGCACCTGGAACGCTCATAGCAATCCCGCTGTAATCCTGCTCTGACAAGCGCTGGTCTAGCCAAGCTATTAAATCTTCCAAGTTTTCTGGCGTTGGGATACTTGTCTTATCTAGTATTTTCCCATCAGGAGTCAGACTAGCAAACTTAATTCCAGTCCCTCCGATATCAATCGTTGCAATGGTCATTGTTTTTACCATAAAAAGGGGCGAATCAGCAGTTAGTTCTTACCTTTTCGCCCCTCCTTTCTTTTTATGTTTACTTTTTGAAATTAAATTTCTTCTTTTTTAATTAATTCTGTACGAATTTCTTGTGGAGCCAATAGTCCTGAATGAACTGGATATGATTGCTCAAGTAAGTCAAGAATAGTTTGTTGGTGTTCTGATATACGCACATTTTCTTGACTCATATTGTAGTAACGGAGGACATAGCCTTCTTCATTTTCAGCCACTTTAAAGGCTGTTGGGCAAACTTGTGGTAAGCTGAGTGCCGCATGACTCAAGAGGCTACCAGTCGCAGCAACACTTCCTTCTTGTTTAGCAACCTGAAGACTAGTGAATGGTGTTTGAAAGGCTTTGGCACGACGATAGGCTGAGAAGCGTTCTTGGGCTTGGTGGCATTCAAGTGCAAATTCGACTTCAAACTCCCGCAAGCATTGTGCTTCTGGTGTTGGGAAGTAACCCCAGTCACCTAGCTCACCTGAGGCACGCAAAATAGTCACTGCAATGGTGTCGTCTCCAAGGATTTCGTATTCATTCAATCCCTTGTTAGATACAGTCACACCTTTTTCATCGTCATACAGACTGACAAAGGCTTGTTGGTGTTGAGGATTTTCAGGATTTTCCCATGAAGCTGCTGGTTTGTTTGGTCGTGTCACCACCTCATAGATGCTTTCAGAATCATTGCTTGGACGCGTGTTGTGAGTCTTAACCAAAAGACGGATACGGTGGTCTTTGGCAGTGTTAGTAAAACGAGTCTTGCAACGGATTTGTGGATTATCAACGAAGACAGTCATCTCAGTTTCCAGAGGAATGCTTGTCAATTCTTCTGAACGTCCAGCATCACGCTTCATAAACTCGATGATGCCTTTTTGCTCTTCTTCTAGTTTTTCATCCGCACTGACAGGCACAGTCAATTCATGTTTGAGCAAAATTTTAGCATAGCGAGCTGTGTTTTCCAAGACCTCGTAGCCCTTAAGCTCTGCATAGATAGGCTCTGTTCCTTTTGGTTGAAAATAGATATACTCATTTCCGATATCCCCACGGTCTTCGAAGCGGATAAAGTCTTCGTATGCTTCGTGAGTTGTCTTGTCATAAACTGTGATGTTGTCATCCACACTCACCGTTACAAATGGCGTATCAATCACTCCGTTTTGGTAAATACCGTCGCGGTGTTCTTGCTCTCCTTCCAGCAATTGGAAGGTTGTCCAAGAAAGCGGCGCTAGGTGAACTGGAATGGTCACGCGCACTTGGCGAGCGATACGAGCTTGGCGGAACTTGTCTTTTGGTAAATCATACTCAAAATTTGCCCCAAGGTCTTCGATTTTAGCCTCTACAGGACGACCATCCAAGTCCTCTACACGGTAGCTTGGCAAGGTCAAGGCTGCCATCTTCTTGTAGCCTTCTGTTGGATGCAATTCCTTGAAATCACAAGTCGCTACATCAATCACTGTGCTGACAGTATCAACCTTATCATGCAAGCCTGTGTTAATGACAGTAAAGAGATAGTCGCTCTGAGCTTCGTGAGTTGCAATTTTGCCCTTCCACTCGTTAAGAAGATTGGTCTTAACAAAGTTTCCTACTTGATTGACCTTGGCAAAACGAGTTTCCATCTCGCGGTGAACTTCGTCCACGCTACAACCACAGATGCTATCATGTGGCGCATTCTGCAAAAGTGTTTTCCAAGCATAGATCAACTGATCCTTGTGGTTGTGGCCACCAGTGATAATTGTCAAGGGTTCTACAACTTGCTCTAGGAGGTTGCTATTTTCTTGGAAGGCTTGTTTGAGGTAAATGCGGGATGAAGAAGTGTTGGCAAGTGTGTACCAGCCATCTGTTTCCTGACTGGTCAACTCACCTGTAACCGTTGATAACTGCTCTGGAAGCGCACCTTCCACAGCTTGAACATATTCATCAAAGGAACTGTGAACAAAGGTCACATCTGGGAATAGTTCATTTGCCACACGAATGGCTTCGCTCAGATTTTTCTGTACAGGCTGGTGGTCACAGCCGTTCATCATCAACCATTGGTTAGTCGAAGCGTAGGCACGCACATCTGACAATTTTTGTTTCCAGAAGGTCAAGGCCTCATCTTTATCAACTGGAATTTCATTCCCGTTACTGTACCAGTTGGCAAAGAGGATACCGAGGACACGACTACCATCCGCACCCTGCCAGTACATTTCTGAAAACTGAGAAGTAAACTGCTCATCTTCGAGGACTTGGTTGTCAAATCCAATCGGCTTCACACCACGACCAAAGGCTGCTACGTGAATGCCTGATTTTTGAAGGATTTGAGGCGCTTGTCCCATATTTCCAAAGGTATCTGGGAAGTAACCAATCTGGGTTGATTTACCCCATTTTGCACATTCTGCTTGACCAATCAAGGTATTGCGAACGTTGGCTTCACTGGAGATCAAGTAGTCATCCTGTAAGATGTAAAATGGACCAATCTTCAATTTTCCTTCGTCAATGTACCGTTGGACTTTGTCGCGATTTTCAGGGCGAATTTCCAAGTAATCATCAAGGACAATGGTTTGTCCATCCAAGTGGAAACTCTTGAATTCAGGATCATTTTCAAAAAGATCAAAGAGATTGTCAAACAATTCCACCAACTGCATACGGTGGCTTTCAAAAGGCAAGTACCACTCACGATCCCAGTGACTATGTGAGATAATATGTACGACAACATTTTCCATGAAGTAAAACCTCATTCTAAATTAAATTTTTAATGTTTTAAATGTAAATTTGTGATTCTTTCCAAGAATCAGTTGCGCTAAAGCGCGCTCCTTAGCGGATATCCAAGTAATCCAAGACTAACTCACAGAACATCATGTTGGCCCAAGAGAACCATTCACGTGAGTAGAGGGTCGGATCATCTACGTGGAAGCTTTCATGCATGACACCTGTACCACCATCACAAGCAACCAGCCGATCCAGCAAGAATTTCTTCTCTGCCTTATCTGTAGCTGTCAAGCCTTGGATAGAAAGAGCAATTGGCCAGATATAGCGATAGAAGGTATGAGAACTTCCGAGACCGCTAGCGTATTCTCCTTGGTAGAAGTAGGGATTTTCAGGGCTCAGAATGGTGCGACGAGTTGCTTGATACACTTCATCGTTGACATCGCAGTAGCCCAGATAAGGCGCAGCCAACAAACTTGGTACATTTGGATCATCCATGATGCTGGCATTTCCTAGACCATCCACTTCAAAGGCATAAATCTTTTCGCCTTTACTGTTGGTGGTGTAAGCATAGTTTTCGATTCCTTCTTGAATCTCAGTCTGGAGACGCTTAGCATCAGCAATAACACTCTGGCTATCAGCTAGGGCTAGTTCTGCAAAGATTTCTTGCACATACCCCAAGACAACTACAGCAAACATATTTGACGGAATCAAGTAGCTATATTGACAACAATCATCACTTGGACGAAAAGCTGACCAGGTCATGCCTGTCACTGCAAAATCAGGGCCAAAGCCATCATTTACCAAGGTGTCTTCCTTACGGTCCGTATCTCGGACAAAACGATAAGGAGAGTTCTTGTGGTCTTGTTCCACCGTCCACAGATGGAGAATTTCCTTAGTCGCTGCAACAAAAGTCTCATCAAACTGACTAGTCTCGCCAGTCTCTTTCCAGAGGAGATAAGCCAGCTGCAAAGGATAGCAAAGTGAGTCCACCTCATACTTGCGTTCCCAAATCCAGCCATTAAGGTCTGTGTGGTCAGTCTCGTGGTGCCCCTTCCAGTTTTCCTCAATGTTAAAAGAGTTGGCATAAGGATCCTTGAGAATCAGGGTCATCTGACGTTTGACCAAACCTGCAATGGTCTGACGCAGGAGGGAATCTCTTTTAGCCACATGAAGGTAGGGTCTGAGTTGAGCTGTCGAATCTCGAAGCCACATAGCAGGAATATCCCCAGTCAAGACAAAGGTTGAACCGTCTTCTAAAATCTCGACCGTATTGTCCAAGGTGTCGGTGTAGCAACG
This sequence comes from bacterium, assembly GCA_905221085.1. Taxonomy (GTDB): domain Bacteria; phylum Bacillota; class Bacilli; order Lactobacillales; family Streptococcaceae; genus Streptococcus. Next base: position 114,691 of record CAJNBT010000008.1, read on the forward strand.
CTCGAAAACATCCACCCATTCTGGATGGTCCTTAGCCCGCTCTGCCACTTCATCTAGCCATTCTCTAACAATTTCTTTTGAATAAATCATTGTGCAGTATCCTCTTTCAAACAAGTTTCATTTTCAGTATATAGCTTTTGAGACAGAAAATACATACACAAATGATAGTCATTTTTCTACAAAATAGTTATCTTTGAAACTCCTTTTCTAAAGGCCTTCTTTTTCTGATATAATGTAGAAAAACAGCTAAAGGAAAGACTATGAAACCACTACTTGAAACCATCGATACCCGCTTTGGAACTGCCAGCAAGCATGCCTTTTCTCGGGGAAATACCCTGCCATACACAGGCGTGCCTTTTGGGATGAATTACTTTGTACCCCAGACCAGTGACCAGGAAGGATCTTGGTTTTTTGATCCGCATCTGCCTATCTTTCAGGGGATTCGATTAACCCACCAGCCCAGCCCTTGGATTGGGGACTACTCTTGGATCCTCCTGACACCTGTCACAGGCAAACTGGGTGGAGACAGCCTCTTTCACCGCCAGTCTTCTTATGATATCGAAAAAGCCTCTTTCCAACCTCATTATCTAAAGATTTTCTCCCTGCGCTATCAGATTGAAACACAGCTCACACCGACTTGCTACGGTGCTTCTATTCGTTTGGAGCAAAAGCAAGGCAAAGCCCTCTCCCTCTATCTTCACGCAGCAGATGAACTGACAGTGGAGCAGGTAGATAAGCGAATTCTTGCCCTGCGACAAGAGGGAAAAACTGAGACCAACAAAAATCCACTGATACTCTTCACTGCCCTGAAAATGAATACGGATATTCTTGCTGTCATCCAGGAAGAGAGAGACTGGCGAATTGACTTAGCAAGCAGCCATACTGAGGTTCAGCTAGCCACTTCTTTCATCTCTCATTCTCAAGCACTGCTTAATCTACCTCAAAAGGACTTTGATAGCTGTAAATCAAGTGCCCAAGCCGACTGGGAAAATCTCCTCCATCGTTTTGACGTTATCGAGACAGGAGAGGCTGACAGAACCTTCTTTGACCACTGTCTCTACAGACTCTTCCTCTTCCCACAAACTTTTTATGAGGTTGATGAATCAGGGCAAGCCATCCACATGGATCTGGTTACTGGAACTGTCAAGCCTGGTGTCCTCTTTAGCAACAATGGTTTCTGGGATACCTTCCGCACCACCTTCCCCCTCTTTGCCCTTATCATACCAGAACACTACCACCGTTTTTTAGAAGGTTTCCTCAATAGCTACCGCGATACTGGTTTTCTTCCAAAATGGCTGGCTCCAGATGAACGGGGCATGATGCCAGGTACACTTTTAGACGGTATTATCGCAGATAGCGCCTGCAAGGACATGGCCCCTGACCTAGAAGAAGAACTCCTCCAAGCCATGCTTGAAACAGCCACCAAGGCCGACCCTCTCGGCATCAATGGTCGTCACGGACTAGAGCAATACAAAGAACTGGGCTACCTCTCTACCGATCACCACGAAAGCGTCAGCCACACCCTAGACTATGCCTATAGTGACTTTTGTATCGCTAGCTGTGCTGAAAAACTAGGGAAAATAGAAATCGCTGAAACCTACAAGGCCGCATCACAAAATTACCGCCATCTATTTGATCCTGAGACAGATTACATGCGAGCGCGTGATGGTCAAGGCAACTTCCGTCCTGATTTCTCTTCGTATAGTTGGGGACGCGACTATGCCGAATGCTCTGCCATCCAAGCAACTTTAGGCGTCCTACACGACATCTCAGGTTTGATCCAACTTATGGGTGGAAAAGAAGCATTCAGCAACTATCTTTTGAAAACCTGTCAAGATGCTCCCCTCTTTGAGACAACAGGCTATGGTTACGAGATTCACGAAATGAGCGAGATGGCTACTGCTCCTTTTGGACAACTCGCTATTTCCAACCAGCCGAGCTTCCACATTCCTTATCTCTTCCGCTACAGTGATTACCCTGACTACACTGCCCTTCTCATCAAGACCTTACGTCAGAAAGCCTTTCACCCAAGCTGGGAAGCCTATCCTGGCGATGAAGACAATGGCAGTCTCTCAGCCTGGTACATCTGGTCAGCTCTCGGTTTTTATCCAACCTGTCCAGGCAAGCCCAGCTATGATCTCGGAATCCCTCTCTTTGACCACCTCCGAGTTTATCTGGCTAAAGAAGATAAATGGTTGGATATCCATACTAAACAAAACCATAGCCATTTTAACTTTGTAAAAGAATGTCGACTAGATAATACCTCTATAACTAGCATTCAACATCAAGATCTCTTAAAAGCTGAACAGCTAACCTTCACCCTTAGCTGGTTACCAAGTCAGCCGTCCACTTCCTGAAATGCAAAAATCTCCTAGCAGGCTTTCCTGCTAGGAGATTTTCTTGTGAGAGGTACTTGTTTAAGCTTTGAAAATCGGATTTATTATTCGATAAGTATCAAACAATCTACCAATTAAGCTTCTTCGTCTTCTTTACGACGACGGCCTGCAAGACCAAGACCAAGTAATGCACTTGCGGCTGCTGCTACCATAGCTACAGTAGAATCTGCTGTACCTGTATTTGGCAACTCTTTAGCTGCTTTACGCGCATTTGCTTGTGCTGATGCTGTTTGACTAGCATTAGATGCTGCTGGAGTAGTAGCTGAATCTACAGCTGGTGTTTGAGCAGCTTGGTCGTTAGCTGGAGTTGCATGATCAGTTGATGAAGCAACTTTCGCCATAAAGCCTTCGATACGTTTAACCATTGCATCCACTTCTGCTTGAGTTGCTTCTGCATTGGCAAATACTTTCTTAGCATCTGCTGATAATGCATTCGCTTCTTTTGCAGTTTCTGCATCAAGCTTAGCTGATTCTTTAATGATTAATTCATCCAATTGACGAATAGCACCTTCTAACTTCGCTTTATCCACTTTTGCATCAGTGTTAGTAGCTCCGTTATTGCCAGAAGTTCCGTTACCGTTACCACTGTTATTGCCGCCACCATTTGATGGTACATATGGACGTTGTTTGAAGATATCTTTAGATGCGATTGTGTAAACTTTACCATCTTTAGTAATTACAGTTGCATTTCCTGCTTTGTCGAAGACAACTTCTACTACGTCAGCATTTGCTCCTTTAATCTTAGCTTTTGCAGCGTCTTTTTCTGCATCCGTTAAGTTATTGAAGTCTGCTACTGTTTCTTTTTCGAAGTCAACATTGATGTTTTCACCATTGTTCTTAGCTGCAACATCTTTAGCATCTTTAACTAATTGAGCTGCTGGAATTGTTGCTGTCTTACCTTCTGGGGTTGTAACTGTTGCGTTTCCTTTATCGTCTACTACTACAGTTGATCCTGGGTTGACTGCTTTAATTGATTCTTTAACTTTTTCAATTTCATCAGCTGTTAATTTAGCTTTATCTCCAACTAACACTCTAGTTGCTGGTGTGTTCACACCATTTTGTTGAGTTGGATCAGTTAATTTATCTTCTGGAATTACTAAGTCAAGTTCTGGGATTACTAATACTGTTCCATCACCTTTAGTAACGATTGCATCACCTTTATCATTTACTACTACAGTTGATCCTGGGTTTACATCCTCTACTGCTTTCTTAACTTTTGCTTTTTCTTCATCTGTTAAGTTAGCTGGATCTTTTACTACTGTCTTAGTTGCTGGTGTGTTTGCACCATTTCCTGCATTTGCTTTACCTGCGTCTGCTGCTGACTTAGTTACATCTGCTGCTGGAATTGTTGCTGTCTTACCTTCTGGAGTTGTAACTGTTACGTTTCCTTTATCGTCTACTACAACTTTAGATCCTGGATTTACAGCTTTAACTTTGTCTTCGATTGCTTTCTTCTCAGCGTCTGTTAAGTTAGCTGGATCTTTAACTTCTACCTTAGCTGCTGGTGTGTTTACTGCATTTCCTGCATTTGCTTTACCTGCATCTGCTGCTGACTTAGTTAAATCTCCTGCTGGAATTGTTGCTGTCTTACCTTCTGGGGTTGTGACTGTTGCGTTTCCTTTATCGTCTACTACAACTTTAGATCCTGGATTTACTGCCTCAATTGCTTTCTTAACTTTTGCTTTTTCTTCATCTGTTAATTTGGCTGGATCTTTAACTTCTACCTTAGCTGCTGGTGTGTTTACTGCATTTCCTGCATTTGCTTTAGCTGCGTCTTCTGGTGATTTAGTTAAGTCTGTTGCTGGGATTACTACTACATCACCTTCTGGGGTTGTGACTGTTGCATTTCCTTTATCGTCTACTACAACTTTAGATCCTGGGTTTACTGCCTCAATTGCTTCCTTAACTTTTGCTTTTTCTTCATCTGTTAATTTGGCTGGATCTTTAACTTCTACCTTAGCTGCTGGTGTGTTTACTGCATTTCCTGCATTTGCTTTAGCTGCGTCTTCTGGTGATTTAGTTAAGTCTGTTGCTGGAATTACAGCTGTCTTACCTTCTGGGGTTGTGACTGTCGCATTTCCTTTATCATCTACAACTACTGTTGCACCTGGGTTCACAGCTTTAACTTTGTCTGCGATAGCTGTCTTAGCTGCTTCATCTACACCTTTGGCTGGATCTACAACTACTTTATCCGCTGGTTTAACGATGTCGTTACCTGCATTTGGTTTAGTTGCAGCTTCTGGATCTTTCGTCAAGTCTGTTGATGGAATTACTACTGGTTCTCCATCTTTTGGTGTAACTGTCGCATTTCCTTTATCATCTACAACTACTGTTGCATCTGGATTTACAGCTTTAACTTTATCTTCGATCGCTTTCTTCTCAGCGTCTGTAAGTTTTTCTGGATTTGCTACTACTGTCTTATCTGCTGGTTTAACGATGTCGTTGCCTGCATTTGGTTTAGTTGCAGCTTCTGGATCTTTCGTCAAGTCTGCTGCTGGAATTACGGCTGTCTTACCTTCTGGAGTTGTAACTGTCGCATTTCCTTTATCATCTACAACTACTGTTGCATCTGGGTTCACAGCTTTAACTTTATCTTCGATCGCTTTCTTCTCAGCGTCTGTAAGTTTTTCTGGATTTGCTACTACTGTCTTATCTGCTGGTTTAACGATGTCGTTGCCTGCATTTGGTTTAGTTGCAGCTTCTGGATCTTTCGTCAAGTCTGTTGCTGGAATTACGGCTGTCTTACCTTCTGG
>CAJNBT010000009.1 GCA_905221085.1 bacterium
CATTTACTGCTGTTTGAGCTTCTGCTGCTGCTTCTGGTGTTGCTGCGTTGCTTGGTTGAGCATCGATTGCATCTGTTGCTGCTTTGGCTTTCGCTTTTGCATCGTCCTTAGCTGCCGCTTTTTCTGCGTCAGTTAAGTCAGTACGTGCATCGATTGCTTTTTCTTTATCAGCTAATTCATCCGCAACTGCTTTCTTAGCTGCTTCTTTAGCTACTGGATTTACTTTCGCAATTTCACCAGTACCAGCAGTTTTAGCTGCATCTACTGCATCGTTTGTTGTTGCAGAGTCGATAGCTTTAGTTGCTTCTGCTGCTGCCGTATTATTTTTCGCAATTGCTGCGTCTTTTTCTGCTTGTGTTAGATTTGGATTTGCTTTAATAGCGTCTTCTTTCGCTTTACGAGCTGCTTCAACATCTGCTTTTGCTGCGTCTTTTTTCGCTACTACTGGGTTATCTGCTGCAATTGCAGTTGTACCAGATTCTTTCGCTTTGTCTAATGCATCTTTTGTTGTTACATTAGCATCATTAATTGCTGTTAATGCTTTTTCTTTATCAGCATTTACTTTATCGATTGCTGCTTGTTTCTCGTCATCAGTAGCATTTGGAGTGTTATTGATGGCAGCAATTTGAGCTTCTGCTGCTTTTTCTACTGCCTCAATAGCAGGTTGTTTGTCTAGAGTTACAAATTCTGATAACGGTCTTGTATCTTTAGAACCGTCTGTGTATGTTACCACAAGATTTCCAGCGTTATCTTTTTCTACTGATTTAATCTTAGTCTTAGCATCTGCAGCATCTACAGTCTTACCTTTTTTGTCAGCTAAGTTAGCATCATCATTGTTATTAGAGTACTCAATTTGTAGTTTTTCTTTGATTTTCTCTAAGTCTGCTTCTGTTACGTTAGCTGGGTCTGCTACAGCAACTTTTTCAGTTGGAGCTGCAATGTCATATTTAGATGTTTGATTTTTAACGATGAATTGAACATATCCTGGTGTCTGAGTCGCATTCGGATTTTTATCTAATGCATTAAAATCTGTATTTGATGGTGCATTATCATTGTCATTAGCAACAACAAAACTTGTCCAACGGTTTGGAGCTGTAAGTGTTGTAACACCTGTCATCTTAATAGTAGCTGTAGCACCTGACACAGTACCATCACCATGAGTGACTGCTGAATTCTCGATTTTCCCTGTTGTGAAACCGTATGTCGCTGTATTGTCATTCCCAATACCACCTGGACCACGTACATACATATCTTTAACAGCAGCATTGTCTGTTGCTTTAAATGTCAAATCAGTGTTTTCACCTGTATAAACATAGATTTGTTTATTAGCTTCATTTGAGTATGGAAGTTCAACTGTTGGTGCTGGGTTTGTACGTGCAAAGTCAGTTAATGGTAATGTATCTGTAGATCCATCTTTATACGTTACCACCATAGTGTTAGCTACTTTTTCAACAGATTTAATCTTAGCTTCTTTATCGTCAACATTTTGACCTTGTTTCGCAACTAAGTTAGCATCTGCATTCTTTTTAGAATAGTGAAGTTTGATATTGGCATTGTTTTCACCAACTATTTTCTTAAACTCTGCATCTGTTACGTTATTAGCATCCACTACTGGTACTTTAGCAGCTTCGTTTTCAGGTGTTGTAACATCATATTTTTGAGTTTGTGGTTTCAGCATGACACGGAAGGCACCTGGATCAGTTGCAGTTGTAGAACCTACAGCTCTATTCTCGATAAGTGCGCCATCAGCATCAGTTGCAGTAGCATAACGCCATCCTAAAGCTACTCCTGGTGGGTTTTCTCCTCTAGTCGCTGCATCTAGTTTGTCTTGTGTAAATGTCCCTTCTGGTGCTGGTGTACCTGAGTAAGTGATTACCGCTGGATTTGCATCTGTTGCTGGTGTTTCAGCAGTAATAGTATTCGCTGTATATCCGTATTGAGTACTAATTTTATTTGTTGCACCTGGAACTTCATCGAATGCTTTGTTACCACCTTGTTTTACAGTAGCACTTGTAATTTTTCCGCTATCATCTTTGAATTTGATATCGAATGAGTTTTCTTCTCCACCATATACATAAACTTCTTTAGCAGCTGGATCAGAGTATGGAATCTCGACTGTTGGAGCTGCGTTTGTACGTGCAACACTTGCAACTGGGGTAGTATCTACTGAATCGTCATTATAGGTAACAGTAACTGTTCCGTCGGCAACCGCGATTTCTTTCACTACTGAAGATCTATCTGCTAAGACTTCCCCTTTGTGAGACGCTAGTCGAGCATCTTGTGTCGTTGCCTTATCAGAATATTGAATCTTAATTTTCTCTTTGATTTTAGTAATATCAGGCGCAGTCAAGTTGTTAATATCAGCAACACCAACTTTATCCCCCTCTGCTACTGGTTGAATATCGTATTTATATGTTTGAGATTTAACAACTAACCTGAAATAACCAGGATCTGATGCACGTCTACCTCCAGGCAGTTTAGCACCAGTAGAATCTTCAAGTTGTAAAAATCTTGATCCTAATACTGCTTCTTGATCTTCAGTTTTTTTGTAAGATGGAATTGCTTTAAACGTATCGTTTGGTTTCCCAGTGATTTTAATTGTTACTGGACCTTGAGTTTCAGTTAGTGTTTGACGATAACTCCAACCATAACCATCTGTTTCAACTTCTTCTTCTGGAGGCATAGATCCGCCTCGACCACTCGTAAAAGCTATCGCTTGGTCACTTTTCGATTTTAGTAAGAACTGACCACTTCCAGCTTTAACTGTTGCTTTAGTAATATTTCCAGCTGTTGAGCTAACTGTAATATTAACATCTGCTTCTTCTTCATTATAAAGGTAAATGTCTTTTTTTCCATTAGAATACTCCATCGAGTAATTAAAGTTACCTTGAGTTTCAGTTGTCTCCGCACGGAAAGCATTGTTTTTGTCTAATGCTTGTCCATTACGTGAGTCTTTAGATCCTGTGTTTTCGATTGAGTTAGATTCTGATTTTTTCTCAGTGTTATCTGCTTTTTTACCTACAGTTGCTTTACCCTCAGTAGTATCTACTGCTGGAGCTTCTTTTTTCTCTACAGTTTTGTTTTTTAATTTAGTGTTAACTGTAGTGACAAGTTTGCTGTAAGCTTTTTTGAGTTCAGCTTGAGTAGTTGCATTCGCTAAGGTAGTTTTTGCAGATTCTAGTTCAGCTTTTAATACTGCAACACTTTCTTCTGTTTTGTTATCGTAAGAACCGTTAGAAAGTTTTGTTTCAATTTCTGAAATTAAATTTGTCAACTCTGACTTGTCCAAAGTTGGAGTTGTTGCTTCTGCTGGTTTAGCAGTAACCTCTTCCGAAGTTGCTTGCACTGCTGGTGTGCTTTCTACTGAAGTTGGTTTGTCTTCAGAGGCTTGCGCTGGAGCTTCTACAGATGGTGTATCTTGTTTGCTTAGCTCATTAGCTGATACAGCTCCATTACCTAAGAACATGAAAAGAGCAGCGACCGCTACACTAGCCGCTCCAAAGCTATATTTACGAATCGAGTAACGCGTGACTTTTTCACGGTGCAAACGTTCAACACGACTCATAGAGTTTTTGTGTTCCATTTTATTCTCCTTTTGGAATTAGTTGATTTAGCTTCTACATAACAAAATTTATTACTTAAAACGAATAAGCAATATTCTCTTATGCATGCAGAAACCTACACTCATATTCTATCCTATTTTCAATATATATGCAAACTTTTAGACTTCAAATTTTCGCAAAAAAAAAAACGTTTTGGGAAAGCAGGAGATTTTCAGAAAGTTTTATTTTGTATTTTTTTACACCTAAATATATATTTAATCGTTATATTATACTACTGTATTTTTGTTCGATTTATACGTAATTGCAGAAGATGTTACATTTATATAATTAGAATCAGAGTAAGTTTAAAAACAAGCATTGACTATTAGCCCAAAATAAAACATGCTATCTAATTTGATAACATGTCCCCATTCTCATTTATAGCAAGGCCTCAAACTCAGCGACGGTCATACCCAATTGCTGGCTGGCAACTTCAGATGTCAGTAGCTGTTGACGGACTAGATTTGCTAACATAGCGAAACTTCCTTCAGCTTTCCCACGCTCTAAACCTTGTTCAAGACCTTGTTCAAGACCTTCCGCCCTAGCAGTCTCCAAGGCATAATCCTGAGCCAATAACGCTTGTTCTTCGCGCATACGTAGTTGACTAAACATTTTTCTGTCCTCCTCGGACCAGCTCTTGTAGTCCAGTAGTTGATCTGCCTGGCTGATGGCTCGCTCGGGTTCTTGAGTAAAGGGTTTATTCCCGAAAAACTCCAACCACGGCTTGCAAACCTCGTCTTTGCTGGTTTCTCTGTATTTTTTTAATTCCAAGAACGCCATCTTGACTAGATGGTTTTCTTGTCCATTAGTTGTGATGGTTAAGACTTCACCTGTCGTGTCCTCGCGCATGCTAAAGCTGTGAAAAGCCATATCATCTGAGAAGTAATTGCTATCAACAATTGCGATTGCGTATACTGGGGCAATATGTTTGTAGCTCTGGTGGGTATCACCTTCACGTTGACGAATTTTTTCTAAGTTTTGATTGACCTGACTGCAAAGGTAAGCCCACAGGCGATTGATGAAAAAATTCTGATGATGGACTTGTATTTCAATAATAACCTGTGTCCCATTGTCCAACTCCGCTAAGACGTCTATACTAGTATAGAAATCTTGCGCCGAGTACGGCAGGGAAGGCAAGGCGTGAATGTTGTTTCCCTCCAAAATAGTTACATTTTTGGCTGGTAAGTCCAGCATATCGCGGATAAACTGACAAGTAATTTCTGGATTGCTAAAGATTTTCTTAGCAACCAAATCATTGGTTGGGCTGATGCCTGGATGTCTTAAAGTCATCCATTTCCTCCTCTTATTATACCACAGTTTTAAATCTAATTTTACTAGATTCGATGGTTCTATCTATTTATTCGGAAAGGAAATGAATTGTGAAGATATTTTATCTCGTTTCAACCAAAATATGAGCTTGATCAATAAGCTGTCCATCAACAGTCAGATTCAGATAGAAATCCAAGGTCTTATCAGCAGCAAAATACAGGGTTGGTATGGTCAAATCTTTTTTACTTTCCCCTGCTTGGAATTGAAGGATTTGAATCTCGTCCTGATAGGCGACACCATGCACACCAGTCCCCGGTTGAACCGAAATCTTAGCTTCCAAAGGAGTGTGACTTTCGCTACGTTGAATCCTAAAATGAAGAGTCTCTCCCTTTGTCACAGCTAGACTTTTTTCTGCAAATGCTAGGCCCTGAACAACTTCTTGTTTTGATAAGCTAGGAGTTTTATAGAGGGCAATCTTGGTCAATACAGGCATAGATTGTGCCTCGGTAATCATCACGCGCACCTTCTGTGCCTCTACTAGCGGCCCTCGCAAGAGGCGCTTATGACCAACTGTAAAGCCCATGCCAAATTCCTGCCAGACACCATCCACCTCTACTTGCACATGAAAAGCAGCGATTCGTTGCCCTAGTTTCAAATCTTCTCTTAACTCAATGACATCAAAAGTTTTAGGAGATCCTAAGTCGAGTTCTAACTGAATTGGCAAGGCCTCATCGCTTGCCCAAGAGCTGGTCTCAAGACCGTCTGTCAGATGATGACAGGCAAAATCTGCGGAGAAAGCAGGACCAGATACCGCAGCTCCCAGAGCCAAATCTTCTTTATAGAGCTCATTGCGATAAGCCGCAAATTCATAAAAGCGTTCAATATCCTTTGCATCAAATAGCCCAGCTTGATTCGGCGGAATATTGAGCAAGAGTGGAGTTCCCCGACCCACCGAGTGAAAATAGATTTCGACCAACTCCTCAAGAGACTTAGGATCCTGGTCCTCATGGTAAAACCAACCTGGCCGGATGGAAACATCTGCCTCTCCTATTGAAAAAATCTTACCTGAGGGATCTCCATGCTGAAGATAGTCCAGCTCTGCTTCTGTTCCTAGTTTGTCAGGATTCACCTTTTGCCATAGAGGATCACCTGCATACCCTCGTTCATTGCCAATCCAGCGGATACTGGTGCCTTCTGTTGAAAAAATTAAGCAATCTCCCTGCAATTCACGAATGGTTTCAAACCATTTTTCAAATTCATAATTGACCTTTTGAGCGCCCTCTCCTCTGGCACCATCCATCCAGACCTCAGCAAATTTCCCTCCATTTCCATAGGCAGGATTTGATAAGATTTCCTCCAACTGAGCCAGATAATAGGCATTATAGTCCGCTTCTCGGTCCACATGATAGAGGGGGCTGTGGGCATCCCACGGCGATAGGTAGACCCCCATATCCATATCAAACTCTGTGGCAGCTTGGGATACTTCAAGGAGCAAGTCTCCCTCTCCATTCCTCCAAGGACTGGCTTTAACCGAATAATCCGTATAAGCCGTCGGATAAAGGACAAAGCCATCGTGATGCTTGACCACCAAAATCAACTTCTGAAAGCCCGTCTCCTTGAGCACACGCACCCACTCACGCGCGTCTAACTGTGTCGGATTAAAGCGTTCAGGATCCTCCTGACCTGTCCCCCATTCCTGATCATAAAAGGTATTGGGGCCAAAATGGATAAAGGCTGCTAGTTCATCCTCTAAATACGCTAACTGGGCCTGACTAGGCAAGGGGCCATGCGGTTTTACTTCTCTTACCATACTACTTCCTATCTACATTTTCTTTACTTTTTTGGCATGTACTTGCAATTCTGTTAACGCCAGTGGGTTTACCAAGTTTTCAAATCGAAGACGAAGAGCATAAGTTTCCACCTTATCAAATTCAAAACGAAGCTCTTCATCCTTGTCGCTTGAAACTTTTCGGATAGCTGATACAGGGCGCCAATTCTCCTCTTGCTTGAGCAGGGAATCCTTATCCAAATGATTTGGAGTCCGAGGCAAGGCAGGCTCATTCCCTATGTAATAATCAATAAAGCTAGGCTCCGCCGCCACGTATTCTTGATTCTCAACATAATACAAGGTCACATTATCCACAAATCGCGGTTTTAAAATCCCTGCATCTCCAAAAAGAAGACCCACGCTGGCTTGCTCTGACTTAGCAATCCAAGTATTGGCTGTCGATTTCTTCCTAGCAATGACCTTGTCATTGAGATATGAGGCTGGGTGATTCGGTTCTGAGTGAGAAGCAAAGACCAGAGGCAGATTGGACCCTGTCCATTGATTGGAAATGACTTCCCCATCTACACTTGCATCTGTCACATGAATGGTGACTGTTGCTGGCAACTCACAGCCCGCTACCTGCCCTATGAGCACACATTCTCCTACCTGAGCATAGACTTGAGGATTTAGTTCATCCCAAGTCACCTTGGCCGTATCTCGTCTGCCATCTGATAAGACTAGCTTGACTCGGTCTGGTAAATGTGGGACTTCCTTGACAAGCGTCCAGACCCTTTCAGGCTCAATAGCGCAAATCCCTTGGACACAAACCTGAGCAGAAGCCTTTAAATCCAGACCCTCTAGCTGACCAGATACCGTAAACTCATGAAAGCTTTCCAAATCTTCTTCATGAATCTCCTCCCAAACAACCTTGACTCGTTTTGCACTACCAGACTCATAGTCCACCAAGACTGAAGATGGAAGCTGTGGATAAGTACCTTTAGCTGTATACAAGCGAAGTGGTCGTACAGAAACTGCCTGCCCTAGTGAGGTATTTGCTTCGACCTGCAAATGAGTTTGATAGGTCTTCCCTTGATAAATAGAACTGATAACTAAGTCGCCTGCAGACAAGCAATGAAGTATTCCCTGCTTGATAATGGCGTGGGCACTGCCACTCGTCTCCCAAATCACTTCACTATTCCCCACCTTGTTCACAGGGTTATCCACAGTTTGTGGATAAAGTCCAATAGCTGGGGAATCCCCTTCTTGTAATCCTGCCTGCTTGTCCACTCGAATCTCAAACAAGCGCTGATTTTTCACTGGTTGGGTAGCCAAAGCCTCTCCCACTAAGATATCAAAATTTGCTGGCTCTAGCCCTCTAGCACTGGCTTTTACTCTGACTAAACCTGCCTGCTCCAAGCTCTGAACTAAAAGGACACCCCTGCCATGAAAGGCTTTTCGCTTAAAACGACCATTTTTCTGAGCCTTGTAACGTTCACGACTAGCCTGCCTGCCGTTATCCACACCCACAATGCGAGCAGGCCCCTCAATTTTAAAATGAAGCTGATTGGAAGCAGTCGGCACCCAATTTCCAGCTTGGTCCAATACATCAAAATAGAGATAGAGGAGGTCTTGCCCATCTGGCTCCAGTTGTGTTTTCTCGGCATGTAAGCCGATTTGGGCAGGCTTGCCTGCAGTCACCACCCTATCTTCTGCTACAATCTGACCTTGACGGTCATAGGCCACAGCAGACAATTCTCCTGGTTGATAAGGCAAACGCCATTCGAGATAGAGTTGGTCAGAATTTTCTCCCTCTTGGTATTTTCTACCATCTGAAGTCCATTTTTCCTGAAAAGTCTTCCTACCTTGGGATTTTCCATTGAGAAATAGCTCTACAGAGCCAGCATTTGAATACACTCTAACAGGGATATCCCCATACTTATCCACAACTTGTTGATAACTCTTGTGGATTTCCCAATTCCAGTGAGGTAAGATATGAACCATGGGATGCTGATTTACATCCACCCACTGACTTTGATAGAGATAATAATCATTTTTAGGAATCCCTGCTGTGTCCACGATCCCAAAATAAGAACTCTTGACAGGCGTGTCATTTTGGTTGTGCCAAGGAGTCGGCTCACCAATATAGTCCACTCCTGTCCAGATAAACTGACCTGCATAGTCTAACCGATTTCTATCTGCTATCCAAGAAGCTGTAGCTGTCTTCCCCCAAGGAACCCGATCATTGCCATAGTCCGACTGTTCAAAATTCCGCACGCGACGACTATCTCCAACCCATTCCTTATCTGGTCGAAAATAGCTGTCACGCGTCCGTGTAGCCGATGAGGTTTCAGAACCATAAAGAAGCCACTTGGGATGTCTTTTGCGAATCGCATCAATATTGTCTTCCGAGTAATTCAGGCCCACTACATCCAGCAAATCAGCAATCTTTTCATGACCTCCAGAACCATCGCCAAAGCGGAATTGATCCATTCCCATGGTCACAAAACGGCTATCATCAACTTCCTTAACCCTTTCTAGCAAGCGTTTGATCGTCTTCAATGAATGAGCATCTCCATTTGCTTCGCTGACTTCATTTCCCAAGGACCACATAAAAATCGCTGGATTGTTCTTGCCACGATCAATCATGGTGCGCAAATCATAATCTGACCAGAAATCGCCTGCTTTTGCTTCTGGATGAGTCGCTTCTTCCTCAAAAAAGCGACCATAGTCATATTCTTTCTTGCCTCCATACCAGGTATCAAAGGCTTCTTCTTGGATGAGTAGGCCCATTTTGGCAGCCACATCTAGCAATATACTACTGGCTGGATTATGGGTGATTCGAATAGCATTGACGCCCATTTCCTTCATCTGACGCAAGCGTCTCTCAGCAGCTGATCTGTTTTCCACAGCTCCCAGCGCTCCGTAGTCATGGTGCAAACAAACCCCATGAATCTTCAACCAGCGGCCATTTAGAAAGAAACCCTTATCCGCTTGCCAATCCATATAGCGGTAACCAAAAGTCTCCTCTTCTTCATCAACCAAAATGCCATTTTTGTAAAGGCGAGTCTTCAATTGGTAAAGATGAGGATGATCAATATCCCAAAGCAAGGGTTGAAAAATTGATATGGCTTGTTGGAAAGAATATTTGTCCCCAGACTCAATCACTACAGAGTCTGTCGCCTGCCAGTCTGACAGTTGTTGTCCATCATACCAGATACTCTGCTCCAAATACACCGACACGGATTGAGGCCCATCATTTGAAACCTTACTTTCAAGCTGGGTTTCCACCCAAGATTGCCTTTGCTCCTTAAGCTTAGGACTTTTTATCGTAATCCCATACAAATCTAGATGAACTGCATCTGTAATCAACAATTTTACTTCTCGGTAGATACCACTACCCGAATACCAACGACTGCTAGGTTGCTGATTTTCTACAAAAACCGCAAGATGGTTGGCCGTCCCATCGTTTCTTAGATAAGGCGTGATATCATAAGAAAAAGGTGTATAGCCATTGGGATAATAGCCCAGCACTTGCCCGTTGACATAGACTTGGGCATTCATGTAAACCCCATCAAAGAACAAACGAACCAAAACAAGACTGGCATCTTCTTCCAAGTAAAACTGCGTCCGGTACCAGGCCTGACCCCCATTTAACTGACCACCCTCATTTTGCGCTGGCGAATACTGGTCAAAATCATTGTAAATACTCCAGTCATGTGGCACTTGAATAGCCTGCCAATTTTCCCTATGAAAATCTGGCGCCAAGGCCTCTTCTTTCCCCACCTCTTGACTAAAAAACCAGTGATTTCGCAAAACTTCTTCTCTTCTCATACAGGCATTCCTCTTTAAACAACTCGATTTACTTGACTATAGCACAAAACAAAAGCGCTTTCAAGACTTCCTCCATCACTCCCTAAATCCTCAGAAAAGATTCTATAATTTGTGGAGGAGAATTTAGTCCTCAAAGCTACAAGGGTAATACAAAAAGAGCCTGAAACCAAGCTCTTTAGTCTATTATTTCTTCTCAGCACGGAGGGCTGACAAGATTTGTGTACGGATATCATCAACACCATTTGGCGTATTTGGTAAAAAGATAGTTTGATTGCCTTTTGCAGCAAAAGTGTTCAAGGTATCCAAATACTGGTTGGTCAAGAGGATGGACATGATTTGTTCTTCTGTCATACCAACATTGGCTTCCTTGAGTTCGGTGATAGACTCTGCCAATCCATCCACAATAGCCTTACGTTGTTGGGCAATCCCCACACCATGAAGGCGATCCTTTTCTGCTTCGGCTTCAGCTGCAGTGACAATTTTAATCTTGTCAGCTTCCGCCAATTCTTGCGCTGCGACCCGCTTACGTTGCGCCGCATTGATTTCATTCATGGATTGCTTAACTTCTGCATCTGGCTCAACCTTTGTAATCAAGGTTTTCACGATAATATAACCGTAAGTAGTCATTTCTTCTGCTACTTGGTGTTGAACCTCAAGGGCAATCTCGTCTTTTTTCTCAAACAATTCATCCAAGGTTAATTTGGGAACAGAAGAGCGAAGAGCGTCTTCGATATAAGATTTAATCTGAGATTCTGGACGCATGAGTTTATAGTAGGCATCTGTCACGCTCTGCTCATTGACACGGTACTGGGTCGCCACATTCATCATAACGAACACATTGTCCTTGGTCTTAGTCTCAACCACAATATCGCTTTGCAACAAGCGCAACTGAATCCGCGCTGCAATCGAGTCAATCCCAAAAGGCAAGCGAATGTGAATACCGCTATTGGCAACCTTTTGGTATTTCCCAAAGCGTTCAATAATCGCCACCGACTGCTGACGAACCACATAAACTGTACTCAGTGTGACTATCACCAATAGGAGCACACAAACCACCACAAAAATCATCAAAAATGTTGCCATTATCGTGACCTCCATTATTATTTTTTCCTGTATTATAGCACATTTAAAGAAGGTTGTGCAGTTTTTACTGCGATTTTTCCTGAAATGTCAATAATTAGAGGTGAAACTACATTTCAAGTTAGTAATCGCTTTTTTCATTACATTAACTTCTATAGAATCTACATCAATAGTCAGGGAATAACTTGCCTTAACTTTTCCCTCGTGCTATACTAGTGATTGAAATTAATAATAGGAGATATTTCATGAAAACAGCAAAAACTACTGTTACAATCCTTTCTGCACTTGCTTCTGTCGTCTTATTGGCTAGTTGTGCAACAAAGTCTACAGAAACACAGACAAACAATAATAGCTCATCTGATAATCAAATTACAATGACATATGACCAACTACGGTCAAGAGAAAACACTATGTCAACCCTTTGGTACCAAAAATCAGCTGAAACTAAAGCTTTATACATACAGGGTTATAACGTTGCAACAAATCACCTAAAGGAATTGCTCAAAACAGAATCAGACAAACCTTACTCTATCGTTTTAGACTTGGATGAAACTGTCCTAGATAATAGCCCTTATCAAGTACAAAATGTCAAAGACGGTACAGCATTCACACCTGAAAATTGGGATGTTTGGGTTCAAAAAGCTGCAGCAAAAGCTGTCCCAGGTGCCAAGGATTTTCTTCAGTTTGCTGATCAAAACGGTGTCCAAATCTACTATATTTCTGACCGCTCAGCTAATCAAGTAGATGCTACCGTTAAAAATCTTGAAAGTGAAGGAATTCCTGTTCAAGGACGTGATCATCTCATGTTCTTAGAAAGCGGTGTAAAATCCAAAGAAGGTCGTCGCCAAAAAGTTCAAGAAAAAACAAACCTTATCTTATTGTTTGGTGATAACCTCGTAGACTTTGCAGATTTTTCTAAGACTTCTGAATCTGACCGTGATAAACAACTTGAAGAATTGCAAAAAGAATTCGGTGAAAAATTCATCATCTTCCCAAATCCAATGTACGGATCATGGGAATCAGCTGTATACGGTGGTAACAAACTAGATGCTAAAGGTCAAGTAGAAGAACGCCAAAAAGCCTTGCAAGGTTTTGATAAATAAAACAAATAAGCTGATTCTACATAAAATTAGGCTAACTTACAATCTTCAAAAAGTGGGTAGGGAGGAATTCTGATAGTCAGAAAACTTTCCTATCCACTTTTATGATTGATATAACATCTGATACTATACGTTTTTTGATTTTAAAGATTTTTTGCCTATCCCCTATATTTCAAAAATTAAGCAATCTTGATGATCTAAATTTGATGTGTATACTATTTTTGTCATCAGTTACCGATTACGTTCCTTACGGTTCGTGAGAGGAGGTGAAACTAATGAGCCTTATCATAGAACTCGCTCTTACTATTATAGCGGATGTTATAGCAGGGATTGTCTTGTATTTCGTCTGCAGATGGCTAGATAGTAAGGACTAGACCGAGTGACTAGCCTATCAACACCCGTTAAATCTCTAAGATACGTCAAAAAAGCCCTTAACTATGGCAGTAGTTAGGGGCTTTGGTGTTCTAATGAACCTTATCCATTAAAATCATTCTAACATACAGGCCCAGATATTTCAAGAGTTTTATTCATTTTTAAAGTTCTGAAAGGTCTATAATGAGGTTAGCAATCTAGTACCCAACCCAATCTAGTATCCAAAAAACCAACTGGCTCCTATGAACTAGTCGGTTTCTCATCAATGCGACAACATTTCTTGGGCGATTTCTTGGCCAGATAGGTTATCTGGGTAGTAGGTTGGCCAGTTATCCATTTCTTCAAAGAGGGCTTCTTGGCTTGTGCCTCCAAAGAAGATATGGAAATGTTCTGCCTTCACTGGGGCGATATTATGGTCACTAAACTGAACATACTTGAATTGTCCAGCATCAGCATCTGTCGCTTCAAAGAGGAAGCGCACACCACGATTGCCTTTCTTATAAGTCAAGATTTTCTTGCCAACATACTTGTAGGTGAATTTCTTACTTTGTTCACCTTGAACAAATTCCATAGTGTTATCAGTAATATTAATCTTAGTCACATCTGTCTGATAGCCTTTTGTATAGTAGGCCTTGTACTCATCCTGGGTCATCTTACCAGTCAACTTAGCCTTGTAGTCAAAGACTTGATCAAACGTGCCATCTTCAAGGAAAGGATAAACTGATTGCCAGTTACCTGCATAGTCACTCAAAGTACGGTCCTTGACGTCTGCATCCTCAAAGTAACCATTTTGGACTGTCTTGGTATCCTCTGCCTTTTCAGGTTCGATTGCTGGGCCTTCTTGGTCCGTTGTTTGTTTCAGAGCCTTGAGGTTTTTCTCCATAACGGAAATGTAGTTTTCGCCAGCCTTGGTGTCCTCTTCTGTCAGACTTTCTAAAGGATTAAGGACATCTGTTTTGACACCTGCCTCTTTTGAAAGTGTGTTAGCAAGGGATTGTGAAGCATTTTCTTCAAAGTAGATATAGGCGATTTTATTTTTCTTGACGTACTCTGTCAATTCTGCCAAACGTGCAGCTGATGGCTCTGCATCTGGAGAAAGTCCTGAGATAGCGACTTGTTTGAGCCCATAGTCTAAAGCGAGATAGTTAAAGGCTGCGTGTTGCGTTACAAAGCTCTTTTGTTTGGCTTGAGACAAGCCTTCTGCATAAGCCTTATCCAAGGCTTGCAATTTTTCGATATAGGCAGTTGCATTCTTCTCAAAGGTCTCTTTTTTATCAGGATAGGCTGCTGACAAGCTATCACGGATGTGCTCTACTAGTTTAATGGCACGAACCGGTGATAACCAAACATGGGGATCGTACTCATGGTGATGGCCTTCTTCTCCATGGTCATGGTCTCCCTCTTCTTCCTCACCACCTGGCAAAAGCAACATATCGCCTGTCACCTTGATGGTTTTGACCTTTTTCTTATCCAAAGTATCTAGCAATTTAGGTACCCATGTTTCCATGTTTTCATTTTCATAAACGAAGGTATCTGCGTCTTGGATTTTGGCAACTGCCTTGGCAGAGGGTTCGTATTCATGGGGTTCTGTACCAGCACCGATTAGGAGTTCTACATTAGCCGTATCTCCTACGACTTGCTTAGTAAATTCATAGACAGGGTAAAAGGTTGTCACGATATTGAGTTTACCATCCACCTGCTTTTGATTAGAACAAGCCACTAAAAACAAAGCACATAGACTGGCTAGCAATAAGCTAATTTTTTTCACGTTCGTCTCCTATTTGATAAAACGTCTTACTAAACTAATGAGTAAAAAGACAGTTACAAAAATAATGGTAATACTTGCACTTGCAGGTGTTTCTGCATAGTAGGAAATGTAGAGTCCTGCCACCATTCCCAAAAATCCAATAGCACTGGCAAGCAGCATAACCGATTTAAAGTTTTTACCCAGACGCAGAGCAATACTAGCTGGCAAGACCATAATGGTCGATACCAGAAGAGCTCCTGCAGCTGGAATCATAAGAGCAATGGCCACCCCCGTCACCATGTTAAAAAGAATAGACATGGTACGAACGGGCAGACCATCCACAAAAGCCGTATCCTCATCAAAAGTCAAGATATACATAGGACGAAGGAAGAGGAAGGTCAAAATCAAAACAACCGCCGCAATGACAAAGAGGGAAATGACCTGCTCCTCACTAATAGTCACAATCGAACCAAAAAGATACTGGTCCAAACTCATAGAACTAGAGCTTTTACCCTTGCTCATGACAATCAGAGAAACAGCCAGACCCGTTGACATGAGGATAGCTGTCCCAATTTCCATAAAGCTCTTGTAAACCGTACGGAGATACTCCAAAAAGACCGCCGCAATCAAGACAATAGCAATAGTGGAAATAGTCGGAGAAATCCCCAGAACCAGACCAAAGGCTACACCTGAAAGCGAGACGTGGCTGAGGGTATCACTCATCAAACTCTGACGACGCAAGATAAGAAAGGTTCCAAGAACTGGCGAGAAAAGACTCATGGCAATAACGGCCAGAAAGGCACGCTGCATAAAGTCATAAGATAATAAACTAAGCATGGCCCACCTCCTGGTCATTCTCATGAACGTTGAAACAACGCCATGGCGAGTCTTGGTTACGGACTAGATGAATATTGCGATCCGCATAATCCTTAACCTCCTCAGGGTCATGAGTAATCATCAAAACAGCCTTGCCGTGATGATGGGCGCTGTGGTGCATGAGTTCGTAAAATTCATTTTTACTTCCTGCATCCATCCCCGTTGTCGGCTCATCTAGGATAAACACATCTGGATCAGAAGCAAACATACGCGCAATCACCGCTCGCTGCTTTTGTCCCCCAGAGAGAGAACCCAAGCGTTTGTCTCGGTGTTCCCACATACCAACTGAATCTAAACTGGCCTTGATATGCTCCTCATCATGAGCATTCAAGCGACGGAACCATCCCTTTCGCGGATAGCGACCCGACTTGACAAATTCATAAACCGTACTTGGAAAACCTGCATTAAAACTGGCAATCTGTTGAGGAAGGTAGGCTATTCTCAATTTCTTACCCTGCGTATTTGTCTTTGAAATAGTCACCTTGCCAATGCGTGGTTGGAGGATACCAAGACTAGCCTTGATCAGTGTCGTCTTAGCTGCCCCATTTTCCCCAGTCAAGGTAACAAATTCCCCACTATCAACACTATAATTGATATGTTCAAGAACAGGCTCCTTATCATAATAGAAGGACAAATCCTCTACCGTAATATATCTCATTATTTGATTTCTCCTACTAAAGCAGTCAAAAACCGCTGGATCACTTTTTGTTCATTTGGAGTAAACTGAGTCGCCACTTGTTCATAGGTTAAAAGCGTATGCTCATGGTGATGGTGGTGCTCCTCAGCAATTGGACGAGCCAAATCAGTCAACTGATAAAAAATCACACGCGCATCTTTCGGATCTTTAGACGTTTCCAACATTCCTTCCTTGACCAAAGACTTAATGGCCTTGGTAACTGCCGCCTGACTGACATTGAGACGACGAGCCAACTCTGAATTAGTTAAAGATTCCTCCGATAAGAGCATGAGGATATGCTCCTGGGTATTGGTCAGAGCTACCTCGCTAGTACAATGACCTATTAGGATTTCATGTTGGTTTTCCGCCTGTAAAATCACCTCATTCAAAAAGCCATCGATATCCTTCGCTAGCTGTCTCATATCTGACTCCTTTCCTTTTGGACTTCTCTTTTTAAGAGAAAATACTATTCTTTGAAGAATTATTTACTGGTTAATTATATCACAACCAAAAAAAGAGTCAAGAAAAAACGTGAAAATAGGCTTCATTCTTGAACTCTTCTATAATTATGATCTATTGAAATTCTTTGACATCTCCATCATAAGTCGCCCAATCTTTACTGAAAAAGCGCTCATTCAGATGGTAAGTCGGAGCTAGTGTGGGATTGGATAGGAAAGGATCAACTGCCTTGTCAAAAGCCAACCAACCCAACCAACCAAGGTGAATGGTGTCCTTCATAAAGAAAGGCTCCCCGCCGTCCTTAGAAAAATCTGCTATATTGGTAAACCCTTGACTTTCTAACTGGTAGCGAATCTTCTGCACCGTTTGTTGGTACATATCCTCTCGTAGACCAGCATAGTCCATCCATTTTTTATTAACAGGTGGAATGATAAAAATCGGGTTTACCTTAGATTTAGAAAACTGTGTTAAAACCAACTGCAAGTCATTATACTCTGGCGACTTGAGATAGGTAAAGCTTTTCTGAGAGTCCTTTAATTTCTTCAAATCCTTCTTGATCTGCGTATTATAGAAATAATTTTCCATTCCCAGATCATTATTGGAAGTATTCTTTTCAGCATCTGCTTTAACAATATCTTCTATGGCTTGATAAGAAAACTGGTCTGGCAAGGTCTTTAAATACTTAACTACATGCTTATCATAATTGACATAACCTCTAACTGAAAACTGACCAAAAAAGGAAGCTTGGTGTTGGTTAAAACGAGCCAATAATTCAATCATTTCATTGTCTGCCGTCGACAATTCTTCTTTACTTGCCAACTTCTGAACCTGGTCCTTCATAGCTACGTTTGGGAACTGCTGTAGTAAGCGAGTCGCTGCATATTGACTAGCCTGATCTCCAGATTGATGTACCAGAAAACTCGTCAACTGATCTCCATTAAAATACTGCTGAAAGACTGCTGGTTCATAGCCATATTTACTGAACCACTGAGGTGAGATAACATACACAACTTGTTTATTCTCTAGCTGTGGCAACATCTGTTGCATTCCAAAATACTGGTTAAGCGATGCAGCTCCCCTCTGTCCTAAAAGATAAGGACGGTAGGAGCGATTGTATTTCTCAGCTAATACCGCAGGATGAGCACCGTCAAAACGAAGCCATTCACTAGAGCCAAAGAAGGGAACAAAACGCATATTTGGATCAGATAGTGCTCTGACCTTTTGACTTCGCTCCTTAAAACTATCGATAGTAGTAGCCACTGCTGAACGCTTTTCAGCTCCTAGATTATGACGCATCTCAGTAGGATAAAAGAAAATGAGCAGAAAAACCAACAAACCAGCTATCAAGACCGGTCCGAAGATCATCCATAAGCGTTTAAGCATTTTGTAGCTCCACAATACCAGCTATGATTTTATTAGCTGTATTCCAGTCATCACGACCAAACTCTGTTACAGGGACACGAATGTCAAAACGGTTTTCAATCTCCACAATCAATTCAACCGTTCCCATACTATCCAATACACCTGCATCAAAAAGATCTTCATCCATCATGTCAGAAACATCTTCCATAAACAACTCATCAATAATTTCGATAACTTCTGATTTGATATCCATATTTTATTTCCTTTTATTTTTTAAACCATAGATCATTCAAAAATCCAGAAAAGATTAAGAATGAAAGCATGACGACATGGAAGGTGATAACCATGCCAAGCAACTGAATCCAACGATTCTCAGGTAGGGCAGTCTTCCCTGCTTTTTTCCGTTCCTTATTGAGCGTTTTTTTCTTGCGAATCCAAGCGTCATTGATAACCAGTCCAATCCCATGAAAGAGTCCATAGGCGATGTAGTACCAAGTCACTCCATGCCAAAATCCCATAATCAGCATATTTACAATATAGGCCACACTTGAGGTTACATTGCGATTCTTAAAGACCTTCTTTCTGGTCAATACCATCACCATTCGCATAAAGACAAAGTCACGGAACCAGAAAGAGAGACTCATATGCCAGCGATTCCAAAATTCCTTTAAATCCCTTGATAAAAATGGTTTATTAAAGTTGATAGGGCTACGGATTCCCATCAAATTTGAAATGGCTAAGGCAAACATAGAATAACCTGCAAAGTCAAAGAAGAGCTCCAAACCAAAGGTATACATAACTGCCAAGGCATAGAGGTTAAAGAAGCCACCTGACTGCAAGGCTAAATTCTTCAAAGGAGGCAACAAGGTCTCTCCTAAAACATGAGCTAGGATAAACTTATACAAAAATCCCCACATGATGTAGCGAACAGATTCATCCAGCATATCCACCAACTCATCTCGCTCAGGAATGGTCTGATAATTTTCATTAAATCGCTTAAAGCGATCGATTGGGCCACTTGAAAAAGTCGGCATGAAGAGAAGGAAACGAAGGAATTCCCAGAGGGTAAAATCCTTAATCACTCCATCTCTCAGCTCGATGATAATTCCAACCGAACGAAAGGTCAGGTAAGAAATTCCCAAAAATCCAAGTAAAGACTGCGTTCCATTGATAGCTGGTTGCACCTTGACAAAGATAATCGGAAAGAGGGAAAGAAAACTAACTAGGTAGAAGACCCACTTGCCATCCTTGCTTTTTCGATAGTGCTTGTAGAAAAGCAGGAGCAATATTTCCCAGCACAGATAAATACCCAAGGCAGCCAATTGATTGGTCTTCCCACCTACCAGCATGGTGACGATAAAGAAGAGACTAACCAACACTTCATACCAGGTAAAGCGTTTCTTGAAAAAGAGGCCGATAAAGATGGGCAAGGTTGCAACAATCACATAGACAAAATACTGAGGATTGCCATATGGCTCTAAATGAGGAAGCTGTTGAAAGAACTCCATCATCTCTTGTTCACCTCATTAATCAATCCTTTGATGTCAATTTTTCCATTTGGAGTCAGTGGCAAACTGTCTCGATAAAGGAACTTAGACGGCATCATGTAGGACATCATGATATCTGTTAAATCTTCCTTGATGGCCTTGGTAATATCAATATCTCGCTCAAACTGCTCACGAACACCGTCTTTTAAGATGACATAGGCCAATAGATTTTGCACCTTGTGGTCCTTGTTATAACGCGGTACTGCGACAGCAGACTCGATAAAGCGAGACTTATTGAGGTTTTGAGAGACATCTTCTAACTCAATGCGGTAACCGTTGAACTTAATCTGGAAGTCCATACGTCCGCCGTAGAGAAGTAAGCATTCATCTGTCATAGTTCCCACATCTCCTGTATGGTAGGCTGGTAGACCTTCAAATTCAAAGAAGGCTTCCGCTGTTTTTTCAGGATTGTTCATATAGCCTTTTGAAACAGCCGGCCCAGAAACAATGATTTCTCCCTGTTCGCCATTTGGCAGTTTATTTCCTTCCTCATCAATGATAAAGGTTGGAGAGTCGGCCTTGGTATAGCCGATTGGTAGGCGTTTGAGAGTCGCTAACATCTCGTCTGTCACGGCAACTGCTGACAGGGCCACTGTCGCTTCTGTTGGGCCGTAAGCATTGATAATACGGGCATGTGGGAAACGCTCGCGCAGTTTTTGAGCTGTTTTAACCGTCAATTCTTCGCCATCGAAGTAGAAATGCGTGATGCCAGACATTTTCTTGCTGTTGAAGTCTTCAGACAACATGGCCATATCCGCAAAAGACGGTGTAGAAGTCCAGATAGCGATTGGCAATGAAAAGATGGTCGCAAAGAGTTGCTTAAAGTCCTGAGTAATAGCTGAAGGAAGAGCGAAAAGCGTACCACCAAGTGCCAAGGTCGGTGCCCAGTACATGACAGACAGGTCAAATGAATAAGGTGGTTGAGCCAGCATTTGCGGACGACTTGGCGTCGCAAATTCCTTGTCCATAATCATCCAGTTGGTAAAGCTGAGGAGGTTATCATGGGAAATCTGCACTCCCTTTGGCTTACCAGTCGTACCAGAAGTAAAGATAATGTAGTAGTTATCATCGCCCTTGACTGGATGCGTGATTTCATAGTTATTCCCTTGGACAAAGGCTTCATGAACCTGAGCTAGATTCAACATCGGTGTAGAAATCTGCTCCAATGGAAAATCTGAGATGGCAATAATCAAACTTGGCTCTGCCACTTCTAAAATAGCTGAAACTCGCTCCAAAGCCGAATGGCTATCAATGGGAATGTAGGCATGTCCTGACTTAGTCAGTGCTACAAATGTTGCCAACATTTCATATTCTTGGCCTCCGAAAACAACCACGGGAGACTTCTCTGGTAAATCCAGTTGATCGATGGCTAAAGCCAAACTATCCGAATCAGCCTTTAAATCGCCATAAGTATATTCCTGACCCAAAACATTGTAAACAGGATAGCTAGGCTGTATCTGAGCAAAATGCTCAATGGTTTCAATCATATCTACTATTGGTTTATTTGACACAATAGGAATTCTCCTTCAAGTTAAAATTCATTATAGATAAAGCCTCCTTGACCCTGGCCAAGATAGCTAAAGAAGTAAAGCAGCCCTAGAAAGATAAGAAAATACAAGGCTGTCCGACCAAGAAAAAGGTATAATTCTTTTCTCTGTTTCATCAAGAAAAACCATTCATTTCTGTAATTTTTGTAAAATAAGATAAACTTTTACTATAGTATTTTTCTACCATTGTACCACTTTCTAGGGTAATTTTTCAATTGTTTGCCGTAGATTTTCATTATATTTAAGCTAATTTTAAAAATTATGCGGTTTTTCTATGTATATTTTTAAAAAAGAGCCTGAGATTTTCATCTCAAGCTCTTATCAACATAATTGTTTTCTAGATTAAAAAAGTGAGAATACAAGCACGGCCAAGGCTGCACCGATAACAGGTCCCACAACAGGAATCCAAGCGTAAGACCAGTCTCCGTCTCCCTTGTTTGAAATTGGAAGGATACTGTGCATGATACGAGGTCCAAGGTCACGTGCAGGGTTCAAGGCATAACCTGTTGTCCCACCTAGTGATAGACCGATACCGACAATTAAGGTACCCACTGCAAAGGTTCCGATACCTGCCTGAAAATCGTAAAGACCCAAAGCAAAGATTGTCAAGACCAATACAAAAGTTCCAAGGATTTCGCTTATCAAGTTAGAAACTGTATCCTTGATGGCTGGACCAGTGCTGAAGGTTGCCAGGATATTGCCTGCATTTTCCTCTGCCTCATAGTGCGGCTTGAACTGCAACCAAACCAAAATCTGACCCAGCATAGCCCCTGCGAATTGAGCTAAGATATAAGGGAATACTGATGCCCAAGGCAGACCACCTTTTAAGGCCACACCGATGGTCACAGCTGGGTTTAAATGAGCTGGACTGAGCTTGCCAGATACAAATACTGCAACCGCAACTGCAATCCCCCAACCCATAGTAATCACAATCCAACCTGAGCTATTGCTCTTGGTTTTAGGAAGAACTACACCTGCTACAACACCATTTCCTAGAAGAATCAGGATTAAAGTCCCTAGAAATTCTCCAAATAATTCATTCATCATCTTTCTGTCTCCATTAAAAAGGAGGAGAGGGTAGACTAGGAGTCCTGCCCGCCACCTCTTTTATTTTTTCTTAATTTTTTAATTCTGCTAAATCGTTGTTAGCAAGAGCTGATTCGACATCAGCACGGTAAGTTGCTTTTTCATCTTCTGTCCATTCATAGAATCGTCCCATTTCATCCAAAACTGGCTCAACGATGCTATCCAAACTATCACGCATAAAGAGCATATGGTTGGTACGACGAAGAAGGAAGTCAACTGGGCTAAGAGCCAACTCATTGCGCATTGCATAGTGAAGGGACAAAGTATCAGCCAAGCTGAGTCCTGGAGCTTGTTCCAAACTATGAGCAAGGGCAAAGACTTTCGGTGCATTTGAACCGTAAAGATTTGCTAGGTAATGAGCTTCCTTGCTATCCAAACCACGTGACACTCCAAGTTGCGCAAAGGCTTCGATTTCTGAGTCTACATTTGCTGGGTTCAATTCTCCACCTGAAACAGGGTAAGTCTTAGAATTGATGAGTTTAAAGCTACGGTCAAATTCTGCTTTGAGGATTTCAACCACGCGCTCCATAGCTCCTTCAGCCATCTTACGGTAATCTGTGATTTTACCACCAGCAAGGGTCAAGAGACCATTGTCATCACGATCCAAGCTAGAACCACGTGAAACTGCAGATGGATCCAAATGTTTCTCAGAAGTACTGCTTTCAAGCTTGCTGACAGCAGCCTCAACATCTTCACGCGTTTTTTCTTTAGAGAGATAAGATTCAACAGTCGCAATCAAGTTGTTAAAGCTTTCATCACTGATAGTTCCGTTATTTCCGCCATTGTAGTCAGAAGCGCTATTGCCTGCGATCAATGGACGAAGACCAGCCCAGCTGCTTTCGATATCGTCAATGGTGATGTTTGCTTCTGGGAAGCGGTTGTTGACAATTCCAAGTAGATAATCTACATCTTCCTGAGTCACTTTTGGATGTTCTAAATCACCTGTGTAGTCTGTATCAGTTGTACCGAAGTAAGTCTTGTTTTCACGTGGGAGAACAAAGACCATACGACCGTCACCCAAACCAGTGTCAAAGTAAACTGGCTGTGAAACCTTGATCTTGCTTGAGTCCACTACCAAGTGAACTCCCTTAGTTGGACGCATTTGTGAGAATTGTGTTCCCTTATTAGACAAATTGCGTACTTTGTCGCTCCAAGGACCTGTTGTGTTAATAACCAGACGGGCCTTGATTTCAAAGACTTGGTCTGTCAACAAATCACGAGCTACGACACCTGTAATCTTGCCACTTTCGTCAAAGAGGAAGCCTTCTGCCTTCACATGGTTGGCAATGAGGGCACCATCTTGGTTGGCACGTTTGATATTTTCAATCACGAGACGCGCATCGTTGTTACGGAAGTCAAGGTAAACCCCACCTCCTACCAAACCTTCTTTCTTCAAGTTTGGTTGACGTTCCAAGACTTCTTCCTTGCTCAAAACCTTGTTAGCAGCTGGTGTATTGTTAACTCCTGCCAAAAGGTCATACAAGTCCATAGCTACTTTAAGACGGAAGAGGCTAAAAGTAGCTCCATCTTCATCGTAAACTGGTAAGAGCATTGGGTCTGGTTTTGGAATGTGTGGAGCGATTTGTTGTACCACTGCACGTTCTGAAACCGTATCTGATACCACTTCTACGTCAAATTGTTTGAGGTAACGCAGACCTCCGTGAACCAATTTTGTTGAACGGCTAGATGTTCCTTCTGCGAAGTCCTGCATTTCAATCAAACCAGTATCTAGACCACTAGCTGCTGCCTGTAAAGCTACACCAGCCCCTGTGATTCCTCCACCGATAATCAAGAGATCCAGGGTACGTTCCTGCATTTTTTTAATTGATAATTCACGTGTTTTCTTTGAAAATTCCATACTTACACACTTTCTAACTGAGTCGCTTTATTCTCCCAGTATTAGTCGTCTACTTCCGCAAAGACTTGAGTTGCTTTCACAGCCTTCTTCCAGCCTTTGTAGAGTTGTTCCTTGCGGGATTCGTTCATAGATGGTTCAAAGAGTTCTCCTGTCTCATTCAAGAGTTTCAACTCATCCAAGTCTTTCCAATAGCCCACTGACAAACCTGCTAGGAAGGCTGCCCCTAGAGCTGTTGTCTCTAAGTTTTTGGCGCGTGCGATGTCGATTCCCAAAATATCAGCCTGGAACTGCATGAGGAAGTTATTCATGGCTGCACCACCATCTACTTTCAAGACCTGGATAGCTGTCTGAGCATCCACTTGCATGGTGTCAATGATATCACGTACTTGATAGGCGATAGATTGAAGAGTTGCCTTGATAAAGTCTTCCTTACTTGTTCCACGAGTCAAACCAAAGACAGAACCGCGAGCATTTTGGTTCCAGTACGGTGCTCCTAGTCCTGTAAAGGCTGGAACTACATAAACTTCATCATCATTGTGAGAATCACGAGCGTATTTTTCAGATTCTGGTGAATTTTCAACCATGCGAAGACCATCACGAAGCCACTGAATAGCACTTCCTGCGATGAAGATTGAACCTTCTAAGGCATAGTAAACCTTGCCGTTGATTCCATAACCAATCGTTGTCAAGAGGTTATTTTCAGACAGCTGCATCTCTTCACCAGTATTCATGATAATGAAAGAACCTGTTCCATAAGTATTTTTAACCATACCTGGTTCAAAGGCCAACTGTCCAAAGAGGGCTGCCTGTTGGTCACCAGCCATACCTGAGATTGGCACTTCCCCACCATAAAAATGGAATGGGGCGGTCTTGCCGTAAATTTCAGAGTTAGAACGAACTTCTGGAAGCATAGCCTTAGGAATGTTGAGAATTTCCAAAATCTCATCATCCCATTTGAGTTCTTTAATGTTATAAAGCATGGTACGGGCTGCATTTGAATAATCCGTTACATGGGATGCACCGTCTGTCAATTTCCAAACCAACCAAGTATCAATGGTACCAAAGAGCAATTCCCCTTTTTCAGCTCTCTCTTGAGCGCCTTCTACATGGTCCAAAATCCAACGAACCTTAGTTGCTGAGAAGTAAGCGTCAATAATCAAACCAGTCTTTTCATGGAATTTTTCCACATAGCCTTTGCTTTTTAGTTGCTCAGCCAAAGGTGCTGTCTGGCGTGACTGCCAAACGATTGCGTTATAGATAGGAAGCCCTGTTTTCTTATCCCAAACGACCGTTGTTTCACGTTGGTTGGTAATCCCGATTGCTTCGATTTGATTTGGCTTGACACCACTTTCGATGAAAGCACCCGCAATAACTGACTGGACAGAATTCCAAATTTCATTGGCATTGTGTTCTACCCAACCTGCGTGAGGGAAAATTTGAGTGAACTCTTTTTGACTAGAGCTAACTTTTTCTCCTTTTTTATTAAAGATAATGGCACGAGAACTTGTTGTTCCCTGGTCAATAGCCATGATGTATTTTTCTTGTGACATGTGCTGTCCTCCTCATAAAAATCTTGAGGATGTCTCCTCTTTACACTAACTAGTATACAAAATAAAGCGCTTTCTTGTTTATCAACTTTTTTTAATTTTTAAAAAAACGTGAGTAGATTGTGTAAATTTCACAAAAAAGACCTGGAAGTACCAAGTCTTTTAAGTAAATAATAACTGACGAATCCCTGCCAAATCCTCCATATCCAAGTCGTTTTTTAAATAATAAACTGGGGTCTGTTCCTTCTTATGAATCGGGTTATTGGTAACCAGCAAATCATAATGCCGACTAGGATCATAGACTTCAATGGTAATAAAACGATTATATTCCAAATACCGTTTCAAAATGGCTACCATCCTTGAAAAGACAAGAAAACCAGATGTCAAATCCAGACCAATCCGCATATGCTGGCCACCATTTTCAGCCATATATTCGATTAACTGGAGCCATTCCCAGAGAATCTTCTTATCCAAATCCGTCCCCTGCTGAAAAGTGGGCAAGGTATGAAAAATCTCCTCTGCCGTTCCCCTAAAATCATGTTCCATCAACAAATAAGGATGACGATTCTCTAACTGGTACTTGTAGCGATCCTGTAAAATATAGCCCTTGTATAGATAGACTTGAGCACAAAGCTGACTAAGTTCATAGGTGACATGGTCCTCTGTATAATCACCCAGCAACTCCTCTTTCTTCATTTCTTGAATCAATTGCGTCAGTAAACCTACTAATTGCCCTCCAAAACCAAGAATATACTCCATAGTATGAAGAGGAAGAATGCGATGAGACAAGAGAAAAGAGAAGAATATCATCATCTCACCATCCTCAGTTCCTATAGGGATATGTTGCCCAGCAAAAAAAGACGGAACCTTTCTCAGCAAACGAAGGTAGAAAATATTGTCAAAATACCCTCGCATTTTCTCTTCTATGACTTGAAACTGACAGGCATTGACACGGAGACGCTGTTGACTGATGTGAGCCCAGAGAACCAAGTCTAACTTCTGCCCCGCAGACAAATTCGCACCGCAGATTTCTTCTAGTGTAGCAATTTCCTGCTTTCTCTCTGGTTTCTGCATGTGGCCTTCCCATTCCTGACTGGACCAGACCTTACGGAAAAGACAGAAATAGAAATAGCGAATCTGATGCTCTGGACCTCGCCAACGTCCATTTTGGATGGATAAGTCAAATTCTGACAAAATCTGATTTAAACTAGCCAAGTGACGACCAAGCGTAGCCTCGCTAATCATCAATTCTTGAGCCAGCTGATGGGCTAAAAACTGTTGGTGGTAGAGAAGATAGACCACAATCTGGTATTTAATAGCATTTTCCAAAAACAAGCTCCGTATATCTCTCCCCTTGGTAGCTGCACCGATTGACAGACGCAGATTTTCATCTTCTAAGTGAATAGTCAGCTCTAAGCCACTATCCATAGCCTTATCATTGAGCAGGGTGACATATTTGGTTAGGGTTGCTTTTGAAAATCCTGTTTCCTCCATTACAGCCTTGACGGTCGTCTGAGACTCTTGTAATAGAAAGGAAAGGATTGAAAATTGGCCAGATTCAGCCTTTTCCATCAAATCTCCTAAATACATTTGTTACCCCTTTCATTTTCTACCTTAAGCATAGCATAAATCTTACAAATGCTGAAATAATCTGTTTCTCTTTTTATTTACCTGCTGATTTCCTTATCCACTATCCTGAAAATCAGCAAACACTCGGCTCCCCCTTTGGGCATTTTTATGCTAAAATAGTAGCTATGGATAAAATTATTAAAACTATATCAGAAAGCGGAGCCTTTCGTGCTTTTGTCCTTGACAGCACAGAAACCGTCCGTACTGCTCAAGAAAAACACCAAACCCAAGCTAGCTCAACTGTAGCGCTTGGTCGAACTCTTATCGCTAGCCAGATTCTCGCAGCCAATGAAAAAGGGAATACCAAACTAACAGTGAAGGTACTGGGATCTAGCTCTCTAGGGGCCATTATCACCGTTGCTGATACCAAGGGGAACGTCAAAGGCTACGTTCAAAATCCTGGTGTTGACATCAAAAAGACTGCAACTGGTGAAGTTCTAGTCGGACCTTTTGTTGGAAATGGTCAATTCCTCGTTATAACAGACTACGGCATTGGAAATCCTTACAACTCTATGACTCCCCTCATCTCTGGAGAAATCGGTGAAGATCTGGCCTTTTACCTGACCGAAAGCCAACAGACCCCTTCTGCTGTCGGCCTCAATGTCCTTTTAGACGAAGAAGACAAGGTCAAGGTTGCAGGTGGTTTCCTAGTTCAAGTCTTACCTGGAGCCAAGGAAGAAGAGATTGCTCGCTTTGAAAAACGCATCCAAGAAATGCCAGCTATCTCAACACTTCTCGAAAGTGAAGACCATATCGAAGCCCTTCTCAAGGCAATCTACGGTGACGAAGCCTACAAGCGTCTTTCTGAAGAAGAAATTCGTTTCCAATGCGACTGTAGCCATGAACGCTTTATGAACGCTCTTGCCAGCCTTCCAAGCTCAGACTTACAGGAAATGAAAGAGGAAGACCACGGGGCAGAAATTACTTGTCAATTCTGCCAAACGACTTACAACTTTGATGAAAACGACCTGGAGGAACTCATTCGTGACAAATCTTAATACACCTTTTATGATTGGCAATGTTGAGATTCCCAATCGTACTGTTTTAGCACCCATGGCTGGTGTGACCAACTCAGCCTTTCGTACTATCGCAAAAGAGCTCGGAGCTGGACTCGTTGTCATGGAAATGGTCTCTGACAAGGGAATCCAATACAATAACGAAAAAACCTTGCACATGCTTCATATCGATGAAGGTGAAAACCCTGTCTCTATCCAACTTTTTGGTAGTGATGAAGACAGCCTAGCACGCGCAGCAGAATTCATCCAAGAAAACACCAAAACCGATATCGTCGATATCAACATGGGTTGCCCAGTTAACAAAATCGTGAAGAACGAAGCTGGCGCTATGTGGCTCAAGGATCCAGATAAGATTTACTCTATCATCAACAAGGTCCAGTCTGTCCTTGATATCCCACTTACTGTCAAAATGCGTACTGGCTGGGCCGACCCATCTCTGGCAGTTGAAAATGCCCTCGCTGCTGAAGCAGCAGGTGTTTCTGCCCTCGCCATGCATGGTCGTACCCGTGAACAAATGTATACAGGCCACGCAGACCTTGAGACCCTTCACAAGGTTGCCCAAGCTCTGACCAAGATCCCATTCATCGCAAACGGTGACATCCGTACAGTCCAAGAAGCTAAACAACGCATTGAAGAAGTCGGTGCTGATGCAGTCATGATTGGCCGCGCTGCCATGGGAAATCCTTACCTCTTCAACCAAATCAACCACTACTTTGAAACAGGAGAAATCCTACCTGATTTGACCTTTGAGGACAAGATGAAAATCGCCTACGAACATTTGAAACGCTTGATTAACCTCAAAGGAGAAAACGTAGCAGTTCGTGAATTCCGTGGCCTCGCTCCTCACTACCTCCGTGGAACATCTGGCGCTGCCAAACTTCGTGGAGCTATTTCACAAGCTAGCACCCTAGCAGAGATTGAAGCCCTCTTACAATTGGATAAGGCTTAAAATGGTTCATACTGCTCTACTGGTTATCGATATGCAAAAAGCATTTGATAACCCTATCTGGGGAGAACGGAACAACCCTCAAGCTGAACAACAAGCACTGAGGGTACTGGCATACTTTCGTAAACACGCTCTTCCAGTCTTACATGTTCAACACATATCTGACAATCTCCAGTCGCTATTTCATAACAAACAAAATCAGGTGTTTAAAAGTGGATTTGAACCATTTGCTTCAGAATCTGTCTTTCAAAAAACGGTTAATAGCGCCTTTATTGGAACAAATCTTGAAACATATTTACGAACAAATCAGATTTGTCATTTAGTCGTTGTTGGTTTGACCCTGCCTCATTGTGTATCTACTACGACACGAATGGCAGCAAATCTTGGTTTTAAAGTCACTTTACTAGCAGATGCTACTGCCAGTTTTACCCTATCTAACAAAAACGGTCAGACCATCTCTCCTGAGACTATCCATGAGATTAATCTCCTTTCTCTACAGGATGAATTTGCTCAAATTCTTACTACAGAAGAATTTTTAACCCAAGTATAAGTATAAAATAATCCGTCAACTCTTATTGAGCTGACGGATTTTCTTTGATTGTAAAAATTCAAATAATGAGAGCTATTATTGACTCAAAGCAACACTGGAAACCTTACCATCCGCTCCTGTTGTAATTTGGATGATTTTTCCTCCACCAATTTTGGCATTATACTTACCATCATCAAGAGTATAAGAATAGCCTTTGATAGAATAATTTTCTTTCTTTCCATCAGAAGATTCTACTGTAAATTGACCGCCAGATGAAACTGTGATGGTTTCGCCATTGGCTCCCTTCCAGTTACCCGCTGCAGCTGAGAAATCACCATCTACCATGGTTAAAACACCCTTGTAGCGTTTATTTTGCTCTGCTTGTTTGTCTTGAAGTTTGCGGTCAGTTGTAGGATCATAGCTTGATTGGCTAGACTGGGCTTGAGGAGCTTGTTGAGTTGAAGAAGTCTGAGCAGGAGTTTGTTGACTAGCCGCCTGTTGATTAGCCACTTCTTGACCTTGTCTTTGCTCTGGTGCAGGTGCTACTTGTGATGGTGCTGCACTTGCTGAAGATTGATCAGTAGATGCCTTAGCCTTTTCAGATGAAGCTGAACTTGAGGACTTCTGAGTCTTGCTTTCTTTGCTAGCAGAAGCTGCTTTAGAGCTTGATGATTGGCTTGTCTTAGCAGAACTGCTTGCTTGAGTTGTTTCCTTTTTATTTCCACAAGCTCCTAATAATAGGGTAGAAGCCAATACAGTTGCTGCCATCAATTTGATATAGGTTTTCTTTTTCATTTTTCTACTCCTTTGTAATATTTTAGAAATATAAAGAAATCTTTTTGTAATATAATTGTAACATTATGATTTAAATATGTCAACAATTTATCTAAACTATTTTAAAAATCTTAAATACTTTAA
The DNA here is from genome assembly GCA_905221085.1 of bacterium. Lineage (GTDB taxonomy): Bacteria > Bacillota > Bacilli > Lactobacillales > Streptococcaceae > Streptococcus. The sequence goes on from CAJNBT010000009.1 coordinate 30,766, forward strand.
ATACATTTACTCCTCCTACTTTTCTATTCGTAGTCTAATAGCAAAAACAAAAAAAATTCCTATTTTGAGTAATATTTTTAAATCACTCTTGTGTAATCGCTTGCATCTTTAAGTACAAAGGAATATAATAACATTGAAATAGATATAGGAGGTGTATTCTTATGCTAAATAAGTATTTCAAGTATCTTCCTTGGTTGATTTTGGGAGCTATTGGCTCTTATCAATCAGCCACTTACTATGCGCGAACTGCATTTGATGTCTTCTATCTGACTACAGTCTTTATGATTTTCTATATAGCTTTGTTATTTCTACACGAAAAATATCTCAAGTATCGATACAAAGACTTTTTTACTCACGTGTTGAGCAATTCTAAAAAAGATAGTCATCCCTAAAAACAGTCGCAACAGCAATTTCATCTCATGACTGTAATTAAAGAGGTCAGGAACTTTGTCCCGACCTCGTTTTTTATTTCAATCGATAGGTTTTTCTTGGTTTCTTTTTGGGCACTCGTTTGAGTCCAACTTCTTCTACATACTCTCCGTATTTTACGAGAAAGTTATTACTGACGATTGGACGACCGGGGTTGATAAGATTGACCAGTTCAGTCCCTTCATAGACAGTGAACTCCTCCTCCAGCAGATAAAGGAAGGTCGGATTCCAGTCGAGGCGTCCTTGGATTCGTTTGATGGATTCTTGGATAATGGCATAATGGTCAAAAGCGAAGGCTTGCTCCTCCAACTCCACTCCCTCTAAGAAGCACTTGCCCGTCTGAAAATCGACATCTACAAAAACCACATCCTTGGCATCATCTCCTGCTTGAACAAGTTCTAATGCACGACTAGGCAAATAAACCAAGTGGGCAATGGTCACTGTCCAGCCCCGTGGGTCACGGCCGGGAGTCGATACGGTCATCAATTGCTCAATTTTTTCCAAAGGAAGATCGAGATTGACTTCTTCTCTCACCTCACGCTGACAGGCATGTGCAGCATCTTCTCCCTTGTCCATAAAGCCTCCAACTAGCGCTAAACAATTTTGATATGGATGAGCCTTGCGACGAATTAATAAGAGTTTGATCTTTCCTTCGACAAAGCAGTAGGCTACCATATCCACCGTCACACTTGGTTTTTCGTATTGAGGGAGTTCCTGCTTGTAGTACCAATCCAAAAACTCCTCCTGACTGGCATGAATTTCAAAATATTCTTTTTCCGTCATCCCTGCTGGAATCATCGTGTCCGTCATTTTATGCCTCCTTACGAACTGCCTTGGTCCATTGGTACCAACCTACTAGACTATTGAGAGTGTAAACCCAGTACATCCCTTGGATATGGATATTTTCACCCCACCAGAGATAGATACTAAAGAGATTAGTTGCAATCCAGAAAATCCATTGCTCACGGTAGAGACGTGTCATCAAGAGCTGACCAACACCATTGGTCGCATCGGTAACACTATCACGGAAAGGGCGAGCACTATGGATACTTTGGTATGCCAAGCCCATACCAATCCAGATGATAGCAGTCAAAGCCAAGTACTTGAACCAATCAATAACAGATAATTTCTTAGCTTCAAAGTGAGATTCTTCTACTTTTCCTTGGTCATTAATACGGTTGGACAGCCAAGCATAGAGACCAATCGGCTGCATGACAAAGAAGTAAGCTGTCGTCAAAACTTCGCCATAAAAAGTCGCATTCATGGCCAAAACCAAATAGATAGCAGAGTTAATGGCCCCAAAAAGATAATTGCTTGCACGCCCTTCTGCTACTAAGATAACACAGACAATCCCAGTCCAAGATGCAAACAAGCTCATCCAGTCATGACTTTCTGTATTTTGCGTGAATTCCAAGATCAAAGGAACACTTGACAGGACGATGAGATACAACCACTGGAAGAGACTACGGTCTACAAAGAGATCTTTCCAGAGCAGGTGCATGATTCCTGCAAAACCGATCTTGCGGGCTTCTGCATGGACATTTTTAAAGTTTTCGATAAATTGTTTAGTTTTTTCAGTTAGTTTTTTCATAATTTTCTCCTAATCTACTTGGTAAATGGCATCAATAGCCGCTTTTGCTGCTTCATAATTTCCTAGGTAATCCTCAGCTAGATAAACTAGTGGAATGTTTGCTAAGTAGCGCTCCCTCATCTGATCCAAATGCTGGGAAAAACTATGACGAATATGGTCTTCTGCCATGGTCATATCTCTAAACCCGTCATTGACATAGGATCCGACAGGCTGCACAAAGAGAATCAAGTCCCATTTTTCCTTAGCCAAGATTGAGACAAAGAGATTGTCAAATGTTTCTCCTGATAGGTCCTCTTGATCCTCAGTCTCCATGTAATAATCATAGTAGCCCTTGGTTACCAAAGAGTTTGTATCTGCTATCACCAGGCCTCGATTGGCATTACTGTCAATTAACTTAGAGGTCTGGTCATACTGCCCCAACAGGATATAATAGTAATCTTTTGGAGTCAATTCATCGTCGCGGACATTGTTTTTGATCTGGTATTCACGCGCGTATTCCAGACTAACGGGCGCATCGTAATACCTAGCCAGATCCTTGGCCAGAGTGGTCTTCCCATTGCTGGCACTTCCCATAATCAACACTTTCTTTGTAAACTGACGTCGGAAGGACTGAGCAATATATTTCCAATATTTGCTTGGATTCTCTCGAATCATAGTCGCTGAGATACCAAACTTTCTTTCTTGCAAGACAGTCTCAAAGCCACGATTAGATAATTCCTGCTGGTAGTCTACCTCTCCCACAAAGAAGAGTAGTTCTTGCTGAGTTTCATCATAGGAAATCTCTGCAAACATCTGATTCAACCACTCCTGCCAGCCCATAGGGTAACGAGGAAGATTGGTCTCATCTAACTTACAAACCGAGGTCAACTCGTCATCACGAAAAGCCTCTCGTATATAGCGAAATCTCTTTTGAAGCGTTAAGCCTACCTGCCCCCCTCGGTCTCCCTCATAGCCTGAAACGACAACCCAGACCTGGTCACACTGCCGCTTGGCTCGCTGGATTAGATCGATATGACCTTGATGAAGCGGAGCAAAGGTTCCAAATACCACTGCTGTTTTCTTTTTCATAAACGTATAGCCTTTTTATATTTTTCGATATTTTCATTATCTATGTTTTTATTATAAACTATATTTTTATTTCGTCAATAGATTTTTATTATTTTTTATAAAAAAGTAGCAAAAAAGAGAATCAAGATTGCTCCTGATTCTCCATTTTTATGCAATATCAAATTTTAACTGGCCTGCTTTAACACCAATCTTAAGTGTGCTGCCTGCCACTAATTCTCCCTTGAGAAGAAGTTCTGCTAACTTATCTTCCACTTCTGTTTGCAGGATTCTGCGAAGTGGACGAGCTCCCATCTCTGGGTCATATCCTTGATTGGCCAACAATTTCAGTGCAGAAGCTTGCAATTTCAAGTCAATGCCTTTTTCAGCCAAACTTGCCACTAAAGGTTTAACCATAATCTTCACCACTTCCTGCATATGGTCGCTAGACAGGCTATGGAAGACCACCTTTTCATCAATACGGTTGATAAACTCAGGTCTATAAGCCTTTTTCAGCTCTTCGAACATGCGTTTTTCCATATTTTCCTGGTCAAAACGGATATCCTTAGCTCCAAATCCAACGGTCTTGTCATCACGAAGAGCTGTCGCACCAAGGTTTGACGTCATGATGATAATGGTATTTGAAAAGTCAACCTTGCGTCCCTTACTATCTGTCAAGACACCGTCATCCAAGACCTGCAAGAGAACATTAAAAATGTCTGGGTGGGCCTTCTCTACTTCGTCAAAGAGGAGAACGGAATAGGGTTTGTTGCGAACCTTCTCGGTCAACTCCCCACCTTCTTCATAACCCACATAGCCCGGAGGAGCTCCATTGAGACGGCTGGCTGCAAATTTCTCCATATATTCACTCATATCAAAGCGGATAAGGGCTGATTCGTCATCAAAAAGAACTTCTGCCAAAGCCTTGACTAATTCGGTCTTACCGACACCTGTAGGCCCTAGGAACATAAAGGAACCAATCGGACGCTTGTGACTGCGAATCCCTGACTGGTTGCGACGAATGGCACGGCTAATGCTTGAAACAGCTTGATCTTGACCGATGACACGTTTGTGCAGTTCAGCTTCCAAGTTTAAGTATTTCTTAGCATCAGTCTGAGTCAGTTTTTGAACGGGGATACCTGACAAGCGACTCAAGGTGGTCAAAATATCAGACTCTGTCACCAAGTCTTTATAGACAAGCACTTCCTCTTCTTTTGCAATTAGCTGGGCTGCTTGTTTCCACTTGCCATCCATCAAAGCCTTATCAGCTGGACTCAAGCCAGAATCGTCTGCTTTCACATGCTTTGACTTATTTTGCACTGTTGCTGCTGCTTCGTCCAAGAGATCGATAGCAGAGTCTGGCAAATGGCGACTAGTCAAGTAACGATGAGCCATCTTGACGGCTGTTTCAACCGCTTCATCTGTGATTTGTACACGGTGATGTTTCTCATAAGTCGCCTTCAAACCTTGTAAAATGGTCATGCTGTCTGCCACACTTGGCTCTTCAATCGTTACTTTGGCGAAACGACGAGAAAGGGCCGCATCTTTTTCGATGTGTTTTTGGTATTCTTCCTGAGTGGTAGCACCAACCGTTCTCAAAGTTCCACGCGCCAAGGCTGGCTTCAAGATATTAGCTGCATCCAGAGTTGAGTCAATCCCACTACCAGAACCCATGATTGTGTGAAGTTCATCGATAAAGAGGATGACTTGACCATCTTCTTCAATATCCTTGATGATATTGTTCATGCGTTCTTCAAAGTCACCACGGAAGCGTGTCCCTGCAACAACGTTCATCAAATCAAGCTCTAACACGCGCATCTTAGCCATTTCTGCAGGTACATCACCACTAGCAATACGCTGAGCGAGACCAAGCGCCAAGGCTGTTTTCCCGACACCAGCATCCCCAACCAAGACAGGATTGTTCTTGGTCTTTCGACTCAAGATTTGAATCATACGCGAGATTTCCTTGTCCCGACCGATAACTGGCTCTAACTTGCCAGAACGCGCTTGATCTGTCAAATCATGCGTATAGTCCTCAAGACCACCACTAGGAGTCTGCGGCATGCCCATCATATTGGCCATAGAATTTTGCTTGTCAGCCACTGTACGATGACGTTGGCGTAAAGCTTTAAGGTCTTCACGAGTCCAACCTGCCCGTTCTTCTAAATTTCGACGAAGGCCAGCAATCTTGACCTGATCTTTCTTGTCTTCATAAGAAAAACCAGCCCTCTCCAAGATACGAGTCGCCAAGGCATTTCCATCATGCAAAATCGCATAGAGGACATGCTCCGTCCCTAGCACCTTAGCATGGACCACTGACGCTACATACTCTGATTCATCAAAAAGAACCTGCAAACGATGGGAAAACGGCAACTCCGTAAAAGTTTCATCTTGACTGTAGTCCGTTTCAGTCAGTTCCAAAGCGACCTCTTCTAAACGGTCCATCTCATATGGATAATCATTTAAAGTTGCCCCTGCCACACTATAACTGTGATTGGACATGGCAATCAACAAGTGCCAAGACTCTAGATAACGAGCTCCAAAATGGCCAGCAACCATGTAGGCACTTTCGATACATTCATTCAATGCTTTTGAATAGTTCATCTTACTTCCCTTTTCTATCTACCTCTTGTATGACCTGTCGTAGCATGTTTGCACGAACAACTGGAGCTTCTTCTCCTAGAACGCGATCCAAAGCTACTGATACTAGCAAATTCATCTCCTGCTTGGTCATCAATTCCTGCTCAACCAAAAGCTGCAGAATATCCTCATAAATTTCTTGACTGACCCGCTCACCAATCGAGTAAAGCAAATCGCGGAGCATTTCATGATGACTAGAAAACTCAATCCTTCCTATACGAATGTATCCTCCGCCACCACGCTTACTTTCAACCAAGTAGCCTCTACTTTCCGTAAAGCGTGTCTTGATCACATAGTTGATCTGACTAGGAACAACCTGAAAGGTATCTGCCAACTGACTCCGTTGCAATTCCACAATACCAGATTGATCTAAAATCGCCTTGATGTAGGCCTCAATATGATCCGATGTATTTTTAAATCTCATTACAAACCCACCTCTCTCTTTAAACCTTGACTATCTTTGACTATTATACCGAAATTTTCTTATTTTTAAAAGAAAAAGGGCGTCGGTAAAGGATAATCTTCACCAACTCCCTATTTTTCTACTTATCTAAGCCTAATTCTGCCAAGATTTGACGTTTGTAGGCAATCTTTTGGACTTCCTTGTCCTCATCTCCAGACCAATCTAGTTTAATTTCTGAAACAATCTGCCCAGGGCGATTTTTCAAGATATAGATGCGGTCGCTGAGATTGAGTGCCTCCTCGATACTGTGAGTAATAATCAAGGTTGTTAGCTGCAACTGCTTATGAATCTCCAAATACCAAGCGTGGAGTTCCATCTTGGTCATCTCATCCAAGGCACTAAAGGCCTCATCCAAGAGAAAGAGCTTGTGCCCGAAAAGGTAAGTTCGAAGCAAGGCTACACGCTGGCGCATCCCGCCACTAAGTTCATGAGGGTATTTATCTCGTACAGCTGTCAACTGGAAGGTCGCAAGGATTTCATCCGCGCGAGCAATAGCTTCAGCCTTATCCTCTTTTTGAATCAAGAGGGGCAGGATGATATTGCCAAGCACCGTCTTGTGCTCCAAGAGTAGATCCTTTTGCAACATATAACTCACGCGCCCCTTGGGATTTTCTTCCCCATCAAGGACGATTCTCCCTGACTGAACTTCTAAAATCCCAGCAATTAAGTTGAAAAGCGTAGTCTTACCAACACCACTTGGGCCTAGGATAGAAACCACTTCACCTGAAGTCACTTTCAGATTGATGTCCTCTAAAATCCTCTCCTGACCATAAGCATAACTGACGTGTTCTAGTCTAATTTCTGTCATTATTTCACAAAATCGTTAGTGAAGCCTTTGTCTGTCAAGTCTTCTTTGAGGATACCATTTTCTTTGTCCCATTTGTAGAAGGCATTCCAGCGAGCTGCGTCAAATTGACCCCATTTTTCCTTGTCGCTTGCGTATTCTTTTGACAAGTATTTTTGAGATTCGATGACAAAGTCACGTTTTTCCTTGAGTTCAGGTGCATTCTTAATCAAGATATCCGCAGCTTCTTCTGGGTATTCCATAGCGTATTGGTAACCTTTTTTGATAGCTTGGATGACTTTACGAGCTTCTTCTTTGTTATCTTTAAGGTAGTCGTTGTTTGCGATGATTACTGGTGAATAGTAGTCAAACTCCTTGACGTAGTCTTTCAAGTACATGAAGTTAGCATCTACTCCTTGAGATTTTGCAAGAATTCCATCCCATCCATAGTAAATCCAAGCAGTATCAAAGACTCCATTGGCAATCGGTGTGATCGAGTTTGAATCGTTATTTGGTACTTTTTCAACTTTTTCAAAATCTCCACCTTGAGATTCTACCAAGGTTTTCAACATAGCAAGTTCAGTTGGGTCATTCCAAGTTCCGTATTTCTTACCAACCAAGTCCTTTGGACTAGCTACATTGTCAGATTTACGAGAGATAATTCCTGATGTATTGTGTTCAACAATAGCTGCAACGGCAGTGATTCCTGCGCCTTTTTCCAATTTCTTAGCCATGTAGTCTTGGAAATACACTGCAAATGGTGCCTTTCCGTTGATAACCAAGTCAGAAGAACTTTCTTCTGGTGGCAATTTCAAATCAACATCCACTCCAGCTTCTTTGAAATAACCTTTTTCCTTGGCAACATAAAGCCCTGTGTGGTTGGTATTTGGTGTCCAGTCTAGGATAAAGTCAATCTTCTTGAGTTCTGCCTCTTTGTTGTCCTTAGAAGCAGTTCCTTGACCACAAGCTACAAGCACAACAGCTACAAGAGCTGTTAAAACAGTTAAAAACACTTTCCATGTTTTCTTCATTTCAATTTCCTCTTTTCTTTTTTGAAACATTCTAATTCTACGAACGTTTCCATTTAATAACATATTTTTCACTGACATCAACCAGCTTCATACCCAAAAGGCTGATAATCGATACCAGAATAATAATAGCAAACATGGTATCATACTGAAACAGTTTCTTGGACTGAATCATGTAGACACCTAGACCCTCAAAGCCTCCCAACCACTCAGATACCACTGTTGTGATAAAGGCGTAGGAGACACTGACCCTCAGACCTGCATAAAAGTAAGGCAGGCTGACTGGAATTTTAAAATGCCACAGGATTTGCCAAGACTTGGCCCGCATCAGACTAAACAAGGTCAGCATATCCTTGTCACAATGCCTAAAACCGTCCAAAATGCTGACGATGATGGGGAAGGTTGTCGTTAAGATAATCAAGACAATCTTGGGCAAAATCCCATAACCTAGCCACAAGACTAGAATAGGAGCTATTGCAATGGTCGGAATGGTCTGGACGACCACCATCATTGGGTAAATCAAGTCATTGAGCCAAGTCAAACTATCCATAAGTACAGCCATGAGACAGGCAATCAACACTCCCAAAATTAGACCTAGCAAAGCCACTCTCAAGGTCGCCCAGCTATGGTGCCAAAGAAATTCTCTGTCACGAACAAAGGCCTGAAAAATTTCAAAAGGTGTCGGCAGGATAAACTTAGGGAGAAGTTTAAGAAAACCTGCTAACTGCCAGATTGACAAGACCCCCAGAAAACCCAATAGACTAATGTGTCGTCTCAGTATACTTTTCAAGTTTCTCATCAATACTTAAAATCTCTCCTACATTTATTTTGACATTGGCAAAGACATTGTCTGCCTCCTGTCCTGCTACTTCCAACGCTTCTTTGAGAATGCGCATAAGCTCATCAAACTCCCCTTCCAAGACCGTTTCAAATGGTGTCACCACCATGGTCACTTCTTGAGCTTGCAGATAAGCAATGACTTGATCAATAACAGCAATCCTATCAATCCCCTGTGCTAGGGGTAAAACTTGCAAGGCGATGCTTGCTTTCATAAAAACCTCCTCTTCTCGTTTTCCTTTGACAAAAAGAAAAACCTTTACCATATATGGAAAAGGTCAAGAATAGACTAAGTATCGTTCCCTACGCTGGCATTACCCAGATCAGGTGCGGTCGAAGTTTAACACTTCCTCTCAGACTGTACACAGACTCCCATATATTATATGGACATATGATAGCGCAAAATAAAAAAAATGTCAAGGAAACTGCTTACAGAAAAAGTAGGAAAAGTTTCCTACTTTTTCTATACTCTCACACCATCACTATTTACTCTGTAGCCATCCACCGTCGTATTAACAGCTAAGGCACCTGAAGAGTAAGAATAATACCACTTACCAGAGACTTGATACCATCCTGTTTTCATTGCCCCTGAACTATCTAGATAATACCACACCCCATTTTCCTTTAGCCATCCTGTCTGCATTTCGCCAGATGATTTCAAATAATACCAGCTAGAACCATCCTTCAACCAGCCTGTTGATTTAGACCCATTTGATTTGAAATGATACCAACTACCATTTATTTTCTTCCAACCGACAGTCAGAACATCGTTGGAACTATCTTCTGGTTTATTCTGCGATGAAGAAACCTCCTCTAACTGGATATAGCGACGACTTCCATTATAAGCCGTATAACTCAACCACTTGTATCCATCTTTTTCGAGAATTTGATCATAATGAACATTCTCCCCAGGATAATAGTAATCAATCGCAGTTGCGCTAGCTAGAGGCTGATTTTTGATAGCAGCCTTAGCCTTGAAATAATGTGTCCCCCCTGTTGAAGTTGAGGATTGACTATTCCCAACACTTCCTCCAGCCAAATCTTTAAAATGAATAAATCCAGTCATGGTATTGGCCTTTACAACGCGCTTGTTATAAGATTCTCTTATTCCATAATTATATTCCTCAATCTCAATCTCATCTCCTATTACATTTGACACCCAGGCAACATGACCATAAATTCCTGCAGTAGACCAAGCAATGGAGCCAATAGCTGGTGTATTGTCTACACGATATCCTTCACGACGAGCACGATAGCCCCATTCATTCGCATTTCCATAAGCTGCCGGAATCTCAAAACCATTGACATTACTCAAACGAAAGGCTGCAAAAGAAGTACACTGACGAGAATACATCCGCCACTTATCAATCTCCTGATTCCCATTTTTATAATAGGCAGGATAATCATCCCCACGCGCAATCGATCCACTTCCTCCGGAATAGGCATATACACTATCACCCGCTGCTAGCATCAATCCTACTACTAAAAAAGGAACAACCTTTTTAACTGATTTTCTAAAAGAAAACCCTGTCTCTGTTACTTTAAATGGTGAAATTTTCATTCTTCCTCCTTGAAAATAATATAAATCGAAGATTGCCTTCACTTAAATTATTCGGAGAAAAAAGAAAAAGTGAGAAAATTTCTCACTTTAGTCAAGATAATGAATCAAATTCTTTTCTGTAAGGATATCTGAGTAAGTAAAGGATTCAACGTAAACATTAGCTTGTTTATCTCCTTCAACATTCCCAAATTCCACGATAAATAGGGATGGATAAACTTCAATTAGCTTACCTAATCTATTTTTTTGGCGCTTACGACCATTCTCCAAAGTCATTTCTACGACTTGTCCCTCATGTGCCTTGATTTCTTCTTTGATTTTTTTCATCTTAGCTACATCTGTAAATGCATCTGTCATCTTATTTCCTCCCTTTTTGAAATACTTGAAAATTTATTGTATTCTTTTTGGAAAATTAATTCCACCGTTCCACGAGCTCCACTACGGTTTTTCTCAATAATAACCTCTACCTTATTATTCGGTATACCTTCCTCTTCTTCACCACCACGCTCATAGTAATCGTCACGATAAAGAAAAGCTACGATATCAGCGTCCTGCTCGATAGACCCAGATTCACGAATATCAGACAAGACTGGTCTCTTATCCTGACGTTGTTCTACACCACGAGAAAGCTGACTTAGAGCAATTACGGGAACCTTCAGTTCTTTTGCTAGGATTTTCAACTGACGTGAAATTTCTGAAACTTCTTGTTGACGATTTTCTCGGCCTGTACCTGTAATCAATTGCAAATAATCTATCAAAATCAAACCAAGATTGCCTGTTTCTTGAGCAAGTTTACGTGAGCGAGAACGAATTTCCGTAATCCGAATCCCTGGCGTATCATCGATATAGATACTCGCATTGGCTAGATTCCCTTGAGCAATGGTATACTTTTGCCATTCCTCATCGGTCAGTTGACCCGTACGGATAGAATGAGATTCCACCAAACCTTCTGCCGCCAACATACGATCCACTAGACTTTCCGCACCCATTTCCAGTGAGAAAATAGCTACCGTCTTGTCCAACTTAGTCCCAATATTCTGAGCAATATTCAAAGCAAAAGCTGTCTTACCAACCGCCGGACGAGCTGCTAAGATAATCAACTCCTCCTCATGAAGACCAGTCGTCATATGATCTAAATCACGATAGCCTGTCGCAATACCTGTAATATCAGTCGTTTGTTGAGAGCGAGCCTCCAGATTTCCAAAGTTGACATTCAACACATCTCGAATGTTCTTAAATCCACTTCGATTAGCATTTTCACTGACATCAATCAGGCCTTTTTCTGCATGAGCAATGATTTCATCAGCTGGTTGCGAAGCCTCGTAAGCTTGATTGACAGACTCTGTCAACTTGGCGATTAATCGCCGTAACATAGCCTTTTCTGCAACAATTTTAGCATAATACTCCGCATTAGCAGAAGTTGGCACAGAATTGACAATCTCAACCAGGTAAGACAAGCCACCAATATTCTGCAAATCGCCTTGATTATCAAGAATAGTACGAACCGTTGTTGCATCTATGGCATCGCCACGATCGGATAAATCGACCATAGCTTGGAAAATCAAACGATGGGCATACTTAAAAAAGTCCCGAGACTCAATATATTCTCGCACAAAAACAAGCTTACTCTCATCAATAAAGATAGCCCCTAAAACGGATTGCTCAGCTAAGATATCTTGAGGTTGTACTCGTAACTCTTCTACTTCTGCCATCAGACTTCCCTTCCTTTTACAATCTTGTCAAGAAAGTGTAAATTTACCCTTCCTTCACACGGAGATTGATTACACTTGTAATATCTTGATAGATTTTCACTGGTACATCAATCAAACCAACTGCTCGAATCGGAGCTTGTACTTGAATATGACGTTTATCAATCTTAATTCCAAATTGCTTTTGTAATTCTTCTGCAATCTTCTTATTGGTAATAGAGCCAAAGGTACGACCATCTGGCCCAACTTTTTCAACAAATTCTACAATAGTTTCTTCAGCTTCAAGTTGGGCTTTAATTGCTTTTGCTTCTGCAATCATCTCAGCGTGAGCTTTTTCTTCAGATTTTTGTTTACCACGAAGTTCACCTACAGCTTGGGCAGTCGCTTCTTTTGCTAGGTTCTTTTTGATAAGAAAATTTTGTGCATACCCTGTTGGTACTTCCTTAATTTCGCCTTTTTTACCTTTTCCTTTAACATCTGCTAAAAAGATTACTTTCATTCTTCTTTCTCCTTTTCCTTTATTTCATTTAATACAATTTCTGTCAGTTTTTCACCTACTTCTGACAAGGTTGAATCCTTAATTTGAGCTGCTGCCAAATTAAAGTGGCCTCCACCGCCTAACTCTTCCATAATCCGTTGTACATTCAGTTTACTACGACTTCGAGCTGAGATAGAGATAAATCCTTGTGTATTTTTCGCAAGAACAAAACTCGCTTCAATACCTGACATAGCTAACATGGCATCTGCTGCCTTACTAATAACAACTGTATCATAGCATTTCGAGTCCGTAGCCTCTGCTAGCAATACATCGGAACCTAATTTACGCCCCTGTAAAATCAGTTCATTGACCTCACGATATTCTTCAAAATCTGTCGCAGCCATTTCCTGGATAGCAATGCTATCACTTCCGCGCGTTCTGAGATAGCTAGCAACATCAAATGTCCGACTAGTCACTCGTGAGGTGAAATTTTTAGTATCCAGCATCATACCAGCCATCAAGACGCTTGCTTGCATACGACTCAAACGATTTTTCTTAGAATTCTGGAACTGAATCAATTCCGTTACCAACTCACTGGCACTGCTTGCACCACTTTCGATATAAGTGATAACTGCATTGTCTGGAAAATCCTGATCCCGTCTGTGGTGGTCAATAACAATGGTTTGGGTAAATAAATCATAAAAATCTTTTGATAGAGTTAAAGCTGTCTTTGAATGGTCTACAAGAATCAACAAAGAACGATTGGTCACCATCTCCATTGCATCCTTAACAGACAACAACTTCGTAACTCCTTCTTTTTCTAAGAATGTAACAGCTCGTTCAATATCCGGAGACATTTGTTCTTCGTCATAAAGAGCATAACTATTTTCAGTCACATTACTAGCAAATAACTGCATACCTACAGCAGAACCCAAAGCATCCATATCTAGATTTTTGTGACCAACTACAAAAACTTGATCCACACTCCGAATCTTATCTGAAATAGCCGTCATCATAGCGCGCGTACGAGTCCGTGTACGTTTGATTGAAGCAGCAGACCCACCACCAAAATAAATTGGATTTTTCGTTTCGTTGTTTTCCTTGACAACCACCTGATCGCCACCACGCACCTCAGCCAAGTTCAAGTTGAGCAAAGCAACTTTCCCTATCTCATCATGATTTCCATCACCATAAGAAAATCCCATACTTAAGGTCAAAGGCAACTGTCTCTGTTTCGACTCTTCTCTGAAAGCATCAATAACAGAAAATTTATCATTCATCAATCCTTCAAGTACAGTATAGTCAGTAAATAGATAAAAACGGTCCATACTTACTCGACGGGAGAACATAGAATCTTTCCCAGCAAATTCTGAAACAAAATTGGCTACAAAACTGTTAATATGACTGATATCAGACTCTGATGTTTTATCTTCTAAGTCATCGTAGTTGTCAATAGAAACGATCCCAATCACAGGTCGACTCGTTACTAACTCAACAGTCGCTTCGTATTCCCCAGACACATCAAAGAAGTAAAGAACCCCAGACACCTTGTCCATATGAACCGAATAACGTGTCTCACCCAAGGTAGCATAAGAACCTGGATTCCCCACAGATGCCTTGATAATAGTCTGAATTAAGGCTACATCAATCTCTCCCTCTTCAGTTGTTAAAATTAGCTCTGCATATGGATTAAACCATTCAACTTCACCTGAGGATAAGTCTAGTTTAATAACTCCGACAGGCATCTGTTCTAACAAGGTTGTCAAACTATCTTCAGCTTGGTGGTTTACATACTGGATTTGTTCTACTTCACTCTTTGAGTAATAGTCTCTCTGATGGATGAATAGTAAACTATATGAACCCAAAATAAGTAGCAAAAGAAATAGCGTTACCAGTGTATTCGTTACAAAAACAAGTTGCACAGATAGCACTCCGAACGCCACTATTCCTAATATTAAGGGGAAAATAGGACTTACATAAAATTTTTTCATTCCAAACCTCTTGGCACCCATTATACCATAATAACCACCAAAAAGCGACTTTTAAAAGAGGTAAACAGCCTGTTAATTATAGATTTATGAGCAAATAGGAGGATACTTAAATCATCCCCCTAATTTCAACTTAACCCAATTCTATATCTTTATCTATCTGTTTTAACGCTCTACGACGAGAGCTGTCCCCATCCCTCCGCCGATACAGATAGGAGATAAATAGGTTTTAGTATCACGCTTCATCATTTAATATATCAGAGTCACTAGGATTCGGCACTCTGAAGCACCAATTGGGTGATCGAGAGCTATCTCACCACCATTGACAGTAACAATATTTGTGTTCAAATCAAGTGTTTTACCGACTGCACAAGATTGGGTAGAAAAGGCTTCGTTTGACTCAATCAAGTCAATATTATCAACTGTTAAATTGCCTTCCCCAAATTTCTTTTGAGTCGGATAAATCGGTCAACATCCCATATTCTTAGAATCCAAACCTTCATTTTCATACGAACAAGTACAAGCAATCACTAAGAGCACCAATTCGCTAAGTTTCTATCCGAATGTTTATACCAGCTCTTCTATTCCTTATCAAACATGTCATATGTAATCAAAATGTTTACCTCCTTTTCATCGAAACTCAGGCTAAAATAGTCCACTGAACTATTTTACTCCAACACTTAAATCGTGCTATGAGTCGTGTGCGTGTCCAAATCATGAATCAACTTGATTTAAAGTCTCATGAATACAAGGCTATCAAGCGCTACTGGAAGCAACCAATAATCTTATCAAACTTATCAAGCGCAATGCCTTTGGTTTTCGGAACTTTGAAAACTTCAAAAAACGGATTTTTATCGCTCTGAACATCAAAAAAGAAAGGACAAATTTCGTCCTTTCTCGAGCTTAGCTTTTCTTCAACCCACTATAGTTGATAAAGAACCAATTATTCGCCTAATTCTAGTCGAATTTCTTGTAGGCGCTCTTGCGCCTGGTTCACAATTGATTCTAAAATAGTCTTACATGGTTTGATATCTTTCACCAAACCTGCAATTTGTCCACTCATCATTGAACCATGAACAGTATCACCGTCATAGACAGCCTTAGATAGAGATCCAATCGTAATTTCTTCCAGTTCTTCCCGATTTGTACCTTTCTGCTCTAATTCAATGTAGTGATCCGTCATTTCATTACGGATACAACGAACTGGAGCTCCCGTGATGCGGCCTGTAACCGCAGTCGCTGTATCATTTGCTGCCAAAACAGCTTCTTTATAGGCTGGAGAAATTGGACATTCTTCTGAAGCAAGAAAAACTGTTCCCATTTGAACTCCTTGTGCACCTAGGACAATCGCAGCAGCCAGACCACGACCATCCGCCACACCGCCAGCAGCAATGACTGGTATCGTTACCGCATCCACAATTTGTGGTATAAGAGCCATTGTATTGGTCTCTCCGATATGACCGCCAGCTTCTGAACCTTCAGCAATTACAGCATCAACTCCCAATTCTTGCATTTTTTGAGCATGCTTGACACTAGCAATAACTGGAATAACCTTGATTCCCGCTTCTTTCAAGTAAGGCATGATATGCTTAGGCGTTCCTGCACCTGTAGTGACCACTGGAACCTTTTCTTCGATGATAACAGTCACAATATCCTTGATATTTTTCATCATCAACATGATGTTGACACCAAAAGGTTTATCTGTCAACTTTCTCAATTCACGAATTTCTTCTCGTAATTGCTCTCCAGTCATACCACCTGAAGCGATAATTCCCAGTCCTCCAGCCTCAGAAACAGCTGCTGCTAATTGATAGTGCGAGATTTGAGCCATAGCCCCTTGGAAAATTGGATATTGAATCTGTAAAAGTTTTGTAATTGACATATGAGTCCTCCTTTTATTTTCTGTTGATTCTTGTTGGCAAATGGATGCATGGTGCATCAATATCCCTGTCAACAATAAAATGTTATATTTGTCTCCTCATATTCTACTATCATAAAAAGTCTGGCTTACGATCCTGCTTGTCTGTAAAAGGAATGAGTGGGGGGCGAGAACGTAGAACATAATCTACAAATTCCTTCCCTTCCTTATCAAACTCTGCTACTGCAAAAAATTGATCATGATAAAAGAAAAATTTGTAATGATTCTCAAAAGCCTGACGAAGCCATTTATCCTTTGCTAAAATTGATTTCATAGGATAATCGTCAACCGCAGGAACCCACAGTGGATTTCTATGAACATGAGTTAGCATCAAATCTCCCATATGAATCATCGTATCTTCACCCTGCTTCAATAAAACAATACTATGACCATTACTGTGACCACTAGTACGAATCATTTGAATCTCAGGGATAACATTAATATATTCTGAATAGAGAGTCACTTGTTCCTGAATTGGTTCCCAATTTTCTCTCAGATAAGTTCCCCGCGTTCGATTATTAGGATTTCTCATTTCATACCATTCAACATCATTCACTATAATCTTAGCATTAGGATACTTGGAAACCAGCTCTCCTTGCTCATTCACATATGTTAAACCGCCAGAGTGGTCGTGGTGCATATGTGTCATCAGCACAATATCAATAGATGCGGGCGATAGCCCTAAAAGAGCTAAACTTTCTTCTATACGACTTTCAGACAAGATTCCTAAGTTGCGCCTTTGTTTTTCGGATAATTTTGCTGTATCAAAACTTGCATCTATCAAATAATTTTTACCCTTATACTGAATCAAAATAGGATCCGTCAACTCCGCCATCATATTATCTTCATTTGTTGGGTAGTAACGAGACCATACCACTTTCGGAACCGGACCAAAAAGAGTCCCTGCATCCGTCAATTTATCGGCTCCACGTAGCCATGTCAGTTTCATATCATGAAATTGATATTCCTGTAAGGTAAGTTCTGCCATACTTTACTCCTTTATCCATTGGGCTGCTATTCTTTTACGAATCGAATCCCCAGATTTTCCATAAATTTCAATCGTTTTGGCATCCTTTAAATAACGGTCTATGGGGATGTCATCCAAGGTTTGAAGAGGCCCTATTAATCTAATAATTTCTTCAGAAATCTCAATTGCTACTTTGGTCGTATAAAGTTTTATCTGCGATACAAAGAGAGAATCTTCCTTCCCCCTGTCCTTGCAAGAGGAAAAATAAGCTTCAGCCGCACATAATTTAGTATACAAATCCGCAAATTGATGTTGATAAACTGTCGCATCGATTAATCGTTTCCCAAATCCTCTTTTGACCTTTACAAAAGCCAGACCTTTTTCAAAAGCACCTTCAGAGATACCGATAGAGATTGCACTTAATCCTAGCTGTAATTTTTTGATAATATCATTTAACTGAGTTTCCCCATTTAACGTCAATCCTAGCAAACTATCTTCTGGCAATTTGACCTGGTCAAAAGTCACTGAATTCACAGGTAAACCCTGTAAACCAGGTTTTGCAATATCATCTCCAAAAGTAACCCCTGGCCGAATTGTATCAACGATGAAAACTCCATATCCATCTTCTCCGTCAGCTTCCTGAACCTTGGCTAAGATTAACAAAATATCTGTATAGCGGCAATTTGATACAATTGACTTTTTCCCAGTTAAAGACCAGCCTGTTTCTGTTTTCCTTGCAGTTGTTGCAATAACCTCCAAACTGTCCATCAATTTTCCTTCGGAAAATCCCAAGCCAGCTAAGATTTCTCCCCTTACTAATGGTTCTACATAACTTGCTTTCTGTTCCTGACTCCCATAGCGTAAAATAGGATAGATACCATAACATGCCTGAGTCAGTAGAACAGCAGAAAATGCAGGAAAATCTTTTGAAATCAAGCGAATAAAGGTCAAAAACTCGGTTCCCAAAACAGAATCTTGACTATCTAAAAGCAAGGAAAAGATATCAAAACGTTCGATAAACTGATAAAGCAATTCCCTAGGAAATTGTTGTTCATCTTCTCGAGACTTGAAATAGTCTCGAATCAACACTCTCACGTCTGTACTCAGTTCTCGCGCTAACACATCATTATAGGTCATCGAATTCACCTCAGCTTAGTTGTCAGAAAAAGGTTGGTAATAATCTTTCAACAATTCTTCATACACATAAGACTCTACTTCATTATAGGAGTTTTTATAGGGTCTACAAAACCAAATATTAAATGGAATCGGATCCTTGAATCTAACCGCTTTAAAACGACTCTTATCCACAAAATATTCAACAGGTCTTGGCAAAATGGCTATCAAATCCGTCTGATGAGTTGATTCAACTAAGAAATCCCAAGTGGAGGAAAGATAAGCAAATTTAGCGTCTATTTGCTGCGAACGAAGTTTTTCTGTCACTAAATCATAAGTCGTAAATGTTTTAGTGAAGGTTGCCAATTCATAGCTAGTAATATCAGACCATTCCAGTATACTTTTCTGAGCCAGCGGATGATCTTTATCCATATAAGCAACGTATTCATCCAATTGAATGATATGTTGTTCGTATTTTTTAGTATCTAAGCTTGTAGGTTCAATCAAAATAGAGAAATTCAAATCTCCATCAACCATCTTTTGACGAATTTCCTTCCCTCCGCCTTCCGTAACCTGGATATGGATATGAGGATTATTTTTCAGAAAATGAGGTAAAGTACTAGCGAAATAAACTCTTAAAATCAAGGATGGAATTCCAAGATTAATCGTCCCTTTTTGTTTTTGGGCTTCTATATGAATCATAGAAAGCATTTCTTCATGCCGATTCACAATCTCAGTCGCATAACGATAAATTTTACGTCCTGCCTCTGTTAAACTTTCTAATCTTCCATTCTTGCGATTGAATAATTGAACCCCTTCAGCTGCTTCAAAATTTGTC
Source organism: bacterium (assembly GCA_905221085.1). GTDB lineage: Bacteria > Bacillota > Bacilli > Lactobacillales > Streptococcaceae > Streptococcus. The sequence goes on from CAJNBT010000009.1 coordinate 50,151, forward strand.
ACGAATTGACTCAAGGCTGATTGACTAATGTGAATCTTCTTTGCAGCAATGGAAAGATTACATCCGCATTCTATAATATTGATGAAATAATTCATTTGGATAATATCCACTTACCAATCACCTAGCTTCCCTTCACTATTTTAATAAGTCAATTAGACAACTATTCTAGTGGTCAATAGTTGTCTACGGACTTACTTATCGAAATAACGTTTCATTGCTATATAAAACGCTTACAATACTATCTCTTGTCTATTGTAACATACAAATGAAAAAATAGCATTTACTTTGCTTAAATCGGCATAGTCTTCAAATCCTCTGAGACCACAACATCACCAGCAGTTTTTTCCAGCACCTCTTCCAAAGTGACTCCCGGAGCCAATTCTTTCAACAAGAATTTACCATCTTGGAATCCAAAAACAGCTAATTCTGTGATGACAAGATCCAATACTCCTTTAGCTGATAGAGGTAATGTGCACTCCTTCAAGAGTTTAGATTCACCTCCTGTAGTATGTTGGATTGCTGCAATTACACGCTTAGCACCAACCAAAAGGTCCATTGCTCCACCCATACCTGGTGCAAATTTCCCTGGGATAATCCAGTTAGCAATACTTCCATCTTGACTTACTTCAAGAGCTCCAAGAACAGTCGCATCAACGTGACCACCACGAATAATCGCAAATGATGTTTGCAAATCAAACAAAGCAGCTCCTGGAAGGAGAGTGATTGGTGCACCACCTGAGTTTGCTAGGTTAGGATTGTATGTATCTTTAGTTGGTGTTTCACCAAAGCGAAGGGCACCATTTTCAGCTTGAAGGATCACGTTAACACCTTCTGGGATGAAGTCTGCAGAAGCATTTGGAATACCAAATCCAAGGTTTACAACATCACCATCTTTAAATTCAAGAGCAACACGTCTTGCAATAATTTCTTTTGGTTTCATATTATTTTACCCCCGCTAATTTATTAGTCTCTGTCCAGAGATCACCCATCATCTTGTGGTGTTCTTCTGGAGTTAAGCCTTGGACTACATAGTCAACAAGGATACCCGGAATATAAATGTCATCCGGTTTAATTTCACCAACTTCAACAATTTCATTTGTTTCAACGATAACTGTATCTGCTGCAAGAGCTAGTTGCAATGAAATGTTCTTAGTTGTACCATCAATGTACAAGTTTCCGTACTTATCTGCTTTTGTAGCTTTAATCAACGCTACGTCAAGTTTTAGAGGATCATAAATGAGGTACTCACGACCATTGCGAACAACTTTTTCATGATCATTTTCTAAAATAGTACCAACTCCTGTAGGTGTCAAAACTCCTCCAAGACCTGCTCCTGCAGCATGAAGACGCTCAACAACTGTACCCATTGGGGTGAATTCCACTTCCATTTCTCCACTAAAGTATGCTTTTTGAGCAGCAGGAGATGTACCAACGTGGGCAGCAACATATTTTTTAACTTGGTGGTTTTCACAAAGGCGTCCAACACCCACTTCTTTACCTGGATGTGAGGTAACAACTGAAACCAAAGTCAAATCTTGTTGATTTTGTCTAACCAACTCTTCGATTAACTCCAAAGGTTCACCAACACCAAGAAATCCTGAAATCCCTACGACGTTACCTGGTTTTACTTTAGAAATAGCTTCTTGTAATGATAAAACAGCTTTCATACTAACACCTCAATTTTTATTTACGGTTGAACACTGCTTTACGTTTTTCAACAAAAGCACGCATTCCTTCAACTTTGTCTTCAGTAGAGAAAAGAAGAGCTTCAGCCTCTGTCTCTAAACGAATTGCATTCTTAAGAGGAAGTTCTGAACCAACTTGAATGACATGCTTAGCTTTTTCAACAGCCAATGGAGCATTTTTCATGATGCTTTTAGCTAGTTCTTCGGCAGATGACAATAATTCCTCAGCTGGAACAAGTTTGTTCAAAATTCCTAGGTCATAGGCTTCATTGCCTTTTACGATTCTAGCAGTGTAGATCAATTCTTTTGTCTTGCTAGTACCAATCAAACGAGACATTCTTTGTGTTCCTGCGAAACCAGGAATGATACCCAAGCCAACTTCAGGGAATCCTACCATTGTCTTTTCAAAGCCAATTCTAATATCCGTTGAGAGTGCAAGTTCCAAACCACCTCCCAAAGCATATCCATTAAGAACTGCAATAGTCGGTTGAGTAAGATCAGACAGACGGGTAAATGTATCATTGGCATACGTCATATATTCGAAGGCTTGCATTGGAGACATTTGATCCATTTCCTTAATATCAGCCCCTGCAACAAACGCTTTATCACCTTGACCACTAACAATAACAACACGGATTTCTTCATGTTTTTCTACTTCATCTAAAACAAGATTTAAATCTGTCAAAACCTCTGAACTCAATGCGTTCAAAGCTGCCGGACGGTTAATGGTGATATAACCGATACCATCTTTAACATCTAATAAAACTGTATTACTCATTATTCTTCTCCTACTTTAAGTTATTTTGAGTATAGAATACTGCGTCAACAAATACCAATACAAAATGTAAGTGCTTACATTATAATGATACCTTATTTATTAACAAGCGTCCACTTAATATTCATACTTAGAACTATAAGTTCATCTTATATATATGAGCTTTATTTCGATCCTTTAGTCTTCTAATTATTAAAAAAATCTTACCCAAAATTCTCCGAGGAGATTTCAGGTAAGATGTAATAAATTTTAGTTAATCAAATAAAATACGAATTAACGTTCTACGATAACTGCAGTACCCATTCCTCCACCGATACAAAGTGTAGCAAGACCACGTTTTGCATCACGTTTTTCCATTTCGTGAAGAAGAGTAACCAAGATACGGCATCCTGAAGCACCGATTGGGTGTCCAAGAGCGATAGCACCACCATTAACGTTTACTTTTTCTGGATCAAGACCTAGTTCTTTACCAACTGCACATGCTTGAGCCGCAAATGCTTCGTTTGATTCTACCAAGTCAAGATCTGCAACTGTAAATCCACCTTTTTCAAGTGCTTTACGAGATGCATAGATTGGACCGCAACCCATAACTTTGGGATCAAGACCAGCACTTGCGTAAGATTTGATGGTTGCCAATACTGGAATTCCCAATTCTTTAGCTTTGTCAGCACTCATAACTACAACTGCTGCAGCACCATCATTGATACCTGAGGCATTACCAGCTGTTACAGTACCATCTTTCTTGAATACTGGACGAAGTTTAGAAAGTCCTTCAAATGAAGCATCTTTTCTTGGGAACTCATCTGTATCAAATACAATAGGCTCTCCACGACGTTGTGGAATTTCAACTGGAACGATTTCTTCTTTAAAGCGACCAGCTTCAATAGCTGCAACTGCACGTTTTTGAGATTGTACAGCAAAGTTATCTTGGTCTTCACGAGTGATTCCGTATTGTTCAGAAACGTTTTCAGCTGTAATACCCATGTGGAAACCTTCGAAACCATCTGTCAAACCATCGCGAAGCATAGTATCTACTACTTTAGAGTCTCCCATACGAGATCCCCAACGTTGGTTTTGAACAACGTAAGGAGCTTGACTCATATTTTCTGCACCACCAGCTACAACAATATCTGCATCTCCGCACAATACTGCTTGAGCTGCCAGCTGAACTGCTTTCAAACCAGATCCACAAACTTTGTTAATAGTGAATGCTGGGGAAGCAACTGGGATACCCGCGTTAACACTCATTTGACGTGCAACGTTTTGTCCTAGCCCTGCACCAAGAACATTACCCATGATAACTTCATCAACTTGTTCCGGTTTCAAGTTAGCTCTTTCGATAGCGCTCTTGATAACTAAACTTCCCAAATCAACAGCAGAAACATCTTTCAAGCTTCCACCGAAGGCACCTAGAGGTGTACGAACCGCTGCAACAATAACTGCTTCTTTCATTATTTGCTCCTTATAATCTTAGTATTTAAAGAATCCTTCTTTAGTCTTACGACCTAGTTTACCAGCTTCAACCATTTTTTTCAATAGAGGTGCTGGACGGTATTTAGGATCACCGAAGCCGTTATTCAATACTCCCATGATTGCCAAACATACGTCTAATCCGATTAAGTCAGCAAGTGCTAATGGGCCAATTGGATGGTTTGCCCCCAATTTCATAGCTTCATCAATTTCTTCTGCAGAAGCAACACCTTCACCAAGGATAAAGATAGCTTCATTAATCATTGGAATCAAGACACGGTTAACAACGAATCCATAAGAGTCTTTAACGTCAACTGCAGTTTTTCCAATTTTTTCAGTCAATTCACGAACTGCTTTTACAACTTCATCTGAAGTTTGAAGTGCACGAATAACTTCAACTAACTTCATAACTGGTGCTGGGTTGAAGAAGTGCATTCCAATTACACGTTCTTGATGAACTGTAGCTGCAGCAATATCAGTAATAGATAGAGATGATGTGTTAGAAGCCAAAATTGTTTCAGGAGCAGTAATCTCATCCAATTGTTTAAAGATGCTGAGTTTGATATCTCTGTTCTCTGTAGCTGCTTCAATGACTAATTGAACGTGTTTAGCATCTTCGTAAGAAGTTGAAGGAATCAAGTTACCCAAGATTTTTCCTTTTTCTTCTTCTGACATACGTCCTTTTTCTACTGAACGAGCCAATTGTTTAGAGATATTATCAATTCCTCTTTGTACAAATTCTTCTTTAATGTCATTAAGGTATACTGTAAAACCAGATTGAGCGAATACTTGCGCGATCCCACTTCCCATTTGACCAGAACCAATGATCATTACTTTAGAAATACTCATTATTTTCTCCTCTTCATTCTAATATATAAAGTTTATAAAGAAAGAATCGGAACAGTCTTTCAGCAAATGCTAAGCAACCGTTCCAAATTCATTATTATACGAATGCACCAACACCAGTGAGTTCACGACCAACAATCAATGAGTTTACTTCGTGAGAACCTTCATAAGTGTAGATTGCTTCAGCGTCTGCAAAGAAGCGAGATACGTCAGTTTCAAGAGTGATTCCGTTACCACCACATGTTTCACGTGCAAGGGCAACTGTTTCACGCATTACCAATGAGTTATGCATTTTAGCAAGTGCAGAGTTAAGCATCAATTCGTTACCAGCTTCTTGCATTTCTGCAATACGAGCTGAGTAAGAAAGTGCTGCTACTGCGTTAGCTTGCATTCTAGCCAATTTTTCTTGAACGATCTGGAATGAAGCAATTGGACGTTTGAATTGTTGACGATCTTTAGCATATTTAAGAGCTGCCACAAATGACCCGCAAGTAACAGCAGTTGCAATGTGAGCAACATCAGCACGAGTAAATGTCAAGATACGAGCTACATCGCCAAATCCATTGATGTTTACCAAACGGTCTGAATCCGGAACCTCAACGTTCTTCATAGTAATGTGACCATTACGCACGCAACGAAGAGAAACTTTGTGAGGGATTGGCTCAGCGTGGTATCCTGGAGCACCTTTACGAACGATGAAACATTTCACTCGTCCATCTTCAACATCGCGAGCGAATACTGGAACAACATCAGCTGTATCTGATCCACCAATCCAACGTTTTTCTCCGTTCAAAATCCATTTATCACCAACACGCTCAGCTGTTGTAGCAAGACCTCCAGCAATATCAGAACCAGACAATGGCTCAGTCAAAGCGAAACATCCTTGCCAGTCAAATGCAGCCAATTTAGGAAGGAATTCTTTTTGTTGACGCTCATCACCACCAAGCAAGACTGTGTTATAGCAAAGTCCACCGTGTACTGTGAAGAAAGTTGCTATTGAAGCATCGAAACGACCTAATTCAAGGTACAAGAACGCGATATAAAGTTCTGATGGTTTGTAGTTTCCTTCTCTTCCTTCGAACAATTTAGGATTGTTCATGATTTGTGCACCTTTTGCAACTGCATAGAATTGCTCGAATGGGAAATCAGGTGCTTCCCAGTATTCGTTAATTACTGGACGAAGGTGTTTTTCAATCAAACGACGAGTTTCTTGTAAAACTTCTGCTTCTCCCAATGTTAAACCATCTGCATAGTGGAAAAGGTCCTCTGGATATAATTCACGCAAAATTTCTTCTTTAGTTGCCATCTGTGGACTCCTTTAAATTATAAATTATTATTTAGAGCGCTTACATTTTTACGCTCAATATTTGTTGACAAGACTATTTTAACTTGAAAACGCTATCTTTGTCTACTTAATTAAAGTAAACATCTCTATAAGTTTGGTTAATACTACAACTTATATCTTTGTAAAATCATGGAACCTGAGACAAAATAGTTCTCAATCACAAAAAAGCTAGAGCTTTCCAATTGTGTAACTCTAGCTTTTAATTTTGAGTCGTTCTCTTATTGTATTTTAGGAGGTTATTGGCCATAAGTACCAATCCTATTTCAATTCTCACTTGACGCTTCCCTCTCAGATTACATCTCTTGTAACCCAAACAAGCCTTTATCTGCCCAAAGACAGGTTCCACATCAATCTTGCGTTGAGCAAAAATCCGTCTACCTTGGGGAGATAAAAGCGCCTGGCATTCTTTAGCTTTCAAGTTTTGATAGCGTTCGTTCATATACAGTCCCTTTTGAGGAGCTGATTCAGGTTCATCTGCGTAGTAAACCTTGATTTCCTGTTGAAAGTCCGTCTGTGTTTTCTGATGTTTGATATGGTGAAAACGATAGCACCAGCCATCAGGATGTGTGTAGCTATCTTCTTTGTCATCATAGTGCCAATTACCCAAGTTTCTATCCGACTGTTTATACCCTCTCTTCTGTTCCTTGTCAAACATGGCATATTTAATCAGATGCTTCACCTTCTTTTCATCTAAACGAAGGAGGTTCTCTTCACTTCCATATCCAGCATCTGCGACAACTTTCTTTACATCATGCGGATAGGTTTCAAGGAATGGCAGAAGAGTTTTGGTATCTGTCGGATTTGAGAAGATATCATAGTGAAGAACAAATTGGTTTTCCGTAGCGATTTGAAGATTATAAGCAGCCTTGAGTTGACCATTTTTCATATAATCTTCTTTCATTCTCATAAAAGTGGCATCTGGATTGGTTTTGGAAAAACTGTTACGCCCCTCAAATGTCTCCTGATAGTTCTCATATTTTTCAGCACGTACTGAAAAATCATCTTTGACTTTACGCAAGACTTTCTTGAGTTTACGACGTTGGGTTTTACGTTCGTCCTTTCCTTTAACGGGTGTCTCCTCAATGTCCTGGCTCAGTTTTTCCAATTCTTCTTCAAGGACTTGAGCGAATGCAAGCAACTGCTCTGAAGAAATTGGTTCTTTTTCATCCAGCTTAATAGCTTGATGGATAAGGGGAGTGATTTCTTCTTGAAAATAGACTTGTATCTGTTCTTGAAGTTTGGCGGAAAACTTGTCCGTTGCTTTCTTCCACACGAAACTATACTTGTTGGCATTAGCTTCAATCTTAGTCCCGTCAATAAACAGACAATCTAAGATCACTAACTCTTCCATTTTTAAACGAAGATTGAGTTCGATGAAAAGATCACGAATGAGTTCTTCCATCCCTTCAGCGATACGAAAACGATTGATAGTGCGATAGCTGACAACTAACTGTCCTGTTAGGTACTGCATAGCCAGATTTTCAACCATCATTTTTTCAATTTTTCGACCAGAGAAAATTCCTTGTGAATAGGCAAATAAAAGAGCAGATACAAGCATTTTAGGGTGATAAGACGGGCGACCAAAGGCATGATAGAAGGCGTGGAAGTGACTATCCTCCAAGGTATTTACCACTTTTTCAATAGTAAAGACGAGATGGTCTTGTGGCAAGAAAGAACTGATTTCTAGTGGTAAAGTTGTTTGATTTGTATTATAGTGAATATGCATGGGATGGCCTTTCTAAATGGTTTATTAAGCAATTCTCTTTTACCAAGACTATCGCAACCATGCAAAAAAGCAACGGCAAATCCGTTGCTTTTTTGGAGATGAGAGACTATTGTCCCAGACTCTATATATTTAAACGATAATAGCTTATGATTCTTTTACTTCGAGAAGACCGATATCTCCATCCTCACGACGATAAATCACATTAGTTGTTTGATCTTCAACATCCACATAGATAAAGAAATCATGTCCCAACAAATCCATCTGTAGAATAGCTTCTTCCAAATCCATTGGTTTTAAATCAATTTGTTTTGAACGAACAACTCTAGACTGGACAACATTTGGATCTTCCACCAAAGCATCTGTAAATAATTGACTAGTTGCTACCTTATTTTTATTTTTACGCTCGATTTTTGTTTTATTTTTACGAATCTGACGTTCAATTTTATCAGTTACAAGGTCAATTGAACCATACATATCTTGAGACACATCTTCTGCACGAAGAGTAATTGAACCAAGCGGAATCGTCACTTCCACTTTAGCAGTTTTTTCACGATACACCTTCAAGTTAACTCGAGCATCCAACTCTTGTTCAGCTTGAAAATACTTTTCGATCTTTTCGAGTTTAGAAACTACATAATCACGAATTGCTTCTGTTACTTCTAGGTTTTCACCACGGATACTATATTTAATCATATGAGTACCTTCTTTCTAAACATTTTTGTTTTTTCTGATTTCATTATAACGCTTTCATTTTATTTTTGCAAATTTTTTTCCTCATCTTACAAGGGAAAATGTTTTTACATCCTCAGCACCAGCTTCTTCCAGCAGTTTCTTCACACGATTTATAGTTGTTCCAGTCGTATAAATATCATCTATAAGTAGGATTTTCTTAGGAATAGTGATTCCACTTTTAATAAAGAACGGAAGTTTTGTAGCTAAACGTTCTGAACGACTTTTAGAAGAACTGGCCCGCTCTTCTCTCTTCTCTAGTAAGTCTTGAAAAGAGAACCCTGCTGCTTCAACTAAACCTTCAACCTGATTAAATCCTCTGTCAAGTAATCTTTCAGGACTTAGGGGAATTACAACAAATTGATACTCTTTGTACTTTTTCAACTCCGTACTTAAAACTGAAGCGAAAACTTTTCTTAAAAGGAAGTCTCCGTCAAACTTATACCGACTGAAAAAATCCTTCATAGCTTGATTGTAAGTAAAAATCGCTCTATGACTGACCTCAACTCCTTCTTTACACCAAAATTGACAATCTTGACACTTTGTTGACAACCCTGTTTTCATACAGTTTGGGCAACACTCTCCTCCAATCCTCTCGAAAGTAGAATCACAGTCTGAACAAAGACAAGAATCATCATTCTTCAGAAGTAAGAGACTACTAAAAGTTAAAACAGCCTTCATAGTCTGCCCACACAATAAGCACTTCATAGCCCCGCCTCCTTGTTCATCTGCTGAATTTCCTTAATTGCCTTCTTGATTGAAGCATTTAACCCATCATGGAAAAAAAGCAAATCTCCTGTTGGTCTATCCATGCTTCGTCCAACTCGTCCACCAATCTGAATCAAACTAGACTTGGTAAACAGACGATGATTGGCCTCTACTACGAAAACATCCACACAAGGGAAGGTAACTCCACGCTCCAAGATTGTCGTACTGATAAGTATTGTCAGTTCTCCATCTCGAAAAGCTTGTACTTGCTCTAATCGATCTTCCGTAACTGAAGACACAAAACCAATTTTTTCATGCGGAAATTCCTTCTGTAAGATTTCTTTTAACTGTCCCCCTTTCTTAATTTCTGAAGCAAAAATGAGTAACGGATAAGCTGTCTTTCTCTGCTTCTCAATATAGGACCTTAACTTTGGTGACAACCGACTTTTCTCTAAACAGTGATTAAAATCGGATAACCAGACAGGTTTAGGAATAATCAACGGATTTCCATGAAATCGTCTTGGCAAGCTCAATCGTTTTAGTTCTCCTATGCGAACCTTCCTATCTAACTCATCGGTAGAAGTTGCTGTTAAAAAGATTCTCAAGCCATTCTCCTTTACACTATTCTTGACAGCATGGTAAAGCGTAGGATTGTCAACATAAGGAAAGGCATCTACTTCATCCACTATCAGTAAATCAAAAGCTTGATAAAATTTCAATAACTGATGGGTCGTCGCAACAACTAATGGTGTTCTAAAATAAGGTTCCGATTCTCCATGTAGGAGGGCTATCTCACAAGCAAAATCCTTTTGCAGGCGCTTATACAGCTCCAAACAAACATCTATGCGAGGACTGGCCAAACACACTGCACCTCCCGCATTAATCACTTTAGCCACTACTTGATAAATCATTTCTGTCTTTCCAGCTCCTGTCACCGCATGTACCAAGGTTGGCTCTTGCTTGTCGACAGCTCGAATTAGTCCCTCTGACACCTTCTCTTGAAAAGGAGTTAATTGACCACACCATTTAAGAACTTCTTGCTTCGGAAAATCCTCCTGCGGAAAATAGTATAAAGCTTGATCACTCCTAACTCGCTTCATAATTAAGCACTCCCTACAATAGTAAGCACCGATGGGTAAATACCATTCCTCCAGAATAGCACTATTACAACGTTGACAGAACAATTTCCCCTTCTCCTTTCTCATTGCTGGAAGTTTCTCCGCCAACTGACGTTCTTCTTCAGTTAATTCATTCTCCGTAAACAAACGACCGAGATAATTTGGATTTACTTTCATACTTCTTTATTCGTAAAAATCTAGCGCTTTAGATGATTTTTTAGTACAATTAAATCATGGAATTTAGAACAATTAAAGAGGACGGACAAGTCCAAGAAGAAATCAAAAAATCCCGCTTTATCTGTCATGCCAAGCGTGTTTATAGCGAAGAAGAGGCTCGTGACTTCATTACTGCCATCAAAAAAGAACACTACAAAGCGACACATAATTGCTCTGCATTTATTATTGGAGAACGTAGTGAAATCAAACGTACAAGTGATGATGGTGAGCCTAGTGGTACTGCTGGCGTTCCCATGCTTGGGGTACTAGAAAATCACAACCTCACCAATGTCTGTGTGGTCGTGACACGCTACTTTGGTGGTATTAAACTAGGCGCTGGAGGATTGATTCGTGCTTACGCCGGCAGTGTTGCCTTAGCTATCAAAAAAATTGGCATCATTGAAATAAAGGAACAGGCTGGAATTGCTATTCAAATGTCCTACGCTCAGTACCAAGAGTACAGTAACTTCCTTAAAGAACATAATCTCATGGAGCTAGATACAAATTTTACAGATCAAGTCGATACGGTGATTTATGTTGATAAAGAAGAAAAAGAAAATATTAAAGCTGCACTTGTAGAGTTTTTTAATGGAAAGGTCACTTTAACTGATCAAGGTTTACGAGAAGTTGAAGTTCCTGTAAATTTAGTGTAAACAAAGGAGAGAAATATGGCATTTGGAAAGTTCATTCAAGGACTAGCTGGTAACTTTAGCGAGCAAAACAAAGAAACTCTTATCAAAGAATATGGACAATATCTACTAGAAAATGAGGAAATTCAAAGTGGATATAAACTGATTCGTGACTCAATTATATTTACAAATATACGTATTATCTTTACAGATAAACAAGGCGCTACCGGTCGTAAGATGTCTATTAAATCAATCTTTTTGATGAACATTGTTAACGTTGAAATGGAAACTGCTGGAGCAGGTATAGATGATAGTGAAATTACTATTACTTATTTAGAAAATGTCTTTCTAAAAGCACATAATGAGCATTTTAATGCTCATAAATTTGAATTCCCTAAGAAAACGGATATCGTTCCACTTTACACCTATTTATTAGAATTAGCTTATCACAATCGCTTGAAAATTAATGGCTTGGATCTATGATATAAAAAAATCCTATCACTTCGATAGGATTTCTATATTTTACAAATGGTATAGATAGCGTTATACTAGAGATATCTTATACAAAGAGGTATTCATATGTCTATTTATAACAACATTACTGAATTAATCGGTCAAACTCCGATTGTTAAGCTCAACAACATTGTGCCAGAAGGTGCTGCGGACGTCTATGTAAAACTTGAAGCATTTAATCCTGGTTCTTCTGTAAAAGACCGTATTGCTCTTAGCATGATTGAAAAAGCTGAACAAGACGGTATTCTAAAACCGGGTGCTACTATTGTTGAAGCAACAAGTGGAAACACTGGTATTGGACTGTCATGGGTAGGTGCTGCTAAAGGGTATAAAGTTGTCATCGTTATGCCTGAAACTATGAGTGTAGAACGCCGTAAGATTATCCAAGCCTATGGCGCTGAACTCGTCCTTACGCCTGGTAGCGAAGGAATGAAGGGTGCTATTGCCAAGGCTCAAGAAATCGCTGCTGAACGTGATGGTTTCCTTCCTCTTCAATTTGACAATCCAGCAAATCCAGAAGTACACGAAAGAACAACAGGAGCTGAGATATTAGCTGCTTTCGGTAAAGATGGATTAGACGCCTTTGTTGCTGGAGTTGGTACCGGTGGAACAATTTCTGGTGTTTCTCATGCACTCAAAACATCAAATTCAGGTATTCAAGTTTATGCAGTGGAAGCAGACGAATCTGCTATTCTATCTGGTGAAAAACCTGGTCCTCACAAAATTCAAGGTATCTCAGCTGGATTTATTCCTGATACACTGGATACAAAGGCTTATGATGGTATCGTTCGTGTAACATCAGACAACGCTCTCTCACTCGGTCGTGAAATTGGCGGAAAAGAAGGCTTCCTTGTAGGGATTTCTTCAGCTGCTGCCATCTACGGAGCCATCGAGGTTGCCAAAAAATTAGGTACAGGTAAAAAAGTCCTTGCTCTAGCACCAGATAACGGCGAACGTTATCTTTCTACGGCACTCTATGAATTTGAAGTGTAGTCTCCTAAATACACTTAGCCCTTATTATAGGGCTTTTTATTTACAACTTAAAAATAGGAACATCTCCCTATAAAGATCGACTGCATAGAAAAAAGGAAGCAATTTGGCTTCCTTTTTATTATTAGTTATTCAAGGCTGCTGCCATTGTAGCTGCAACTTCAGCTTCGAAGTCGTTTGCAGCTTTTTCGATACCTTCACCAACTTCAAAGCGAGCGAACTCAACTACTGAAGCGTTAACTGATTCAAGGTATGCTTCAACTGTCTTGCTGTCATCCATGATGTATACTTGTGCAAGAAGTGTGTAAGCTTGGTCAACTTTAGTGTTGTCAAGCATGAAGCGATCCATTTTACCTGGGATGATTTTGTCCCAGATTTTTTCTGGTTTGCCTTCTGCAGCCAATTCAGCTTTGATATCAGCTTCAGCTTGCGCAATCACTTCATCAGTCAATTGAGCTTTTGAGCCATACTTCAAGTGTGGAAGAGCTGGTTTGTTAACCATTGCACGGCTTTCGTTGTCTTGGTCGATTACGTGGTTCAATTGTGCCAACTCATCTTTAACGAATTGCTCATCCAATTCCTTGTAAGAAAGAACTGTTGGTTTCATCGCTGCGATATGCATTGACAATTGTTTAGCAAGAGCTTCATCTCCACCTTCAACAACTGAAATAACACCGATACGTCCACCGTTATGTTGGTATGCTCCAAAGTGTTGTGCATCTGTTTTTTCAATCAATGCAAAGCGACGGAATGAGATTTTTTCTCCGATAGTTGCTGTTGCAGATACGTATGCAGCTTCAAGAGTCTCACCTGAAGGCATTGTCAAAGCAAGAGCTTCTTCATTGTTAGCAGGTTTTCCTTCAGCAATAACTTTAGCTGTAGTATTTACTAATTCAACGAATTGAGCATTTTTCGCAACGAAGTCAGTTTCAGCATTTACCTCGATAACTGCTGCAACATTACCGTTAACGTAAACACCAGTCAAACCTTCTGCAGCAACACGGTCAGCTTTCTTAGCCGCCTTAGCCATACCTTTTTCACGAAGCAATTCAATCGCTTTTTCGATGTCACCGTCTGTTTCTACAAGCGCTTTTTTAGCGTCCATAACACCGGCACCAGATTTTTCACGCAACTCTTTTACAAGTTTAGCTGTAATTTCTGCCATTTTGATTCTCCTATATTTTTTAAAAATAGGAGAGCCGGGCTAAGCCCCGCCCTCCTAGGTAATTACTATTTATATGAATTAAGCGTTGTCGCCTTCTACAACTTCAACGATTTCTTCGATTGAATCTGCTTGAGCTTCTGAAGCTGCAAATTCTGCTTCAACTGCTGCTGCATCTTCACCTTGACGTCCTTCGATGATAGCGTCAGCCAATTTAGCTGTGATTAATTTAACAGCGCGGATAGCGTCATCGTTAGCTGGGATGATTACATCGATATCATCTGGATCAGTGTTTGTGTCAACCATCGCTACAACTGGGATTCCCAATTTTTTAGCTTCTTTAACAGCGATTTGCTCTTTATGTGGGTCAACTACATACATCACATCTGGAATACGAGGCATATCTTCGATACCACCCAAGAATTTTTCAAGACGTGCACGTTGTTTATTAAGAAGTGCAACTTCTTTCTTAGGAAGAACTTCGAAAGTTCCATCTTCTTCCATACGTTTAATTTCTTTCAAACGAGCGATACGTTTTTGGATTGTTCCCCAGTTTGTAAGAGTTCCACCCAACCAACGGTGGTTGATGAAGTATTGACCTGAACGTACTGCTTCTTCAGCAACTGCATCAGCCGCTTGTTTCTTAGTACCAACAAACAATACAACTGCATCGTTAGCTGCTGCATCACGCATAAAGTCGTATGCTTGATCAGCGTATTTTACAGTTTGTTGCAAGTCGATAACGTGGATTCCGTTACGCTCTGTAAAGATGTATTTAGCCATCTTAGGGTTCCAGCGACGAGTTTGGTGACCAAAGTGTACACCAGCCTCAAGAAGTTGTTTCATTGAAATTACTGCCATGAGTATTTCTCCTTTTTGTTTTTTCCTCTTCTTGACTTCAACTCGCAAAACGACCCAAGGGCAACTGTTTCACAATTCATCAAGAATGAGTATTATCGTTCACACGACAAGTTTCATTCTACCATACTTTTTCAATATTTTCAAGCTATTTTGGTAGATTTTTAAAGTAAGTTAACTATCATAAATCATAAAAGAGACTCACATCGAGCCTCTTCGTTTCATTCATTAGTTTGGATAGATATATGTTACAAAACCTTCTGAAGTTGTAGTAGGATTGAACCAACCACGTTTATTTCCGAGTGTACGGTTTCCACCGTAGTTTGACTCAGATACTTGGATACTTGTTGATGATGAAACAGCTGTAACTACTGCTACGTGTCCATAGCCACCATCATTCCAACATGCAATGGCACCAACTTGAGGTGTAGATCCTGTACGGAATCCTGCAGCAGCTGCACTTGTAGCCCACTGTGCTCCATTGCCCCAGTAATCTCCAGCCCAAGGTGCTAATGTTTTAGCTCCCCATGTACACTCACCAATTGGATAACTTGAAGCGTTTGTACTGTATGTTGGACGATGTTTTACCGGTGCAGGAGTATAGCTTGAAGATGATTCAGATGAAGAAGTAGTAGATACTGCTTGAACTTCTGCTGTGAAAGTTGTATTCCCAGAAGAAACAACTGTTTGTTGTTGACTTGCTTGTTTAGCTTTATAAGCAGCTTCTGCTTCTGCAGCTGCTTTAGCTTCTGCTTCCGCTGCAGCTTTTTTCTCAAGTAAACTTGCTTTTTCATCCTCTGCTGTTGCCTTTTCAGCAGCAAGATTCAATTCTGCAGCTTTCAATTCTGCTTGTTTTGTAGTTAATGTTTGAGCATCATCGGCTAATTTTTGTTGATTTGCAATAACTGTATTAATTGCATCATTATTTGCTACTTGTTTTTCAGAAATAGCTTTTTTATCTGCTTTTTGTTGTTCCAACATTTTGTTGTTTGCAGATACGATTTCACTCATTGCAGCAACACGTGAAATAGCTTCTGTAATTGATTTTGAGTTTACAATCGTATTGATGTAGCTAGTTGCAGCTCCATTTGTTTGAGCACTACGAGCTTGTTTTTCCAAAGAATCATTGCGAGATACAATGTTTTTAGAAAGTTCTGTAATCTCACTCTCAAGTTTTTTGGATTCTGCTTGTAATCTATCATTTTCAGCTTGCAAGTTAGATTGCTCAGCTTGAATAGCGGATACTTGCTCCTGAACTTGGTCAACTTGTTTTTGGGCTTCTTGTTGTTGTGCTGTTAAGTTACTAATTTTATTATCTTGAGCAGCAATTTTGTCATCAGTAGTTTCTGCATGCGCAGTTGTTAAAACAGCGACTTGAGAAACCATTACTGTACTTAATAAAAGTGACGCTAAGATTTTTTTCTTCATATTACGTAGATACTCCTTCTTTTAAAGACAATACTAGTATACCAAAAAAAGGCCTAATGAATATTACGCCTTTGTTACATTTTTGTTTCTTTCTCATAGATAATATTTTTCAAAAATAAATTGAAAAATAAGTATCCACACAAGATTTAAAATCATGGATGGTACTAGACTATAAACGATAAAAATCGGCAGACTATCTACAGTTAAACCTACCACTAATGCAAAAAGATAAACTCCCATATCAAATAGAAAACTCATAACAATCATAGCTAAGATTCTTGTCCAACGATTTAACAAAATAACACTATTCAATTTATGAAGAAAGGCTCCCAATAAGATAAATAAGAGAGTTGCAATCCCTATTAGATGGAAAAAGTAAACATCGTAAACCAAGCCTATCACAAAACAATAGACTAGGTAGAAATACTCTGATACTTCTATCGTCTCAAATAAGAGAAATAGAAAAAGAAAATGACTAGCCAAATGTACATGGGGGAAAAATGAGCCCAGAAGCTGGCTAATATGGGCGTCAATTAGAACAAAGAAAGGAAGCAATAAAAATACTCCAACCCGCTTCAACTGTCTCATTATGAATTCCCCACTAATTCTATCACATCCACATTATGAGTATCTGCACTCAATTTAACAGTTACTTCTCGTGTCAAATAGTCCGTACTATGCGTTGTAGCAACCACTTCTCCAACTGGAATATCCGCAACATTAAAGTTTCCTAATCCACCAGTGGTCACCTTATCTCCCGAACTAATATCACTATTACTATTTAATTGGCTAATTTTAAGAACTTCATTTTCTTTGTCATAACCAACAATAATTCCATAAATTGTAGTAGAACCATGTTGAATCTTTACAGAAATCTTATCAGCATTTTCCGTATTTGTCAGAAGGTTGACCATAGTAGAGTTCTCCTCCACTTTTGAAACACTCCCAATCAAGCCACCATTTGCAATAGCTAACATGTTCTCAGAAGCCCCTTTTGATTTACCTGCATCTAAGGTCAACTCCTGCTGCCAAGATACTGGAGAACGCATAATAACATCTGCTGCCAAAGTCTTTGTAGCTTGCAACTTGGACTTCATATCAAGCAATTTACGCAGTTGTTCATTTTCCGTCTTTAAACTTTCCGCCTCATTCGATTTAACTTCTAACTGGTAAATCTGTTTCTTCAAACTTTCATTTTCATTATATGTTCGTGTTAAGTGAACCAAATCTGATTTGACAGAATCAAACCACTGAAAAGGTTTTTGTACAACCCTATCAACCAATGAGATTCCATCTCCTAATTTTGTCACAATTGTACTTGAATAAGTCGTCGCCAAGAGAGCTGAGACAAGCAGAACAGTGACAAAAACAATAATGACATATTTTGATTTTTTAAAACGGTTCATATCCCTACCTTTATATCAAAAACTACCACAGTAACTTTTACTCAATTCCTGAAAGCTGCTAAGATTTTAAGAAAAATAAGCAACAACCAAGTACAAGAATAACAAGAATTGCTAGCGTATCCTTTCGAGTCCATTTCAATTGTCGGTATTGACTTCTGCCTTTTCCACCCTGATAACCACGCGCTTCCATTGCGATAGCCAAGGAATCCGCACGTTTTAAACTTGTCGCAAAAAGAGGAATCAAAATAGGAATCATGGCCTTTACTTTTTGAACAATACTTCCTTCACCAAAATCCACTCCACGCGCTTTTTGTGCATTCATAATCCGCGTCGTATCATCCATTAATGTCGGAACAAAACGTAGACTCATGGAAAGCATTAGGCCAATTTCATGAACTGGGACTTTCACACGCTTTAAAGGTGCTAATAAAGCTTCGACAGCTGATGCTAAACTTAGGGGCATAGTCGTTAAGGTTAACAAAGTTGAAAAGAAAATAATCAATACAAAGCGACAAAAAATAATTCCAGCTTGTTGCAAAGCATAATCTGTGATTCTCACAAATGAAAACTCAAATAATACATTCCCATTAGAAATGAAAAACAGTTGAAAAATAGTTGTGAAGACAATCAAGAAAAACATAGACTTCAAACCCTGAATAAAAAATGAAAGAGATACTCCTGACAAGGCAATAAAGATCCCTGTCGCTATAAAAAGAATCAAATTCGTTAAGGGATTATTAGCCCAAAACACAATCAAAATCAGTAGCATCATAGCAAGTAATTTGCTACGTGGGTCCAACCTATGAACAATCGAATCCCCTGGGATATACCGCCCCAAAATCATACTATCCATTTATCGACTCCTTGAACTCCTCTATTTTAATCGGTAATCGTTTAAATGACACGCCTCTATCCGCCAATCGTTTACAAAAGGCCGTAATTTTAGGTACTCCCAACTGCACTTCTTTCATAAAGACAACATCTTGAAAGACATCACTTGGTTTACCCCCTTTAACCAAACGTCCCTTTTCCATCACATAGACTTGATTCGCATATTCAGCAACATCATCCATCAAATGCGTTACCAAAACGATGGTCATCCCTGACTGGTGGAGTTTTTTGAACAAGTTCATCAACTCTTTTCTCCCCAGCGGATCCAGACCTGCTGTGGGTTCATCTAAGACTAATATAGCTGGCTCCATGGCAAGTATGCCTGCAATCGCGACACGTCTCATTTGTCCTCCTGACAGCTCAAACGGGCTACGATCAAAAAGTGATTCATCAATTCCAACCATAGCTAGTTTCTCACGCGCAATCTTCTCCGCTTCTTCTTCAGAAACTCCAAAATTTTGTGGTCCAAAAGCAACGTCTTTCAATACTGTTTCTTCAAAAATCTGATTTTCAGCAAACTGAAATACCAAGCCAACCTGTTTTCTAATTTGACGAATATCTTTATTTTTAGAAGTCGAGGTGATTAAGGTATCAAAAACCCGCACACTCCCTTGGCTTGGCACCAATAAACCATTTAATAGTTGTAAAATGGTTGATTTGCCACTACCTGTATGCCCAATTAAAGCCGTATAAGAACCATCTTCAATCGTCAAAGAAACATCCAATAAAGCTGTTGAAGCTAAAGGAGTTCCTTCTTGATACGTAAAACTCACATTTTCTAGAGCAATTCCCATAATTTATCCTCTAGTTCACTTTCTGTCAAATAATTTTCAGGTAAATCATAGCCATTCTGGCTCAAAGAATGTTTTAATTGATTGGAAAAAGGATCGTCTAATCCAATCTGATCTAAATCATTTCGAGAGAAAAGCTCCCTTGGACTACTGGTTGATTCAATTTCCCCTTTTTTCATGACCAATACACGATCACTCATGGCGACTTCTTCCAAATCATGTGTAATGGAAATGACCGTCATATCATAGCCTTTTCGAATTCCTTTTACTGTCTCAATCAGTTCTCTACGCCCCTCAGGATCCAACATACTCGTTGCCTCATCTAGAATTAGAATCGCTGGTCTTAGGGCTACAACACCTGCAATAGCCACACGTTGCTTTTGACCACCTGACAGACGTGCCGGTTCTCTCTTTTTAAAGTCTAACATGCCCACCAAATCCAGAGCTTCTTCCACTCTCTTCTTCATTTCTTGACGAGGAAGTCCCTGATTTTCTAGTCCAAAAGCAACATCATCTTCAACAGTCGCTCCAACAAATTGATTATCTGGATTTTGAAAAACCATACCGATTTGACGACGTATATTCCAAACATTTTCATCAGTCAGCCTTTGACCATCAATTACAATCTCTCCAGATTCTGCTTCCAGTAAGCCATCAATTAATCGAACCGTCGTTGATTTACCACTACCATTGTGCCCTACAATCGAAAGCCATTCTCCACGTTTCACGTGAAACGTAATATCCTTCAGATTATAGTATTCCTGACTTTCCTTATAGCGAAAAGAAAGATCTTTTACATCAATTATTGATTTCATTTCGAACTAAATTTCCCTTTAAATATATAGGCACTACCCTTGAAATAATCATAGCCAGAGTAGATAGTGAAAAACAAGGCTACATAAAGTAGAACTTGACCAAACAAAGTCCAATGTAATAGCAAGAAAATAATCGCAAACATCTGACTGAAAGTTTTAATTTTTCCAGGCATTGCTGCTGCTAAAACCGTCCCACCAGTTTCAACCAGTAATAGTCTTAAACCTGTAACAGCCAACTCACGACAGATTATTACTGCAACAATCCAAGCTGGAGCCATACCTAACTCAATCAACATAATAAAAGCCGACATAACTAGTAGCTTATCCGCCATAGGATCTGCAAATTTACCAAAATTACTGACCACATTCCATTTACGAGCTAAATATCCATCTAAATAGTCTGTAATACTGGCAATAGCAAAGATAGTAGCTGCCACTATATGACTCTCTATCGAATTTCCTATCGTTAAAATAAAGATAAAAATAGGTATAAAGAGAATTCGGCCTATTGTTAAAAGATTTGGAATTTGTTCTTTTTTCATTCGTTTTTCCTTAATTTCTAGTAAAGGTTACATTGATTTGTCCAGTTTGAGCTGTTAATTTCGATAAATCAATAGTCTGATTATCTACTGTTAAGGCAACACCTTTGACAACACCTAAAGTAATGGTCACAGGATTTTTTGTTGAAACTGTTGTTTCCGCACTTTTATTATCCGGTGATAAGGTCACACCACCCTCAAGCTCACTTTCTGAAACACTAACCCAACTTCTAGCATCTGAAACCGATAATTGCAATTTTGCAGTTTCTTTACTTGTTTTATAAGCAACCTCTACTCGATTTCCTTCACCTGATACCGTTATAGCTGGTTCAGTATTCGAATAATTACTTGATGAACTACTACTAGTTGAAGATGGAGTTACAGAATTAGTCGAGCTTGTTGCTTGGACTACACTATAACTAGACGCAGACGAACCCTCAGGTTGAGTCTGGAGATAATTCCAAACATAATAAGTCACAAAAATGATAATCGATAGTGCAAAGAGTATAAAATAAAATAAAGGTAAAAATGATGTCTTATGTTTCTTACTTGAACGTCTCCTACCTGTCAACTCCTTTTCATCAATATCTACTTCCTCATACGTAATCATGCTCCCAGAATCATAAGCATCCAAGACAATTCTATCATCTAGCTCAACTGCCCACGCATATTTTCGCAAAAAAGAACGAGTATAAAATGGACTAGGAAGTTGATCAAAATCATCAGCTTCCATTGCCTTCAACATATCCAACTGAATTTCTGTTTTTTTTTGTAATTCTTCTAAAGTTAACCCTTGGTTGGTTCTAGCTAAACGTAAAACCTCACCAATTGTTTTTTTCCTCATACTTGTCATTCCTTCTTTCTAGTATCAATTATGATAGGTTGCTACGATGGAAATATTGTAAAATCAACTATGTCACCATCATCTATTAAATGGTGTCCAGCATCAAGGACATCCTCTAAAGTAATTTCCTGTAAAATCTTTGGCAAATCAAAGATTGTCTCACCTTGTCCATAAGCATCATATTGCGTTGCAATAAATTCAAGAGAGTTCATACTACTGAAAAATTCTCCAAACATCTCTCTTTTGATAATATCTAAATGATCCTCTGTAATATCTAAATCCTTTGTAAAATTACGAATGGCCTTCCTAAACTGATGAGACAAAGCAACTGGCTCTTTCGTATCCATTGTCAACATAACAAAATGAAAGCGACTTGTTACTTCAATTTCAAGAGATAAGGAAGCATCTATTTTACCTGATTCATATAACTTTTGAAAACGATCCGAAGTCCAACCAAACATCATTGCAAACAATAATTTTAATAAAATATGATGTCGATAGCAATCCGCTTCAGCAACTTTTCGCTTACCTCTAATCCCAATCGCTAGTTTGGGAGAAGATACTTCCATTCTCATACTGTCTGTTTGCTTTACAGCCTGTAAAACAAATTTTTCTCTTACTACTTCCTGAACATATAAATCTTTCCGTTCTTTTCTTTCAAAATAGTCCTGTACTTGATCCACATCAAAATTGCCAACTAAAAACAAAGACATGTTTACAGGTTTGTAAAACCTTGTAAAATTTTCTTGTAAATTAGTTAGATTGACTTGGGAAATGGACTCCTCGCTTCCAACTATATCCGTTGCTAAAGGTGTGCCAGGATATAAATTTGCTAAAGTTGAAAAGAATAAACACGAATCTGGATCATCTTGATACATTTCTCGTTCTTGCTGGATAATATCCTGCTCTCTTAAAATGGAATCTTCAGTAAAGTGTGCTGATGTTACCAATTCATCAAGTAAGTCTAAATTTTCTAAAAAATGATCCGTTGATGAAAAAAGATAGTTTGTTTTTGTAAAGCTTGTAAAGGCATTACTATCTGCACCTAGACTCGTAAAAGCTGACATCAAATCGCTAGCATCTTCTCTCTCAAATAATTTATGTTCAAGAAAATGAGCAATTCCTCCAGGATATTCTTTTACATCTCCGTCAACTTCTATGACAAGCGTATCTACCGAACCAAACTGTACAGTTACACTCCCGTAAACCTCTTTAAATTCCTTTTTAGGAAAAAGAGCAACTGTCAATCCATTGGCCAAACGAGTTCGATAAACCATTTCTTTTACAGCTGGATAGTATTTTTCTTCAAAAACAACCTTTGTCATTCTATTCCTTCCATAAAGTAAATCGCTTGTAGTTTCACATTATTAGCTGCTCTACAAATATCATCTTTGTCAACTTGCTCGAGTTTTGCAATCCAACTTTTAAAGTTTGCTGAAGATTTTCCAAGTAAGGCATTTTGATAAGCACGTTCAATCAATGAAGATTGATTATCTTGAGAAAGTAACAAAGACCGACGAATCATTTCCTTGGTCTGTTCTAACTCAAGCTCTGTAAAATATCCTTTTTTTAAATCAAGCAGTTGATTATTCATCATTTTACGAGCCTGGTTCCGATTTTCTCGATCAATACCAGCATACATCCTCAAGAACCCACTAAACAAATCGAGCTGACTGGAAATAGTATAAGCTAATCCAGCATTTTCACGGACATTTGTAAATAGTTTAGAGTGAGCAAATCCACCCAGTAAACCATTCATTACAATCATGGGTAAATGTTGCTCATCACCATATTCAGAAGGGCAATGATAACCCAATTCTAAAATGGATTGTCCCACATTTTTCCGAACCATGCCTTCCTGAAGGATATTAGAATAAGGTTGACAATACTGAATCTTCACATCTCCTTTTCGACCTTTAAAGCCAAATGATTCTAATACATTTTGAATTTCAACCTCATTAAAATCACCTAAGAAAAAGAAATCGATTCGATCATTGGCCAAAAATTCTTGGAAACAAGAATAAGAACTCTGTGGAGTTTCAGCTAAAATACGATTTCGTAAATCACTATATTCCAATCTGAGACGTTCATCATGAAAAAATAATTTATCTAATTCTTTATGTGCGAAATAAAAAGAATCACCCATATCAGCTGCTAAACTTGCTAACAATTGTTTTTTCTCAATTTCAAATAAGTCCGAATCAAAGCCATTATCAACTACTACGGGTGAAAAAAGAGTTTCTTTTACTAGTTCCAAAACCTGAGAAGTTAGCACATTTTTCCGACTTAAAAACTCATCACGAACATAGGTGAATGTCAATTCTACAATATGACTTTGCCCTCTTCTAAAACAATTGGTTGACATATCTGTACCGTATAGACTGGCCAAGTGTCTTCTCAAAGCTTGAGAAGTAGGATACATCTGGTTAGCTGTTTCTAGCATACTCGCACTCAACATGCGACCTGCAATCGTATCAAGGGATAATGGAGTGGTAAAACGCACGGTGATTTTGTTCGTTTTAAACTTTTTTGATTGGATAAAATGTGTTGAAATTCCATGCACTAACTCCATGATTTACCTCCTTATATACAGACTTCTATTATATCACGAAAACCTGAAATTTTCTTGTTCTCTGTAACACTTTTGAAATAAAAATCGCTTACATTTTTCCCAGTTTCTCTCACTATTTTTAGGAAAATATGGTATAATACCAAAGATTGAGGTGAATTATGGAATACAAATTATTTGAAGAATTTATTACCCTCCAAGCACTACTCAAAGAACTTGGAATTACACATAGCGGAGGAGCTATTAAATCCTTTCTCTCTGAACATCCTGTTTATTTTAATGGGGAATTAGAGAGTCGTCGTGGTAAAAAACTTCGTATTGGCGATAAGGTTGACATCCCTGACATGAACATTGACATCTTGTTGACACAACCTACTTCTGAAGAACAGAATGAATACCAAGCTGATAAAGTTGAAAAAGAACGAATCGCTAAACTTGTCAAGGAGATGAACAAAGGAGTAAAAAAAGACAACTCTAAACCTACTTCATTCTCCAAAAGCAAACAAGCTCCGCGATTCCCTGGTAGATAATCATGTGGTTACAACACCTATCTCTCAAAACTTTTCGTAACTATAAAGAGACGAAAATAGACTTTAATCCTAAATTAAATGTCTTTTTAGGACGCAATGCACAAGGAAAAACAAATATGTTAGAGGCTATCTATTTTTTAGCCTTAACACGTAGCCATCGAACTCGAACAGATAAAAATCTCATTCATTTTGATGAGGAACAACTTCATCTTTCAGGTCTCGTTCAGAAAAAAACGGGATCCATTCCTCTCGAAATCGAACTCACACAAAAAGGACGTGTGACAAAAGTTAACCATTTAAAACAGGCACGACTTTCAGATTATGTAGGACACATGAATGTTGTCTTATTTGCTCCTGAAGATTTACAACTAATTAAAGGAGCACCTTCGGTTCGACGAAAATTCATTGATATGGAACTTGGACAAATCAAGCCAATCTATTTATCAGATTTAACCAATTATAATCACATCCTAAAACAAAGAAACACTTATCTAAAATCAGCTCAAAAAATAGATGAAACCTTCCTCTCAGTGTTGGATGATCAGCTAGTTGATTATGGATGTCGTGTAATGAATCACCGCTTAGATTTCATAAAAAAACTAGAATCATTTGGGCGTAAGAAACATTTTGAACTCTCTAATCAGATTGAAGAGTTGTCAATATCCTATCAATCTTCTGTCAATATAATTGACAAACAAAACTTATCCGAATCTTTCAAAATTGCTTTAGAAAAAAGTAGATCCAGAGATTTATTTAAAAAGAATACTGGTGTTGGGCCTCATCGAGATGACATTTCTTTCTATATAAATGGAATGGATGCTAGTTTCGGAAGCCAAGGTCAACATCGTAGTCTCGTCCTATCGATAAAATTAGCAGAAATCGAATTAATGGAAAGTATTACTACAGAATCTCCAATATTACTGCTTGACGATGTTATGAGCGAACTTGACAACACTAGACAACTAAAATTATTAGAAACGATTTCACATTCAATTCAAACCTTTATCACAACAACAAGCTTAGATCATCTTCAAAATCTGCCAGAAAATCTAAGTATCTTTACTATTCAGGATGGTAAAGTTTCTGTAAACAAAACTTGACAACATTGTAAAAGAACTCCTGTTTTTACTGGAGTTCTTTTCATTGTTTTTTTTACATAGAATAATTTGGTGCTTCATTAGTAATTTGTACATCATGAGGATGACTTTCTTTCAAACCGGCACCAGACATTTCAATAAATTGAGCATTATCATGTAGTTCTTTAAGGTTAGCTGCACCACAGTAACCCATACCAGAGCGAATACCACCAATCATTTGGAAAACAATATCGGCTGCTGCTCCTTTATAAGCAACACGACCTTCAATTCCTTCTGGAACGAGTTTATTTGCTTCATTGACAGAACCTTGGAAGTAACGATCGCTTGAACCTTTCTTCATTGCTGCAATTGATCCCATACCACGGTAAGTCTTGAATTTACGTCCTTGGAAGATTTCAGTTTCTCCTGGAGCTTCATCAGTTCCAGCAAACATTGATCCAAGCATAACAGCATTTCCACCAGCCGCAAGTGCTTTTACAATATCTCCAGAATACTTGATTCCACCGTCAGCAATGATCGTTTTACCATATTCACGCGCAACAGCTGCAGCATCGTAGATAGCTGTTACTTGCGGAACACCAACACCAGCAATCACACGAGTAGTACAGATAGAACCTGGGCCAATACCAACCTTGACAACATCTACACCTGCATCATAAAGGGCACGGGCTCCTTCAGCAGTAGCAATATTTCCAGCAATCAAAGTACGATCTGGGAAGTGAGCACGAATCTCAGCAATTTTACGCAAAACACCTGCAGAATGACCATGTGCAGTATCAATAACAATCGCATCCGCTCCTGCTTCAAAAAGAGCCTCTGCACGTTCAAATGTATCTGAAGTAACACCTACTGCACCTGCAACTAGTAGACGACCAAACTCATCTTTAGCAGCATTTGGAAACTCAATAACTTTTTCAATATCTTTGATAGTAATCAAACCAGAAAGACGACCTTCTTCATCTACCAAAGGAAGCTTTTCAATACGGTGTTCTTGAAGAATACTCTCAGCTGTTGCAAGATCTGTACCCACAGGAGCAGTAACAAGATTTTCACTAGTCATATGATTTGAGATTGGTTGGTTATAGTCTGAAATAAAACGAAGATCTCGGTTTGTCAAAATACCAACTAATTTACGATTTTCAAGTGTTTCAACAACTGGAACACCACTGATACGGTAACGTCCCATAAGCTCATCAGCTTCAGCAATTGTATGTTCAGGTGTCAAGAAGAACGGATCAATAATAACTCCATTTTCAGAACGTTTTACCTTGCGAACTTCTTCTGCTTGTTGAGAAATTGACATGTTTTTATGGATAACTCCGAGACCGCCTGCACGAGCAATAGCAATGGCCATTTGACTCTCTGTTACTGTGTCCATAGCAGCGGTAATAATTGGGATATTTAAAGTCAAATTATCTGCCAATTTAGTTGTTAAATCTGCATCGTTAGGCAACACATGACTTTCAGCTGGAATAAGCAATACATCATCAAAGGTAAAACCTTTTTTCAAAAATTTAGTGTCCCAATTAGACATTCGAAGTTTCCTCTTTTCTTTATTTTTGAGCTTGACTCTTTTTATATTGTATCTATCATACCATTCTATAAAAATTTGTCAAATGTTACAGGGGTAAATAAAAAACTATCTTTTCTTCGAGATAGAAATGATAGTTTCTTGTAAAATAAACTTAGTTAAAGTAATGAAGTCCCATTGCCCCTTTAACCTCAGATAGGGTTTGACCCGCAACTTCACGCGCTCTTTCACTACCTTTTTGAAGCATATTATAAACTTCTCCCATATCCTTAGCAAATTCGATACGGCGCTCACGAATAGGACCCAGTTCACGTTCTAATATTTCAAGTAAATAACGCTTGGTCTTCACATCACCAAGACCACCTCGTTGATAATGTTCTTTCATGTCAGCGATTTCTTGAGCATCTTCTGGACGACCAAAAACATCTAGATAATGGAAAACCATATTTCCTTCAATTTTACCTGGATCCTCAACACGAATATGATCTGGATCTGTATACATACTCATTACTTTTTTACGCAAAGTATCCGCATCATCAGCTAAATAAATACCATTATTGAGTGATTTAGACATTTTAGCATTTCCATCTAAACCAGGCAAACGCCCTGCTCTCTCATTTTCTGGATAAATACCTTCCGGCTCTACCAAGACATCACAGTTATATGCATTATTAAAAGAACGAACAATCTCGCGAGTTTGCTCAATCATTGGTTTTTGGTCTGTCCCAACAGGAACATAGTTAGCCTTGAAAGCTGTAATGTCAGCTGCTTGAGCTATTGGATAGACTAAGAATCCTGTCGGAATGCTTTCTCCAAATCCTTTCTGAGCAATTTCTGTCTTAACAGTTGGATTACGCTCCAAACGTGCTAATGACACCAAATTCATATAATACATAGACAACTCAGCTAATTCTGGAATTTGGCTTTGAATAAAGATAGTTGATTTACTAGGATCCAATCCAACTGCAAGATAATCCAAAGCCACATTTCCGATAGACTCTACAATAGTTTGAGGATCTTTGGCATGATCTGTCAAGGCTTGTTGGTCAGCCAAGAACACAAACATATCATACTTATCCTCTTCCTGTAATAATACTCGATTTTTGAGACTTCCAACATAATGTCCAATATGCAATTTTCCTGTTGGACGGTCTCCTGTTAAAATAATTGGTTTAGTCATTTTATTCTCCTTCGATATGCTCCCTTCAATTATAGCATTTTTTTAATGAAATAACCGCAATTTATCAAAATAAATCAACCTTGCTAGTTCCGACTTTGTGTAAAGTATAATGTAAATCTAATTTACACAAAATTGACATATAAAAATTTGAATATTTCCGTATTTTCTAGTAGAATAAATATATTACACATATAGGAGAAAAACATTGCTTACAGTATCTGATGTTTCACTACGTTTTAGTGATCGTAAACTTTTTGATGATGTCAATATCAAATTTACAGAAGGAAATACTTATGGATTAATCGGTGCTAATGGTGCCGGAAAATCAACCTTTTTAAAAATTTTAGCTGGAGATATTGAACCTACTACTGGTCACATCTCTCTTGGTCCAAATGAACGTCTCTCTGTTCTTCGTCAAAATCACTTTGACTACGAAGATGAACGTGCCATTGATGTTGTTATCATGGGAAATGAAAAACTTTATAGCATCATGAAAGAGAAAGATGCCATCTACATGAAGGAAGATTTCTCAGACGAAGATGGAGTGCGTGCTGCCGAACTTGAAGGAGAGTTTGCCGAGCTTGGAGGCTGGGAAGCAGAAAGTGAAGCCTCTCAACTCCTTCAAAACCTAAATATCCCAGAAGAATTGCACTATCAAAATATGAGTGAATTGGCTAACGGTGAGAAAGTAAAGGTTCTCCTCGCCAAAGCACTTTTTGGTAAACCAGATGTTCTTCTCTTGGACGAACCGACCAACGGATTGGATATTCAATCTATTACTTGGTTAGAAGACTTCTTGATTGATTTTGATAACACCGTTATTGTTGTATCCCACGACCGTCACTTCTTGAACAAAGTATGTACTCATATGGCCGACCTTGACTTTGGAAAAATCAAGCTCTATGTCGGAAACTATGACTTCTGGAAGGAATCTTCTGAACTCGCTGCTAAATTGCTAGCAGACCGTAATGCTAAAGCAGAAGAAAAAATTAAGCAACTCCAAGAATTCGTTGCTCGCTTCTCTGCTAACGCATCTAAATCTAAACAAGCAACTTCCCGTAAAAAGATGCTTGATAAGATTGTCTTAGAAGAAATCATTCCATCTAGCCGTAAATACCCATTTATCAATTTTAAAGCGGAACGTGAGATTGGTAATGATCTCTTGACAGTAGAAAATCTAACTGTAAAGATTGATGGTGAGACTATTTTAGATAATATCAGTTTCATCTTGCGTCCAGGTGATAAGACAGCGCTTATTGGACAAAATGATATCCAAACGACTGCATTAATTCGTGCAATTATGGGGGACATTGACTATGAAGGAACTGTCAAGTGGGGAGTAACTACTAGCCGTTCTTACTTGCCAAAAGATAACTCGGCAGATTTTGCAGGAGGAGAGTCAATCCTTGACTGGTTGCGCCAATTCGCAAGTAAAGAAGAAGATGACAATACTTTCCTACGTGGCTTCCTCGGACGTATGCTCTTCTCTGGAGATGAAGTTAACAAACCTGTAAATGTCTTGTCAGGGGGAGAAAAAGTTCGTGTCATGCTTTCAAAACTCATGCTCTTAAAATCAAATGTCCTTGTACTTGATGATCCAACCAATCACTTGGACTTGGAATCTATCTCAAGCTTGAATGATGGATTGAAAAACTTTAAAGAATCAATCATCTTTGCCAGCCATGACCACGAGTTTATTCAAACTCTAGCCAACCATATCATTGTCTTGTCTAAAAATGGCGTCATTGACCGTATCGATGAAACCTATGATGAATTCCTAGAGAATGCAGAAGTACAAGCAAAAGTTAAAGAACTTTGGAAAGACTAAAAAAATTCAAAACTCAGTTGGGTTAACCAGCTGAGTTTTCTAACATTTTATGAGGTAACATGAAATTATTTTTTAAAACATATTGGACCTATTTTGTTTCTTTCATCATTCCCATAATCATTATGATAGGAGTATATCTATCTCAAGGTATCTACTGGAATAGCGATACATCTCCACTATTAGGAGATGGGTTTCATCAATACGTTATTTTTGATGTAGCTTTACGAAATATTTTACATGGAAATGGCAGTTTGTTTTACACCTTTACAAGTGGCCTCGGACTGAATTTCTATGCTCTATCTAGTTATTACTTGGGTAGCTTTCTTTCACCTCTGGTTTACTTTTTTAATCTGTCGAATATGCCAGATGCTGTTTATCTGACCACTCTCTTAAAATTTGGATTGATTGGTCTGTCAACCTTCTTTAGTTTGAATAGATTATTTAAAGATATCCCAAAATTTTTAAAACTGGCTTTATCTACTTCCTATGCTCTGATGAGTTTCTCTGTCAGTCAACTAGAGATAAAAACTTGGCTAGATGTTTTTATTTTGATTCCTTTAATTATAACTGGTTTACATCTACTTATCACTGAAAAGAAATTCCTATTGTACTTTACAAGTCTGTCAATCTTATTTATACAAAACTATTATTTTGGATATATGACAGCATTGTTTCTTATTTTCTGGTATCTTTGTCAAATTTCTTGGGACTTTAAGACTCGAAAATCATCTGTTCTTGATTTCATAATCACCTCCGTTTTAGCTGGTATGGCTAGTTTGATTCTGACTCTTCCTACTCTATTTGATTTACATACACATGGGGAAAAATTAACTGAAATTACAAAGTTTCAAACTGAAAGTAGCTGGTATCTTGATCTCTTTGCTAAGCAATTCATTGGTTCCTTTGACACAACAAAGTATGGGGCCATCCCAATGATTTTTGTCGGACTACTTCCCTTTATTTTGACCATTTTGTTTTTTACGATGAAATCTATTAAGTTTCACGTGAAACTTATCTATACAATTTTCTTTGCATTTCTAATTGCAAGCTTTTATATTGAAGCTCTTGATTTATTTTGGCAAGGCATGCATACTCCAAATATGTTTTTACATCGCTATGCTTGGATTTTCCCTACCTTGCTAATTTACACAGCAGCGGAAGTCTTAAATCGTCTTAGAGAACTTAAAGTCTGGAATTTTTTAGTTTCACTTTTTCTTCTAGTAACAGGTTTTTTAGCTACCATCTATCTAAAATCACATTATTCTTTTTTAACAGATTTGAATATTCTGCTGACTCTTGAATTTGTGGTTGTCTATTCTCTTTTACTCCTTGCAGTTATTAAAAAGTTTATCTCTGTGAATCTGTTTGCCATTCTAATCTCTTTATTTATAATGGTTGAAATGAGTTTAAATGCTTCATCTCAAATAGACGGAATTGCTAAGGAATGGGGATTTGCTTCTCGAAGTGCTTATAATCGAGATATCCCAGCTATGGAATCTTTCTCAACATATATTAGAAATCAATTTACTCGTACTGAAAAACTACAAACTCAAACAGGAAATGACAGTATGAAATTCAACTACAATGGAATCTCTCAATTTTCATCTGTTCGAAATCGTTCAGCAAGCTCTACTTTGGATAAACTTGGGTTTAAATCCTCTGGGACTAATCTAAATCTCCGTTATGCCAATAATAGTATTTTGGCTGATAGTTTATTTGGTATCCAGTACAATATCTCAGACAGTCCTATTACTAAGTATGGTTTTAAAGATATCTATCAAAAAGATAATCTTACCCTATATGAAAATCAATACTCTCTTCCGATTGCATTTGCTAGTCAATCTGTTTACAATGATGTCAAGTTCAATGAACATACCTTGGATAATCAGGCCTCGTTTTTAAATCAACTTGCTAACGTCAATTTTGATTATTTTTCTCCAATACCCTATGAAAAAACGGAAAAAATAGAAAATACTAATGATTTGATTAGTATCACAAGTTCTTCAAATGAGGATGCAGCAATCCAGTATCAAATTGAAGTACCAGAAAACAGTCAAGTTTATCTTTCTTTCACAAACCTTCACTTTTCTAATGATAAACAAAAGAAGATTGACATTCTTGTCAACGGAGAGAAGAAAATTTTTACAACTGATAATGTTTTCTCCTTCTTTAATCTAGGCTATACAAAAGAGAAAAAAACTTTCAATATTCATGTTAGTTTCCCTGGAAATTCACAAGTATCATTTGAATCTCCTACCTTCTACCGTTTAGATACCCAAACTTTCACCGAGGCAATTCAAAAAATTAAAGAACAACCTGTCACAGTATCAACTTCTAAAAACAAGGTCTTTGCCACATATGATGTTAAACAAGATACGTCCATTTTCTTCACCATTCCTTATGACAAAGGCTGGTCTGCCTACCAAGATGGTAAGAAAATAGAAATTAAACAAGCTCAAACTGGCTTTATGAAAGTTGACATCCCTAAGGGAAAAGGAACTATTACACTTTCCTTCATTCCCAATGGTTTTATTACTGGAGCAATCTGTTCCTTTACTTCTCTTTTACTATTTGCAATCTATAATCACAAGCGAAAGCCATCTAAGACATAAAAAATCGACCAGTTGCTTGGTCGATTTTTTAATCTTCTTCCATTTTCTTAGGTCGATAGGCTAGCATACCTAAACCAGTAAATAGGGCTAATATCACAGCAAGGAAAATGACTTGATGATGAATATTTCCTGTCATAGAGATTGTTTGTCGTAATCCCGAAACTGAATAACTCATTGGTAACCAAGGATTAATAGCTCTAAAGAAATTATTTGTCAAAGCAAGTGGATAGGTACCTGCACTTGATGCTAACTGTAATAATAGCAAAATAAGAGAGAAGAAAGCTCCTATACGGCTATTCCATGTTGTTAAAGCAGTCACCATGGACATGAATACTAAACTTGTTAGGATAATGAGAATAAATGTTCTCATTTCATGATTAGCAGCTAAACCAATAAGATGGACTCCTCCATATACCAAAATTCCTGCTAAAACAGCTATAATACCATTTATTTCAGCTCGAGATTTCAACCAAGCCCAACGGCTCTCTGGATGACGTCCTGAAGGCAACTTCGCAAAGATCATATTTGTTGATATTGCTGCAACAAAGAGAGCAACTGATATCATATAAGGAGCCATTGCGATTCCATTTACAGGAACTTGGTCATTGTCTGTTTTGGAAAGATTGAGTGGATTTGACAAAATCTCTGCATTTTGCGATTCCGTAGATACTGTTTTGAGTTGATCGCTAGCATTACTTAGTCCTTGTTCTAAAGAAGCAACTCCTGTCTGTAAATCTTCCAATCCAGAAGTTAACTTTGTTCCACCTTCTGCAAGTTTCCTAGATCCATCTGCCAATTTATTAGCTCCACTTTCTAATTGAGAAGCACCTGAAATTAACTGACTGGATTTGTCAGCTAGTTGGCTAGATCCTGACTGCAATTTATCAACTCCTGCTACCAATTCTTGACTCTTTTGATTCAATTGACTGGAGCCAGTTGATAATTTTTCAATACCAGACACTAATTCTGGAGTTTTTTCAACTAATTGACCAACTCCTCCTGTCAAGCTAGAAGATTTTTGTGTTAAGGTAGTTGAGCCTGAAACTAATTGATTTAAACTACCTGTCAAGGGGGCATTTTTTTCACTTAGTTGACTTGCGCCTTGAGAAACTTTATCAACACCTTTAGTATATGCGTTTACACCTGATGCAATCGACTGACTGGCAGGAACTAATTTGCTAGTAACAGCTCCTTGTATCTCTGTTAATCCACTTGACAATCCTGTCAAAGAAGTAGAAGCAAGCGGTAATACTTGATTAGCTTGATTTTTTAATGTCGAAAGACTTGAAGATTGATTTTGTAAGTTTTCCAAACTTCCCTGTAAACCTTGTACTAAAGCTACAATTGACTGAGCCGATTGAATACTATCAGTCGAATTTTGGGATACAGAAGCGCTTATCTCAGCTTGTTGCTCACTTGTCAATGATTGATAAGCTGCTGTTGATTGAATATTGGCTAATGTAGTCGCTTTATCAGACTGAGCACTTGCTAACATTTGATTAGAAAGAGATACTATACTTGATAAAACAGAATCTAATTGTTTTGTATCTCCAACATCAATATTTTGAATAGCTTGATTTAACTGATTCAAACCAGAAGATAATTGATTAATTTGATCTTTTTTCCCAGACGAAGTATCTAACTTGCTAGAAAGTTGTTGAATCCCTTCACTTAATTGCTCCACCCCCATTCGAAGTGTAGCTGATTGATTAGATAACTGATTAGCACCTGTTGCAAGATTTCCCACTCCATTTGTATAGGCACTTACACCAGATGAAAATTGGTTAAGACCAGTATTGAGTTGAGAAACACCTCCAGTATAGGCCTCTACACCAGTATATAACTGATTGACTCCCCCTACTAATTCAGGACTTTTAGAAGATAATTGACCTAATCCGCTATCTAATTGACTAACTGCATCAGTATATGTAACTAAACCACTATTAAAATTCCCTAAGCCAAGATGAAGTTGTTCAACACCAGAGACATAAGAGGATAATCCTTTAGTAAACTGCTCCGTTCCATTTGAAAATGTTAAACTTGAATCGGCTAAAGAGTTTAGGTTAGTAGTTAATACTTGACTTCCTGTCACTAACTGATTCGCTCCATCAGTTAATTTTTCACTACCAGAAGCTGCTTGACTCATCCCATCCTTTAAATCGACCATTTTGTTGAATAAAGCTTTAGTATAGGTCTCGGTTACATTGGTGGAAACACTCTGCTTTAATTGTGTCATTGCAGAATCACTCATCTTGCTTGCAATAAAGCTATGACC
Organism: bacterium; assembly: GCA_905221085.1. Taxonomy (GTDB): domain Bacteria; phylum Bacillota; class Bacilli; order Lactobacillales; family Streptococcaceae; genus Streptococcus. Next base: position 85,257 of record CAJNBT010000009.1, read on the forward strand.
ACTTGAAGTCTGATAATCGATTTGCATTTGCTCTGGATGATCCGTTAAAATAGAAGCTGCTTTTTCAGATAAATCACTCGGTAAAGTTACTACCATATAGTAATCGCCATCTTCCAATCCCTTCTTTCCATCCTCTTCATCTACAAAATGAAAATCCAAGGTTTTATTTTCTTTTAAATTGGACACCATGTCTTTTCCTATAGACATGCTATTACCATTATAGTAAGCCTCTTTATCATGATTGACAACTGCTACAGGTAAGTCAGACAATTGCCCATATGGATTCCACATTGATGACAAAAATATGATATTGTACAGAGCTGGAATAAGAGAAATCCCTATCATGACAATAATAAAGGTTGGTTTTTTAAAAATTACTTTCCATTCTTTAAACATATCTTCTCCTTTTTTAAACATATTGTCTAAAATTTTGATATAATAGATTATACATTAAAAAATATAAATTACAAGATAAAAAATCCATTTTTAGACATATAGTCTAATTTGTTTACAAGGAGGAGATATGCAAGAAAGTAACAAACGCTTAAAAACAAAGCGAACTATTGAAAATGCTATGGTACAACTACTGATAGAACAGCCATTTGATCAAATTTCTACTGTCAAGTTAGCAGAAAAAGCTGGAATTAGTCGTTCCAGCTTCTATACTCACTATAAGGATAAGTATGATATGATTGAGCACTATCAAAGCAAGCTATTCCATACATTTGAATATATTTTTCAAAAACATGCTCATCACAAAAGAGACGCTATTTTAGAAGTATTTGAATATCTAGAATCGGAACCACTTCTGGCTGCCCTTCTTTCTGAAAATGGGACGAAAGAAATCCAAAATTTCTTACGAAATAAACTTCATATCATGCTCAGTACAGATCTACAAAAACGCTTTATGCAACTGAATCTCAATACCACTGAATTAGAATATAGTAGCATCTATCTAACTCACGCACTTTTTGGTGTCTGCCAAACTTGGATTGCACATGGAAAAAAAGAAAGTCCTCAAGAAATAACAGACTTCCTTATGAAAATGCTTGGTGATACAAATTGATACAAAAAAGGGAACAACAATATGTTCCCTTTTATCTATACTCCGCCAGTAGGACTCGAACCTACGACATCATGATTAACAGTCATGCGCTACTACCAACTGAGCTATGGCGGATAAAATAGTCCGTACGGGATTCGAACCCGTGTTACCGCCGTGAAAAGGCGGTGTCTTAACCCCTTGACCAACGGACCTTCTATCTGTAGCAGATATAACCATTATATCAATTTCTTACTAATTGTCAATCACTTTTGAGATTTTTTCTCTAAAATATCTTTTAACTTTCTAATTTTTAACCTTGAAATAGGACAGCGATGCTCTTCATAGAAAACAATTTCTAGATTTTTTCGATCAATTTCTCTGATATTTCCTATATTTACCAAAAATGACTTATGAGGAGAATAAAATCGCTGAGTATGTTTGTCCTTTTCCTGAATATCTGTCATGGTACCGTAAAACTCTTTGGCAAAATTCTTACCAATAATGCGCAATTTATGAGAGACTCCTGTCGTTTCAATATACAAAATATCATGGTAAGGGATTTTTAAATCATTTCCCTTGTAATTGTAATCAAAATAATCTACCACATCTTCATTTTCAAGTAACATACTCTTCGTGTAGAAGATATTTTGCTCAATTCTCTTCTTAAACATCTCATCATTGATATCCTTATCAACAAAATCTAGGGCTGATACCTGGTATTTATAGGTTAGAGTCGCAAACTCTGATCGACTGGTGATAAAGACGATAATAGCGTAAGGATTGTAATGACGAATGAGCTGAGCCACTTCAAATCCCTTTTTCTCAATCCCATGAATATCGATATCTAGGAAATAAAGCTGATTTACTTCATCGTTTTCAATGTATTCTTCAAATTCACGGACTTTTCCCGTTGTCTTGTATGATATTGGAATATTCGATTCTTTCGAAATTTCATCCAATATTCTCTCTAGTCTCACTTGATGTTCAATAACATCTTCTAAAATTAAAACTTTCATTCAAATTCCCTCTTAAATCTAATGATTTGTCTAAATGTACTGCCTTCCATCTCTGTTTCTAAAATAATATTGTTGTACTTATCTAATAGTTCTTTCACATTATTTAGGCCGACTCCGCGATTTCTTCCCTTAGTAGAGAATCCTAAGGCAAATAGATCTCCTGAAGGAGTCATCGTCATTTTACATGAATTCTGAATTACAATAACTGTTTCAGTTTCCATCTTAATAACTGCTACTTCCATCTGCTTTTTATAGCTATCAGCTGATCCTTCGACAGCATTGTTCAATAAAACGCTCATGATACGAACCAAATCCAATAGTTCAATCGGGAGCCTGGTAATCGTATCTTTTACTTCCAGTGTAAACTCTACACCATTATTTCGAGCATAGACAATGGACTGAGCAACCAAACTTCGTAAAGCTGAATCTTCTATGTTGTTCAAATCAAAGTAAGTGTACTTATCTGAACGCAGTTTATGATTGGCTTTGACCAAAACTTCATTGTAAACTCTGTCAATTTCCTGTAAATTACCACTGTCAATTGCCATCTGCATGCTGACAAGCATCCCAGCATAATCATGTCGAAAACCACGGATTTCATTATACAGTCCAACAATTTCATCTGTGTAGTTTTGTAAATGTTTCTGTTCAAATTTCTTCTGTTTTAAAGCAATCTCTTTCTCCATTTGTTCTTTATGCGAATTCATTGCAAAGAAGGTCAAAAGTAACGATATAAAGACAATAGATGACAAAATACTTCCAAAACTATTCAAATGTTTAATCGTACTTACCATATCTGAAACGAAAGATACAATATGTAGCAATAGTAAAGCAAAAAATACTTTTTTCAAGAAAGGATAAAGGTAGTCCTTGTCAAAATAGGTTAGTTCCAAATGGAAATAATGAATGATTTTTAAGACAACAAAATAGGTCAGCACCGTTACAACAAAAAAGAATGGGTAATAATGTTGTAAAACAAAATTGTCTCCTGTTATAGAGGAGAACGTTACGGACAGAAAGTTATGAGTGCTCTCATATAAAAGAGATAGTAGTAAACTTAGAAATAGTCCTCTATCCCTCTCATACTGTTTCATCCATCGAAAATAGGAATATAAGCCCAAAGGAAGTAAAAATGTTGCAGTCCCTAACCCATCCAAATTTAGAAGATAAAAGGAAAGTTCAAGTACTACTTCTACTAGTAATGTATAAGCACCAAAAACGTATAGCTCTTTTCTATTTATTTGACCTTTACAAATTAAATGGTAACTGTGACTAATAATTAAAAAATGACCAATAACTGTCCCAAATCCAAGTAAATTCATTACTCTTTCTCCTTATTTCATTACTTTTTTCGTTGGAAAAGAAAATCAAGGAGGAGGTCTGCAACTCTACTTTCCCCACCTTGAATCTTTTGCAAGTCTTTTTCCTTCAAGGCTACAAACTGTTCCAATTTAACTGTGTTTTTCATAATAAAATCTCCTAAATGTTTTTTTCTTGTAAGCTAACTTACAAAAACCATTATACAAAATAGAATTTCGTTTTAGATAAAATTCTCTCAACTGTCATTTTTTTCTCCCCAAGTGTACTTTTTTAAGAAAAAAGCTGGGAAAATTCCCAGCTTTGCTACTATATTGATCCCAGCAGGATTCGAACCTGCGACCGTTCGCTTAGAAGGCGAATGCTCTATCCAGCTGAGCTATGAGACCTAACACAATCATTCTACCAAAAATTCAATTAAAAGTCAATTTTCTATTTATGGTAGGGTGATCCCTGTTGAATTGTAAAAGCCCGATAGATTTGTTCAACAAGGACTAGTCTCATTAACTGATGGGGCAAGGTTAAGCGGCCAAAACTAACAGAAAGGTTGGCTCTCTTTTTTACAGCTGATGACAATCCTAAACTCCCTCCAATAATAAAGGTAAGAGTAGAAAATCCTTTTATAGAAGCTTCTTCTAACTGCTTACTAAATTCTTCCGAGGATAAAGTTTTCCCTTCAATAGCTAACGCAATAACAAAATCACGGTCACCAACTTTTGATAAAATTCTCTGACCTTCTATTTCTAAAATCTTTTGATTTTCTGATTCACTGGCCCTGTCTGGTGTTTTTTCATCTGCTAGCTCAATCATTTCAAGCTTAGCAAATCGAGAAATTCGTTTTGAATACTCCGCGATACCATCTTTTAAATACTTTTCTTTCAGTTTCCCAACTGTTACAACTTTAATTTTCATGACTCTATTCTAACATATTCTCTATTTTTTCACATCTTATTCACAAAATAAAAGGTTAATTTTCACTTAGAAAACCACAGATTTTTAAAAGTTATCCACAATCTGTGAAAAACTTTTGTGTTTAAGTTATAATTAAGTTATTCAGTTTATACTTTCATTAATTTCAAACATATGGAGGCAAATATGAAACATTTAAAAACATTTTATAAAAAATGGTTTCAATTATTAATCGTTATCGTCATTAGCTTTTTTAGTGGGGCTTTGGGTAGTTTTTCAATAACTCAACTAACTCAAAAAAGTAGTGTAAACAGCTCTAACAACAATAGCACTATCACACAGACTGCCTATAAAAACGAAAATTCAACAACTCAGGCTGTTAACAAAGTAAAAGATGCCGTTGTTTCTGTTATTACTTATTCAGCAAATAGACAAAATAGCGTATTTGGTAATGATGATACTGACACGAATTCTCAGCAAATCTCTAGTGAAGGATCTGGGGTTATTTATAAAAAGAATGACAAAGAAGCTTACATCGTCACCAACAATCACGTTATAAATGGTGCCAGCAAAGTCGATATTCGCTTGTCAGATGGAACTAAAGTACCTGGAGAAATCGTCGGAGCTGACACTTTCTCTGATATTGCTGTCGTCAAAATCTCTTCAGAAAAAGTGACAACAGTAGCTGAGTTTGGTGATTCTAGCAAGTTAACCGTAGGAGAAACTGCTATTGCCATTGGTAGCCCGTTAGGTTCTGAATATGCAAATACTGTCACTCAAGGTATCGTATCTAGTCTTAATCGAAATGTATCTTTAAAATCTGAAGATGGACAAGCTATTTCTACAAAAGCTATCCAAACTGATACTGCTATTAACCCAGGTAACTCTGGTGGCCCATTAGTCAATATTCAAGGGCAGGTTATCGGAATTACCTCAAGTAAAATTGCCACAAATGGAGGAACATCTGTAGAAGGCCTTGGTTTCGCAATTCCTGCAAATGATGCTATCAATATTATTGAACAATTAGAAAAGAACGGAAAAGTGACGCGTCCAGCTTTGGGCATCCAAATGGTCAATCTCTCAAATATTAATACAAGTGATATTAGAAGATTGAATATTCCAAGCAATGTAACATCTGGTGTAGTCGTTCGTTCTGTGCAAAGTAATATGCCTGCCAATGGTCACCTTGAAAAATACGATGTTATTACAAAAGTAGATGACAAGGAGATTGCTTCATCAACAGACTTACAAAGTGCTCTTTACAATCATTTTATCGGAGACACCATTAAAATCACTTACTATCGCAACGGTAAAGAAGAAACTACATCTATTAAACTTGACAAGAGTTCAGGTGATTTAGAATCTTAATTGACATCTATGTAAAGAAAGCTTTACATAATAGAAAAGATGTGTTAGTGTAGAATCATGGAAAAATTTGAAATGATTTCTATCACGGATATACAAAAAAATCCCTATCAACCTCGAAAAGAATTTGATGGAGAAAAACTACATGAACTAGCACAGTCTGTCAAAGAAAATGGTATCATTCAACCGATTATTGTTCGTCAATCTCCTGTAATTGGTTATGAAATCCTTGCAGGAGAGAGACGCTATCGGGCTTCACTTTTAGCTGGTCTAACGTCTATCCCAGCTGTTGTTAAACAACTTTCAGACCAAGAGATGATGGTCCAGTCCATCATTGAAAATTTACAAAGAGAAAATTTAAATCCAATAGAAGAAGCACGCGCCTATGAATCTCTTGTAGAGAAAGGATTTACTCATGCTGAAATTGCAGATAAAATGGGCAAGTCTCGTCCTTATATCAGCAACTCTATTCGCTTGCTTTCCTTACCAGAACAGATCCTCTCAGAAGTAGAAAATGGCAAACTATCACAAGCACATGCACGTTCGCTAGTTGGGTTGAATAAGGAACAACAAGACTATTTCTTGCAACGAATCATTGAGGAAGATATTTCTGTAAGGGAGTTAGAAGCTCTTCTGACAGAGAAAAAACAAAAGAAACAGAAAAAAAATGATTATTTCATACAAAATGAAGAGGAACAGTTAAAAAAACTAATCGGATTAGATATTGAAATCAAACTGTCTAAAAAAGATAGTGGAAAAATCATTATTTCTTTTTCAAATCAAGAAGAATACAGTAGAATTATCAACAGCCTGAAATAAGGCTGTTCTTTTATTTTTTTATCTCACAAGGTTATCCACTATTTTTTTAAGTAAAAATCTTAATAAATCAAAAGTTTTTAGCTTTATCCCCAACCTGTGGATAAAGTTTGATAACATTGTGGATTATTTTTCACAGCTTGTGGAAAATTCTTTCTATCTATGGTAAAATAAGTCTAGCATTAAACTTTTAAACAAATAGTAAAGGAGGAGAACGGATTGAAAGAAAAACAATTTTGGAATCGTATATTAGAATTTGCACAAGAAAGACTCACTCGATCCATGTATGATTTCTATGCTATCCAAGCTGAACTCGTCAAGGTAGAAGAAAATATTGCTACTATATTTCTACCTCGCTCTGAAATGGAAATGGTCTGGGAAAAACAACTAAAAGATATTATTGTAGTAGCTGGTTTTGAAGTTTATGACGCTGAAATAACTCCCCACTATATTTTCACCAAACCTCAAGATACTACTATCTCACAAGTTGAAGAAGCTACAAATTCAACTCTTTATGACTATAGTCCAAAGTTAGCATCTATTCCTTATTCGGATACGGGATTAAAGGAAAGGTATACCTTTGATAACTTTATTCAAGGGGATGGAAATGTTTGGGCAGTATCAGCCGCCTTGGCTGTCTCTGAAGATTTGGCTCTGACCTATAATCCTCTTTTTATCTATGGAGGACCTGGGCTTGGCAAGACTCACTTATTAAACGCTATTGGAAATGAAATTCTAAAAAACATTCCTGATGCGCGTGTTAAATATATCCCTGCTGAAAGCTTTATTAATGACTTTCTTGATCACCTAAGACTTGGGGAAATGGAAAAGTTTAAAAAGACCTATCGTAGCCTTGATCTTTTATTGATTGATGATATACAATCTCTAAGTGGTAAAAAAGTTGCAACTCAGGAAGAATTTTTCAATACCTTTAACGCCCTTCATGACAAGCAAAAACAGATTGTCCTAACGAGTGATCGTAGTCCAAAACATTTAGAAGGGCTCGAGGAAAGACTTGTCACGCGCTTTAGTTGGGGATTGACACAAACTATCACACCCCCTGACTTTGAAACACGTATTGCCATTTTACAAAGTAAAACGGAACATTTAGGCTACAATTTCCAAAGTGATACTCTAGAATACCTAGCTGGGCAATTTGATTCAAATGTTCGAGATCTTGAGGGAGCCATCAACGACATCACTTTAATTGCCCGAGTAAAAAAAATCAAGGATATCACTATTGATATTGCTGCAGAAGCTATTAGAGCTCGCAAACAAGATGTTAGCCAAATGCTCGTCATCCCAATTGATAAAATACAAAATGAAGTTGGTAACTTTTACGGTGTTAGTGTCAAAGAAATGAAGGGAAGCAGACGCCTTCAAAATATTGTTTTGGCCCGTCAAGTAGCCATGTATTTATCTAGAGAACTGACAGATAATAGTCTTCCAAAAATTGGGAAGGAATTTGGAGGAAAAGATCATACAACAGTCATTCATGCCCATGCAAAAATTAAATCTTTGATTGATGAAGACGATAATTTACGTTTAGAAATTGAATCAATCAAAAAGAAAATAAAATAACTTGTGGATAACTTTCGCTTTTTTATCTTTTTTATCCACATTTTTTAAACAAGGCAAAAAACTTGGTATTCCTTACTTTTAATCTGTTTTCCACAGATTTCACAGACTCTATTATTACTATTATCCTTCTAATACTAAAATAAATAAAGGAGAATCCATGATTCATTTTTCAATTAATAAAAATTTATTTCTACAAGCATTAAATACTACTAAGAGAGCTATCAGTTCTAAAAATGCCATTCCTATTTTATCAACCTTAAAAATTGACGTGACTAATGAAGGTGTTACTTTAATTGGTTCAAATGGTCAAATTTCAATTGAAAATTTTATTTCTCAAAAAAATGAAGATGCTGGTTTGTTAATTACTTCTTTAGGTTCTATCCTTCTTGAAGCTTCTTTCTTCATCAATGTGGTATCTAGTCTACCTGATGTGACTCTTGATTTTAAAGAAATTGAACAAAATCAAATTGTTTTAACCAGTGGCAAATCAGAAATTACCTTAAAAGGAAAAGATAGCGAACAGTATCCACGAATCCAAGAAATTTCAGCAAGCACTCCTTTAGTTCTTGAAACAAAATTACTCAAGAAAATTATCAATGAAACAGCTTTTGCTGCAAGTACACAAGAGAGTCGTCCAATTTTGACAGGTGTTCATTTTGTATTGAGTCAACACAAAGAGTTAAAAACAGTTGCAACAGACTCTCATCGTCTAAGCCAGAAAAAATTGACTCTTGAAAAAAATAGTGATGATTTTGATGTCGTGATTCCGAGCCGTTCTCTACGCGAATTTTCAGCGGTATTTACAGATGATATCGAAACTGTAGAGATTTTCTTTGCCAATAACCAAATCCTCTTTAGAAGCGAAAATATTAGCTTCTATACTCGTCTCCTAGAAGGAAACTATCCTGATACAGATCGCTTGATTCCAACAGACTTTAATACTACTATTACTTTTGATGTGGTAAACTTACGTCAGTCAATGGAGCGTGCTCGTCTTTTATCAAGTGCTACTCAAAATGGTACTGTGAAACTTGAAATTAAAGATGGGATTGTTAGCGCCCATGTTCACTCTCCAGAAGTTGGTAAAGTAAACGAAGAAATCGATACTGATCAGGTTACTGGTGAAGATTTGACCATTAGTTTCAACCCAACTTACTTGATTGATTCTCTTAAAGCTTTAAATAGCGAAAAAGTGACCATTAGCTTTATCTCAGCTGTTCGTCCATTTACTCTTGTGCCAGCAGACACTGATGAGGACTTCATGCAGCTCATTACACCAGTTCGTACAAATTAAGTGAAAGAGGTTGAGCCTAGCTCGCCTCTTTTATGATATAATCGAAAAAGAAAAGGAGAGTAGTATGTATCAAGTTGGAAATTTTGTTGAAATGAAAAAACCACACGCTTGCACCATCAAGTCGACTGGTAAAAAGGCTAATCGTTGGGAAATTACACGTGTAGGAGCAGATATCAAAATAAAATGCAGTAATTGTGACCATGTTGTCATGATGGGGCGATATGATTTTGATCGAAAAATGAATAAAATTATTGACTAATAAGCCTTAGTTAGAGGGTTAGCAAGTTTTCCCTTTTTGTGTTATAATATTAGGGATTGAAATGAAAACGGAGAATGAAAAAATATGGCTTTAACAGCAGGTATCGTTGGTTTGCCAAATGTTGGTAAATCAACACTCTTTAATGCAATTACAAAAGCAGGAGCAGAGGCAGCGAACTACCCATTTGCAACGATTGATCCAAACGTTGGAATGGTAGAAGTTCCAGATGAACGCCTACAAAAACTAACTGAAATGATTACTCCTAAAAAGACAGTTCCAACAACATTTGAATTTACAGATATCGCAGGAATTGTAAAAGGAGCTTCAAAAGGAGAAGGGCTAGGGAATAAATTCTTGGCTAATATCCGTGAAGTAGATGCGATTGTTCATGTAGTTCGTGCTTTTGATGATGAAAATGTAATGCGTGAGCAAGGACGTGAAGACGCCTTTGTAGATCCACTTGCAGATATTGATACTATTAACCTGGAGTTGATTCTTGCTGACTTAGAATCAGTTAATAAGCGATATGCGCGTGTAGAAAAGATGGCACGTACGCAAAAAGATAAAGAATCAGTAGCTGAGTTTAATGTTCTTCAAAAGATTAAACCAGTCCTCGAAGATGGAAAATCAGCTCGCACCATCGAATTTACAGATGAAGAACAAAAAGTTGTCAAAGGTCTCTTCCTGTTGACAACTAAACCAGTTCTTTATGTTGCTAATGTCGATGAGGATGTAGTTTCAGATCTAGATTCTATCGACTATGTCAAACAAATTCGTGAATTCGCAGCGACAGAAAATGCAGAGGTAGTAGTAATTTCAGCGCGTGCTGAAGAAGAAATTTCTGAATTGGACGATGAAGATAAAAAAGAGTTTCTTGAAGCCATTGGTTTGACAGAATCAGGCGTTGACAAGTTGACTCGTGCAGCTTACCACTTGCTTGGATTGGGAACTTATTTTACAGCTGGTGAAAAAGAAGTTCGTGCTTGGACTTTCAAACGTGGTATGAAGGCTCCTCAAGCAGCTGGTATTATCCATTCAGACTTTGAAAAAGGATTTATTCGTGCGGTAACCATGTCATATGAGGATCTAGTGAAATACGGATCTGAAAAGGCCGTAAAAGAAGCTGGACGTTTGCGTGAAGAAGGTAAAGAATATATCGTTCAAGACGGCGATATCATGGAATTCCGCTTTAATGTTTAAAAATTTAATAAATAGTGTCAATTAGGTTGGAAAAAAATTCCAACCCTTTTGGCTTTTGAAAGGAAAATAAATGACCAAATTACTTGTAGGATTGGGAAATCCAGGAGATAAATATTTTGAAACAAAACACAATGTTGGTTTTATGTTGATTGACCAACTAGCGAAGAAACAGAATGTCACTTTTACACACGATAAGATATTTCAAGCTGAACTAGCATCTTTTTTCCTAAATGGAGAAAAAATTTATCTGGTTAAACCAATGACCTTTATGAATGAAAGTGGAAAAGCGGTTCATGCTTTATTGACTTACTATGGTTTGGATATTGAAGATTTACTCGTCATTTACGACGACCTTGACATGGAAGTTGGGAAAATTCGTTTAAGAGCAAAAGGATCAGCAGGTGGTCATAATGGTATCAAGTCTATTATTCAACATATAGGGACTCAGGCCTTTAATCGTGTTAAGATTGGAATTGGAAGACCCAAAAACGGCATGTCAGTTGTTAATCATGTTTTAAGTAAGTTTGACAAGGATGATTATATCGGTATTTTACAGTCTATTGACAAGGTTGACGATGCTGTAAATTATTATTTACAAGAGAAAAACTTTGAAAAAATGATGCAGAGGTATAACGGATAAATGGTGACCTTATTAGAGTTGTTCTCAGAAAATGATCAGATCAAAAAATGGCATCAAAATCTGATAGAGAAAAAAAGACAATTAATGTTAGGTTTGTCAACTTCTACAAAAGCTTTAGCCATCGCTAGTAGTTTGAAGAAAGAAGATAAGATTATTTTATTGACATCAACTTATGGAGAAGCAGAAGGGATTATTAGTGATCTTATTTCTATCTTGGGTGAGGAATTTGTCTATCCATTTTTGGTAGATGATTCACCTATGGTCGAGTTTTTAATGTCTTCACAAGAAAAAATTATCTCACGGGTTGAAGCCTTGCGTTTTTTGAGTGATCCGTCTAAGAAAGGGATCTTAGTTTGTAATATTGCAGCAAGTCGACTGATTTTACCCTCTTCAACTGTATTTAAAGAAAGTATTATAAAAATTGCAGTTGGTGAAGAATATGACCAACATGCGCTTATCCATCAGTTAAAGGAAATTGGTTATCGAAAGGTTACACAAGTACAAACTCAAGGAGAATTTAGTCTTCGAGGAGATATTTTAGATATTTTTGAAATATCCCAGTTAGAACCTTGCCGAATTGAGTTTTTTGGTGATGAAGTAGATGGAATTCGTACTTTTGAAGTCGAAACACAATTATCGAAAGAAAATCAGTCAGAACTCATCATCTTTCCAGCTAGCGATATTCTCATAAGAGAAGAAGATTATCAACGAGGTAAGTTGACTTTAGAAAAACAAATTTTGAAGACTCTATCGCCGATTCTGAAATCTTATCTAGAAGAAATTCTTTCAAGTTTTCATCAAAAACAAAGTCATGCAGATTCTAGGAAATTTTTATCTTTGTGTTATGAGAAATCATGTACTGTATTTGATTATATTGAAAAAGATATACCAATATTCTTTGATGATTATCAGAAATTGATGAATCAGTATGAAGTATTTGAAAGAGAGTTAGCTCAATACTTTACAGAACAGTTACAGAGCGGTAAAGCATTTTCTGAGATGCAGTATTTTGCAGATACAGAGCAAATCTATAAAAAACAGAGTCCGGTTACCTTTTTCTCTAATCTACAAAAGGGGTTAGGAAATCTCAAGTTTGACCAAATTTATCAATTTAATCAATATCCTATGCAGGAGTTTTTCAATCAATTTTCTTTTTTAAAAGAAGAAATTGAACGATATAAAAAAATGGATTATACTATTATCCTGCAGTCTAGCAATTCAATGGGAAGTAAAACATTAGAGGATGTTTTAGAGGAATACCAGATTAAATTGGATTCCAGAAATAAGTCAAGTATTTGTAAAGAATCTGTAAACTTAATCGATGGAAATCTCAGACATGGTTTTCATTTTGTAGATGAAAAGATTTTATTTATTACTGAACATGAGATTTTTCAAAAGAAATTGAAACGTCGTTTTCGAAGACAACATGTTTCAAACGCAGAGCGCTTAAAAGATTATAATGAACTTGAAAAAGGGGACTACGTTGTTCACCATATCCATGGAATTGGTCAATATCTAGGGATTGAAACCATTGAAATCAAAGGGATTCACCGCGATTATGTTAGCGTCCAATACCAAAACGGGGATCAAATCTCTATCCCGGTGGAACAGATTCATCTACTTTCCAAATACGTTTCAAGTGACGGTAAATCACCTAAACTCAATAAATTAAATGATGGTCATTTCAAAAAAGCAAAGCAAAAAGTTAAGAACCAGGTAGAGGATATAGCTGATGATTTAATTAAACTTTATTCTGAACGCAGCCAGTTGAAGGGTTTTGCTTTCTCATCTGATGATGAAGATCAACATGCTTTTGATGATGCCTTCCCTTATGTTGAAACGGATGATCAACTTCGTAGTGTTGAGGAAATCAAGAGAGATATGCAGGCTTCTCAGCCAATGGATCGACTTTTAGTTGGGGATGTTGGTTTTGGAAAGACTGAAGTTGCTATGCGTGCAGCCTTTAAGGCAGTCAATGATCACAAACAGGTTGTCGTTCTAGTTCCGACGACGGTTTTAGCGCAACAGCACTATACGAATTTTAAGGAACGATTCCAAAATTTTGCAGTTAATATTGATGTGTTGAGTCGTTTTAGAAGTAAAAAAGAGCAGGCTGAAACACTTGAAAAATTGAAAAACGGTCAAGTTGATATTTTGATTGGAACACATCGTGTTTTGTCAAAAGATGTTGTGTTTGCTGATTTGGGATTGATGATTATTGATGAGGAACAGCGATTTGGTGTCAAGCATAAGGAAACTTTGAAAGAATTGAAGAAACAAGTGGATGTTCTAACTTTGACAGCTACGCCAATCCCTCGTACTCTCCATATGTCTATGTTGGGAATCAGAGATTTGTCTGTTATTGAAACTCCGCCGACTAATCGCTATCCTGTTCAGACCTATGTTTTGGAAAAAAATGATAGTGTCATTCGTGATGCTGTTTTGCGTGAAATGGAGCGTGGAGGTCAAGTTTACTATCTTTACAATAAAGTTGACACAATTGATCAGAAGGTTTCAGAATTACAGGAGTTGATTCCAGAAGCTTCGATTGGTTATGTTCATGGGCAAATGAGTGAAATCCAGTTGGAAAATACTCTATTAGACTTTATTGAGGGACAATACGATATCTTGGTGACGACTACCATTATCGAGACAGGCGTGGACATTCCAAATGCCAATACTTTATTTATTGAAAATGCGGACCATATGGGCTTGTCAACCTTGTATCAGTTAAGAGGAAGAGTCGGTCGTAGTAATCGTATTGCTTATGCTTATCTCATGTATCGTCCAGAAAAATCAATCAGTGAAGTTTCTGAAAAGAGATTAGAAGCTATCAAAGGATTTACAGAATTGGGCTCGGGATTTAAGATTGCAATGCGAGATCTTTTGATTCGTGGAGCAGGAAATCTTTTAGGCAAGTCTCAGTCTGGTTTCATTGATTCTGTTGGTTTTGAATTGTATTCGCAATTACTAGAGGAAGCTATTGCTAAACGACATGGTAATGGGAACACAAGAACAAAAGGAAATGCCGAATTGATTTTACAAATTGATGCCTATCTTCCTGATACTTATATTTCAGACCAACGACATAAGATTGAAATTTATAAAAAAATTCGTCAAATTGACAATCGTGTCAATTATGAGGAGTTACAAGAAGAGCTGATGGACCGTTTTGGAGAATACCCAGATGTAGTAGCATATCTTTTAGAGATTGGTTTGGTCAAATCATACTTGGACAAGGTCTTTGTTCAACGTGTGGAAAGAAAAGATAATAAAATTACAGTTCAATTTGAAAAAGTCACTCAACGACTGTTTTTAGCTCAAGATTATTTTAAAGCTTTATCCGCAACGAACTTAAAAGCAGGCATCGCTGAGAATAAGGGATTAATGGAGCTTGTATTTGATGTCCAAAATAAGAAAGATTATGAAATTTTAGAAGGTCTGCTGATTTTTGGAGAAAGTTTATTAGAGATAAAAGTGTCGAAAGAAGGTAATTCCCTTTAACATTTTTCTTCTATAAAATAGATAAAAATGGTACAATAATAAGTTGAGGTAATAAGGATGAGATTAGACAAATATTTAAAAGTATCAAGAATTATCAAGCGTCGTACAGTCGCAAAAGAAGTAGCAGATAAAGGCAGAATCAAGGTAAATGGAATCTTGGCCAAAAGTTCAACGGATTTGAAAGTTAATGACCAAGTTGAAATTCGCTTTGGGAATAAGTTGCTACTTGTAAAAGTACTAGAGATGAAAGATAGTACAAAAAAAGAAGATGCAGCAGGCATGTATGAAATTATCAGTGAAACAAGGGTAGAAGAAAATGTCTAAGAATATTGTACAATTAAACAATTCTTTTATCCAAAATGAATACCAACGTCGTCGCTACCTGATGAAAGAACGACAAAAACGGAATCGTTTTATGGGGTGGGTTCTTATTTTGATGATTTTATTGTTCATTTTACCAACTTATAATCTTGCTCAAAGTTATCAGCAATTACTCCAAAGACGTCAACAGTTATCAGACTTGCAAACTCAGTATCAAACCTTGAGTGAGGAAAAGGAGAAAGAGACAGCTTTTGCCACAAAGTTGAAAGATGAAGAGTACGCTGCTAAATACATGCGTGCAAAATATTATTATTCTAAGAATCGGGAAGCTGTTTATACGATTCCTGACTTGCTCCCAAGGTGATAAAATGGAAAATTTATTAGATGTAATAGAGCAATTTTTGAGTTTATCAGATGAAAAGCTGGAAGAGTTGGCTGATAAAAATCAATTATTGCGTTTACAAGAAGAAAAGGAAAGGAAGAATGCGTAAATTCTTAATTATTTTGTTGCTACCGAGTTTTTTGACTATTTCAAAAGCTGTTAGCACAGAAAAAGAAGTAGTCTATACTTCAAAAGAAATTTATTACCTTTCACAATCTGACTTTGGTATTTATTTTAGAGAAAAGCTAAGTTCTCCCATGGTTTATGGAGAAGTTCCTGTCTATGCGAATGAAGATTTAGTGGTAGAATCTGGAAAATTGACTCCCAAAACAAGTTTCCAAATAACCGAGTGGCGTTTAAATAAACAAGGAATTCCGGTGTTTAAGCTATCAAATCATCAATTTATCGCTGCAGACAAACGATTTTTATATGATCAGTCAGAGGTAACTCCAACAATAAAAAAAGTATGGTTAGAATCTGATTTTAAACTGTACAATAGTCCTTATGATTTAAAAGAAGTAAAATCATCCTTATCAGCTTATTCTCAGGTATCAATCGATAAGACCATGTTTGTAGAGGGAAGAGAATTTCTACATATTGATCAGGCTGGATGGGTAGCTAAAGAATCAACTTCTGAAGAAGATAATCGGATGAGTAAAGTTCAAGAAATGTTATCAGAAAAATATCAGAAGGATTCATTCTCCATTTATGTTAAGCAACTGACTACTGGAAAAGAAGCTGGTATCAATCAATATGAAAAGATGTATGCAGCTAGTGTTTTAAAACTACCTTATCTCTATTATGCGCAAGAAAAAATAAATGAGGGTCTTTATCAGTTAGATACGACTGTAAAATACGTATCTGTAGTCAATGATTTTCCAGGTTCCTATAAACCAGAGGGAAGTGGTAGTCTTCCTAAAAAAGAGGATAATAAAGAATATTCTCTAAAGGATTTAATTACGAAAGTATCAAAAGAATCGGACAATGTAGCTCATAACATATTGGGATATTACATTTCAAACGAATCTGATGCCACATTCAAATCCAAGATGTCTGCTATTATGGGAGATGATTGGGATTCAAAAGAAAAATTGATTTCTTCTAAAATGGCTGGGAAAGTCATGGAAGCTATTTATAATCAAAATGGATTTGTATTGGAGTCTTTGACTAAAACAAATTTTGATAATGAGCGAATTACCAAAGGTGTTTCTGTGAAGGTAGCTCATAAAATTGGAGATGCGGACGAATTTAAGCATGATACGGGTGTTGTCTACGCAGATTCTCCATTTATTCTTTCTATTTTCACTAAAAATTCTGATTATGATACAATTTCTCAGATAGCCAAGGATGTTTATGAGGTTCTAAAATGAGAGAACAAGATTTTTTAAATCATTTTCTCAAGAAGGAATATTTCAAAAAGCATACTAAGGTGGTGCTAGCTCTTTCTGGTGGGTTAGATTCTATGTTTCTATTTAAGGTATTATCTACTTATCAAAAAGAGTTAGAAATTGAATTGATTCTAGCCCATGTGAATCATAAGCAGAGAGTAGAATCAGATTGGGAAGAAAAGGAAATAAGGAAGTTGGCTGCTGAAGCAGAGCTTCCTATTTATATCAGCAATTTTTCAGGAGAATTTTCAGAAGCGCGTGCACGAAATTTTCGTTATGATTTTTTTCAAGAGGTCATGAAAAAGACAGGTGCAACAGCCTTAGTCACTGCCCACCATGCTGATGACCAGGTGGAAACTATTTTGATGCGTTTGATTCGAGGCACTCGTTTGCGCTATCTATCAGGGATTAAGGAGAAGCAAGTAGTCGGGGATATAGAAATGATTCGTCCCTTCTTGCAATTTCATAAAAAAGACTTCCCATCAATTTTTCATTTTGAAGATATATCAAATAAAGAAAATCATTATTTTCGAAATCGTATTCGAAACTCTTATTTACCAGAATTAGAAAAAGAAAATCCTCGATTTAGGGATGCAATCTTAAGCCTCGGAAATGAAATTTTAGATTATGATTTGGCAATAGCTGAATTATCAAAGAATATTGATGTAGAAAATTTAGAGCAGCTATTGTCTTACTCTGAGTCGACACAAAGAGTTTTACTTCAAACTTACCTGAATCGTTTTCCAGATTTGAATCTTACAAAAGCTCAGTTTGAAGAAGTTCGGCAAATTTTAAAAACTAAAAGTCAGTATCGTAACCCACTTAAAAATGGCTATGAATTGATAAAAGAGTACCAATATTTTCAGATTTGTAAAATCAGTCCTCAGTCTGATGAAAAGGAATATGAACTTGTGTTACACTATCAAAACCAGGTATCTTACCAAGGATATTTATTTTCCTTTGGACTTCCTTTAGAAGGTGAATCAATTCAACAAATACCTGTTTCACGCGAAACATTTATACATATTCGTCATCGAAAAACAGGAGATGTTTTGATTCAAAATGGGCATAGAAAAAAACTCAGACGTCTATTTATTGATTTGAAAATCCCTATGGAAAAGCGAAAATCTGCTCTGATTATTGAGCAATTTGGTGAAATTGTTTCAATTTTGGGAATTGCGACCAGTAATTTGAGTAAAAACACGAAAAATGATATAATGAACACTGTACTTTATATAGAAAAAATAGATAGGTAAAAAAATGTTAGAAAACGATATTAAAAAAATCCTTGTTTCACACGATGAAATTACAGAAGCTACTAAAAAATTAGGTGCTCAACTCACTAAAGACTATGCAGGAAAAAATCCGATTTTAATTGGGATTTTAAAAGGATCTATTCCTTTTATGGCTGAATTGGTCAAACATATTGATACACATATTGAAATGGACTTCATGATGGTTTCTAGCTACCATGGTGGAACAGCAAGTAGTGGTGTCATCAATATCAAGCAAGATGTAACTCAAGATATTAAAGGAAGACATGTTCTATTTGTAGAAGATATCATTGATACAGGTCAAACTTTGAAGAATTTGCGAGATATGTTTATTGAAAGAGAAGCAGCTTCTGTTAACATTGCAACCTTGTTGGATAAACCAGAAGGACGTGTTGTAGAAATTGAGGCAGACTATACCTGCTTTACTATCCCAAATGAGTTTGTAGTAGGTTATGGTTTAGACTACAAAGAAAACTATCGTAACCTTCCTTATGTTGGAGTATTGAAAGAAGAAGTATATTCAAATTAGAAAGAACAATTTTTAATGAAAAAACAAAATAATGGTTTAATTAAAAATCCTTTTCTATGGTTATTACTTATTTTTTTCCTAGTTACATCTTATCAGTATTTTAGTACAGGTAGTGTTGCAGGGAAAAATGAGCAAATTAATTATACAGAATTGGTAAAAGAAATTACCGATGACAATGTAAAAGAATTGACTTACCAACCAAATGGCAGTGTTATCGAAGTTTCAGGTGTTTATAAAAATCCTAAAACAAGTAAAGAAGCAACAGGCATTCAGTTCTTTTCTCCTTCTGCTACAACAGTAGAGAAATTTTCAAGTATTATTCTTCCTTCAGACACTACAGTATCAGAATTGCAAAAACTTGCTTCTGACCATAAAGCGGAAGTAACTGTTAAACATGAAAGTTCAAGTGGTATGTGGATTAATATTCTTGTATCCATTGTGCCATTCGGTATTCTTTTCTTCTTCCTATTCTCTATGATGGGAAATATGGGAGGAAATAATGGCCGTAACCCAATGAGTTTTGGACGTAGTAAGGCTAAAGCCGCAAATAAAGAAGATATTAAAGTAAGATTTTCAGATGTTGCTGGAGCTGAGGAAGAAAAACAAGAACTAGTTGAAGTTGTTGAATTCTTAAAAGATCCAAAACGATTTACAAAACTTGGAGCCCGTATTCCAGCAGGTGTTCTTTTGGAGGGACCTCCAGGAACAGGTAAAACTTTGCTTGCTAAGGCAGTAGCAGGAGAAGCAGGTGTTCCATTCTTTAGTATTTCAGGTTCTGACTTTGTAGAAATGTTTGTCGGAGTTGGAGCTAGTCGTGTTCGTTCTCTTTTTGAAGATGCCAAAAAAGCAGCACCAGCTATTATCTTTATAGATGAAATTGATGCTGTTGGACGTCAACGTGGAGTTGGTCTTGGCGGAGGTAATGACGAACGTGAACAAACCTTGAACCAACTCTTGATTGAGATGGATGGTTTTGAGGGAAATGAAGGAATTATCGTCATCGCTGCTACAAACCGTTCAGATGTACTTGACCCTGCCCTTCTGCGTCCAGGACGTTTTGATAGAAAAGTCTTGGTTGGTCGTCCTGATGTTAAGGGGCGCGAAGCAATCTTGAAAGTTCATGCTAAGAACAAGCCTTTAGCAGAAGATGTAGATTTGAAATTAGTTGCTCAACAAACTCCAGGTTTTGTTGGTGCTGATTTAGAGAATGTCTTGAATGAAGCGGCTTTAGTTGCTGCTCGTCGCAATAAATCGGTAATTGATGCCTCAGATATTGATGAAGCAGAAGATAGAGTGATTGCTGGTCCTTCTAAGAAAGATAAGACTGTTTCACAAAAAGAACGTGAATTGGTTGCCTACCATGAGGCAGGTCATACCATTGTTGGTTTAGTTTTGTCAAATGCCCGTGTTGTTCATAAAGTTACTATCGTACCACGCGGCCGTGCAGGCGGTTATATGATTGCACTTCCTAAGGAAGACCAAATGCTTCTATCTAAAGAAGATATGAAAGAGCAATTGGCTGGCTTAATGGGTGGACGTGTAGCTGAAGAAATTATCTTTAATGTCCAAACTACAGGAGCTTCAAACGATTTTGAACAGGCGACTCAAATGGCGCGTGCAATGGTTACAGAGTACGGTATGAGTGAAAAACTTGGTCCAGTACAGTATGAGGGAAATCATGCTATGTTTGGAGCACAAAGCCCTCAAAAATCAATTTCAGAACAAACAGCTTATGAAATTGACGAAGAAGTTCGTTCATTACTGAATGAAGCACGAAATAAAGCTGCTGAAATTATTCAGTCAAATCGTGAAACTCACAAGTTGATTGCAGAAGCATTATTGAAATACGAAACATTGGATAGTACACAAATTAAATCTCTTTACGAAACAGGAAAGATGCCTGAAACAGTAGAAGAGGAATCTCATGCACTATCTTATGATGAAGTAAAATCAAAAATGAATGATGAAAAATAACACTTAGAGAGGCGCCAATGTCGCTAAGTTAGTGATCTAACTGTTTGAATAGGAGGTGTGATTGAGGTCATCAAAGTGACTCTCTATCGCATCTTCTATTTTTTGCATGACAAATAAAGGTTTTTCACCCCATTTTTTGAGATTTATGTTACTCTATAGATGAAATCAACTACCGATTGGTCCTTTATCTTTCTTGGATATTTTCAATTCGGTCGAATAATAGATAGCTGTTTCTTGAGGTAGTTTTTCAACTGGAAGGAAGAAAGGGAATCGGTAAAAAACAAACGGCAGGCATAAGCCGCATCTGAGAAACACACTTTATATTTTTGTTTTTTGTGACTACTGTCGATGGCAACTTTTGAGGTTACCCAACGACAAAAGTTAAAATTTGTAAAGCGAGCAAAGATTTCTTGGAGAATCCTTTCCTTCTTTTTGCATGAAAATTGACCAAGCCAACACTGTATTTCAGGTCATGAAAACTAGTCTCTATGCCCCATCTGCTGGCGTAGAGATTTTTTAATTCTTGGATTGAATAGTCTGTATTTGTCACTAAAGTTTCGTATTTTCCTTTTTCCACTTCTAAACGCACCATACGAAAAGGAAGCTCATAGAGTACTACAGGATCCTGTTTTTGACTTGTTTCTTGAAGAAAATCAAAAGTATAGTTGATTGAACTTGGAATAGTACGACACGTATTCTAAAACATTTCTAGAAATTAATTTGACTTTCCTAATCAATTTGTTCATATCTTATTTCAATCGACTATAGAATTGTGTGGAATAAAATAATAGTCATTAGGAAAATCACGATAAAGTTTTTTGAGCTGATTGGTTTGCTTTCGTGATAATGTTAGAGAAAATGTTTGATCAAAACACTCTGTATTTGGCAAGTTGAAGGAGGAATACATAGATTGTTTTCCATCTCGAATGCGGATGATATAAAGCCAACCTTTTTCTTGAAAATGAGACATGAGATTGTAACTTTCATAACCTCTATCCATGATAACAAAAGCCTTCTCGAAAGGGAGAAACCTTCATCATCTGAATCAGAGCTAAGCGCTCATGTTGCCTATGTTTGTCTTGAATAGAAACATCTCTATAGACTCTAGTCGCCAAGTCGTATAGGGCATTTATGTGCATGAGATTATAGGATTTAATATCTTTTTTGTTTGGATAGAGGTTTCTGTATCCATGGGATTTCGAGGAATACAGATATCATTCCCATCTGCAGCGAATATTGGAAAATCAGTATTAAGTGGAATAGGTGCTGTAAATTCTTTAAATAGGGCATAGAACGCTTCAGGTTTTATTTGATAGCGTCTTTGAACAAAGACTGAATTTGAAACTGTCAGTTTGGCATCTAGTAATTCTTTTGACAGTGATTTCCCGCCCATTCCCAGAATTGTACGAATCATAGTTTCTAGTGATAAACTTCTTTTACGAGTAAAGGCCTGTTCATCTTGTTTGACGAACTCAACTTTTTGACCAAGGATACTTTGAATACTCTTATTCAAGTGGGCTTTTATCTGTTTTATCATGGGAAATACCTCCTTAACTATAGTTTATCACATAAAAAAGAAACCCAAATACAGAATTGTATTTAAATTTCTTAACTTAATGACATTGAGAGAGGCGTGTCCTCTCTTTTTTGTGCAGTTGAGACGGTGTAGGGAGCATAATGGATGAAATGAATCAAATTATCTTCTTTATTTGTTAAACTGTATCTAGAAAGGGGAACATTATGATTAAAGAATTATATGAAGAAGTCCAAGGGATTGTGTATAAGTGTAGAAATGAATATTACCTTCATTTATGGGAGTTATCGGACTGGGACCAAGAGGGTATGATTTGCTTGTATGAATTGATTAGTAAAGAAGAAGGAATAGTGGAAGATATTCCTCGTTTAAGGAAATATTTTAAGACTAAGTTTAGGAATCGAATTCTAGACTATATCCGTAAGCAAGAAAGTCAAAAAAGAAGATATGATAAAGAACCATATGAAGAAGTAGGTGATATTAGTCATCGTATAAGTGAGGGAGGTCTGTGGCTAGATGACTATTATCTCTTTCATGAAACATTACGGAGGTATAGAAAGGAACAAAGTAAAGAAAAACAAGAAGAGTTAGAACGTGTTTTAAGAAATGAACGTTTCCGAGGACGTCAAAGAGTATTAAGGGATTTACGTATTGTGTTTAAAGAGTTTGATATTGGGATAAAATAGTCAAATTTAAAAAAATTGAAAAGATTTGTAAAAAAGTTTAAAAAAGTAGTTGACAAAAAACAAAAAGGCTGTATAATAGTAAGAGTTGAAAATAACAACTCTGGTCCGTTGGTCAAG
>CAJNBT010000010.1 GCA_905221085.1 bacterium
GCTGATTCAGAAGCTGATGTACTTGCTGATTCTGACGCACTTGTTGATGCCGATTCAGAAGCTGATGTACTTGCTGATTCTGATGCACTTGTTGATGCTGCTCAGAAGCGCTTGTTGATGCCGATTCAGAGCTGATGTGCTTGCTGATTCTGATGCACTTGTTGATGCTGATTCAGAAGCTGATGTACTTGCTGATTCTGATGCACTTGTTGATGCTGACTCAGAAGCGCTTGTTGATGCTGATTCTGATGCACTTGTTGATGCTGACTCAGAAGCACTTGTTGACGCTGATTCAGAAGCTGATGTGCTTGCTGATTCTGACGCACTTGTTGATGCCGACTTAGACGCGCTCGTTGAAGCACTTTGGCTTGCGCTTGTCGATGCCGACTTAGATGCGCTTGTTGAGGCACTTTGGCTTGCGCTTGTCGATGCTGACTTAGACGCGCTCGTTGAAGCACTTTGGCTCGCACTTGTTGAGGCCGACTTAGACGCGCTCGTTGAAGCACTTTGGCTTGCGCTTGTCGATGCTGACTTAGACGCGCTCGTTGAAGCACTTTGGCTTGCGCTTGTCGATGCTGACTTAGATGCGCTTGTTGAGGCACTTTGGCTGGCACTTGTTGAGGCTGACTTAGATGCACTCGTTGAGGCACTTTGGCTGGCACTTGTTGAGGCTGACTTAGATGCACTCGTTGAGGCACTTTGACTCGCACTTGTCGACGCTGACTTAGAGGCGCTTGTTGATGCACTTTGGCTTGCACTTGTCGATGCAGACTTAGACGCGCTTGTCGATGCACTTTGGCTTGCACTTGTTGAGGCCGACTTAGAGGCGCTTGTTGATGCACTTTGGCTCGCACTTGTCGATGCTGACTTAGACGCGCTTGTTGATGCACTTTGGCTTGCACTTGTCGACGCGGACTTAGATGCGCTCGTTGATGCACTTTGGCTCGCACTTGTCGATGCTGACTTAGACGCACTCGTTGAAGCACTTTGACTCGCGCTTGTCGACGCTGACTTAGATGCACTCGTTGAGGCACTTTGACTCGCACTTGTCGATGCTGACTTAGACGCACTTGTTGAGGCACTTTGGCTCGCACTTGTCGATGCTGACTTAGACGCGCTCGTTGAGGCACTTTGGCTGGCACTTGTCGATGCGCTCGTTGAGGCGGACAGCGATTTATACTCTGAATCATCTACCGTAATGGTAACTGGAACTTCATCTGTCGAACCATCTGGATAAGTTACTATAACTGTACGTGTTAATTTACCATTTGTAACAGTTGAGTTTTCGCCAGTCTTCCAAGCATAAGTCGTTTTTGCACCTGGCGTTGTTCCTGTAGCTGGCCAATCAGACTTGTTGGCAATATAAGTTTCTGGTGATCCCAAATTTGGAACAGTTCCATTTGAAGTCACCTTGACTGTAGGATTTGTTGCTCTAGGAGTATACTTATCAGACTGTTTACGGAATTCAATCTGGATGTTGGCATTATTATCAACACCATTGTTCCCACTGTTATTTGTTAAGTTCGATTGATCATATCCAGAAATGTAACGATTCCAGATGTTCTTGTCAGCGTTATCATTGACTGGCTGGTTCTTACCTACATGACCTGAAATAGTTACTTTATAAGGATTAGCATCTGTCGCATTGCCATCTTTTCCTAAATTACCTGTCTTATCCGTAAAGTTGATACTTGTTCCATTCGCAGGAATATCAATACGACCACCACTAGTAACCTCAAAATTACCTGATGGAGCAGTATTTAAGGCATTATCGTGAACCTTAATCTTGTCCAAGCGACCATGGTCATCAGTCAAGTTTACATCTACACTGAATTCTTCTTCACGATAAACGATTATCTTACGCGGATTCGCAGGATCAATTTCTGCTTTACTTGGAGAAGTCAAGTTTTTAATTGTTGGTCGCTCATTAACTGTAACTGACTGTGGAATTGGAGTACTACGTGTACCATCTTTATAGACGATTGTCGCTTCACCATTATTTGCTACTTCAACTCTATCAATACGGTGAGTTACCTTATTATTTTTAGCATAGATGGCATTCTCGACAGCAGTCTTTTCCTCTCCGGTCAAGCTGTTTTTATTTGCAACAGTTGTCAATTCAGGATTTGTCACTGGAAGACGATCCTTGAGCTGACCTTGAGTAATACGAACATTACCAAGTCTTCCGATTAGACTTGAATTGTTTTCTTGGTCTGTAGCAACAGAATTCCGTTGCCATGTATTGCCTGAACTATATGTCAAGTCATCTTTAAGATGGGCTCTAACCACGATATGTGATGGATTGCTCTCTGTAGCCTCAATATTACCTGTAAGATAAGGAACTGTACCGCTACCAAACTCATCTCCTGTACCAGTATCACCCTGGAAGAAGTTAGTTGTTAAAGCTGGTCGATAGGCATCTGCTTTTGCGACAATCTTAAACTCTTTTAGTTTTCCACTATTATCAGATGCAGTGAAATCAACTGTAAAGTCATCTCCAGCATAGACGATGTGTTCATCTCCACGACTAGAAACTGGACTTGGAGTCGCTGGGATAGCCTTGCCATCACGCGTCACGGTTACACCAAGTATTGGACGTTCCTCAACCGTATCTACTTGTTGAAGAGTATTAGTTGTTAAATCATTATAAGTAATTGTCGCTGTACCATTACTTGAAACATCAACCGATTTGATGCGATGAGTATCTTGATTGTTTTTAGCCAAAATGGCATTTTTGATAGCTTCTCTTTCTGAATCTATCAATGCATTTTTATCACCAACGAGTACTTTAGATGGTTTGACAACAGGCAAGCGATCTTTGAGCGCCCCTTGAACAACACCAAACCAAGAACTAGTTGTAAAATTATCTGCAGGATCGACTGCTTTAACTACACGAGAAAATATATTACCAGACGCCCACCGCATATCTTTATTGACAGTAACATTTACTGTCTTTGTAGCTGGAGCAGCACTTTCACTTGTAATATTATCTACCGCACCAGTCCCCCATTGAGTAGAGTTCCCTTCAAAGAAGTCGTTCAGAGGCTCCAATGTTTTATTTGAACCTTGTTTATTCAAGGTCAATTCCTTCAATTTTCCAGAGTTGTCATTACCAGTGAAAGTAATCTGAATTTGATCTCCAGCATAAAAAATAGATCGTCCAGCACTGTCTGTTTGAGGGGTTTGGTTATTCACTGTCACAGTGTAATCAACAGTTGGCGCAACTCCATCTGTCACATTCGCTTGAACTGTATCAACAGTATTATCACGATAAGTAAGAGTGATAAGACCTGTATCAGATACCGTAATTTCTTTACCGCCTTCAGAGCCCTTCACATAGTCAGTACCCGCGAGAATAGCAGCATTTTTGCTCTTGAAGTTAGCTAGGATTTGATCTTTCTCAGTTTTACTCAAAGATGCAGGGTTGTTAACTGCAACAGCATCTCCACTGACAGGATTGTTACGCTCATTGAAACCTTTGATCGTCAGATTTAAACTTCCAGGGTTACGTTGCCCTGCAGTATCAACCACTTGGAAGTTAAGAGGATAAGTACCCGGAGGCATTGGTTTCCAGACGTTATCACGACCATAACGACCAATTGTTCCACTTACAACCGATGTGTGTTCTCTAGGAGACTGTCCATTAGAATAATAAGGCTTAAACCCTTGATTAACCCCTTGATTATTAATGATTGGTGCACGACTCATGGTCAAACCAGTGATGGTAGTATTATTCGGATCAGATAACAAAGTTAGCACCCCTTTATCATCTCTCATGACAAAT
Organism: bacterium; assembly: GCA_905221085.1. Taxonomy (GTDB): domain Bacteria; phylum Bacillota; class Bacilli; order Lactobacillales; family Streptococcaceae; genus Streptococcus. Next base: position 3,785 of record CAJNBT010000010.1, read on the forward strand.
GGAATACCAGTTGAGCCACCAAGTACTTCATCGTTATATATCTCTACGGAAGAAGGAGAAATCGAAAGAGTAGGTTTATTATCTGCTGCACGGTCCTGACCTCCCGCACTTCTAGACTGACCTGTCCCACTAGTTGGAACAGTTGAACTGATTGAACCGCTATAATTTCCAGAAGTATCCGCACTTGTAAACGGTTGACTACTTGTAGCAACTTTTGCGTTCAAGCTTGCAGCTTTCGACTGCTTATTTACAGTAGCATGAACTTCAAGCGTTGCTTCTAGGTTTCTTTGTTTATCATGGCGGATATCATAGACATACTCATTTCTTGAACCACCACGTTTCGCCATCTCTTGTCCATTAAAGGTCACACGATTAATCGTCGTATTGGAATCTACATCCGCAATCAGCCCTACATGATGCAAGGCATTGTTAGCGTGCATATTAATACGCCAAACAACTTCATGAGTATTTGGATTATAACTAGTAGACGCAATTGAGGCTGTCGTACCATGGCTAGAGAATGTTGCTCTAGGAGAAGCACCCCTCTCTATCGCTTGTCCATTACGGCCATCACGTTGACCTGAAGTGGCACGTAAAACTGCATTGGCAATAGAATTACGAGCTGAAGTTGCCGTTTTGACAACACTACCAAGATCAGCCGTTGGATCCTTTAAAGCTGACTCAATCTCAGTAATGGCAGTTTCCACCTTAAGGATGGCTGCACTCGTATCTGGAAGATCTGCCGCCTTAGCTAAATACTCACCCATTTCAACTGAAATTTTAGCTAGTTTTTTACGATCTTCTTCATTTTTCTTTGTAGACACTTCTACCGATGACAAGGCACCAGCAGTCACTCCTGCCAAACTTGTTAATTCGGAAGTTTTCTCTATCAAACCTGCTGCTGACTTAGCAGAGTCCAAGACAGGTGCAGACAAATTAGAGTTTGGCAAACCTTGACTAACTACTTGATTTTCAGCTGAAGCAGATTCGGATTGTCCAGCAGTTTCAACACTAGCAGTGCTAGTCGCAACCGAACTGTCCTCTGAATGAACCATCAACTGACTAGAACTTACAGAAGTGCTTGCTGATACACTTGCAGAAGTACTTGTCGACGCGCTAACAGAAGCAGAAGTACTTGCTGACATACTTGCAGAAGTGCTAGCGCTCACTGATTGGCTGGCAGAAGTAGATTCTGAACTAGACACACTCTCGCTTTCTGAGTGTGACAAACTTGCCGATTCTTCTGGATTTGCTTTCGAAACAGATCCAAGAACGACTGAATCATTTGTAGCTAAAACATCCGATGACTCTAATGTCTTTTCAAAAGCAACCGCATCATTGGCATGAACAGTAGTTTGTGTTGCCACTGCTCCGCCTAATACAGCTCCTGTAGCTGCAAGGCCCCTTATAATATCAAGGCTGGTAATTGTATTGTTTGTTTGGTTCTCAACCACTTCGGTCATAACCTGGGTAGTATCGACACTACCACGGAAAACCTTAAACAAACCAAATAAAGAAGTGGAAGCCCGTAGCCAATGCTTACCGGATTTCACTAACTTATAGCGGGTCACACGATCCGTTTCACGATATTGACCCTCTTGACGTCTGAAAAACATTCTACTCTCCTTTTCTAAACATAGATAAAGGGTACAATTTACCCTATTCTAAGTTAATCTTTAATATTATAAAAAAAATCTATTTAAAAATCAATAGAAATCAAAAAAAATAATACTACATAATAACATCACATGTTTAAGATGAAGCTTTTATAAATAAACCGAAAACATATTTAATATATATATATATATATATTGCGCCATTTTTTGTATATTTCTAATTTGTTTACATTGAATAAAAATATAAAATTTTCTATATTCAGATATTCTATTTTATAAATGTAAGTACACTATTGCCGAACCACAGCGCTAGCTAGAGTTCATTATTAAATTTCAATGCATATAATTCCACTAGGATATTACGTGAGTAGATTAGCAAGAAAACATGTGTTCTCTCAAATTTTTTTAATACCTAATACTCTTCAAAAATCTCTTCAAACCACGTCAGCTTCACCTTGCTATCCTCAAATACTGTCTGTGGCTAGTTTGCTTTTTGATTTTCATTGAGTATAAATGATACATCCTATTCCAAACTTAATTTTTTGATTAGTCTCCTTAGTTACTGAAATTCTTATCTTATAAAAAGTAATCTGCTGAACTACTACTAAAAGGTGAGGAGAACATTATTTTGCCAAAATTTAGCAAGAAAGCCATCTACTCTAACTACCCAAAATTCCGATGAAAAAGCCCACGAACAATAACATTCATGGACTTATTCTAATGACGAGGGAAAACTAAAATGACATAAGGCTTCCCAATTTTTACACTAAGGAGTTTGACAAATCGATTCTATTTGCCAAACGTAGTTACGACGGAAAAATCCACGAATCGATAATATTCGTGGATTTTTCCTAGTGAAGCGTTTAGGTAGACCGCCATAGCGGTTACCGATTATTAGATTACGACACTGAGTCACATCTTCTCTTCCAACCCTACGTCTGGATACTTATCTGCAAACCAGCGGAGGGCAAAGTCATTTTCAAAGAGGAAGACTGGTTGGTCAAAACGGTCTTTAGCCAAGATATTGCGGCTTGATGACATCCGTTCATCCAAGTCCTCAGGCTTGATCCAACGAACAGTCTTTTTACCCATTGGGCTCATAACCACTTCTGCATTGTACTCGCCTTCCATGCGGTGCTTGAAGACTTCAAACTGGAGTTGACCTACAGCTCCCAGCATGTACTCACCTGTTTGGTAATTCTTATAAAGCTGAATGGCACCTTCTTGCACCAGTTGCTCAATACCCTTGTGGAAGGATTTTTGCTTCATGACATTCTTAGCAGATACTTTCATGAAAATCTCAGGTGTAAAGGTTGGCAGGGGTTCAAATTCAAATTTATTTTTCCCAACTGTCAAGGTATCCCCAACCTGATAAGTACCGGTATCGTAAACCCCGATAATATCACCTGCTACAGCGTTGGTCACATTCTCACGACTTTCCGCCATAAACTGAGTGACATTCGACAGTTTGGCACCCTTACCAGTACGAGGCAGATTGACACTCATGCCACGCTCAAATTCGCCTGATACGATACGAACAAAGGCAATACGGTCACGGTGACGAGGGTCCATGTTAGCTTGGATTTTAAAGACAAATCCTGAGAAATCTTTGTCATAAGGGTCCACAATTTCTCCATCTGTTTTCTTGTGCCCATGTGGTTCTGGAGCAAACTTGAGGAAAGTCTCAAGGAAGGTCTGCACACCAAAGTTTGTCAGGGCTGAACCGAAGAAGACAGGCGTCAATTCTCCAGCTAGAATAGCTTCCTCTGAAAACTCATTCCCAGCTTCATTTAAAAGCTCAATATCGTCTTTGACTTGCTCATAGAAAGGATTGCTACCAAAAAGCTTGTCTCCATCCTCTAGACTGGCAAAACGCTCATCCCCCTTGTAAAGTTCCAAGCGTTGATTATAGAGGTCATACAAGCCTTCAAAGGCTTTCCCCATCCCGATTGGCCAGTTCATTGGATAGCTCGCAATGCCCAAGACTTCTTCCAATTCTTGCAAGAGGTCCAGCGGCTCACGACCATCACGGTCTAGCTTGTTCATAAAGGTAAAGACTGGAATACCACGGTGTTTGACAACCTCAAATAATTTCTTAGTTTGCGCCTCGATACCCTTGGCAGAGTCCACAACCATGACCGCAGCATCCACCGCCATCAAGGTCCGATAGGTATCTTCTGAAAAGTCCTCATGCCCTGGTGTATCTAGGATGTTGACGCGCTTGCCATCGTAGTCAAATTGCATGACAGATGAAGTAACGGAAATCCCACGCTGCTTCTCGATATCCATCCAGTCAGACTTGGCAAAAGTCCCTGTTTTCTTCCCTTTTACGGTACCAGCCTCACGAATCTCGCCCCCAAAGTAGAGCAACTGCTCAGTAATGGTTGTTTTCCCCGCGTCCGGGTGAGAGATGATGGCAAAGGTACGACGTTTCTTAATTTCTTCTTGAATATTCATAAGTTCTCTTTCTTTGATTCTCTATTTTTCTTGTTTCAATAGCTAAGAATGATTTCTACATTGGATTTTACCATTCCTTTCAACACTTCATTATATCGGATTTTAGCATTTTTTTCAATTTCTATTTTATGTTAGACACTGCTAAAGTAGAACAATTCCCCTTGCAATTTTTAAAATAAATGTTACAATAAATATAGAAAAAGGTGTTGCATCAACAACACCCCACAGAGCCGTTTAAGACGGTGGCTGTAATTACATAACTAAAAAATAGCTCGTTAACTCGCCAAAGTTAGGACGGCTATTTTTTTGTCTCTTTTACCAATTCAAGGATGAACTTCAGGAGCGTGATAACAAAGTTACCAGCTACAAACATGAGTGTCAAAGCCTCAAAAAGGGACAAATCTGGTTACTCCTTTCTACTAAGATTTTACAGGATCTGCACATAAGCATCACCATCCTTTCGATTTCGTAACCACCGTCTTCACTTCTCTGTCAAACTATTGTACCATATAATTTCCTCTTTGAAATCCTCTTTTCAAACAAATCATCATTAAAACCCGTTCTCCATCCTCTACCTGTCTTTTTTCACCTTTCCCTCCCTTATTTATAGGAAAATATGGTAAAATAGAACAGACTAAAAATCATCATTTCACGAAAGGATGCAAGATGAAAATTACGCAAGAAGAGGTAACACACGTTGCCAATCTTTCAAAATTAAAATTCTCTGAAGAAGAAACTGCTGCCTTTGCGACTACCTTGTCTAAGATTGTTGACATGGTTGAATTGCTGGGCGAAGTCGACACAACTGGTGTCGCACCAACTACAACTATGGCTGACCGCAAGACTGTACTCCGCCCTGATGTGGCCGAAGAAGGAACAGACCGCGATCGCTTGTTTAAAAACGTACCTGAAAAATACAACTACTATATCAAGGTACCAGCTATCCTAGACGATGGAGGAGATGCCTAATGACTTTCAACAATAAAACCATTGAAGACTTGCACAATCTCCTTGTCTCTAAGGAAATTTCAGCAACTGAATTGACACAAGCAACGCTTGAAGATATCCAATCTCGCGAGACAGCTATCAACGCTTTTGTTACAATCGCTGAGGAGCAGGCTCTTGCTCAAGCTAAAGCTATTGATGAAGCTGGAATTGACGCTGATAATGTCCTTTCAGGAATTCCACTTGCTGTCAAAGATAATATCTCTACAGACGGCATCCTCACAACTGCAGCTTCAAAAATGCTCTACAACTACGAGCCTATCTTTGATGCGACAGCCGTTTCCAATGCAAAATCTAAGGGCATGATTGTCGTAGGGAAAACTAACATGGACGAATTTGCCATGGGTGGTTCAGGTGAAACTTCACACTATGGTGCGACTAAAAACGCTTGGGATCAAAACAAGGTTCCTGGTGGTTCATCAAGTGGTTCTGCCGCAGCTGTAGCCGCAGGACAAGTTCGCTTATCACTTGGTTCTGATACTGGTGGTTCTATCCGCCAACCTGCTGCCTTCAACGGGATTGTTGGTCTCAAACCAACCTACGGAACAGTTTCACGTTTCGGTCTCATTGCCTTTGGTAGCTCATTAGACCAAATCGGACCTTTCGCACCAACTGTTAAGGAAAATGCCCTCTTGCTCAACGCTATTGCCAGCGAAGATGCTAAAGACTCTACTTCTGCTCCTGTCCGCATTGCCGACTTTACTTCAAAAATCGGTCAAGACATCAAGGGCATGAAAATTGCTTTGCCTAAGGAATACCTCGGTGAAGGAATTGACCCAGAGGTTAAGGAAACTATCCTGAATGCCGCTAAACACTTTGAAAAACTTGGCGCTATCGTCGAAGAAGTCAGCCTGCCTCACTCTAAATACGGGGTTGCCGTTTACTACATCATCGCTTCATCTGAAGCTTCATCAAACTTGCAACGTTTTGACGGTATCCGTTACGGCTACCGCGCAGAAGATGCAACCAACCTTGATGAAATCTATGTAAACAGCCGTAGCCAAGGTTTCGGTGAAGAGGTGAAACGTCGTATCATGCTAGGTACTTTCAGCCTTTCATCAGGTTACTATGATGCTTACTACAAAAAGGCTGGTCAAGTTCGTACCCTCATCATCCAAGATTTCGAAAAAGTCTTTGCAGATTACGACTTGATTTTGGGCCCAACTGCACCAAGTGTTGCTTATGATTTGGACTCACTCAACCACGACCCAGTTGCCATGTACTTGGCTGACCTCTTGACAATTCCTGTCAACTTGGCTGGTCTCCCAGGAATTTCGATTCCAGCTGGATTCTCTCAAGGTCTACCTGTCGGTCTACAATTGATTGGTCCTAAGTACTCTGAGGAAACTATTTACCAAGCTGCTGCTGCTTTTGAAGCAACAACAGACTACCACAAACAACAACCCGTGATTTTTGGAGGTGACAACTAATGAACTTTGAAACAGTCATTGGACTTGAAGTCCACGTAGAGCTCAACACCAATTCAAAAATCTTCTCACCTACTTCTGCCCACTTTGGAAATGACCAAAATGCCAACACTAACGTGATTGACTGGTCTTTCCCAGGAGTTCTGCCAGTTCTCAATAAAGGTGTTGTTGATGCCGGTATCAAGGCTGCTCTTGCTCTCAACATGGACATCCACAAAAAGATGCACTTTGACCGCAAGAACTACTTCTATCCTGATAATCCAAAGGCCTACCAAATTTCTCAGTTTGATGAACCAATCGGTTATAACGGTTGGATTGAAGTCGAGCTAGAAGATGGTACGACTAAGAAAATCGGTATTGAACGTGCTCACTTGGAAGAAGACGCTGGTAAAAACACCCATGGTACAGATGGTTACTCTTATGTTGACCTCAACCGTCAAGGGGTGCCTTTGATTGAAATCGTATCTGAAGCAGACATGCGTTCTCCTGAAGAAGCCTATGCTTACCTGACAGCCCTCAAGGAAGTTATCCAATACGCTGGCATTTCTGACGTTAAAATGGAAGAAGGTTCTATGCGTGTGGATGCCAATATTTCTCTTCGTCCTTATGGTCAAGAAAAATTCGGTACCAAAACTGAGTTGAAAAACCTCAACTCCTTCTCTAACGTCCGTAAAGGTCTTGAATACGAAGTCCAACGACAGGCTGAAATCCTTCGCTCAGGGGGTCAAATCCGCCAAGAAACACGCCGTTACGATGAAGCTAACAAAGCAACCATCCTCATGCGTGTTAAGGAAGGCGCTGCTGACTACCGCTACTTCCCAGAACCAGATCTCCCACTCTTTGAAATCTCAGACGAGTGGATTGAGGAAATGCGTACTGAACTGCCAGAGTTTCCAAAGGAACGCCGTGCGCGCTACGTTGCTGACCTTGGCTTGTCAGACTACGATGCTAGCCAGTTGACTGCAAACAAGGTCACTTCTGATTTCTTTGAGAAAGCTGTGGCTCTCGGAGGAGATGCCAAACAAGTCTCTAACTGGCTCCAAGGAGAAGTTGCTCAATTCTTGAACGCCGAAGGTAAGACACTGGAACAAATCGAATTGACACCAGAAAACTTGGTTGAAATGATTGCCATCATCGAAGACGGCACTATCTCTTCTAAGATTGCCAAGAAAGTTTTTGTCCACCTGGCTAAAAATGGTGGTGGTGCGCGTGAATACGTTGAAAAAGCTGGCATGGTCCAAATCTCAGATCCAGCTGTTTTGATTCCAATTATCCACCAAGTCTTTGCAGATAACGAAGCTGCCGTTGCCGACTTCAAGTCAGGTAAACGTAACGCAGACAAGGCTTTCACAGGATTCCTTATGAAAGCAACCAAAGGCCAAGCCAACCCACAAGTTGCCCTTAAACTACTTGCACAGGAATTAGCGAAATTGAAAGAAGATTAATATGTAAAAGAAACCAGCCCTGAGGTTGGTTTTTTCGCTCCTACCATCTCCCAATAACTATTTTGGCTTTATTTCCAGAAGATTTTATGGTAAAATGAAGAGTAATAATATTTATTAAAGAGGTAAAAACATGATTGAAGCAAGCAAATTGAAAGCTGGTATGACATTTGAAACTGCAGACGGAAAATTGATCCGCGTTTTGGAAGCTAGCCACCACAAACCAGGTAAAGGGAACACAATCATGCGTATGAAATTACGTGATGTCCGTACTGGTTCTACTTTTGATACAAGCTACCGTCCAGAAGAAAAATTCGAACAAGCTATTATCGAAACTGTTCCAGCTCAATACTTGTACAAAATGGATGAAACTGCCTACTTCATGAACACTGAAACTTACGACCAATACGAAATCCCAGTCGTAAACGTTGAAAATGAATTGCTTTACATCCTTGAAAACTCTGATGTAAAAATCCAATTCTACGGAACTGAAGTAATCGGTGTAACTGTACCAACTACTGTTGAATTGACAGTTGCTGAAACACAACCATCTATCAAAGGTGCTACTGTTACAGGTTCTGGTAAACCAGCGACTATGGAAACTGGACTTGTTGTCAACGTTCCAGACTTCATCGAAGCTGGACAAAAATTGATCATCAACACTGCAGAAGGAACTTACGTTTCTCGTGCCTAATCTCTAGAAAGAGGTCATTCTATGGGAACTGAAGAACAATTTGGCGAAATCGTTATCGCTCCACGTGTACTTGAAAAAATCATTGCCATCGCAACTGCTAAAGTTGATGGTGTCCATTCATTTTCAAATAAATCCGTATCTGATACCCTATCAAAACTCTCTCTTGGTCGTGGTGTCTACTTAAAAGAAAGCAACGAAGAACTAACTGCTGACATCTACCTCTACCTTGAGTACGGTGTGAAAGTACCAAAAGTGGCTCTTGCTATTCAAAAAGCGGTCAAAGATGCTGTCCATGATATGGCTGATGTGGAACTTTCTGCTGTCAATATCCATGTTACAGGAATCGTTCCAGATAAAACACCAAAACCTGAGTTGAAAGATCTATTTAACGAGGACTTCCTCAATGACTAGTCCATTATTAGAATCTAGACGCGAACTTCGTAAATGCGCTTTTCAAGCTCTTATGAGCCTTGAATTCGGGACAGATGTAGAAACAGCTTGTCACTTTGCATATACACATGACCGTGAAGATGCAGATGTGCAAATCCCTGCCTTTCTTCTGAATTTGGTTTCTGGTGTTCAAGCTCAAAAAGACGAGTTGGATAACCAAATCAACCAGCATCTCAAGTCAGGCTGGACAGTTGAACGCTTGACCTTGGTCGAAAAAAACTTACTACGCTTGGGTATCTTTGAAATCACTTCATTTGATACACCTCAGCTGGTAGCAGTCAATGAAGCCATTGAACTCGCTAAGAATTTTTCAGATCAAAAATCAGCCCGCTTTATCAACGGACTGCTTAGTCAATTTGTAACTGAAGAAAATGAATAATCAAAAAGGTGTTTGGTCTTCCAAGCACTTTTTGTTGTTCCCTCGACACAAAGGACCACATAAAAACTAGAACTGACTGCCAGTTCTAGTTTTTGCATAATCTGAAGTATTAGTATTTTCTAAACCGTTGATAGCGCTCTTCCAACAGCTCTTTTAGCGGTTTTTGTGAAAGTCTAGCTAGCTCAGTTTGGAGTTCTTTCTTGACACTCTTAATCAGTTCTTTACTAGAAAGTCCTGCTTCAGAAATCACCTTGTCCACCACGTCCATTTCTAGAAGCTCATGCGAGGTGATTTTCATCAGTTCTGCTGCTTCCATGGCACGACTGCCATCCTTCCATAGAATGGAAGCAAAGCCTTCTGGACTGAGAATGGCATAGATAGAATTTTCCAGCATCCAGACACGGTCTGCGACTGCTAGAGCCAGAGCCCCACCTGAACCACCTTCACCGATAATAATGGCGATAATCGGAACTTTCAAATCACTCATTTCCATGAGATTGCGAGCAATAGCTTCTCCCTGTCCACGTTCTTCCGCTCCGACACCAGGATAGGCACCTGCAGTATTGATAAAGGTCACAACTGGACGGCCAAACTTTTCAGCCTGTTTCATCAAACGTAAGGCCTTGCGGTAACCTTCTGGATGCGGTTGTCCAAAATTCCGTTTGAGGTTATCTTGTAAACTCTTGCCTTTTTGGATACCAACCACTGTTACAGCTTGGTCTCCAAGCCAGCCGATACCACCAACAACTGCACCATCATCACGAAAAGAACGGTCACCGTGTAATTGGATAAATTCATCAAAAATGCCTGTCGCAAAGTCCAAGGTTGTCAAGCGACTCTGCTCACGCGCTTCTCTGACTATTTTTGCAATATTCATCTAGGACTCCCTCCGTGCAATCTGACTAGGCTAGCAATGGTATCTGGCAAGTCTCTTCTTTTGACAATAGCATCCACAAAGCCATGCTCCAATAGGAATTCTGACTTTTGGAAATCCTCAGGCAAGCTTTCACGAACCGTATTTTCAATGACACGACGCCCAGCAAAACCAACTAAACTTTGTGGTTCAGCCAGAATGATATCGCCTTCCATAGCGAAAGAAGCTGTCACACCACCAGTCGTTGGATCTGTCAAAATAGTCAGGTAAAAGAGGCCAGCATTTGAATGACGTTTAACCGCTGCAGAAATCTTGCCCATCTGCATGAGACTCATGATTCCTTCCTGCATACGGGCTCCACCAGAGGCTGTAAAGAGAACAATTGGCAATTGTTCGACAGTCGCATACTCAAACAAGCGAGTGATTTTTTCCCCTACAACTGTACCCATAGAAGCCATGATAAAGTTGGAATCCATAATCCCAAGTGCCACAGCCTGACCTTTTATAAGAGCAGTTCCTGTCACAACAGCTTCGTCCAGACCAGTTTTTTCACGCATAGTTGCTAGTTTCTTTTGATAACCAGGGAAATGCAAGGGATCCTTGCTTTCAATCCCTGTAAACAATTCCTTGAAGGTTCCCATATCAATTGTCAAAGCCAAGCGTTCTTGGGCAGAAATACGAAAGGTATAGCTACAGTGCGGACAGATACGCTCACTTCCCAGATCCTTCTGATAAATGGTATGCTTACAACCTGGACACTTAGAAAATAATTCATCTGGAACCTCTGGCTTAGCTTGAGGTTTTTCCCTAACCGAACGATTGGGATTGATTCGAATATACTTATCTTTTTTACTAAATAGAGCCATTGATTCCCCTTTTCAGTTTAAACTCTTAAAGTCATTTTATTCTTTTTCTTGATATTTAGGTAAGAAGGTTTCCATCAAGAAGGAAGTATCATAATCTCCAGCAATAACATTGCGATCTGAAATGAGGTCAAGCTGGAAATCTGCATTGGTCTGCACCCCTTCAATCTCTAGTTCATAGAGGGCACGTTGCATTTTCATCAAGGCATCAAAACGATTTTCGCCGTGAACGATGACTTTAGCAATCATACTGTCATAATAAGGTGGAATGGTATAGCCTGGATAAACTGCTGAATCTACGCGCAAGCCAACACCTCCACTTGGCAGATAGAGATTGGTAATCTTACCTGGACTTGGAGCAAAGTTGAAGGCTGGGTTTTCTGCATTGATACGACACTCGATGGCATGACCGCGTAGGACAATATCTTCTTGCTTAACAGACAGAGATTGACCTGCCGCAATGCGAATCTGTTCCTTAACGATATCAACACCTGAGACAAATTCTGTAACGGGATGTTCTACCTGAACACGAGTATTCATCTCCATGAAATAGAAGTTGCCACTGGTTTCATCAAGAAGAAACTCAATAGTCCCTGCATTCTCATAACCAACAGACTCTGCAGCTCGAACAGCAGCAGCACCGATTTCATGGCGCAGCGTTTTTCCGATTGCAATCGAAGGACTTTCTTCCAAAACCTTTTGGTTATTCCGTTGAAGAGAACAATCCCGTTCACCTAAATGAATCACATGTCCATGCTCATCTCCTAGGATTTGAACCTCAATGTGACGAGCTGGATAGATAACCCGTTCAATGTACATGGCACCATTGCCATAATTGGCCTTAGCTTCACTAGAGGCCGTTTCAAAGACTGAAACGAGGTCTTCTGGTTTTTCAACCTTACGAATCCCTTTACCACCTCCACCTGCTGAAGCCTTGAGCATAACAGGATAGCCAATTTTTTCAGCAACAATCAAGGCTTCCTCAGAGTCATGCACTTCTCCATCCGAACCTGGAATGACAGGCACACCTGCTTTGATCATCTGAGCGCGCGCATTGATCTTATCCCCCATCATATCCATGACATGACCAGATGGGCCGATAAACTTGATTCCTACCTCTTCACACATGGTCGCAAATTTGGAATTTTCACTAAGAAATCCAAAACCTGGGTGGATGGCTTCTGCCTCAGTCAAAACTGCAGCTGATAGAACAGCATTAATATTGAGATAAGACTCTGTCGCCTTACCAGGACCGATACAAACTGCTTCATCTGCCAAAAGCGTATGAAGGGCTTCCTTATCAGCAGTTGAATAAACCGCCACCGTCGCAATGCCCAATTCACGCGCCGCACGAATAATACGAACCGCAATTTCACCACGATTGGCAATTAAAATTTTTCGAAACATGGAGAACCTCCTTAGTCCCCTATTGCAAAGGTAAGAGTACCACTAGCTGCAAGCTTGCCATCCACTTCAGCCTTTGCTTCAACCACGGCAATGCTACCGCGACGTTTTACAAATGTTGCCGTCATAACTAATTGGTCACCTGGTACAACTTGCTTCTTGAATTTAACCTTGTCCATACCAGCGTAAAAGACCAGTTTTCCTTTATTTTCAGGTTTTGACAACTCCAAGACACCAGCTGTTTGCGCCAAGGCTTCCATGATCAGAACACCTGGCATGACAGGGTATTGAGGAAAATGACCGTTGAAGAAGGGCTCGTTAATGGTCACATTTTTGATAGCAACAATGGTATCCTCGCTCACTTCCAACACACGATCTACTAGGAGCATAGGATAACGGTGGGGAAGAGCTTCTTTGATTCCTTGAATATCGATCATTTGATACGTACCAATCCTTTACCAAACTCAACCATTTCTTCGTTAGAAACGAGAATTTCCGTCACCACACCATCCTTAGGAGCTGGGATTTCATTCATGACTTTCATAGCTTCGATGATCACCAATGTTTGACCTTTTTTGACACTATCACCAACTGTGACGAAGGCAGGTTTATCTGGACCAGCAGCCAAGTAAGCCACACCAACAAGTGGGCTCTCTACAACATCTCCCTCAGCAGCCACACTTGCTTCAGCTGGAGCAGAAGTTTCTTCCGCTACAGTTTCTGCTGGAGCAGATGTAAGAGCTACTGGACTCGGTGTTGCTAGAACGGGTGCTGGAGCAACTTGAGGTGCAACTTCAGACACCAGTCTCGCTTCATTCTTGCTAAACTCCAACTCATCCGTCCCATTCTTATAAGAAAATTCTCTCAAACTTGACTGGTCAAATTGGGCCATCAAGTCTTTAATATCGTTTAAATTCATACTTATTTATTCTCCCAACGTTTGAAAGCAAGAACTGCATTATGGCCACCAAAACCAAAGGTATTTGAAATAGCGTATGGAATTTCTTGCTCCAAGCCTTGTCCATAAACGACATTGGCTTCGATATAATCTGATACTTCACTTGTTCCAGCTGTCATTGGTACAAAGTTATGACGCATAGCTTCGATTGTGACGATAGCTTCTACTGCACCTGCAGCCCCCAGCAAATGTCCTGTGAAGGACTTGGTTGATGATACAGGCACTTCCTTACCAAGAGCAGCTACGATAGCACCACTTTCTCCTTTTTCATTGGCAGGAGTTGATGTTCCGTGAGCATTGACATAGGCTACTTGTTCTGGGGAAATCTCAGCTTCTTCCAAGGCTAGTTTGATGGCCTTGATAGCTCCCTGACCTTCTGGATGAGGAGAAGTCATGTGGTAGGCATCACAGGTATGTCCATAACCAACCACTTCAGCAAGGATAGTAGCCCCACGTTTTTCAGCGTGTTCAAGGCTTTCAAGAACCAACATCCCTGAACCTTCACCCATGACAAAACCATTGCGATCCTTATCAAATGGGATAGAAGCACGACTTGGATCCTCTGTAGTAGAGAGAGCTGTTAGGGCTTGGAAACCAGCAATAGCAAAAGGTGTAATAGAAGCTTCTGAACCACCTACCAACATAACATCTTGGAAACCAAACTTAATTGAGCGGAAGGCATCCCCAATCGCATCATTTGATGAAGCGCAGGCAGTATTGATGGATTTACAAACACCGTTTGCTCCAAAACGCATAGCAACATTTCCTGAAGCCATATTTGGTAAGGCTTTTGGAAGGGTCAATGGTTTCACACGTTTTGGTCCTTTGTCATGGAGGCGAAGCACTTGATCTTCAATTTCTTTGATTCCACCAATACCTGAGGCAACAATAACACCAAAACGATCTTTATCAAGGGCCTCTACATCAAGACCTGCATGATTGACAGCTTCTTGGGCTGCGTACAAGGCATACAAAGAGTAGTTATCAAAACGATTGGTATCTTTCTTTACAAAGTATTTATCAAAAGGAAAATCTTGGATTTCTGCCGCATTATGCACATCAAAGTCACTATGATCAAATTTTGTAATTTGACCAATTCCGATTTTTCCAGTTATTAAACTATTCCAAAATTCTTCTGGTGTATTTCCGATTGGAGATGTTACTCCATAACCTGTTACTACTACGCGATTTAGTTTCATCTTTTTTACCTCTAGCTTCTGCTACATACTGAGGCCGCCATCAATGGCAACCACTTGACCAGTTAGATAATCTTGGCCTGCTAAAAATACTGTTAAATCTGCAACCTGATCTGCCTGCCCAAATTCTTTCATGGGAATTTGCGCCAGCATGGCATCTTTTACCTTGTCTGATAGGACAGCTGTCATATCGGACTCAATCATTCCAGGTGCAATAGCATTAACCCTGATATTGCGATTGGCCACTTCACGCGCCACAGACTTGGTAAAACCAATCAAACCAGCCTTAGAAGCAGCATAGTTAGCTTGACCGATATTTCCCATCAAACCAACAACACTAGACATATTAATGATAGCACCTTCTCTGGCTTTCATCATCGGTTTCAAAACTGATTGTGTCATGTTAAAGGCACCAGTCAGGTTAACCTTGAGCACTTTTTCAAAATCCGCTTCTGTCATCTTGAGCATAAGGGTATCTTGAGTAATTCCTGCATTGTTAACCAAAACATCTACTGAACCCAGATCTGCAATAGCTTGCTCAACCATACGCTTAGCGTCTTCAAAATCTGATACATCTCCTGAAATGGGAACCACCTTGACACCATAGTTTGAAAACTCAGCGAGCAATTCTTCTGAAATTACACCACGACTGTTTAAAACAATATTGGCTCCTGCCTGAGCAAACTTGTGGGCAATGGTAAGACCAATTCCACGACTCGAACCTGTAATAAAGATATTTTTATTTTTTAGTTGCATTCTTTTCTCCTGTTTCCTCTTGTATTTATGGGAGAAGGGATTACTCGTTTTCTAGCAAGGCTTCCAAACTCGCCTGATCTTCAACATTGGCTAGTTTAGCTGTTTTATCAATTTTTTTGACAAAGCCTGACAAGACTTTCCCCGGTCCAATCTCAATAAAGTTGGTTACGCCTGCTTCTTGCATAACTGCAATACTTTCATAGAAACGAACTGGTTCCTTAACCTGACGCGTCAAGAGTTGAGCAATGTCTTCTTTTGGCATGACAGCAGCTTCTGTATTACCAACTAGGGGATAAGTGAAATCTGAAAAGTTTACCTGAGCTAGTGTTTCAGCCAGTTTCTGGCTAGCAGGCTCAAGGAGAGCGGTATGAAAAGGTCCTGAAACCTTGAGAGGAATCAAGCGTTTGGCACCTGCTTCTTGCAAGAGTTCGACAGCTCGGTCAACTGCTGCCACTTCTCCACCAATGACGATTTGTGCAGGTGTGTTATAGTTGGCTGGAGTGACCACTCCAAGTTCAGAAGCTTTTCGACAGGCTTCCTCAATGACCTCTACTGGCGTATTGAGAACTGCGACCATCTTGCCAGAGCCAGCAGGAGCTGCTTCTTCCATATAGGCTCCACGCTTGGCTACCAAGGCAACCGCATCTTCAAAATCCAAGGCTCCACTAGCCACCAAGGCAGAGTATTCTCCAAGGGATAAACCAGCAACCATATCAGGCTGATAGCCCTTTTCTTGCAATAAACGATAGATAGCAACTGAAGTTGCTAAAATAGCTGGTTGCGTATAGCGGGTCTGATTGAGTTTTTCTTCTTCCGTATCGATAAGATGACGCAAATCATAACCAAGTACCTGACTAGCTTGATCAATCGTTTCTCTGACAATCGGATACTGATCATAGAAATCCCGTCCCATACCTAGATACTGGGCGCCTTGGCCAGCAAATAAAAAGGCTGTTTTAGTCATTTCTTACAACTCCTGCCCAACGAGAGGCTTCTTCTTGAATTTTCTTAGCTGCTCCGTAATACAAATCTTTTAGGATTTCTTCAACGGTTTCTTCTTTGGAAACAAGGCCTGCAATTTGACCTGCCATAACAGATCCGCCATCCACATCTCCGTGAACAACCGCTTTGGCTAGAGCACCTGCTCCCATTTGTTCAAAAATTTCCAAATCTGGATTTTCTTGTTTAAAGGCATCTTTTTCAGCTTGTTCAAAATCACGAGTCAACTGATTTTTAATCGCACGAACAGCATGTCCAAAGTGTTGAGCTGAAATCGTAGTATCAATATCTCTAGCTTTTAAAATTTTCGCCTTATAATTTGGATGGGCATTAGACTCTTTTGCAACGACAAAACGAGTTCCAACCTGAACAGCCTCTGCACCTAGCATAAAGCCAGCCGCAGCACCTTCACCATCCGCAATCCCTCCTGCAGCAATAACAGGAATAGATACAGCAGCAGCAACCTGACGCACCAAGGTCATGGTTGTTAATTTCCCAATATGTCCCCCAGCTTCCATTCCTTCTGCAATGACAGCGTCCGCACCGATTTTTTCCATGCGTTTAGCTAGGGCCACACTTGGTACAACAGGAATAACTGTAATACCAGCTTCATGGAAACGTTCCATGTATTTACTTGGATTTCCTGCGCCTGTTGTCACTACCTTAACCCCTTCCTCGATAACGAGGTCTACAATATCTTCCACAAAGGGAGACAAAAGCATGATGTTGACACCAAAAGGTTTATCAGTCAATGATTTGATTTTATCAATATTTGCCTTGACAACTTCTTTAGGGGCATTCCCCCCACCGATAATCCCTAGTCCTCCAGCCTTGGAAACAGCCCCTGCCAAATCACCATCAGCAACCCAAGCCATTCCTCCTTGGAAAATAGGATAATCAATATTCAATAATTCTGTAATACGCGTTTTCATAGTGCCTCCATCATTTCTTGCTTATATAATAATTCGATAGTAAAATGTTTTGAAAATCAAACTATTATATGAACAAGAGGGAGTGGGTTTCCCTACTCCTTTTATTCATATTCTTCTTATTTTATTAGCTCTTCAACGTAGGCAACCAAGTCACCAACTGTTTTCAAGTCATCTTCTGCTTCGATTTGGATATCAAAAGCATCTTCAATTTCTGAGATTACTTGGAATAAGTCCAATGAATCTGCATCCAAATCATCAAAAGTTGATTCAAGTGTTACTTCTGATGCGTCTTTTCCAAGTTCTTCAACGATAATTTCTTGTACTTTTTCAAATACTGCCATGATAGGACTCCTTTAAAATAAATAGTTTTTTATAACAATGTGTTCACCACATGATTACCTAAATTGTAAGAATGAGTGTGCCCCAGGTCAAGCCTCCACCGAAGCCTGATAGCAGAACAGTCTGACTACCATCTAAATGGATAAGGCCTTGTTCTACACACTCTGAAAGTAAAATCGGGATACTGGCTGCACTGGTATTGCCATATTTCATCATATTGGCTGGAAGTTTAGCTCGGTCGACACCGATTTTTCTAGCCATCTTATCCAAAATACGGTCATTAGCCTGATGAAGTAGCAGATAATCCAAGTTTGTCGCCTCTATAGGAGATTCTTCAATAGTCTGTTTGATAGACTTGGCTACATCTCGAATGGCAAAATCAAAGACTGCGCGCCCGTCCATCTTCAAAAATGAATCTGCATTTTCTTGATCTGAAAACGGAGAATGTAGGCCTGAATGTCCATAGGTCAGACACTCGCTACGACTTCCATCGCTATTGAGACTCTCTGCCAAGAAATGCTCTTGCTCGCTAGCTTCTAGCAAGACACCACCAGCACCATCTCCAAACAAAACAGCTGTTGATCGGTCCGACCAATCGACTGCTTTAGAGAGGGTTTCACTACCAATCACCAAGCCTTTTTGAAAGCGACCAGTAGCGATAAACTTTGCAGCAGTTGATAAGGCAAATACAAATCCACTACAAGCCGCTGTTAGGTCAAAAGCAAAGGCCTTATTAGCACCAATATTGGCTTGGATACGAGCAGCTGTAGAGGGCATCATCGAATCTGGAGTAATGGTAGCTAGGATGATAAAATCCAACTCCTCCCCTGTGATTCCAGCTTTTGCCATCAGTTTCTTAGCAACCTCTGTAGCCAAATCACTAGTAGATTCTGTTCTTGAAATATGCCTTTGTCGTATTCCCGTCCGACTTGAAATCCACTCATCATTGGTATCCATAATCTGAGCCAAATCATGATTTGTAACCACTTGCTCTGGTACATAATGAGCAACCTGGCTTATTTTTGCAAAAGCCATTATTTCAAATCCTCCAAAAATTGATAAAGATTGGTTAAACCTTTGCTCATAACATCAATTTCTTCCTTACTCATACCATCAATGATTTTTTCAACCATTGTCTTGTGGAAACGTTTATGTAGTCTATGAACCAAGCGACCTTTCTTTGTCAAATGTAGATGCACCACACGACGATCCTGCTCTGAGCGAATGCGTTCAATGTAACCCTTGCGTTCGAGATTATTCAAACTCGTCGTAACTGTCCCAAGAGTCACCATCAACTCTCTCGACACTTGACTTGGTGTCACATCTGGAACTTTTCCAATCACATCAATCGTATGCATTTCTTTGATGGAGATATCCTTGAAACGACTACCCCTCAAGCTAACTTCCTCGATAACGAGGACATTGTTAAATATAGATGTTAAATATTCATTAATACGTTGGTAGTCCAATTTCTTTTCCCCTCTTCTCAAAAAAACTTTCAAAATCAAAACATTTGACAAGGGAATTATATCAAACTTCAAAGAATGGTGCAAGTATTTTTCTATTTTCCTGTGAATTTAGGTCTTCTTCTCTCCGAATGAGCCCGAACTCCCTCTTTGAAATCCTCTGTTTGCGCGAGAAACTCTTGGAGATTCAATTCCAAAGTAGCATAATCTTGCCAATCTTTAAATTGGCTCTCCCAAACCAACTTCTTGATGGCAGCATAGGAATTGCTTGAACCACGTCTCAATTTTTTAAGAAGCTGTTCTCTGTTTTTTTCTAACTTATCAGCTTCAGAAATGCGGTAAACTAACCCCCACTCCATAGCTTTTTCTGCAGTCAAAGCCTCACCTGTCATGGCTATTTGGGCAGCACGCGTCACACCAATACTTCTGCTCAAGAGATGAATTCCTCCTGCATCTGGAGCCAAGCCAACTCCAACAAAGGCTTGGATAAATTTAGCCTTATCCGTTGCAAGACAGAAATCTGCAGCAACAGCCATATTCGCTGCAGCACCTGCAACAGCCCCGTCAACTTCCATCAAAACAGGCTTTGCAATTTGCTTGATTTTGTAAGAAATAGCATTGACTAGTTCTGCGATTTTCGTCAACGATGGAATATCATCCTCATCCACTGCCCGCTTCATCTCTACTAAATCTCCCCCAACTGAAAAGACTTTGCCATTCGCATTGATTAAGATAAAATGCACAGCCGGATCCTCTTCCGCCAGAGTCAAGGCTTCTAAAATCTCCTCACACATAGGGATATGAAAACCATTCGCGACATCAGGACGATTTAAGGTAAGGATTGCCAAGTCCTCTTCAAGCTGATAAATAATGTGTTCCATCAGGACTCCTTTTTATTTAGTAAGCTGTTTAAATTATTTCATTTCCAAAGTATATCTTTTTTAGGAGCAGAAAGCAAGAAAAAATCGACTGAAAGTGTCTCAGCCGATTGGAAAGGCTAGCTTTAGATAGAAAGCATCTCATTTTCTTCATTGAAAAAAGGTTTTCTTTCTGCTATAATCGTATAAAATACTTACTTTAGGAGTTCTTATGAAAGTTGTTAAATTTGGAGGTAGCTCTCTTGCCTCTGCTGGTCAATTAGAAAAAGTTTTAAACATCGTAAAAAGCGATCCTGAACGCCGTTTTGTAGTTGTTTCTGCTCCTGGTAAACGCAATGCTGAAGATACTAAGGTTACGGATGCCTTGATTAAATACTACCGCAACTATGTTGCTGGTAACGATATTAGCAAGAGCCAAAACTGGATTATCGACCGCTATGCAGCTATGGTTAGTGAATTAGGACTGAAACCAGCTGTTCTAGAGAAAATTTCAAAAAGCATTCGTGCCTTGGCAAGTCTTCCTATCGAAGAAAACGAATTTCTCTACGATACTTTCCTAGCAGCGGGTGAAAATAACAATGCTAAATTGATTGCTGCCTACTTTAACCAAAATGGTATCGATGCACGCTATGTTCACCCTCGAGAAGCTGGGATTGTGGTAACAAGTGAACCTGGCAACGCTCGCATCGTGCCATCAAGTTATGACAAGATTGAAGAATTGACAAATGCAAATGAAGTCCTTGTCATTCCTGGTTTCTTTGGAGTTACCAAGGAAAATCAAATCTGTACCTTCTCACGTGGGGGATCAGACATTACAGGCTCTATCATTGCTGCAGGAGTTAAAGCTGACCTCTATGAAAACTTTACAGACGTTGATGGTATCTTTGCAGCCCACCCAGGCATTATCCACCAACCACACTCGATTCCTGAGTTAACCTACCGTGAAATGCGTGAGTTGGCTTATGCAGGCTTTTCAGTCCTTCATGACGAGGCTCTTCTTCCTGCCTACCGAGGAAAAATTCCTCTGGTTATCAAGAATACCAACAATCCTGACCATCCAGGTACTCGTATCGTTTTAAAACACAGTAGTGATGAATTTCCAGTTGTAGGAATTGCTGGTGATTCTGACTTTGTCAGCATCAACATGTCTAAATACCTCATGAACCGCGAGATTGGATTTGGTCGCAAGGTTCTGCAAATCCTTGAAGACCTCAACATCGGTTGGGAACATATGCCAACTGGTATCGACGATCTTTCAATCATCCTCCGTTCTCGTGAACTAACTCCTATCAAGGAAGAAGAAATTCTTCGTCAGTTGGTTCAAAAGGCTGAAGTAGACCATGCAGAAATCGAACACGACCTTTCAATCATTATGATTGTTGGTGAAAAGATGAAGAGTCATATCGGTGTAACAGCTACTGCAACACGTGCTCTATCTGAAAACAAGATCAATATCCAGATGATGTCTCAAGGTTCTAGTGAAGTTTCTATCATGTTCGTTGTCAATAAGGACCAAGAAAAAGCAGCGATTAAAGCCCTCTACAATGCCTTTTTCGGCGAAAGTAAGGAAGACTAAACATGGTCCAATCGCTTAATAAAACCGTGCTTCTCAGCACGACAGGCACCTCCTACCTCTCTATAGCTGGGAAAGTTGGGAAATTCCTTGTCGGAGATCAGGCTTTAGAATTTTACCCAGATGTCAATGTCGAACAATTTATCCAGATTCCTTGGAGCCATATCAACCAAATTGGAGCCAATGTCACTGGACGCAAAATCAGTCGCCACTTCGAAGTCTTTACAGACAGAGGAAAATTCCTCTTTGCTTCAAAAGACTCAGGTGCCATTCTCAAAATTGCACGCGAAAAACTGGGGAATGACAAGGTCGTCAAACTTCCTACCCTGATTCAGACAATTGGTCAAAAATTTAAAAATCTATTTGCAAAAAAGTAGAAACTTTAGTATAATCATAGCAACGGATAAGTAGGTTATCTTCTTCTTTCAGAAAGTCTGCGGATGCTGCGAGCAGATAGGAGGGATAGGTGAAATTCTACCGTTAGTAACAATTACATACACAATCAAGTGCACACCTGTGAAGTTGGATGGAACCGTGGCCCTGCCACTCCAACGCTTTGTCAGGTGTGCTTTTTTCATAAAGGAGTTTTTATGTTAGATATCAAACGTATTCGTACAGACTTTGACGCTGTCGCAGAAAAATTGGCTACACGTGGTGTAGATGCTGCTGTCTTGAATGAGATGAAAGAAATCGATGCTAAACGTCGTGACATTTTAGTCAAGGTTGAAACTCTCAAGGCAGAACGTAACACAGTTTCAGCTGAGATTGCCCAAGCTAAGCGCAACAAGGAAAATGCAGATGACAAGATTGCTGCCATGCAAACTCTATCTGCTGAAGTCAAAGCCTTGGATGCTGAATTGGCAGAAATCGATGCTAAATTGACAGAATTTACCACTACTCTTCCAAATATTCCAGCTGATAGCGTTCCTGTTGGGGCTGACGAAGAAGACAATGTGGAAGTTCGCCGTTGGGGGACTCCACGCGAGTTCAATTTCGAGCCAAAAGCTCACTGGGATCTGGGTGAAGACCTTGGCATCCTTGACTGGGAACGTGGTGGTAAGGTAACAGGAGCTCGCTTCCTCTTCTATAAAGGTCTCGGCGCTCGTTTGGAACGTGCTATCTACAACTTTATGTTGGATGAACATGGAAAGGAAGGCTATACGGAAGTCATCACGCCTTACATGGTTAACCATGATTCTATGTTTGGTACTGGTCAATATCCAAAATTCAAGGAAGACACTTTTGAACTCAGTGACAGCAATTATGTCCTTATTCCTACAGCCGAAGTTCCTCTGACAAACTACTACCGTGATGAAATCCTTGACGGTAAAGACCTGCCAATCTACTTCACTGCTATGAGCCCATCATTCCGTTCTGAGGCTGGTTCTGCTGGTCGTGATACTCGTGGCTTGATTCGTTTACACCAATTCCACAAGGTTGAAATGGTCAAATTTGCCAAGCCAGAAGAATCTTATGAAGAATTGGAAAAAATGACAGCCAACGCTGAAAATATCCTTCAAAAGCTCAACCTTCCATACCGTGTCGTTGCTCTCTCTACTGGAGATATGGGCTTCTCAGCTGCTAAAACTTACGACTTGGAAGTATGGATTCCAGCGCAAAACAATTACCGTGAAATCTCAAGCTGTTCAAACACAGAAGATTTCCAAGCTCGTCGTGCCCAAATCCGTTACCGTGATGAAGCTGATGGCAAGGTTAAATTGCTCCACACCTTAAACGGTTCTGGACTTGCAGTTGGACGTACAGTGGCTGCTATTCTTGAAAACTACCAAAATGAAGATGGTTCTGTGACCATTCCAGAAGCACTTCGTCCATACATGGATGGAGCTGAAGTCATCAAACCATAAAAAATAAGGTTTAGCTATTTCTAGCTAGACCTTTTTTCGTAACCAATTCAGATAAGCGCCTAATACAAAGAGCAAAATAATTAAGCAAATAGCAGTTTCAACCAGTACCAAATACTCCAAAAATGGAAGTTTCAAGATTCCCTGAGCCATCTTGAGCGAAGTAGCTGTAATAATGGTTGGGAAGGTGAGGGCTGAAAAGGCTGGTTGAAAACCTTGTTTTAAAATATTGGGTAGGCGAGTCAAAACAAAGAAAAAGGAGGATTGAGAAGCCAAAATCATGGCAATCAAGAGCCAAGTCGGTAGGCTAGCTCCTCCAACTCGAACTAGGGAAGCCAAGAGCAGAGAGAAAGGAGCACAGTAGATCCCCTCTTGTCCAAGCATGGCTAGTGGGAGTGGATGTTTCTTTAAATCACTATAAATAAGAGGATAGAGATAGAAGGTCAATAGAAATCCAAAACTCAAGGTCGCATAGGCAATTTTGATGATGCCTACAAGAGGATAGGTCAAGGCTGCTACTGCTATCCCTACATAGAGAACAGTCCAGCTTGGAGTGGCATGAACCCTCCGACCTGGACAGGCAAACTTGATGGTGAAACCAGCAATCAAGGCCAAATCCAAGAGAAATGAAAACCACCAGAGTCCTTGCGCTACCAAAGGAAGATGAGGGAAGACGCGAAAGACATAAGTCGATAAAATCATCCCAGCCATGGGAAAGGTGGCCATTCCTGACAAAAGAGGAGGCTTGGTCAATTCTTTCTTAGTTTCCTTCCAATTAAAAAGATGCAAAATTAGAAAATAAATCCATAAAATCAAACCTGTCAGACTCAACAGATGGGATAGAACCGGCAACGTATCTAAAACGAGATTCCCAGCTCCTGCTAAACCTAGCAAACAACCAGAAAATACTAAGGGTAGTTTTTTCATGGCAACCTCCGTTAATCATATTATTATTAGTATAGCATAAAAGCGCTTAAATGAGGGTATAAAAAATGAAGTCCGATTATTTTAGACTTCATTTTTACTCAGATAAGTATTAAGCATAGGGTTGCAATTCTGGGTTAATTGGTGTATTGGCTAGATTGTTGGCATAGTTACAGAGGCTTGCTAGGCTGACACCAAGAACCACATCCAAGGCATTTTGTTGCGTGTAGCCAGCTTCTAGAAACTCAGCTAAGGCTTCATCTCCTACACGACCCTTGGTATTGATAACTGCCAAGGTAAACTTAGCTAGGGTGTCCAATTTAGAATCTGTTTCAATTGGAGTACGATTGCGAAGGGCTTGAAGAAGGTCATCGTTCATCTGGATTTGTTTGATTGAAAAGGCTGTGTGACCTGCGACACAGAAGGCACAACCATTGGTCACGGCAGCTGTGATTTGCACTACTTCACGCTCAACGGGTGTCAGGCTGTTGCGACGATTGATGGCTCCGACAGTACGGTAAGCCTCCAAAGCAGTCGGTGCATTAGCCAAGAGACCGATTAGGTTGGGAATATAGCCATTGTTATCTTTTTCTACTGTTTCAAGAACTTCTTTCACTTCTGCTGGCGCTGATTCTACTGTATGAATTGTAAATGTTGTCATCATAAAACCTCTTTTCATGTTGTTGAAACCTAGTCTATCACAGATTCTATACCTTGTATAATATATATTTTAAATTGCACCGATA
This sequence comes from bacterium, assembly GCA_905221085.1. Taxonomy (GTDB): domain Bacteria; phylum Bacillota; class Bacilli; order Lactobacillales; family Streptococcaceae; genus Streptococcus. Next base: position 29,025 of record CAJNBT010000010.1, read on the forward strand.
GAAATTTTTTATGAAAGCAAAAAATCACACGCGATGTGTGATTCCATTATTTATTAAAATACTTTTTAGTTTCAGCAATAACAACTGGTGATAAAACTAAGAGGGCAATCAAGTTTGGCAGAGCCATCAAGGCATTGACAATATCTGCGATAATCCAAACCATATCCAACTCGATAAAACCTCCTAACAAGACCATGAGCACAAAAATCACACGGTAGAGCCAGATAAAACGAACCCCAAAGAGAAACTCGAAACAGCGTTCTCCGTAGTAGTTCCAACCTAAAATCGTTGTAAAGGCAAAGAGCACAAGGAAGATGGTCAAGAGGGCAGGCCCAAAGTGTGAAAAGACTGTTGAAAAGGCTGACTGAGTCAAGGCAACCCCATTTAAGTCACCACTCCAAACACCAGTCACCAAGATGGTCAAACCAGTCAAGGTACAGATAATGAGGGTGTCTATAAAGGTTCCTGTCATGGATATCAAGCCTTGCTCTACAGGTTCATTTGTCTTAGCTGCAGCCGCTGCAATGGGAGCAGAACCCAAACCAGATTCGTTTGAGAAGACACCACGCGCCACACCATTTTGGATAGCCATCCGAATGCTAGCACCAGCAAAACCACCCACCGCAGCAACTGGACTAAAAGCGGATGTCAAGATTAAAGCGATTGTAGCAGGTATTTTCTCGATATTAAAGAAAATGACTGTAAGGGTTCCCAAAATATAAATAATAGCCATAAAAGGAACAACAGTAGTTGAAACCTTTGAAATGGACTTGAGTCCACCAAAGACAGCAATCGCTACAAATACAGACAACACAAGAGCCGTGATAGCTGGCGAAATAGTCGTTGTATTTTGGATAGATTCTGTAATTGAGTTGACTTGGGTGAAAGTCCCAATCCCCAACAAAGCTACTAGAACACCTGCTAGGGCAAAGAAGATGGCAAGTGGTCGCCACTTTTCTCCCATACCTAGAAGGATATAGTGCATCGGACCTCCCGCCACTGCACCATGGTCATCCTTGGTACGGTATTTGATAGCCAAGAGTCCTTCCGCATACTTGGTAGCCATCCCAAAGAAAGCAGCCATCCACATCCAAAAGAGAGCTCCTGGGCCACCGACCTTGATAGCCGTCGCGACTCCGATAATATTTCCCGTACCAACTGTCGCTGCCAAGGCTGTACATAAGGCCGCAAAGCTGGATACATCGCCATGCCCCTTGTCCTTAGTAAAAATAAGCTGGAAGGCCTTAGAGAGACGCAAAACCTGCAAAAGTCCTAAACGGGCAGTTAGGTAAATCCCTGTTCCGACCAATAAAATCAAGAGGGGTGGACCCCAAGCAAAAGCATCGATTGATTTAAGCAATTCTAACATTTCCTTCTCCTATCTTTTCAACCCCAAAAGAAAGAGCACATGCAAGATACATGTACTCTGGAATGCTTAGATAAATGCCAAAAAGCGGTCTATCCTAGCTCTGTCCTTTTACCTGAGAGTTTGAGCAGTTGCCTGCCTTGCCCCTTCGGTGCCTTTACGGTCTCTCCAGAGTTCCGTCCATTTACAGTCATGGAAAATCAAACGATTCCCCACTTCTATTAAACTTCATTCGGTGTTGGTATTTAATTGATTCTTATTTTACAAAAAATGTTGGCTTTTGTCAATGTGTTTATTAGTAAAACTTAATTCAACAGTTTTTACTGTGTAAAGCCCGAAATACTTCTATCCTTTAAAGGTCACAATAGTTGCACCACTGCCTCCAGCATTTTGTGGGGCATAACCAAAACTCTTGACATGTTTGTTTCTTTGTAGATATTTGGTAACTCCTTCACGGATGACACCTGTTCCGATACCATGGATGATATCGACTTGAGCCATATTGTTAAGCAGGGCTTGGTCGATAAAGGCATCTAGCTCATTCATAGCCTCTTCGTAACGTTTGCCTCGAAGATCCAGTCTGGCTTGAGGTCCTCGTCCAGAAGTTCGTTTCACAACATTGACCTGTTTCTTCTTGACTTGTTTTTCTTGCTGGGCTTGAACAAGGTCAAATTCTTTCTCTTCTAAGGTCATCTTAATCAAGCCAACTTGGGCTTCCCAGCGGCCGTCCTTGAGTTGACTGGTCAAGGTACCACGCTGGCCATAACTGAGAACAACGATATCATCTCCCACCTTTGGAGCTCGTTTTTTCTTGGCCTTTTGAAGGACCTTGTTTTTGGACAAGTCTACTTTTTCAGGAGCCAATTTTTTCAGCTTGGCCTTGGCTTCAATGATTTCGTGGGGTTTGAGTTGAGATTTACTGTGGAGATTTTTGAGAATCTGGTCACTTTCACTGAGGGCCATGTCCACAATCTCAGCAGCCTGTTCACGCGCCTTGTTGAGCTCGGTTTCCTTTTCACGATTGAGCTCGTTGTAAAGTTTTTTTAGCGCACGGTTCATCTTTAGATTTTCTTGCTCCACCTCACGGATATTATCCAAACGTTTACGGCTTTCCAGAGTCTGCTCTTCCAGTTGCTCAATGATACGATTGACATCATTATCTTGATCGACCTGCTGACTGGCATCCCCTACAATAACTTCAGATAGGCCTAGACGTTTGGCAATTTCAAAGGCATTGCTTCGACCAGGCACTCCCTGCATAAAGCGATAAGTCGGGCGTAGAGTTGCAGTATCAAACTCCATGCTGGCATTTTGCACAAAGGCTGTCTCAATACCGTAGGCCTTTAGTTCCGGATAGTGGGTAGTCGCCATAGTCTTGACTTGACGCAGGCGAAGGTCCTCAAGAATAGCCATGGCAAGGGCAGCTCCCTCTTGAGGATCTGTACCAGCCCCCAACTCATCCAAGAGCAAGAGCGAATGCTGGTTGACTTTGCCAAGAATATCCACAATATTGGTCATGTGGCTAGAGAAGGTAGACAAGCTCTGTTCAATAGATTGCTCATCGCCAATATCAGCAAAAATTTCTTCAAAAATACCAACACGACTTCCCTTATCTGCTAAAATCGGCAAACCAGACTGGGCCATAACCTGTGTCAAGCCCAGAGTTTTAAGCATGATGGTCTTCCCACCTGTATTGGGACCTGTAATGACAATGGCTGTTAAATCTTGGCCAAAATGGACATCATTTGCGACGGCATTTTTGACCAAAGGATGGCAGACATGGAGCAGTTGAATTTCTTGATTTTCTGACAGCTGAGGTACGACTGCTTGTCTTTCTTGGATAAAGCGGACCTTGGCACGAATCAAATCCAGATGGCCGATAATCCAGGCATCATTGGCAATCTCAGCCGCATGAGGGCGGACACGCTCAGAAATTTCTTGGAGAATGCGAAGCATTTCATAGCGCTCATCTGCTCGCAGACTAGCAATTTCTTCACTCAGTTTGACCACCTCACGGGGTTCGATATAGACGGTATTTCCACTAGCAGAAATATCATGAACGACACCTGCAATCTTATTGCGATAGGTATTTTTGACTGGTAAAACCTGACGGCCATTTCTGCTGGCAACAATCCCTTCCGTCAACATCTGCGCTTTTTGCTTGAGCAGGTCCTGTAAAACATCGCGTACCTGACTCTCGCTATCATGGATTTTCCGACGGATGCGCGCCAATTCTTCACTGGCAAAATTTTCAATGAAACCGGCATCATTAAAGGCTTGTAGATTTCCTTGTAATTGCGGAAAATCGTGTAATTTTTCAAACCAGAGGGCTAATTCTGTCAAGCTGACATTTTCCAGATTGGCATAAAAACTTTGAAGCTCTCGGCTGGCAAGAAGCACGCGCTTTAAGAGCAGGAACTCCTCGATATTGAGGTCCGCTCCCATCCCCAACCGCTTGCAGACTCCTGCAATTTCCTTGGTTGCGAGAATGGTAAAATGCGGTTGCTCAACAAAAAGAGCCTTCATCTCCTTCATCTCAGCAAAAGCCTGTTTGATTTTATCTGCTTTGACAGTCGGAGCCAGCTGTCTCAATTGATCCAAGCCCTGCTCGGTCAACAAATGAGGCTCAAACAAGGCCTTGACCTTATTGAACTCTAATGTTTCTAATATTTTCTTGTTCATCGTTATTTCCTTGTCTTTGAATGTCTATACTCTTCGAAAATCAAATTCAAACCACGTCAGCGTCGCCTTACCGTACTCAAGTACAGCCTGCGGCTAGCTTCCTAGTTTGCTCTTTGATTTTCATTGAGTATTAGGTGTAGTAACTTTTTACATTCAGTCAAATCTGTAAACAAAGGGCTAGGAAAATTCCTGCCCTTTTTATCCGATTAAATTTGTCACCCAGATTTGTTTGAGCCAACTTGTTGTTACTGGTATGCTCTGAATGATATGTTTTGCGACGATACTCTTTTCAAGAGGATTTTGTATAGCTGCCATGGGGATGGTCGCCAAGATGGTCAAAGCCATCTGCAAGACAAATAAAGTCACCAACATGGACAAGATACCTGCTGAAACTTGGAACAACTTGCCACCCAGTTTTTTACTAGGAAGTAAGTGTAAAAGGAGACCAAGCAAACGACCGATGCTATAGACTATCCCAAATACAAGTAAGTAGCCGATCCCTGCGTAAAAGACCTTATCCAACTGAAAGAGTTGATCCGATGGGAAGAAAAAAGTCCCCTGACCTTCCTGCGGATTTGCATAAGGGAGTAATAAATGGAATTGTTCTCCCAGCCCCTTGTAAAACTGGCCAGCCATAAAAGCCGATGCCATGGCTGAAATCAGGTAATAAACCTGTAAGAGCAGACCTCTCCGATAGCCGATATAAAATCCCCAAGCCAAGACCAATAGAAGAAGGAGTGAAATCATAAGGAATCCTCAATCTTGCTCTGTTCTTGCTTGCAAGTCACAAGCTTGTGACGGAGTTCTTCTAATTCTTGCTCCTTATCGTCAAATTCAATCTCACGGCTGAGCTGAGTTGATAAACAATTGACTGCCAACAAAAGAGCAATTGTTTCATCGTCTGCACTAGGCATTTGTTCTTTAATTGCTTGGTATTTTTCTGTCGCAACCTTGGCGATTTCCTCCATAAAAAGGTTATCATGCTCGCTTGTCAAGGTTAATGATTTTTTCCCGAATGTAAATTTGAATCGATTTAGATTTGCCATAAAATTCACCTCACGATATTATACCAAAATTCGCTAACTTTGTCAGTTTTTACAAATTTGCCTGCTTTTGTGGTACAATAGAAACTATGGCAAGTATAACACTCACACCAAGCGAAAAAGAGATTCAGGCTTTTCTTGAACACTATCAAACCAGTCTGGCTCCCAGTAAGAATCCCTATATCCGCTACTTTTTGCGACTACCTCAAGCAACGGCTTCTATCTATACTTCTGGAAAGGTCTTGCTTCAGGGTGAAGGGGCTGAGAAATACGCCAGTTTCTTTGGCTATCAGGTTCTAGAGGAAACCAACGGACAAAATCTTCCTTTAATTGGGACGGATGAGGTTGGAAATGGTTCCTACTTTGGTGGGCTTGCAGTTGTGGCTTCCTTTGTCACACCTGACCAGCATGTCTTCTTGCGAAAACTCGGTGTGGGGGATTCTAAAACTCTGACCGACCAAAAGATTCGTCAGATTGCCCCTATCCTCAAGGAAAAAATCCAGCACCAGGCACTGCTTCTCTCACCCAGCAAGTACAATGAGGTCATCGGAGACCGCTACAATGCTGTTTCGGTTAAGGTAGCCCTCCATAACCAGGCTATCTATCTCCTTCTTCAAAAAGGCATTCAGCCTGAGAAAATTGTGATTGATGCCTTTACCAGTGCTAAAAATTATGACAAGTACTTGGCACAAGAGGCCAATCGTTTCAGCAATCCTATCAGCTTGGAAGAAAAGGCTGAGGGCAAATACTTGGCTGTAGCAGTTTCTTCTATCATTGCGCGTGATCTCTTTCTGGAAAATCTGGAAAATCTGGGACGAGAACTGGGTTATCAACTTCCAAGTGGGGCTGGAACGGCTTCTGATAAGGTAGCTAGCCAGATTTTACAAGCCTATGGTATGCAGGGACTCAATTTCTGCGCCAAACTGCACTTTAAAAATACTGAAAAAGCGAAAAAACGCTTAGAAAGGTAAGTTATGCATTCATTTAAAAATTTCTTAAAAGAGTGGGGATTATTCCTCCTGATTCTGTCATTACTAGCTTTGAGCCGTATCTTTTTTTGGAGTAATGTCCGCGTAGAAGGGCATTCCATGGATCCTACCCTAGCGGACGGCGAAATCCTCTTTGTTGTTAAGCACCTCCCTATTGACCGTTTTGATATCGTGGTTGCCCATGAGGAAGATGGCAATAAGGACATCGTCAAGCGTGTCATCGGAATGCCTGGCGATACCATCCGTTACGAAAATGATAAACTTTACATCAATGACAAAGAGACAGATGAACCTTACCTAGCTGACTATATCAAACGTTTCAAGGATGACAAACTCCAAAGCACTTACTCAGGCAAGGGATTTGAAGGAAATAAAGGAACCTTCTTTAGAAGTATCGCTCAAAAAGCCCAAGCCTTCACAGTTGATGTCAACTATAACACCAACTTTAGCTTTACTGTCCCAGAAGGAGAATACCTTCTCCTTGGAGACGACCGCTTGGTTTCGAGCGACAGCCGTCACGTAGGTACCTTTAAAGCAAAAGATATCACAGGGGAAGCTAAATTCCGCTTCTGGCCAATCACCCGTATCGGAACATTTTAAGAGACCTAAGAGGCCGAGAATCACCAATCTCAGCCTCTTCTTCTATCGTGAGACGATGATTATTCACTACCCAGTCTAACTAGGATAGAAACAAAGTTATACTCAATGAAAATCAAAGAGCAAACTAGGAAGCTAGCCGCAGGCTGCTCAAAATACTGTTTTGAGGTTGCAAATGGAAGCTGACGTGGTTTGAAGAGATTTTCGAAGAGTATTAACTCTCACCTATTTATGCAAAGGAATCTTATGGAAGTTTATTTTTCAGGAACCATTGAACGGATTATTTTTGAAAATCCCAGCAATTTTTATCGCATCCTTCTCCTAGAAATCGACGATACAGACGCAGAAGATTTTGATGATTTTGAAATCATTGTCACGGGCACCATGGCTGATGTGATTGAGGGAGAAGACTATACTTTTTGGGGACAAATTGTCCAGCACTCCAAGTATGGGGAGCAACTGCAAATCAGTCGTTATGAACGCGCAAAACCAACTAGCAAGGGGCTGGTTAAGTACTTTTCAAGTAGCCATTTCAAGGGGATTGGTCTCAAGACAGCTCAGAAAATCGTGGATACCTATGGCGACAATACCATTGACGAAATTCTGCAACACCCCGAAAAGCTAGAAGGCATCTCAGGGCTCTCTGCCAAAAATCGCGAGGCTTTCGTCTCAACTCTTCGTCTCAACTACGGAACGGAGATGGTTTTAGCCAAACTAGCCAACTACGGCATTCCCAATAAACTAGCCTTTCAGATTCAAGACTTTTACAAGGAAGAAACCCTTGATGTGGTTGAAAATTATCCCTACCAACTGGTTGAGGATATCAAGGGCTTGGGCTTTACTATTGCTGACCAGCTAGCTGAGGAGCTAGGCATCGAAAGTCAGGCTCCTGAACGCTTCCGTGCTGGTCTAGTTCACAGTCTTTTTCAGGCCTGTATGGAAACAGGAGACACCTATGTTGAAGCACGAGATTTGCTGGAACAAACCCTTACTCTCCTTGAATCCTCCCGTCCCGTGGAACTGGACCCCATCCAAGTGGCCCAAGAACTCTCCTACCTGATTGAAGAAGACAAGGTTCAGCAGATTGATACCAAAATCTTTAACAACAGCCTCTTTTTTGCTGAGGAAGGCATCCGCAGTCACTTGGTTCGTATCCTTGAAAAAGGAAAACAGAAGAGCCAGGATTTAGAAACCATTCAAAAACATATCGCTACTGTCGAAGAAGATCTGGGAATCCACTATGATAGCATTCAAAAACAAGCTATTTGTGATGCTATCCAGAATAAGGTCTTTATCCTGACAGGTGGACCTGGTACTGGTAAGACAACGGTTATCAATGGTATCATCGCTGTCTACGCCCTTTTGGAAGGACTTGACCTCAGGAAAAAAAGCAACCTGCCGATTCTTCTTGCTGCTCCAACTGGTCGAGCTGCTCGCCGCATGAATGAATTGACAAGTTTGCCTAGCGCTACCATACACCGTCATTTAGGAATGACAGGTGACGATGATACCAGTCATCTGGAAGATTATCTGGATGCTGACTTTATCATCGTAGATGAATTTTCCATGGTGGATACTTGGCTGGCCAATCAACTCTTCTCCAATATCTCTTCTAACAGTAAAATACTCATCGTGGGCGACAGCGACCAGTTGCCGTCTGTCAGTCCTGGACAGGTTCTAGCGGATCTACTTCATATTCCCTTGATTCCTCAGACTCGCTTGGAAAAAATTTATCGACAAAGCGAAGAATCAACCATCGTCACCCTAGCTAGTCAGATTCGACAGGGAATCTTACCAGCTGATTTCACCCAGAAAAAAGCTGACCGTTCCTACTTTGAAATTGCTAGCGGCCATATTCCTGCCACCATTGAAAAAATCTTAGGTGCTGCCCTCAGAAGCGGCATCCCTGCCCGTGATATCCAAGTTCTGGCTCCCATGTACCGAGGGACTGCAGGGATTGATGCTATCAACCAGCTCATGCAAGACCTCCTTAACCCACCACAAAAAGACCAACTCAGTTTTGAAGCTACCCAGTGTCACTATCGTAAGGGAGACAAGGTCATTCATTTGGTCAACGATGCTGAAATCAATGTCTTTAATGGAGACTTGGGAGCCATCACAGACCTGATTCCTGGCAAATACACCGAGTCGAAACAAGACGAGATTGTCATTGATTTTGATGGCAATGAGGTCTCTTACCCACGTAACGAATGGTACAAGATTCGCTTGGCCTATGCCATGAGTATCCATAAATCACAGGGAAGTGAGTTCCCTGTTGTCATCCTACCTATCACCAGTGCTAGCAGGCGTATGCTGGAGCGCAATCTCATCTACACAGCCATTACTCGCGCCAAAAGCAAACTTATCTTACTAGGCGAATTACAGGCCTTCGATTATGCAACCCAACACATCGGAACTGCCCGAAAAACCTATCTGATTGAACGCTTCAGTGATTTATTGGATAATGTTGAAGAAAAGCAACCAGCTATCTCTGAAACAACCACATCAAGTTCCTCTGAACAATCCTACATCCTAACCGAAGAAAACTGGGGTAGCATCCCAGCCATGATTGGGATTACAGACGCAGACCTCAAAGAAATTTTTGGAAAATAGTGCATAAGAAAACCCACCTAGTCAGGTGGGATTTTTGTTTATGAATACTCAATGAAAATCAAAGAGCAAACTAGGAAGCTAACCGCAAGCTGTACTTGAGTACGGTAAGGTGACGCTGACGTGGTTTGAATTTGATTTTCGAAGAGTATAAGATTATTTAACTGTTGCTGTGCTTGTAATCAATTCAACAGCTTTTTTGATTGTGATGTCGTGTTTCAACATATCAGCTGAAAGCAAGCTTTGTACTTGTGCCACTTCCATGTTGTAATCTGCAGCCAATTGCTCGATTTCTTTTTGGATTTCTTCTTCTGAAGCGTCAAATCCTTCAGCTTTGGCAACTGCTTCGATAACAAGGTTAGTCTTAGTACGTGACTCAGCTTCTGCTTGGTATTGATTGTGAAGGTCTTCTTGAGTAGTTCCAGTGATTTGGAAGTACATGTCAGGGTTGATACCTTGACGTTGCAAGTTTCCAAGGAATTCGTTTACTGAACGGTGAACTTCTTCGTGGATCATTTCTTCTGGAAGTTCTACGATTTCAGCGTTTTCTACAGCTTTATCAATTGCTGCACCTTCAACTGCATCTTTGTAAGCTTCTTCTTTAGCTGCAGCCAATTCCTTGCGGTATTTTTCTTTCAATTCAGCAAGTGTTTCAACTTCTTCGTCGATGTCTTTTGCAAGCTCATCGTCAAGAGCTGGAACTTCTTTAGCTTTTACTTCGTGGATAGTTGTCACGAATTTAGCTTCTTTACCTGCAAGGTCTTCTGCTTGGTAGTCTTCTGGGAATGTTACAACTACATCAACAGTTTCGCCAGCTGAGTGACCTACCAATTGGTCTTCAAAACCAGGGATGAATTGACCTGAACCAAGTCCAAGTGAGAAGTTTTCACCTTTTCCACCGTCAAATTCAACACCATCGATAGAACCAACGAAGTCGATGACAACAGTATCGCCGTTTTCAGCAGCAGCTTCTTTGATAACCAATTCAGCCAAGTTGTTGCGTTCGCGTTCGATACGCTCTTCAACGTCAGCGTCAGTTACTTCTTTTTCTACATCAACTGATACTTCAAGGTTTTTGTAGTCACCCAATTTTACTTCAGGTTTTGTAACGACTTCAGCAGTGATAACCCAGTCTTGACCTTTTTCCATTGAAGTTACGTCAATTTTTGGTTGAGCAACGACTTCAAGACCAGCTTCTTTTACAGCTGCTTCATAAGCGTTTGGCAAAAGAGCGTTCATAACGTCTTGATAAAGTGACTCTTCACCAAATTTTTTGTCGAAGATAGGGCGTGGAAGGTGACCTTTACGGAAACCTGGAACATTAAGAGATTTCTTCACTGAGTTGAAGACACGGTCCAATTCTGGTTTGATTTGGTCTTGAGAGATAGTGAAAGTCAAGACACCACGGTTTGTTTCTTTGTTTTCAAATGATACAGACATTCTGTCATTTCTCCTTAAAATTTTTTAAATACAGTCTATTATAACATAAATGGATGACTTTTTTCAAGTAATGACTGCGCTTTTCAATCATGCTGGAAGTATGGTTTCTTCTTGGTTTTCTTTAGGTTTCGAATATAATTTTATAAAAGATGTTTAATGATGGCTGATTACAGTAAAAAACGAATCGCCCAAACATTCCTCGTTAGGCGATTCGTTTTTCTTATTTCACAACAGAAACATTGCCTGTTGAACCGTCATATCGAACAGTTTCTCCATAAAAACCTGAAATTCCTTTTTCAATATGCTCACGGAAATCATTAGGTAAAACTTTCATCTTCACGATTTCACCAGATTCATCTGCATAGCCTAAAATATGGTGATCTTTATATGATAATCCGTCCATAAACATTGTGAAATATCCAGTTACAAGTTTACCATTATGATCATTGACATCTCTTAGATAAAGTTTGTTATCATTAATCGTCAATCCAGATGATTCTAGACTAATAACTGGACTTGAGTTTTTAAGATAAAGTTCAGACCCAACTTTTTGAATAGGGAAGTGAGTAGTGAATTCTGGTAGACTCGCAACCTTACGTCCATCAGCTCCAAAGTAATATTTATTTGGTAAGTTTTGGAAATTCTTTATGACAGCTTTAGGATCAATTTCTTCCCCTGGTTTTTTATTATCAGTAATGGCATCTAGAGTATTTCGTTTTATATCGCCAATCTTTTGATAAGAAAAACGTTCAACAATAGGTTTGATATACCAGGCATTCTTTTCGATAACAACTCCATCTTTCTTATGAACAAGGTGATAGTCATAACCATCAGACAAAGTAACGATATCTGTAATAACTGTATCATCAAAAGGATCTTGTTCAACTTCACTTGGAAGTCTGGTTAACATATAACCATCCTTACCAATGACATAACTTTCCCCATCGCTTGCTGGAACAGCTCTATCTGCTACCATAGCACCTGAGTTTTCAAAGTAAGACCATTGGCCATTTGCTGTAGCCCATCCTGTTGCCATAGCGCCACTGCCTTTGAGATAGTACCAAGTAGATCCTTCTTTATACCAACCAGTACGCATAGCGCCACTATTTGCGAGTGAATACCATGTGCTACCTTCCTTGTACCAGCCAGTACGCATAGCGCCACTATCTGCTAGTGAATACCATGTATTTCCGTCTTTGAGCCAGCCTGTCTGCATGTTACCAGAAGCGTCAAAGTGGTACCAAGAGCCAGCATTTTGCACCCATTTGTTTTTAGCGAGACTGCCATCTTGTGAAAGATTCCAGTCAGCACCACTTTTAACCCAAGTATCTGCAGCCTGTGCTTGATTGATAGACAAAAGTAGACCAGCACCTGCAAGCAAACCAAGTGTAAGTAGTTTAGATTTTTTCATAGCTATTTCCTCCAATTAATAACAAATTATTTATGACATTTAAAATTTATTGCTACCAAACTCGTCTAGATCCGTCAATAGATCCAATGTATTCATTGTTAGTTATGTTTACAAATTTTCTTACAGAGTTTGCGTGAACCACTTGATTACCACCAATATTAATTCCCACATGCTCAAGATTATTAAAGAAAATTAAATCTCCAGGTTTTTCACTACCAGTTACATCAATTCCTTGATTAAATTGAGTTCTAGTATCAGTTCCTAAGTAAATGTCAAAATTTTTATATATAGCATATGTAAATCCAGAACAGTCAACACCTACAGAAAGGTCTCTACCAGCAAGTTCATATGGCAAGACAGGAATTTTATTTGCAAACGTCTTAGCATATTCAGCTACAGCTTCTCCTTTATTTTCAACTAGTACTCCACTTGTCCTAAAGAAATAAGGAGTATCTCCAACTCGATTATAACCAGTTAACATAGCACCATCATTTGAAAGATAATACCAATTACCATCTGGGTTAATCCACTCATTTGATTTCATCCAACCTTGATCATCAAAATAATACCATTTCTCATCTAACAATTCCCAATGTTTAGCATACCCACCTGAACTATATTTGAACCACCAGCGACCATCTGTTTTCATCCAAGTTCCTTTATCATCTCTATTTTGATTAAATGCTATTTTTTCTTGATTACTTTCTACTTGAGTTAATTCTCTAGGAGAAAATCCTACCAACTTAACTTGTTCTGCATCTTCAACCTTAATTTTACCTTCTTTAACAAGTTGATCAATTGCTTCTTTCTCGCTTGTATACTGTGAAATTGTTTGTGATGTAGTCACTTTAGTGGTAGACGTTGTAGTTTCTGCATTAACTACATAAGTAGTTGATAGTAAAGCTCCTGAAGTAAGTAATAAAGCTGCATAAGTAATATATTTTTTCATGACAAAAATCCTTTCTTCAAAATTCCTTAACGCTCTAGTGACCTTATTTTGATAATTTACGGGGACATGATTTTAACCTCCTTTTGAGTTCATATTAATCTTTTTTTATAATCAATATATTATTTTATCTATTTATAACTCTATTCTACTCCCCTATAAAATGAATGTCAACAAATAACATAAAAATATTGTGAAAAAATTATTTTATCACGCTAGAGATACTTACTCGCTTCTTTGATACTAAATCAAATCATTTCTCCAACATTATTTTATATAACTACTAAAACTCCTCATGCCTCACCAAGTGGTGCTGAAAGGCATAGACCGCAGCCTGGGTACGATCGCTGACTTCCAGCTTGGCAAGGATATTGGACACGTGGGTCTTGACCGTCTTGAGAGAGATGAAGAGTTCATCTGCGATACGTTGATTTTCATAGCCCTTGGCGATGAGTTGAAGTACGTCTCGCTCACGCGCAGTCAGGTCCTCATGTAGTTCTATGTGATTGCGATGGTATTCAACCTTCTTACTGACCTCTTGCTCAATGGCCAACTCGCCAGCAGCCACCTTACGGACAGCATGGAGCAATTCATCTGCACTAGAAGTTTTGAGCATATAGCCCCGAGCACCAGCATTCAAGACAGGCATGATTTTTTCATTGTCCAAGTACGAAGTCACAATCAAAATCCTGGCTTCAGGCCATTCTTTGAGGATAGCCAAGGTTGCATCAATCCCATTCATCTCAGGCATGACAATATCCATGACAATAACATCTGGACGCAGTTCCAAGGCCAAATCAATCCCTTGAGACCCGTTGGACGCCTCCCCTACAACTTCTACATCGTCTTGGAGGTCAAAGTAGCTTTTCAAGCCCAATCGGACCATTTCATGGTCATCTACTAGTAAAATTTTCATCTTTACTCCTTATAGTTCCTTATCAAGCAGGGGAATACGGATATCAACCGCCAGCCCTTGCTTGGGAGATGTCAATAACTGAACCGTCCCTGCCATATCTTCAACCCGCTCCTTGATATTGCGGAGTCCATAACTCAGGTCATCTAAACTCCCCAACTGGAAACCAATCCCATTGTCCACCACCTTCAGTTGCAATTCAAAATCCGTCTGATAGAGATAGACATCCAGACAAGATGCCTGGGCATGGCGAAGGGTATTGCTGATTAACTCTTGCAGGATACGGAAGATATGCTCCTCGATTTTCTTAGGCAATTTCATCACATTTTGCTTGAAACCAACCTTGAGATCACTCTTGTCCTCAAGCTCTTTTAAGAGGATTTGAATCCCTTCAACCAGACTCTTCTGCTCCAGCTCAACTGGTCGCAAATGCAAGAGTAAGACCCGCAAATCCTTCTGGGCTGTTTCTAAAATAGCTGTGACACTCTGCAACTGGGTCTGCATCTTTTCTCTATCCAATTTCAATGCCTGCTGACTGATACCTGACAAAATCATGTGGGCCGCAAACAACTCCTGACTGACTGTATCATGCAAATCCCGAGCAATCCGCTTCCGTTCTTTCTCGATGATTTCCTCTTCCTGATCAAGACTGTGATTTTCAGCTTTTTGAAGAGCTTCTGTCAAAAGGTTAAGTTTACCTGACAAGGACTTGAAACTGGCATCCAAGTCTGGATCTGTAACCTGAAGCACTTCTTGCCCCGCCAATAAACGCTTGAGATTAGCCTGCATTTTTCTTAGAGAAAGCTCTTCGACACCTCGCCAAAACAGGGCCAAGAGAAAGGTCATGGACATACTGAAGACCAATAACAAAAAAACAAATTTTTCTGTTTTTTCGACATCGTGCAAGAAAATAGACCAGTCAAAGTCAAGGATTTCCATCAAGCTGTGGGAGAAAAACAAGACAAATAATAAGGAGGTGAGAACAATAATGACATAAGCTTGTTTTTTCATCCTCTGACCACCTCAACATCCCCAATCACAGTGGTCAAGAGAATCTTGACACTCTTGTTACTCTTAAGATAGTCTCTTGTTTCTTGATGATAGTGTTCATTGCGGAGGGCTCGCTTGGGCTGGTTGAAAAAAGTCAAATCACCATAGAGACAATTAACGCTGAGACTGACTTCCACATCTACAGGTACGATGATTTTGGTCGTTCCTACCATCTTTCTTAGGATAATGACATTATCGTGATTTGTTAGGATGACCCTCTCCAGATGAATAGTGTCCTTACCCATGAGGCGAAAGAGATTGATATCATCAAACTGGCAAGTCTGGTAACTTGAAAAATGATGGAGATTACCAAACCAACGATTTTTCTCCTTCTTAACCGTTACCACCTCTTCAAAAACCAAATTGGTCTGCTCTTTTTCCTGGTTCATCATCGGATAAAGAAGAAAGAGGCTATAGATAACCGCAACGAAAATAGCTAAAATCACAAAAGGATTGAGCATGACGATGAAAAAGAAGAGAATGGTTGCCACCACTAAAAGAAGATTATTCCCCTCCTTACCAGTGTAATAGCGAATCAAAAGCAAAAAGAGGAATAGAATCAGCAGAAAACGCGAAAAATGCTCTGATACCATCAAAATCAGAGCTCCTGTCAACAGACAGGTTTCGATAAATAAAAAGATTTTAAATTTTCTCATAGGTTGATCCTCTCCCTTCTATTTTATCACAATTCAAAAAAGTCACCTCGGTCTGAAGATGGAAAAAAGGCGGTGGTTACGCCTTTTTCATCTGATCATTTGCTTCTTTTAATTTTCCATAAAGAAGATAGTCTACTTTTTGCAAATCTGCTATAGTTGCACAATTAAGGGCACACATAATCAAGCGTAGATCTGCTTTCCAGCCTTGGACAATGCCAATCACTTCTTCAACTGTGTAGGTTTCAACCAATTCCAGAACTGTTCGAGACAGGCCTACAGCCTTGGCACCAAAGGCCAAGCACTTAATCATATCCAACGGATTCCGAACGCCACCACTAACCAAGAGTTCAACCTTGTCTCTCCAGTCTTGGGCATTGAGAAGGGCCTGCATGGTAGACTGGCCCCATTGATTGAGATAATCACGCTGGCCACTGCGACGGTTTTCAATATAGGCAAAGCTGGTGCCACCACGACCTGACAGGTCAAAGGTTCGAACGCCCAATTCATAGGCTCTCTCGATGGTCTTGGCATCCATTCCAAAGCCAACTTCCTTGAGGACAATCGGAACAGGGATTTGCTTGCTATAGTCTGCTAGATGCGATTGCCAGCTTCTGAACTTCCTTTCTCCCTCAGGCATGAGCAATTCCTGCATGACATTGACATGCATTTGCAGGAGAAGAGGGGTCATCTCTTCTACAGTCTGAATACCTAACTCGACAGGCTTGTCTAATCCAATATTGGTTCCAAGAAGGAGATTTGGATGGCTAGACTTGACAGAAAAAGAGTCATCTGCTGGATCTTTGAGGGCTGCGCTATAAGATCCTGTCACAAATAAAATACCACAGGTTTCTGCCACCTGAGCTAGTTTTTGATTGATTTCTTTACCTTTTTCACTCCCACCTGTCATGGCATTGATATAAAAAGGAAAATCCCACTTTCGACCAGCAAATTCTGTCGAAAGATCGATTTCATCCAGGTCGTAAAGAGGCAGGGAAGAATGAATCAACTCCACCTCATCAAAGCTATTATAGGAACTTTTCTGCTCAAGGGCATAGCGGATATGCTCATCCTTACGATTTGTCGTCATGTCCTATCCTTTCTTGGTATAAGAGCTCAATCCCCAGATCGGCCCAGCGATTTTTTAATGTTTCAGTTGATTGCACATCAAAACTCAAGGCAATCCCACAGTCACCGCCACCAGCGCCACTACTCTTAGCAACAGCCTGCAAATCTTGACTGGCTTCTTTCAACTGTCTAAGCGAAGTCGTGTAAATATCCGCGCTCAAGCCTTCTAAAAGTTGACTGGCCACTTCTACTTTCTCGATAACTTTTTCTACTTTCCCCTGTTCCAAGGCTTCTACCAAAGTAGCCACTGTTTCTTTTGAGGAACTTAAAAAACTCTGATTGATATTTTGCTTGATTTGCTGGACCATGTGACTCGATACAGCCACTTCCTTGGTCCATCCCACTAGGAAATCACATTCTAAAGTTGGTTTCACCTGCGAAATTGAAAAGCCCCAATCACGCTCTAAAACTGTCGCCAAATTTTCTTCTTCCAACCAAGCAGCTACCTGCTGGCGATCAAATGACTGGTAGAGAACCAAATCTTCTGCCACAATACAGGCAAGGTCTCCCATAGAGCCATTGTCTCCTCGCTTGAGCAAGACAGCACTAGCCAGCTTGAACAAGAGCTCCTGATCAACCGAAAGCTTATACAGAGCTAGCAGAGCCTTGATGACCAAAACAACGACGCTACCGCTAGAACCCAGACCAAACTTTTTCCCTTCTCGTTTCATTTTTCCACGAATTTCTAGAGAAAAAGGTCGCAAGGTCTGCCCACGATAAACGAGGAAGTCTTCCACTAAAGCAATCGTTTCTTGAATCAAGCTATAATCAGGATTTGGCGTCAAATCAACTGTAAAATCAAACATATCTGAATAGATACGGTAGCTGTCAGAAAAAGCAATCTCAGCCCTCATATAGATAGGAATATCCTTTATCAAGGCTAACTGCCCTGGCTCTAGAATAGCATATTCACCTGCCCAGTAGAGTTTTCCGCAAGTTTTAACAGCAATCATCTTGGCTCAAATCCTTTGTTTTTGACACAATCAAGCGATAACGTTGACCGAAGATTTCAGATAAATGCTCCAAGTCTTTCTCTTGACAGAGGACTTTGACATTGGGACCAGCATCCATGGTAAAGTAGCAGGCTTCCCCTTGTCCACGAAGCTGGCGGACAAAGTCCATGGCTTCATAGCTTGCATCCGTCAGATAAGAAAAGGCTGGTGATGCTGTTTTGGTCGTAGCGTGCATAGCCAGGGCATTTTTTTCAGTCAATTCCCCAACATTGGTAAAGTCATTTTCCTTGAGATAAACCAGCATATCCTGATAGTCTTTCTCAGACTGACGGACCCAGTCATCAAAAGTCGTCGATGTTTCCACACAAAGTTTCATCCCATCACGGCTCGAGATTGGTTTTTTCTTGTCCTCTAACACCAACATAATCATAGCTAGTTTCAAGTCTGTCTCTACAGGATAAATTTCCCCACTATCCTTATCCCAGGCACCGAGTGGTCCATAAAAACTCCTAGAGGAAGATCCTGAGGCAAACTTAGCCTCCTGTGCCAACTGACTTCTATCCAATCCAAGCTGAAAATAAGCATTGCAAGCCTTGACCAAGGCAGACAAACCACTAGAACTTGATGATAAGCCAGCTGCGGTAGGCATATTGTTCTGAGTATCGATACGGACAAAACCTTCCCCAGCTGGACGGTAGCGGTCAATAATCTTACTCATCTTGGCATGCTCAGCCTCATTTTGTAACTGACCATTGATATAAAAGGCATCAGCAGTCGCATCCGTCGGTAGAGATGACAAAGTCGTCTCCGTGTACATATTTTCCAAAGTCAGAGAGATACTGCTAGTAGCAGGCACCATCTCTTTCTCTTTTTTCTTTCCCCAATATTTGATAATAGCAATATTTGCGTAAGAACGTACTGTTACAGGCTCTCTATCCATGTCTGAACAGCTCCTTTCTCTTCTAATCTTTCTGCTAGTTCTTGAGCTTGAGTCAAATTGGTTGCCAAGGCTATGATACAGCCTCCTAGTCCACCACCGCTCATCTTGGAACCCAGAGCACCATGGCTAAGAGCCGTTTCTACCAGATGGTCTGCCTCAGGGCTACTGACACCAATTTCTTTTAAATGTAAATGGGCTTGACTGAGGATTTGTCCCAATGCTTCAGCATCTTTTTGTGAAATCGCATCCTCTGCCTGCTGGGTCAATTCTCCCAAGGCATGCAAAAACGGTAGGGCATTCTTACCCTTGTTTTGAACCACTTGAATAGCTTCACGAGTATGGCCATAAACACCCGTATCAGCAATGACCAAATAGGCGGATAGAGCCATCTCAAGCTCTGTAAATCCTACGTTCTTGATAAAGCGAATAGGCTGGTCACTGAGACAGGTCTTAGCATCCAAACCACTAGGATTCATATGGGCAATCATTTCCGCCCGATTGACCAAGATTTCTAGTACATCATGAGGCAGGTCTACCTGATAGTAGTCAAATACCGCACGAATGGCCGCTATACTGATAGCAGCTGACGAACCCATTCCCCGTTTCTCAGGGATAGCCGAGTCTATCTCACAACGAATGCAGGCTTCTTTGATATCCAAATACTCAAGCGAAGCATAAACCGCCATGGACAAGGTATCCTCCTCATAGAGGCGCCAAGAACTTTCAGCAGGAACCACCTTACAAGTCACCTCCACCTCCAAAAGAGGTAGGGAAATAGCAGGATAACCATAAACGACCGCATGCTCCCCTATTAAAATAATCTTACTATGCGCCTGACCGACACCAAGTTTTTTTGTCATATTTTCCTTTTACTAGACGAATAAGCCGTCCCATTTTTCATACAAGTATTTATTCTTTCCTATCTATTTTATTATATTTTCACAAAAAAAGCGATTGTTTCCTTTACAATCGCCTCTTTCATTATTGAACCCATTCGCCATTATAGTTGACGTAGTAGCCATCTACAGTGGTATTCACTGCTAAAGCACCTGAGCTATAAGCATAGTACCATTTGCCATTGACCTGGAACCAGCCAGTTGCCATAGCTCCTGATGAACGAAGATAGTACCACTTGTTCCCAAGGTTTTGCCAGCCCGTTTTCATATCACCATTTTCAGCATCTAGATAATACCAAGTTGAGCCGTCTTGATACCAGCCAGTTGCCATAGCTCCTGATGAACGGAGGTAGTACCACTTGTTACCAAGATATTGCCAACCTGTTTGCATGATGCCAGTTGTTGGATCTAAGTAGTACCATGGAGCAGCTTTTAGCTTATCTTCATCATATGTAAGAGGAAAATCCTTAACCCAACCACGTGCTAGCTCCCCAACAGTCAATCTGTTGATGCGAGAATCAAAGCCACCATCCTTCAGTAAATAATACCAGTGCCCCTCATCATAAATCCAACCAGTTTTTAAGGTGTGATAACTACGTTGATCTTCAAAATAATAGACTCGTTTCTCTGCTGGACTATTATATTGTTCCCCATGATGCTTGTTGACATTTGTAGCTGTTTTTGCTTCTAAAACTTGCTTACCAACAAATTCTTGTAATACCCCATCTTGACCAAAGTAAAACCAATCTGGTCTAAAAGCAATATCTTGCCTTATAGAAGAACCAATCGTCACCCCTTCGTGTGGAGCAGGTATATATTGCCAGCCGACAACCATCTCTCCAGATAAAGGATCAAAATAATAGTACTTACCATCAATCACTCGCCAGTAGGTTTCTTTGAGTTCCCCCCTCTTGTAGTAGGTTCTACCATTTTCTTGGACAAATTGCCAACCTTCTGAATCAGCATCATCCGCCAATACTGCACTTGTCGCTAGCAAACCAAAGAAAAAGACTGCTAATGCAATTTGCATCAATTTTTTTATTATTTTCATTAGATATATCCTCCTGCAAGAATTATAGTAAAAATTAAATTGTATGTCAATATGACAGCTTTAAAACAATGTATAGTATATTGATACAAGGTGTAAACAAATAGATTAGAATAGACAAATTAATTTATAGAAATATTTTAAGAGTCATAGTGTCCTGCTCTAGTTTCAAATAGATATATTATGCGCAGTCATCCGGCGACTTCCTGAAATGCAAAAATCTCCTAGCAGGTTTTCCTGCTAGGAGATTTTCTTGTGAGAGGTACTTGTTCAAGCTTTAAAAATCGGATTTATCATCTGATAATTATCAAACAATCTACCAATTAAGCTTCTTCGTCTTCTTTACGACGACGGCCTGCAAGACCAAGACCAAGTAATGCACTTGCGGCAGCTGCTACCATAGCTACAGTAGAATCTGCTGTACCTGTATTTGGCAACTCTTTAGCTGCTTTACGCGCATTTGCTTGTGCTGATGCTGTTTGACCAGCGTTAGCTGGTGTTTGAGCATCTTGATCATTAGCTGGCATTGCATGATCAGTTGCTGAAACAACTTTCGCCATGAAGTCTTCGATACGTTTAACCATTGCATCCACTTCTGCTTGAGTTGCGTCTGCATTGGCAAATACTTTCTTAGCATCTGCTGATAATGCATTCGCTTCTTTTACAGTTTCTGCATCAAGCTTAGCTGATTCTTTAATGATTAATTCATCTAATTGACGAATAGCACCTTCTAACTTCGCTTTATCCACTTTTGCATCAGTGTTAGTAGCTCCATTATTGCCAGAAGTTCCGTTACCGTTACCACTGTTATTGCCGCCACCATTTGATGGTACATATGGACGTTGTTTAAAGATATCTTCAGCTGACTTAGTTAAGTCTGTTGCTGGAATCACTGCTGTGTTTCCTGCTGGCGTTGTCACTGTAGCGTTTCCTTTATCGTCTACTACTACAGTTGCACCTGGATTTACAGCTTTAACTTTGTCTTCGATGGCTTTCTTCTCAGCATCTGTAAGTTTATCTGGGTTCGCTACCACAGTCTTATCAGCTGGTTTAACCACATCGTTACCTGCATTATCTGATGATTTCTTAACTGCATTACCTGATGGAATTACGGCTGTTGTACCATCTGGGAAGGTTACCGTTGTTGTGCCATCTTTGCCAACCTTAACATCTGTTACTGTTGGGTTTGATTTCTTAACTGCTTCTGCTACCTTAGCTTTTTCTGCTTCAGTCAAGTTGCTTGGATCTACAACTGGTGTTACCGCTGGATCCTTAATTGCATTATCTGATGATTTCTTAACTGCATTACCTGATGGAATTACGGCTGTTGTACCATCTGGGAAGGTTACCGTTGTTGTGCCATCTTTGCCAACCTTAACATCTGTTACTGTTGGGTTTGATTTCTTAACTTCGTCGACTACCTTAGCTTTTTCTGCTTCAGTCAAGTTGCTTGGATCTACAACTGGTGTTACCGCTGGATCCTTAACTGCGTTATCTGATGATTTCTTAACTGCATTACCTGATGGAATTACGGCTGTTGTACCATCTGGGAAGGTTACCGTTGTTGTGCCATCTTTGCCAACCTTAACATCTGTTACTGTTGGGTTTGATTTCTTAACTGCTTCTGCTACCTTAGCTTTTTCTGCTTCAGTCAAGTTGCTTGGATCTACAACTGGTGTTACCGCTGGATCCTTAATTGCGTTATCTGATGATTTCTTAACTGTATCACCTGATGGGATAACGGCTGTTGTACCATTTGGGAAGGTTACTGTTGTTGTGCCATCTTTACCAACCT
Source organism: bacterium (assembly GCA_905221085.1). GTDB lineage: Bacteria > Bacillota > Bacilli > Lactobacillales > Streptococcaceae > Streptococcus. The sequence continues at coordinate 51,485 of CAJNBT010000010.1, forward strand.
TAACATCTGTTACTGTTGGGTTTGATTTCTTAACTTCGTCGGCTACCTTAGCTTTTTCTGCTTCAGTCAAGTTACTTGGATCTACAACTGGTGTTACCGCTGGTTTAGCTGGAGCTTTTGTATCCTTAGTTGCAGTTGCTGGAACACTTGGTTCTGATACATTGCCTGCTGGATCTGTTGCTTTCGCTGTTACGTCTCCTGCTGGAAGCTCTTTCGTTGGTGTGATGGTAGCTTTTCCGTTTTCGTCTGCTACGCCTTCACCAAGTTTATTACCGTCTTTGTCGAACAACTCAACCTTAGATCCTGGTTCTGCACTTACTTCAACTGGTGTCTTAGTTCCTGCTTTATCTGTTAGATCTGTCTTAACTTCTGGTTTAGCTGGAGCTTTTGTATCCTTAGTTGCAGTTGCTGGAACACTTGGTTCTGATACATTGCCTGCTGGATCTGTTGCTTTCGCTGTTACGTCTCCTGCTGGAAGCTCTTTCGTTGGTGTGATTGTAGCTTTTCCGTTTTCGTCTGCTACGCCTTCACCAAGTTTATTACCGTCTTTGTCGAACAACTCAACTTTAGATCCTGGTTCTGCTGTCACTTCAACTGGTGTCTTAGTTCCTGCTTTATCTGTTAGATCTGT
>CAJNBT010000011.1 GCA_905221085.1 bacterium
AGGCTCGGTAGCTCAGTTGGTAGAGCAATGGATTGAAGCTCCATGTGTCGGCGGTTCGATTCCGTCTCGCGCCATTTATATATTTTGGAAGGGTAGCGAAGAGGCTAAACGCGGCGGACTGTAAATCCGCTCCTTCGGGTTCGGGGGTTCGAATCCCTCCCCTTCCATTTTACGGGCATAGTTTAAAGGTAGAACTAAGGTCTCCAAAACCTTCAGTGTGGGTTCAATTCCTACTGCCCGTGTTAATAGAATTATGGCGGGTGTGGTGAAGTGGTTAACACACCAGATTGTGGCTCTGGCATGCGTGGGTTCGATCCCCATCACTCGCCTATTTTATATTATTGGGGTATAGCCAAGCGGTAAGGCAAGGGACTTTGACTCCCTCATGCGTTGGTTCGAATCCAGCTACCCCAGTTACTATTTGCCGGCGTGGCGGAATTGGCAGACGCGCTGGACTCAAAATCCAGTGTCCGCAAGGACGTGCCGGTTCGACCCCGGCCGCCGGTATAGTATAGAGTTAAGGAACGTTGATAAATCGGCGTTCCTTTTTGTATTATTTTTGGTATAATAATAGTTATTTAAAATTTATTATGAAAGTGTAGGGAAGTATGTCTCGTTCTATCGATTTATTAAAGCATCGGTATTTGAAAAATATCAAAGAAAATCCTGAATTGTTTGTCGGGATTGAGCTGGAATATTCTGTTGTAAACTTGGAAGGGGATACTGCAGATGTTGAAGTTATCAAGGAATTATTCCGATATTTAGTTTCTGCTTTGGATTTCGATGTTGAAAAGGTAGATGATTTTGGCAATCCTATCCAGTTAGTAGATCCGATAAGTCAGGATGCTATTTTGTTTGAAGTTTCCTATACTACGATTGAATTTGCGTTTGGTAAGGTTAAAGAGATTCAAGAGGTAGAGAATCGTTTTAATAATTATATGAATGTAATTCAGAGAAAATTAAGTGAATCAAATCATGCTATTGTTGGCTGTGGCATTCATCCTAACTGGGATAAAAATGAGAACTGTCCAGTTGCTTACCCACGGTATCGCATGTTGATGGACTATTTGAATTTGAGTAGAAATGTGACTAAATCAGAGTTGCATCATTTCCCTGAATATGGTGCTTTTATCTGTGGGAGTCAGGTTCAGCTTGATGTTTCAAAATCTAACTACTTACGGGTGATTAATGCTTTTACTCAAATTGAAGGGGCTAAGGCGTATTTATTTGCCAATTCTGAGTTTTCAGGTGAGGATTGGGATACGAAAATTGCAAGGGATATTTTCTGGGAAGAGTCTATGCATGGTATCTATCCAGAAAATGTCGGTGTCAATTCTAGGCTCTTTAAAGATGAGGATGATTTTTTTGACTATCTCGATCATTCTGCAATTTTTACTGCGGAACGCGATGGACAAACCTATTATTTTTATCCGATTCAGGCTAGGGCCTATTTGGCTACACCTGAAATCCAGGCATTTGCCCTGAATGGAGATGAGGTTCTTATTTACCCTCAAGAGAAGGATTTTGAAACTCATCGTAGTTATCAGTATCAGGACTTAACGACTCGAGGAACGGTTGAGTTTCGTAGTGTGTGTACTCAGCCGCTTGATAGGACTTTTGCTTCTGCTGCCTTTCACTTGGGATTATTAGTTAATTTAGGCAAGTTAGAAGCTTACTTAGAAACAGCACCTTTCTTTAAAGAATTTGGGCGAAATTATAAGTTTTTAAGACGACAATTTTCTAAGAAGAAGCTTACAGATGAGGAAGAAACTGCGATTATTGAAATTTCCAAAGACTTACTCTTGCTAGCTGAGGAAGGACTGGAGATGAGAAATAAGCAAGAAATGACCTACTTACAGCCTTTGAAAGAAGAATTGGGCCTATAATTTTTCTTATAAAGGGAGAATTTTCTGAAAAATCATGATATAATGGAAGAGACTATAGATAAAGGATAGAGAGTAATGACATTAGTTTATCAATCAACGCGTGATGCCAACAATACAGTAACTGCCAGCCAAGCTATTTTGCAAGGTTTGGCGACGGACGGTGGTTTGTTTACACCGCTTACTTATCCAAAGATAGATTTGGACTTTGACAAATTGAAAGATGCTTCCTATCAGGAAGTTGCTAAGTTAGTTTTGTCAGCATTTTTAGATGACTTTACAGCTGAGGAGTTAGACTACTGTATCAACAATGCTTACGATAGCAAATTTGATACTCCAGCTATTGCACCATTAGTGAAATTAGATGGGCAATACAATTTGGAACTTTTCCATGGTTCAACGATTGCCTTTAAGGATATGGCCTTGTCTATCTTGCCATACTTTATGACAACAGCTGCTAAGAAACATGGTTTGGAAAATAAGATTGTTATCTTGACAGCGACATCTGGTGACACGGGGAAAGCTGCTATGGCAGGGTTTGCCGATGTGCCTGGAACTGAGATTATCGTCTTTTATCCAAAGGATGGTGTCAGCAAGGTTCAAGAGTTGCAAATGACCACTCAGACTGGTGACAATACTCATGTTATCGCTATTGATGGTAACTTTGATGATGCCCAAACAAATGTGAAGCATATGTTTAACGATGTGGCTCTTCGTGAAAAATTAGCGGCCAACAAGTTGCAATTTTCGTCAGCTAACTCTATGAACATTGGTCGTTTGGTACCACAAATTGTTTATTATGTTTATGCCTACGCTCAGTTGGTCAAGACTGGTGAGATTGTGGCTGGTGATAAGGTCAACTTCACAGTACCAACAGGAAACTTTGGAAATATCTTGGCTGCCTTTTATGCTAAGCAAATTGGTCTACCAGTTGGCAAATTAATCTGTGCTTCAAATGACAACAATGTTTTGACAGACTTCTTCAAGACACGTGTTTATGACAAGAAACGTGAGTTTAAGGTAACAACTAGCCCATCTATGGATATCTTAGTATCTTCAAACTTGGAGCGTCTCATTTTCCACCTTTTGGGTAATAATGCGGTTAAGACAGCTGAACTTATGAATGCCTTGAACAAGCAAGGTCAATATGAGTTGACTAATTTTGATGCAGAGATTTTGGACCTCTTTGCAGCTGAATATGCGACTGAGGAAGAAACAGCGGCAGAAATCAAGCGTGTTTATGAGTCAGATTCTTATATCGAGGATCCACATACGGCGGTTGCCTCAGCAGTTTATAAGAAATACCAAGCTGCTACTGGAGATGTAACTAAGACAGTGATTGCTTCAACAGCTAGTCCATACAAGTTCCCAGTGGTTGCAGTAGAAGCGGTAACAGGAAAAGCAGGCTTAACTGACTTTGAAGCCTTGGCTCAATTACATGATATTTCAGGAGTGGCAGTGCCGCCAGCAGTTGACGGTCTTGAAACAGCTCCTGTTCGTCACAAGACAACAGTGGCAGCTGCTGATATGCAAGCAGCGGTTGAGTCTTATTTAGGACTTTAAGACAGAAGGAGTAAACTCGGTTGGGAAGCCAACTGAGTTTCTTTTCATCAGGAGGACGGATTGTTTAAGAAAAATAAAGACATTCTTAATATTGCCTTGCCAGCTATGGGCGAAAACTTTTTGCAGATGCTCATGGGGATGGTGGATAGTTATCTGGTTGCTCACTTGGGCTTGATAGCTATTTCGGGTGTATCAGTAGCTGGCAATATTATCACGATTTATCAGGCGATTTTCATCGCTCTGGGAGCTGCTATTTCCAGTGTTATTTCAAAGAGTTTAGGGGAGAAGAATCAGTCTAAGCTAGCCTACCATGTGACTGAGACGTTGAAAATTACTTTACTATTAAGTTTCCTTCTGGGATCTTTGTCCATCTTCGCTGGGCAAGAGATGATAGGACTTTTGGGGACGGAGAGAGATGTAGCTGAGAGTGGTGGACTCTACCTATCTTTGGTAGGCGGATCGATTGTTCTCTTAGGTTTAATGACTAGTTTGGGAGCCTTGATTCGTGCAACGCATAATCCACGTCTGCCTCTCTATGTTAGTTTTTTATCCAATGCCTTGAATATTCTTTTTTCAAGTCTAGCTATTTTTGTTCTGGATATGGGGATAGCTGGTGTTGCTTGGGGGACAATTCTATCTCGTTTGGTTGGTCTTGTGATTTTGTGGTCGCAATTAAATCTACCTTTTGAGAAACCGACTTTTGGTTTAGATAAGGAACTATTGACATTAGCTTTGCCAGCAGCTGGAGAGCGGCTCATGATGCGGGCTGGAGATGTCGTGATCATTGCCTTGGTCGTTTCTTTTGGAACGGAGGCAGTGGCTGGAAATGCAATCGGAGAAGTCTTGACCCAGTTTAACTACATGCCTGCCTTTGGCGTTGCTACGGCAACGGTCATGCTGGTAGCTCGAGCAGTTGGAGAGGATAATTGGGAAAGAGTAGCTAGTTTGAGCAAGCAAACCTTTTGGCTTTCTCTGCTTCTCATGTTGCCCTTGACGCTTAGTGTCTATGCCTTGGGCATACCACTGACTCATCTCTATACGACTGATTCTCTAGCGGTGGAGGCTAGTGTGCTAGTGACACTTTTTTCACTACTTGGTACTCCTATGACGATAGGAACAGTTATCTATACAGCAGTATGGCAGGGTTTGGGCAATGCTCGGCTTCCCTTTTATGCGACAAGTATAGGAATGTGGTGTATCCGCATTGGAACAGGATATCTGATGGGGCTTGTTTTTGGTTGGGGCTTGCCTGGTATTTGGGCCGGAACCCTTTTGGATAATGGTTTTCGCTGGTTATTTCTACGCTACCGTTACCAGCGTTATATTAGATTGAAAGGATAGGAAATGCAAAAAACAGCTTTTATTTGGGATTTAGACGGGACATTATTGGACTCTTATGAAGCGATTTTGTCAGGGATTGAGGAAACTTTTGCTCAGTTTTCTATTCCTTATGATAAGGAGCAGGTGAGAGAGTTTATCCTCAAGTTTTCTGTGCAAGATTTACTGGAGCAGGTGGCAGAAGAGCGAACTTTGGATGCGGAAGTACTAAATCAAGTGCGTGCCCAGAGTCTTGCTGAGAAGAATGCTCAAGTAGTCTTGATGCCAGGTGCGCGTGAAGTGTTGTCTTGGGCAGACCAAGTAGGGATTCAACAGTTTGTTTACACTCATAAGGGAGATAATGCTTTTACTATTCTAAGAGACTTGGGTTTGGAATCCTATTTTAAAGAGATTTTAACCAGTCAGAGTGGCTTTGCGCGGAAGCCAAGTCCAGAAGCGGCTATATATTTGCTAGACAAGTATCAGCTGAATCCTGATAACACCTATTATATAGGGGATCGGACTCTGGATGTGGAATTTACCCAGAATAGTGGGATTCAAAGTCTCAACTTTTTAGAGTCGTCTTATGAAGGTAATCACAGGATTCAAGCGTTAGCAGATATTTCCCGTATTTTTGAGGCTGAACGATAAAAAGATTGTGTCAGTTTTGTGACAGAGACCTAACAAACTATTTCAAGTAACCGAGTTTGTTACAAGGAGTAGACAGTTCTGTTAAATAGGCCCGAGAGGGCTTTTTTTCTGCATTTTTTGTGTTATGATAGACAGGTACTCATTTGAAAGGAATTTGAAAGAATGAAGAAAAGAATATTATTAGCCTCAACAGTAGCCTTGTCCTTTGCCCCAGTATTGGCAACTCAAGCAGAAGAAGTTATTTGGACTGCACGTAGTGTTGAGCAAATCCAAAATGATTTGACTAAAACGGATAACAAAACAAGTTATACAGTACAGTATGGTGATACCTTGAGCACAATTGCAGAAGCCTTGGGTGTAGATGTCACAGTGCTTGCGAATTTGAATAAAATCACTAATATGGACTTGATTTTCCCAGAAACTGTTTTGACAACGACTGTCAATGAAGCAGAAGAAGTAACAGAAGTTGAAATCCAAACACCTCAAGCGGCTTCTAGTGAAGAAGTAACAACTGCGACAGCAGATTTGACAACCAATCAAGTGACGGTTGATGATCAAACTGTTCAGGTTGCAGACCTTTCTCAACCGATTGCAGAAGCTCCAAAAGCGGTAAAAACTACAAGAACAAAAGAAGTGGCATCAAGTTCAGAAGTTACAGAGACAGTGACTGCTTTAGAAGAAGTCGCGCCATCTACAGAGACTTCTGTCTCAGAGGAGCAAACAGCCGAAACAAGCAGTGCAGTTACAGAAGCAGCTCCTCAGGCAACGACTCCAGCTGAGAAGCAGGAAACACAAGCAAGTATTCAATCTGAATCAGCAGTAGAAGCAACTACAACGCCAGTAGAAGAAACGGCAACCGAAACAACTGCAACAAGTTCAGAAGAAGCAAAAGAAGTTACACCAACAGTTTCTACTTATCAACCAGAAGAGACGAAAATGGTTTCAACAACTTACGCAGCTCCAGCAGCTCCTGATTATGCTGGACTTGCAGTAGCGAAATCTGAAAATGCAGGTCTCCAACCACAAACGGCTGCCTTTAAAGAAGAAATTGCCAACTTGTTTGGCATCACATCCTTTAGTGGTTACCGTCCAGGAGACAGTGGAGATCACGGAAAAGGTTTGGCTATCGATTTTATGGTGCCAGAAAGCTCAGAACTAGGGGATAAGATTGCGGAATACGCTATTCAAAACATGGCTAGCCGTGGAATTAGTTACATCATCTGGAAACAACGTTTCTATGCTCCATTCGATAGCAAATATGGGCCAGCTAATACTTGGAACCCAATGCCAGACCGTGGTAGCGTGACAGAAAACCACTATGACCACGTTCACGTTTCAATGAATGGATAAACCTGACTTGGTAATATCATTTTGACGAATGAGATCTAGCTTTCGTGATAGGAAGTAAGTCTCGTTCGTTTTTTATTTGTCATACTTTTCGAAAATCTCTTCAAACCATGTCAGTTTTATCTGCAACCTCAAAGCTGTGCTTTGAGCAACCTATGGATAGCTTCCTAGTTTGCTCTTTAACTTTCATTGAGTATCAATATGAATGGAAAATGGGAAGTTACCATTTTGCAATGATTGAAGCATGACTCTTGCAAATTATTTTATTTTACATTATACTTGATTAGTCAACTATTGATAAATCAATATAAAAGAGGAAGAAATGTTAGAGATTCAAGATTTACTGTATCAACTACGCTTGTCTGAGCAAGCGAGTACGCAATTGTTTGAAAAAAGGCTTGGGATTAGTTTGACACGGTATCAGATTTTACTGTTTCTGCTGGAAAACTCTCCTTGTAATCAAATGGCAGTTCAGGAGCGTTTGAAGATTGATCAGGCTGCTTTGACCCGACATTTCAAAATTCTGGAAAAGGAAGGTTTGGTGGAGCGTCATCGCAATCCTGAAAATCAGCGGGAAGTCTTGGTAGAGACTACGAAGTATGCCAAGGAGCAGTTAGTAGTGAATCCCCCTCTGCAACATATCAAGGTTAAGCAAGAGATGGAAAGTATCTTAACAGAGTCTGAAAAAACAGAACTCAGCCGTTTACTAAATAAATTGGTTTTGGGTATTGAAAATATAGAAATTTAAGGAGAAATAGATGTCAATTACTACAATCATTTTAGCAACAATCGTTGCTTTGGAGCATTTTTACATTTTTTATTTGGAAAGTATTGCAACTCAATCAGATGCGACTAGTCGTGTATTTAACATGGACAAGGAAGAACTAGCTCGTCCGTCAGTAAATTCACTGTTCAAAAATCAAGGAATCTATAATGCTCTGCTAGGAGTCTTTCTCTTGTATGGAATTTATTTCTCACAGAGTTTAGAAATTGTGACTATTTTTGTCTTGTTTGTGATTGGGGCTGCGGCTTATGGCTCTCTAACAGCAGATAAGAAAATTATTTTGAAGCAAGGTGGACCAGCTATTTTGGCCTTGATTAGTATTTTCCTCTTTAAATAAATTTGAAAGGCGGTACTAGCCTCGCTAGTCCTTTTCAACTCCAAAATAAGGGAAATATGTTATACTTGTCTTTAAGAAAAGAGTTTCATTGAATTGGTTGTAAGGAGTTAGAAATGAAAGTATTAGTGACAGGTTTTGAACCCTTTGGAGGGGAAAAGGTTAATCCAGCTTTGGAGGCTATTAAAGGTTTACCAGATGAAATCCATGGTGCTGAGGTCCGTTGGCTAGAAGTGCCAACAGTCTTTCACAAATCGGCTCAAGTATTGGAAGAAGAGATGAGTCGTTATCAACCTGATTTTGTCCTTTGTATTGGTCAAGCAGGTGGAAGATCTAGCTTGACGCCTGAACGAGTGGCCATTAATCAAGACGATGCACGCATCCCAGATAATGAAGGTAATCAACCGATTGACCTTCCCATTCGCCAAGATGGTGCTTCGGCCTACTTTAGCAGTTTGCCGATTAAAGCGATGGTCCAAGCTATAAAAATGGTGGGCTTGCCGGCCTCTATTTCCAATACGGCAGGGACTTTTGTCTGCAATCATTTGATGTATCAGGCCCTCTATTTGGCAGAAAAGAAATTTCCACATGTTAAGGCAGGTTTTATGCACATTCCTTATATGATGGAACAGGTGGTGAATCGACCGACCACTCCAGCTATGAGTTTAGTGGATATTAGGCGAGGGATAGAAGCGGCAATCGGGGCTATTATAGAACATGGAGATCAGGATCTCAAGTTGATAGGCGGAGAAATTCATTGATAGAAAAAAGCTTGAGGGAAAACCTTCAAGCTTTTGGACGTTTTCGAGCCAGTACTGCTCGGTAGAAAATTATTTTATTGATTTGAATGTAGGGTAGGAGTGAGAAACTAGCAATTCCAAAGGTAATCCAATTGAGGAAGTACCAAGGAAGGAGTTGTAAGTCTAGGACAAAGCGTTGAAATTTGTAGTCTTTCATCAGGAAACGGCTGGTTTTAAGGATTTGTCCTGGTTTTGCTTGTCCCAAGTAGAGAGTGTCACAGAGGAGAAATTCTACCTGCGAATAGGCATAGTATTGCGGGATATAGAGACTATTTCCTACAATCATCAAGAGGATACTTGCTAGGAAGTAAAGACCAAAGGTCATGAGGAAGCGTTCGGTTTCAATTGACGTGAGATCTAGATTGGGAAACTCAGGGTGAAGGGCAACGAATTTCTTGGCTAAAAAGCTACTGTAAAAGAGGAAGTAAATCCCGAGTAAGCTAGGAATGCTCCATAAAAAGAGATAGAAACGTTTGAGAAGGAGGGTCAAAAAGGTTTGTGAAAAGTACTCTTCGTTAAAGAGAGTGAGACTATTTTTGACGGTTAGTTCTGTATCAGGATTCTTGATGAGTTTCAGCGTTGTATAGACGGAACTGGTTAGAAGTATCGTTCCGATAAAGGAGACTAATAGTGGGAAAAGGTAGGCTTGGGATACATGGCCAAACACGCTTAAAAAGGGTTGTTCTAAAACACTCTCGTTGATGCGCTCTAAGGGATTAAGAAAGCCAGACAAAATGACCAGCATGCTAGGTAAGAGATAAACGAGAAAGAGGCGGGGATTTTCAGCTTGAAATTGCCTAGCCTGCAGACGAATGGTTTTTAAATCAATTTTTGGGTATTTCATTCTCTCATTATACCATAGTTCGTGACAGTTCCAGCTTTTTTTGATAAAATCATACAGTATGCCCTTGGGCACAAAGTATGAACTGGGACTGTTTTTCCCAGCTTCGGAGGTAGAAAATGTCAGATTCACCAATCAAGTACCGTTTGATTAAGAAAGAAAAACACACAGGAGCTCGTCTAGGAGAAATCATCACTCCCCACGGCACCTTCCCTACACCTATGTTTATGCCAGTTGGGACTCAAGCCACTGTCAAAACTCAGTCGCCTGAAGAATTGAAGGAGATGGGTTCGGGAATTATCCTGTCAAACACCTATCATCTCTGGCTGCGTCCTGGAGATGAACTCATTGCACGCGCAGGAGGTCTCCACAAGTTCATGAATTGGGACCAGCCTATTTTGACAGATAGTGGTGGTTTTCAGGTTTATTCCTTAGCAGATAGCCGTAATATCACAGAAGAAGGAGTAACTTTTAAAAACCATCTCAATGGTTCTAAGATGTTCCTATCGCCAGAAAAAGCTATCTCTATTCAGAACAATCTGGGCTCAGACATCATGATGTCCTTTGACGAATGTCCTCAGTTTTATCAACCTTACGACTACGTTAAGAAATCAATCGAGCGTACCAGTCGTTGGGCTGAGCGTGGTTTGAAGGCTCACCGTCGTCCACATGACCAAGGTTTGTTTGGGATTGTGCAGGGGGCAGGATTTGAAGACTTGCGTCGCCAATCGGCTCATGACCTTGTCAGCATGGATTTCCCAGGCTACTCTATCGGTGGTTTGGCGGTGGGAGAAACCCACGAAGAGATGAATGCGGTTCTGGACTTTACAACCCAACTGTTACCTGAAAACAAACCTCGCTATTTGATGGGTGTGGGAGCGCCAGATAGCTTGATAGATGGGGTCATTCGTGGGGTGGATATGTTTGACTGTGTCTTGCCGACTCGTATCGCTCGTAACGGGACTTGTATGACCAGTCAGGGACGTTTGGTTGTCAAAAATGCCCAGTTTGCTGAGGACTTTACGCCACTGGATCCTGAATGTGATTGCTACACATGTAAGAACTATACACGCGCCTACCTTCGTCACCTGCTCAAGGCTGATGAAACCTTTGGTATCCGCTTGACTAGCTACCATAACCTTTACTTCTTGCTTAACCTGATGAAGCAAGTTCGACAAGCCATTATGGATGACAATCTCTTGGAGTTCCGTGAGTACTTTGTGGAAAAATATGGCTATAATAAGTCAGGTCGTAATTTCTAGAATGGAATTGATATAAGCTAAAAATCCTAAGTTTTCTCTTGGGATTTTTCTTCTTTTTTTGATAGAATAAAGAGTACAATGAAAGGAAGAATAGACTCGTATGCGCATTAAATGGTTTTCCTTGATTAGGATTACAGGTTTACTACTGGTACTCTTGTATCATTTCTTTCAGACCATCTTTCCTGGAGGTTTTTTCGGGGTAGATGTCTTTTTCACATTTTCAGGATTTCTGATTACAGCTCTACTCATCGAAGAATTTTCTAAAAATCACGAGATTGACTTGATTGGATTTTTTAGGAGGCGTTTTTATCGGATTGTGCCACCTGTGGTTTTGATGGTCTTGGTAACCATGCCCTTTACCTTCCTAGTTCGGCAAGATTATGTAGCTGGAATTGGTGGCCAGATTGCGGGTGTCTTAGGCTTTATGACTAACTTCTATGAACTTCTAACAGGTGGGAGTTATGAATCTCAGTTCATTCCACATTTGTTTGTTCATAATTGGAGCTTGGCTGTTGAGGTTCACTACTATATTCTTTGGGGATTGGCAGTTTGGCTCTTATCCAAGCAGTCTAGGTCAAATGGTCAGTTGAGAGGGATGGTTTTTCTCTTATCAACTGCTGCCTTCTTGATTAGTTTCTTCTCCATGTTTATTGGTAGTTTTCTAGTAACCTCTTATTCTTCTGTTTACTTCTCTAGTTTAACTCATGTCTATCCATTCTTTTTGGGAAGTGTCCTAGCAACTATTGTAGGCGTTCGTCAGACGACTTCCCTCGTCAAGCAGTTGGATAAAATCTGGGATTTACGCAAGACCCTTTTAGTTTTGGGAGGAGGTTTTGGCTTCTTACTCATTTTGACCTTCTTTGTCAAATTCACTTATCTTTTTGCCTATCTTATAGGCTTCTTGCTTGCTAGTCTTGCAGCTCTTACTATGATATTGGCAGCGCGTGTCTTACATGAAAAGACACCTCATATACAGGAACCGAAGATTATCAGTTTCTTAGCGGATACTAGCTATGCGGTTTATCTCTTCCATTGGTCTTTCTATATCATATTCTCACAGTTGACCTCAAATCTTTTTGCTGTGTTACTGACTTTGATTTGTTCTTATGGATTTGCCAGTCTTTCATTTTATGTATTGGAGCCGTGGATTGCAGGCAAGAACACACCTGTTTTACAAACTCTTCGTCCCCTGCCTTATATTCACGCAATTCTTGCAACAAGTACAGGAATTTTGGCCTTCATTGTCCTCTTAGTGACTTTGTTGGCACCACAAGTGGGAGCTTTTGAGACAGATTTGACTGTCAATGGTTTGAAGCAAGCTGCAACAAATATTGTCCAGACTAAGGTGATGGCAGAACGAGCAGAAGCTGATAGTTTAGGAATTGCTGATGGCACTATGTTAATTGGTGACTCGGTTGCTTTAAGGGCAAATACAGCCCTGCAGACAGCCCTTCCTGGAGCACAGATTAACGCGCAGGTCAGCAGAACAACCAAGACCGCCAACGAAATCATGCTCAACAATAGCCAGAATAAATTTCTACCAAAGATGGTGGTCATTGCAACAGGGGTAAATAATCCTGAAAATTACAAGGAAGATTGGGATAGTATCGTGAAAAATCTTCCTAAGGGACACCATATGATTTTGGTTACTCCTTATGAGGGAGATAAGACAAAAGAGACTTATGCAATCGTTGAGAAGGCTGCTGCCTATATGAGAGAATTGGCAGAGAAGACTCCTTATATCACCATTGCTGATTGGAATCAAGTTGCTAAGGAACATCCAGAAATCTGGGCAGGTACAGACCAAGTCCATTTCGGAAGTGACACTAGTAAAATTGAAGCAGGAGCAAAATTGTATGCCGATACCATTGCTACAGCCTTGCAAACAGCTCAAGACAAGCCAGTCAAATCAAAATAACGTGTATTTAAAAGAGAAGAGTTGGAGAAATCCAGCTCTTTTAAAATATCTCTAGAAAATAGGTCTATACCATTTACAAATAAAAAAGAAAGGTTTATAATGTAATTGACATAATAAATTGTAGAATCAATCTTTTAAGGAGGTTAACATTATGCCTAACTATATTAAAGCGGATCAGTTTTTCTACCCACACGGAGTTCGTCAAGGTGGTTACTTAGAACTTGTGGACGGAAAATTTGGAAAGCATGTAGAAGAGATTCCTGAAGGCGCTGAGGTGATTGACTATACAGGCTACAGTATTGCTCCAGGACTTGTGGATACCCACATTCATGGATTTGGCGGTGTGGATGTTATGGACAATAATATCGAAGGTACCCTTCATACCATGAGTGAAGGACTCCTCAGCATGGGAGTAACGAGCTTCTTACCAACCACTTTGACCTCATCTTATGAGCAATTGCTTGCGGTAACAGAAAATATTGGTGCTCGTTACCAGGAAGCAACTGGAGCCAAGATTCGTGGGATCTATTTTGAAGGGCCTTATTTCACAGAGAAATACAAGGGGGCTCAAAACCCTGCTTACATGAAAGATCCTCGTATGGATGAGTTTCGTGCTTGGCAAAAAGCAGCAAATGGTTTGCTAAATAAAATTGCCCTTGCGCCAGAGCGTGAAGGTGTAGAAGACTTTGTTCGTACGGTTACGGGCGAAGGTGTGACGGTTGCTCTTGGTCACTCAGATGCAACATTTGATGAAGCTAAAAAGGCAGTAGATGCTGGGGCTAGTGTTTGGGTACATGCCTACAATGGAATGCGTGGGTTGACGCACCGTGAACTGGGTATGGTTGGAGCCATGTATCAATTGCCACATACCTATGCAGAGTTAATCTGTGATGGTCACCACGTAGATCCAAAAGCCTGCGAAATTCTTATCAAACAAAAAGGAACAGAAAATATTGCTCTTATCACAGACTGTATGACAGCTGGTGGATTGGAAGACGGTGACTATATGTTGGGAGAATTCCCAGTTGTAGTTGCAAATGGAACTGCACGCCTCAAATCGACAGGTAACTTGGCAGGTTCTATCCTTAAACTCAAAGACGGTTTGAAAAATGTGGTTGACTGGAACATTGCCTCTCCACACGAAGCGGTTATGATGGCAAGCTTCAACCCAGCAAAATCTGTTCATATTGATGATGTTTGTGGCCAAATCCGTGAAGGCTATGACGCGGACTTTATCGTACTAGACAAAGATTTGGAATTGGTAGCTACGTATCTAGATGGTGTGAAACGATATCAAGCATAAGATAGAAAGCAGGAGTTAGAGACTAGCTTCTGCTTTTTTATGCAGGGTGCTTTACCGGTAAATAAAAAAGTTAAAAAAATCACAAAAACTTGAACAAACAAATGAAAAGGGTTACAATTTTATTATAAAGGAAAAATAGAACCTGCTTGCAGCGTATCCATTATTGATTCAGGACCAGTTGGATTGGCTTCTCTTTTATAGTGACATGAAATAAAATCTGAACAAATTGATTAGGAAAGTCAAATTAATTTATAGAAGCATTTTAGCACCTATAACGCACTATTCTAGATTCAATATACTGTGGCAGATTAATTCTACTCACCAGCTAAATTGATTATGGTGGACCTAGATGATAACCGCTTGGAAACTGCTGTATCATTTGGTGCGACTCATAAGGTTAATTCTTCAGAACCTGAAAAAGCCATTAAAGAAGTTTATGATTTGACAGATGGACGTGGTGTGGATGTTGCTATCGAAGCTGTTGGTATTCCTGCAACATTTGATTTTTGTCAAAAGATTATCGGTGTAGACGGAACAGTTGTCAACTGTGGTGTGCATGGTAAACCAGTTGAATTCGATTTAGACAAACTTTGGATTCGCAACATCAATGTAACAACTGGTTTGGTATCTACAAATACAACTCCACAATTGTTGAAAGCACTTGAAAGTCATAAGATTGAACCAGAAAAATTAGTAACCCATTATTTCAAACTCAGTGAAATTGAAAAAGCCCATGAAGTCTTCAGTCAGGCAACAAACCACCATGTCATTAAGGTCATTATTGAAAACGATATCTCAGAAGCTTAATAAGTAAAAAGTTTTTATCATATAAGCAAATAGAAATTCAGTTATCTATCAGATGGCTGGATTTTTTATCAAAAAATTAAGAGATGAGCATATTTCTTTCCTTGTCTGGCGGAATTAGTTATAATATACGGTACAAAGGAATGAATGAATATGTATCGTGTTATAGAAATGTACGGAGATTTTGAGCCTTGGTGGTTCTTAGAAGGTTGGGAAGAAGATATTGTAGCTAGTAAGAAATTTGACCAGTATTATGATGCTCTCAAATACTATAAAACTTGCTGGTTTAGATTGGAACAAGAATCCCCTCTTTATAAAAGTAGAAGTGACTTGATGACCATTTTTTGGGATCCAGAAGACCAACGCTGGTGCGATGAATGTGATGAATATTTACAACAATACCATTCTTTGGCTCTTTTACAGGATGAGCAGGTTATTCCAGACGAAAAATTACGTCCGGGATATGAAAAACAAACAGGTAAGGAAAGGCACCGTTCTTGCCGTGTGAAATTAAAATAGAGAAAAAGTAACTTTTTTGGAGTTGCTTTTTTTATTTTCCCAAATTTTTGCGAATAGTATAGGTGAGGAGGTAAGTATGGTTCAAGAAATTGCACAAGAAATTATTCGTTCGGCTCGGAAAAAAGGGGCGCAGGATATTTATTTTGTTCCTAAGTTAGATGCCTATGAGCTTCATATGAGGGTAGGAGACAAGCGCTGTAAAATCGGTTGTTATGATTTTGAAAAGTTTGCGGCTGTCATCAGTCACTTTAAGTTTGTAGCAGGTATGAATGTTGGGGAAAAGCGACGTAGTCAGCTAGGTTCTTGTGATTATGCCTATGACCAGAAGATGGCGTCCCTACGTTTATCTACCGTAGGCGATTATCGAGGGCATGAGAGTTTAGTCATTCGCTTGTTGCATGATGAGGAGCAGGACTTGCATTTTTGGTTTCAGGATATTGATGAATTGGGCAAGCAGTACAGGCAACGGGGACTTTATCTTTTTGCTGGCCCGGTCGGTAGTGGCAAGACGACCCTGATGCATGAATTGGCCAAGTCTCTCTTTAAAGGACAGCAAGTTATGTCCATAGAAGATCCTGTCGAAATCAAGCAGGATGACATGCTCCAGTTGCAGCTAAATGAAGCAATCGGACTGACCTATGAAAATCTGATTAAGCTTTCCCTACGTCATCGACCAGATCTCTTGATTATCGGAGAAATTCGGGACAGCGAGACGGCGCGTGCAGTGGTTAGAGCTAGTTTGACAGGTGCGACAGTCTTTTCAACCATTCATGCCAAGAGTATCCGAGGTGTTTATGAGCGTCTGCTGGAGTTGGGTGTGAGTGAGGAGGAATTGGCAGTCGTTCTACAAGGAGTCTGCTATCAAAGATTAATCGGGGGAGGAGGAATCGTTGACTTTGCAAACAAAGACTATCAAGAACACCAGCCAACTAGCTGGAATGAACAGATTGACCAGCTTCTTAAAGATGGACATATCACAAGTCTTCAGGCTGAAACGGAAAAAATTAGCTACAGCTAAGCAAAAAAATATTATCACCTTGTTTAATAATCTCTTTTCCAGCGGTTTTCATCTGGTGGAGACTATCTCTTTTTTAGATAGGAGTGCCTTGTTGGACAAGCAGTGCGTGACCCAGATGCGCACGGGCTTGTCTCAGGGGAAATCATTCTCAGAAATGATGGAAAGTTTGGGATTTTCAAGTGCCATTGTCACTCAGTTATCCCTAGCGGAAGTCCATGGGAATCTCCACCTGAGTTTGGGAAAGATAGAAGAGTATCTAGACAATCTGGCCAAGGTCAAGAAAAAGTTAATTGAAGTAGCGACCTATCCTTTGATTTTGCTGGGTTTTCTTCTCTTAATCATGCTGGGACTACGGAACTATCTACTACCACAACTGGATAGTAGCAATATTGCCACCCAAATCATTGGCAATCTGCCACAAATCTTTCTAGGAATGGTAGGGTTTGTTTCTTTACTTATCCTTTTAGCACTAACTTTTTATAAAAGAAGTTCTAAGATGCGCGTCTTTTCTATCCTAGCACGCCTTCCCTTTTTTGGAATTTTTGTGCAGACCTATTTGACGGCCTATTATGCGCGTGAGTGGGGGAATATGATTTCGCAGGGAATGGAGCTGACGCAGATTTTTCAAATCATGCAGGAACAAGGTTCCCAGCTCTTTAAAGAAATCGGTCAAGATTTAGCTCAAGCCCTACAAAATGGCCGCGAATTTTCTCAGACGATAGGAACCTATCCTTTTTTTAGGAAGGAATTGAGTCTTATTATCGAGTATGGGGAAGTCAAGTCCAAGCTGGGTAGTGAGTTGGAAATCTATGCTGAAAAAACTTGGGAAGCCTTTTTTACCCGAGTCAACCGCACCATGAATTTGGTGCAGCCACTGGTTTTTATTTTTGTGGCACTGATTATCGTGTTACTTTATGCGGCAATGCTCATGCCCATGTATCAAAATATGGAGGTAAATTTTTAACATGAAAAAAATGATGACATACTTGAAAACAGCGAAGGCAAAAGCCTTTACACTTGTGGAAATGTTGGTGGTCTTGCTCATCATCAGCGTGCTTCTCTTGCTCTTTGTACCTAATTTGACCAAGCAAAAAGAAGCAGTCAATGACAAAGGAAAAGCTGCTGTTGTTAAGGTGGTGGAAAGTCAGGCAGAACTTTATAGCTTGGATAAAAATGAAGATGCTAGCCTAAGCAAGTTACAAGCAGATGGGCGAATCACAAAAGAACAGGCTAAAGCCTATAAAGAATACCATGCTAAACAAAATACTAGTCAAACCGTTAAAGATTAAGGCCTTTACCATGCTGGAAAGTCTCTTGGTTTTGGTACTTGTGAGTATCCTTGCCTTGGGCTTGTCTGGCTCTGTCCAATCCACTTTTGCAGCGGTAGAAGAGCAGATTTTCTTTATGGAGTTTGAAGAACTCTATCGGGAAACTCAAAAACGCAGTATAGCCAGTCAGCAAAAGACAAGTTTGAGCATAGACAGACAGACCATTAGCAATGGCAGTCAAAAGTTGACAGTTCCTAAAGGAATTCAGGCACCATCCGGCCAAAGTATTACATTTGACCGAGCTGGGGGCAATTCGTCCCTAGCTAAGGTTGAATTTCAGACCAGTAAAGGAGCGATTCGTTATCAATTATATCTAGGAAATGGAAAAATTAAACGCATTAAGGAAACAAAAAATTAGGGCAGTGATTTTACTGGAAGCAGTAGTCGCTTTAGCTATCTTTGCCAGCATTGCGACCCTTCTTTTGGGACAAATTCAGAAAAATAGACAAGAAGAAGCAAGAATCTTGCAAAAGGAAGAAGTCTTGCGTGTAGCTAAGATGGCCCTGCAGACAGGTCAAAATCAGGTAAACATAAATGGAGTTGAGATTCAGGTGTTTTCTAGTGAAAAGGGATTGGAGGTCTACCATGGTTCAGAACAGTTGTTGGCTATCAAAGAGCCATAAGGTCAAGGCTTTTACCTTGTTGGAATCCCTGATTGCTCTTATTGTCATCAGTGGAAGTTTACTCCTCTTTCAAGCCATGAGTCAGCTCCTCATTTCAGAAGTTCGCTACCAGCAACAAAGCGAGCAAAAAGAGTGGCTCTTATTTGTGGACCAGTTGGAGGCAGAATTAGATCGTTCGCAGTTCGAAAAAGTGGAGGGCAATCGCCTCTATATGAAGCAGGATGGCAAGGAAATTGCGATAGGTAAGTCAAAATCAGATGATTTTCGGAAAACCGATGCAAGTGGACGAGGTTATCAGCCTATGGTTTATGGACTCAAATCAGCTCAAATTACAGAGGACAATCAGTTGGTGCGTTTTCGTTTCCAGTTCCAAAAAGGCTTAGAAAAGGAGTTCATCTATCGTGTGGAAAAAGAAAAAAGTTAAGGCGGGTGTTCTCCTCTATGCAGTCACCATAGCAGCCATCTTTAGTCTTTTGTTACAATTTTACTTGAACCGACAAGTCGCCCACTATCAAGACTATGCTTTAAATAAAGAAAAGTTGGTTGCTTTTGCCATGGCCAAGCGAACCAAGGATAAAGCCGAGCAAGAAAGTGGGGAACAGGCCTTTAATCTGGGGCAGGTGAGCTATCAAAATAAGAAAACAAGCTTGGTGACAAGGGTTCGTACGCCTAAGAGTCAATATGAGTTCCTATTTCCCTCAGTCAAAATCAAAGAAGAGAAAACAGATAAAAAGGAAGAGGTAGTGACTGATTCAAGTAATCAAGCAGAGAAGAAAAAATCAGAAGAGGAGCTTGAAAAGAAAGAGAATTCCTAGCCAATCAAGCTACTTTGTGCTAAACTAAAGATATGAAACATGATTTTAACCACAAAGCAGAAACTTTTGATTCCCCTAAAAATATCTTCCTTGCAAGCTTGGTTTATCAAGCAGTCGAGAAACAGATTGATCTTCTATCAGACAAAGAAATTTTGGATTTCGGTGGAGGGACAGGTCTGTTAACCTTGCCCCTAGCCAAACAAGCCAAGTCCGTAACATTGGTGGATATTTCGGAGAAAATGCTGGAACAAGCTCGTTTGAAAGCGGAGCAGCAAGACATCAAGAATATCCAATTTTTGGAGCAAGATTTACTGGAAAATCCCTTGGAGCAAGAGTTTGATCTCATTGTTGTTTGTCGGGTTCTTCACCATATGCCTGATTTGGATGCAGCTCTCTCTCTGTTTCATCAACATTTGAGGGAAGATGGACAACTCCTACTTGCTGATTTTACCAAGACAGAAGCTAACCATCACGGATTTGAATTGGCTGAACTGGAAAACAAGCTAATTCAGCACGGTTTTTCATCTGTGCATAGTCAGATCCTCTATAGCGCTGAAGATCTGTTTCAAGGAAATTACTCAGAACTCTTTTTAACAGTAGCCCAAAAATCACTCGCCTAGTCAGGGAGTGATTTTTCTATAAGGATGGAAAAAAAGAGGGAAATTTGATAAGATAGGAATATGGATTTTGAAAAAATTGAACAAGCTTATACCTATTTACTAGAGAATGTCCAAGTCATCCAAAGTGATTTGGCAACCAATTTTTATGACGCTTTGGTGGAGCAAAACAGCATCTATCTAGATGGTGAGACTGAGTTAGAGAAGGTCAAGGAGAATAATCAAGCCCTTAAGCGTTTAGCGCTACGCAAAGAAGAATGGCTCAAGACCTACCAGTTTCTCTTGATGAAGGCTGGGCAAACAGAACCCTTGCAGGCCAATCACCAGTTTACACCAGATGCTATTGCTTTACTTTTGGTGTTTATTGTGGAGGAATTGTTTAAAGAGGAGGAAATCACTATCCTCGAAATGGGTTCTGGCATGGGGATTCTGGGCGCTACTTTCTTAACCTCTCTTGCTAAGAAAGTGGATTACTTGGGAGTGGAAGTAGATGATTTGCTGATTGATTTGGCAGCTAGTATGGCAGATGTAATTGGTTTGCAGGCTGGCTTTGTCCAAGGAGATGCCGTTCGTCCACAAATGCTCAAAGAAAGTGATGTGGTCATCAGTGACTTGCCTGTTGGCTATTATCCTGATGACGCCGTTGCATCGCGCCATCAAGTTGCCTCTAGTCAAGAACATACCTACGCCCATCACTTGCTCATGGAACAAGGGCTTAAGTACCTCAAGTCAGATGGATACGCTATTTTTCTCGCTCCGAGTGATTTGTTGACCAGCCCTCAAAGTGATTTGTTGAAAGGCTGGTTGAAAGAGGATGCCCAACTTGCAGCCATGATTACACTACCAGAAAATCTCTTTAGTCAAGATAGCAATTCTAAGGCTATTTTTGTTCTACAAAAGAAAGGATTAAAAGCTGTAGAACCTTTCGTGTATCCACTAAATAATCTACGTGACTCTCAGGAATTGGTAGACTTTAAAGAAAAGTTTCAAAATTGGAGTCAATATTCATGAAATTTGAATTGAGATTTGATATAATAGATGAAAACGCTTAAAAAGGGGAAGCTTTATGTCTAAAACAATTGCAATTAATGCTGGAAGTTCAAGTTTAAAATGGCAACTTTATCAAATGCCAGAGGAAAAAGTTCTTGCTAAAGGTTTAATTGAACGGATTGGTTTGAAAGATTCTATTTCAACAGTTAAATTTGATGGTCGTGCTGAAAAAGAAATTACAGATATTGAAAATCACACTGTTGCTGTTAAAATTTTGCTTGATGATTTGATTCGTTTTGATATTATCAAATCTTATGATGAAATTACAGGAGTTGGGCACCGCGTTGTTGCTGGTGGTGAAGTCTTTACGGATTCTGTAGTGGTAGAAGGTGATGTATTGGCACAAATTGAAGAATTGGGTCTACTTGCGCCATTGCATACTCCAGCTAATGTAGCTGGAATTCGTGCCTTCAAAGAATTATTGCCAAACGTAACTAGTGTTGCTGTTTTTGATACATCTTTCCACTCAACTATGCCTGAGAAAGCATTCCGCTATCCACTACCAACTAAATATTATACTGAAAATAAAGTTCGTAAATATGGTGCTCACGGAACTAGCCACCAATTTGTAGCTCAAGAAGCAGCAAAACTTTTGGGGCGTCCAATAGAAGAATTAAAATTAATCACATGTCATATCGGTAATGGTGGTTCTATTACTGCGGTTAAGGGTGGAAAATCTGTTGATACATCTATGGGATTCACACCACTTGCAGGTGTGATGATGGGAACAAGAACTGGTGATATTGATCCAGCTATTATTCCTTATCTTATGGAACATACAAATGATTTTAATACACCAGAAGATATGGTCAATGTTTTGAACCGTGAGTCAGGTTTACAAGGTATTTTTGGTAAATCTAGTGATATGCGTGATGTAGAAGCTGGCGTTGAAGCTGGTGACAAAGATGCAATTCTAGCTCACGAAATGTATGTTGATCGCATTCAAAAACATATTGGTCAATACTTTGCAGTTCTTAATGGTGCAGATGCTATTATCTTTACTGCAGGAGTTGGTGAAAACTCTGCAGTAATACGTAAAGATATCATCGAGGGACTCTCATGGTTTGGCTGTGATGTAGATCCAGAGAAAAATGTCTTTGGTGTGACTGGAGATATCTCTACCTCTGCAGCTAAGGTCCGTGTACTTGTTATTCCGACTGATGAAGAACTTGTGATTGCACGTGATGTTGAACGCTTGAAAAAATAAGCAAAACTATAAAACATATTTAGTACAAGAAGTTGGGAAAGAGATTTTCCAGCTTCTTTTTCTGCTGAAATTGTCCAAAACCTTGCTATGATTGGCTTTTTTGAAAAATATGGTATAATAGTAGTAATTTAATAGATGGAGTTGAGTTTTGAAGAAAAGCTTTCGTGTAAAAAGAGAGAAAGATTTTAAGGCGATTTTCAAGGAGGGGACAAGTTTTGCTAATCGCAAATTTGTTGTCTACCAACTAGAAAACCAGAAAAACCATTTTCGAGTAGGTCTATCAGTTAGCAAAAAACTGGGGAATGCGGTCACTAGAAATCAAATCAAGCGACGAATCCGACATATTATCCAGAATGTAAAAGGGAGTCTGGAAGAAAACGTCGATTTTGTTGTCATTGCTCGAAAAGGGGTTGAAACCTTGGGATACGCAGAGATGGAGAAAAATCTACTCCACGTATTAAAATTATCAAAGATTTACCAGGAAGGAAATGGGAGTGAAAAAGAAACTACAGTTGACTAGTTTGCTAGGACTGTCTCTATTAATCATGACAGCTTGTGCGACTAATGGGACAACTAGCGATATTACAGCCAATTCGGCTGATTTTTGGAGTAAATTTGTTTACTTCTTTGCAGAAATTATTCGCTTTTTATCGTTTGATATCAGTATCGGAGTGGGGATTATTCTCTTTACGGTCTTGATTCGTACACTGCTCTTGCCTGTCTTTCAGGTGCAAATGGTGGCTTCCAGAAAAATGCAGGAAGCTCAACCACGTATTAAGGCGCTTAGAGAACAATATCCAGGTCGAGATATGGAAAGCAGAACCAAGCTAGAGCAAGAAATGCGTAAAGTCTTTAAAGAAATGGGTGTCAGACAGTCAGATTCTCTTTGGCCTATTTTAATTCAGATGCCGGTTATTTTGGCCTTGTTCCAAGCTCTATCAAGAGTTGACTTTTTAAAGACAGGTCATTTCTTATGGATTAACCTTGGGGATGTGGATACAACCCTTGTTCTTCCGATTTTAGCAGCAGTATTTACTTTTTTAAGTACTTGGTTGTCCAACAAAGCCTTGTCTGAGCGTAATGGTGCTACGACTGCGATGATGTATGGGATTCCAGTCTTGATTTTTATCTTTGGTGTTTATGCTCCGAGCGGAGTAGCGCTCTACTGGGCAGTGTCCAATGCTTATCAAGTCTTGCAAACTTATTTCTTGAACAATCCATTCAAGATTATCGCAGAGCGTAAGGCTGTAGTACAGGCACAGAAAGATTTGGAAAATAGAAAAAGAAAAGCCAAGAAAAAGGCTCAGAAAACGAAATAATAAGGAGGGATCTGGTAATGGTAGTATTTACAGGTTCAACTGTTGAAGAAGCAATCCAGAAAGGATTGAAAGAGTTAGATATTCCAAGAATGAAGGCGCACATCAAAGTCATTTCTCGTGAAAAAAATGGATTTCTTGGTTTATTTGGTAAAAAACCAGCCCAGGTTGACATTGAAGCTATTAGTGAAACAACTGTCATTAAAGCAAATCAGCAAGCTGTAAAGGGTGTTCCTAAAGAAATTAATGAACAAAATGAACCAGTTAAAACGGTCAGTGAAGCAACCGTTGATTTGGGGCATGTTGTAGAAGCAATTAAAAAGATTGAAGAAGAAGGTCAAGGGGTTTCTGATGAGGTCAAGGCTGAAATCTTGAAAAATGAAAAACATGCTAGCACCATCTTAGAAGAAACTGGTCACATTGAGATTTTAAATGAACTACAACTTGAAGAAACTAGTCAAGAAGAATTAGCGGTTTCTGTTGTCGCACATGAAGCAGAGCAAACTGAAAGACAAGAGCTAGAGGATTTGGGGTTAAAAATTGAATCGAGTTTCGATATTGACCAGGTAGCTACGGAAGTAACGACTTATGTTCAAACGATTATTGATGACATGGATGTTGAGGCTACACTTTCAAATGATTATAACCGTCGTAGCATCAATTTACAAATTGACACCAATGAACCAGGTCGTATTATTGGTTACCATGGTAAAGTCTTGAAAGCCTTGCAGTTATTGGCTCAAAATTATCTTTATAACCGCTATTCAAGAACCTTCTACATTACTATTAATGTCAATGATTATGTTGAACACCGTGCAGAAGTCTTGCAGACCTATGCGCAAAAATTGGCGACTCGTGTTTTAGAAGAAGGTCGTAGCCGACAAACAGATCCAATGTCAAATAGCGAACGCAAGATTATCCACCGTATTATTTCACGTATGGATGGCGTGACTAGTTACTCTGAGGGTGATGAGCCAAATCGTTATGTCGTTGTAGATACAGAATAA
Source organism: bacterium (assembly GCA_905221085.1). Taxonomy (GTDB): domain Bacteria; phylum Bacillota; class Bacilli; order Lactobacillales; family Streptococcaceae; genus Streptococcus. Next base: position 24,308 of record CAJNBT010000011.1, read on the forward strand.
GCAAAATCAGGGTTCTCCTGATTTTTTGCTAGCTAGAGGAGATTAAACTGATGTTGAATAAGATAAGAGACTATCTAGACTTTGCTGGTTTACAGTACCGTAATCCTGATAAAGCGGGAGTAGAGCGAGAGAAGATGCTGGAATTGCGTCACAAAGGTCAAGAGGCACGAAAGGCTTTTACAGAATTGGCTAAAGCCTTTCAAACAAGCCATCTAGAATGGCAACTCCAACAAACTAGTCAGTGGATGAATCAGGCCCAGCGTTTGCGACCACATTTTTGGGTTTATCTACAGAGAGACGGACAAGTGACAGAACCTATGATGGCCTTACGTTTGTATGGGACATCTACTGATTTTGGAATTTCTTTGGAAGTCAGTTTCATCGAACGTAAGAAGGATGAGCAAACCTTGGAGCAACAAGCCAAAGTTTTAGAAATTCCAACCGTTAAAGGGATTTATTATCTAGCCTACTCTGATGGTCAAAATCAACGGTGGGAGGCGAACGAAGAAAATCGTCAGGTCTTAGTTGAGAAGATAGGGAGTCAAGAAATTCGAAAAGTGTTAGTTAAATCAGATGTTTCTTTTATTGAAAATCAATCATTAGTAGTGATTTTAGAAAAATTAGAAGAAGCTTATGATCGCTTGTTTCCCTACTATCAGGCGACCAGAGAGTAGAAGATAGATGACTTATCTAGCGTCGAATTGTTTAATTGCTATTCTATGTATTTTTTCATATAATAGTAAAATAGAATGTGTGATTCAATAATCACCTCAAATAGAAAGGAAATTCTATGTCAAATCTATCTGTTAATGCAATTCGTTTCCTAGGTATTGACGCCATTAATAAAGCAAACTCAGGTCACCCAGGTGTGGTTATGGGAGCAGCTCCGATGGCTTATAGCCTCTTTACAAAACAGCTTCGTATCAATCCAGCTCAACCAAACTGGATTAACCGTGACCGCTTTATTCTTTCAGCAGGACATGGTTCAATGCTTCTTTATGCTCTTCTACACCTTTCTGGTTTTGAAGATGTCAGCATGGATGAAATCAAGAGCTTCCGTCAATGGGGTTCAAAAACACCAGGTCACCCAGAATTTGGCCATACAGCAGGAATTGATGCTACAACAGGTCCTTTAGGTCAAGGGATTTCAACTGCCACTGGTTTTGCCCAGGCAGAACGTTTCTTGGCAGCCAAATATAACCGCGAAGGCTACAATATCTTTGACCACTATACTTACGTTATCTGTGGAGACGGAGACTTGATGGAAGGTGTCTCAAGTGAGGCGGCTTCATACGCAGGCTTGCAAAAACTAGATAAGTTGGTTGTCCTTTATGATTCAAATGACATCAACTTGGATGGTGAGACAAAGGATTCCTTTACAGAAAGTGTTCGTGACCGTTATAATGCTTATGGTTGGCATACTGCTCTGGTTGAAGATGGAACAGATTTAGAAGCAATCCATACTGCTATCGAAACAGCTAAAGCTTCAGGCAAACCATCTTTGATTGAAGTGAAGACTGTTATTGGATATGGTTCTCCAAACAAACAAGGAACTAATGCTGTACACGGTGCCCCTCTTGGAGCAGATGAAACTGCAGCAACTCGTCAAGCCCTTGGTTGGGACTACGAACCATTTGAAATTCCAGAACAAGTTTATGCTGACTTCAAAGAACATGTTGCAGACCGTGGTGCATCAGCTTATCAAACTTGGACAAAATTAGTTGCTGATTATAAAGAAGCTCATCCAGAATTGGCTACAGAAGTAGAAGCTATTATCGATGGACGTGATCCAGTTGAAGTGACTCCAGCAGACTTCCCGGCTTTAGAAAATGGCTTCTCTCAAGCAACTCGCAACTCGAGTCAGGATGCCTTGAATGTTGTGGCGGCTAAGTTGCCAACTTTCTTGGGTGGATCAGCTGACCTAGCTCACTCAAACATGACTTATATCAAAAATGACGGACTTCAAGACGATGCCAATCGCTTGAACCGTAACATTCAGTTTGGTGTTCGTGAATTTGCCATGGGAACGATCTTGAACGGGATGGCCCTTCACGGTGGACTTCGTGTATACGGTGGAACTTTCTTTGTCTTCTCTGACTATGTGAAGGCAGCTGTTCGCTTGTCAGCCTTACAAGGACTTCCTGTGACTTATGTCTTTACCCACGATTCTATTGCAGTCGGGGAAGATGGTCCAACGCACGAACCAGTTGAGCACTTAGCAGGTCTTCGTGCCATGCCAAATCTAAATGTTTTCCGTCCAGCAGATGCGCGTGAAACTCAAGCAGCTTGGTACCTTGCAGTGACAAGTGAGAAAACACCAACTGCTCTTGTCTTGACACGTCAAAACTTGACTGTTGAAGAGGGAACAGACTTCGACAAGGTTGCAAAAGGTGCCTACGTCGTCTATGAAAATGCAGCAGATTTTGATACCATCTTGATTGCGACAGGTTCAGAGGTCAATCTTGCTGTCTCAGCTGCCAAAGAATTGGCTAGTCAAGGAGCAAAAGTCCGTGTAGTCAGCATGCCATCTACAGATGTCTTTGATAAACAAGATGTAGCATACAAGGAAGAAATTCTTCCAAATGCAGTTCGCCGTCGTGTTGCAGTCGAAATGGGTGCAAGTCAAAACTGGTACAAATATGTTGGTCTAGATGGTGCTGTTCTTGGTATTGATACATTCGGAGCCTCTGCCCCAGCACCAAAAGTATTGGCAGAATATGGCTTTACTGTCGAAAATCTTGTAAAAGTCGTTCAAAACTTGAAATAATCCTAAAAATCAGGGCGCAGGCTCTGATTTTTCTTACTAGAAAAGCAAGGTACAATCTTGTAAAAGTAGCTGAAATTTGATATAGTAGTCCTATGTAAAAGACAAAGGAGAATATAATGGAATCACAATATACATTTTTAATCATTCTTGTGGCTATGGTTGGCTTGATGTTCTTTACGCAACGTTCTCAAAAGAAACAAGCGCAAAAGCGTATGGAAAGTTTAAACAAACTGCAAAAAGGCTATGAAGTTATTACAATCGGTGGACTTTACGGAACAGTAGATGAAGTAGATACGGAGAAGAGAACGATTGTTCTTGATGTAGATGGAGTTTACTTGACTTTTGAACTAGCTGCTATCAAGACCGTATTACCACTTAAAGAAACAGCTTCACTCGAAGGTGCAATTGAAAAATAAGACGGGATTACTAACTCCCGTTTTTCTATAGAAGAGAGGAAATGGGATGAAAAAACTAGTCTTTGTCTGTCTGGGAAATATTTGCCGTAGCCCTATGGCTGAGTTTGTTATGAAATCAATGACAGATAACTACGAAATCCAAAGTCGAGCGACTTCCTCTTGGGAACATGGCAATCCGATTCATAAGGGCACTCAAGGGATTTTTCAACAGTATCAGATTCCGTATGAAAAAGGCAAAACATCGCTTCAGATTAGTAAGGAAGATTTTGAAGTCTTTGATTATATTATCGGAATGGATGCTTCAAATGTTTCTGACTTGCGTCAGATGTGCCCAGCAGGTTTGCAAGATAAGATTTACTCATTTGCATCTGAAAGTGTTCCAGATCCTTGGTATACAGGAGATTTTGAAGAGACTTATCGGCGTGTTCAAGAGGGCTGTCAAGTGTGGTTAGAACGTTTAGAGGAGAGTGAGTATGGAGAATTTTAAGAATTTCTATGGGAAATATCATGTCTATCTGAGTCGTTCTCATTTAGAGATTTTAGCCGCAGTAACGATTGTTTTTTGTGCGGTACTCGTCTTTTTTCTAAATATTCCCGGAAAAGGTGTCTTAAAACTCGATAATGGAAATATTGTTTACGATGGTAGTCTTGTCCGTGGTAAAATGAATGGGCAAGGCACCATTACCTTCCAAAATGGAGACCAGTATACAGGTGGTTTCAACAATGGAGCCTTCAACGGAAAAGGTACCTTTCAATCCAAAGAAGGCTGGACTTACGAAGGAGATTTTGTAAACGGTCAGGCTGAAGGAAAAGGGAAACTAATAACAGAACAAGAAGTCGTTTATGAAGGGACTTTTAAACAAGGCGTTTTTCAACAAAAATAAGACCTCCTGACAAGGAGGTTTTTTTACACAAAGCAAGAAAGCGTTTTCTATCTGTTTGTTAGGCTTGTGAAATAAAAATTTTTTTGTTGTTATTTCACAATCATCTAGTTAAAAGCTGATACTATAATGTATTTGAGAGTAATTTCACAATATCGCAAAACTTCTTTGTGAAATGTTTATGAAACTGTTTACAAAACATAAAAAAAGAGTTATAATAAACTTGTGAAAAAATTAACAAAGGATAAAATCCTTAAAGGCTATGGAGGAAAATATGGCTGATAAAAAAACTGTAACACCTGAGCAAAAACAACTCGCTGCTGAAAAGCATGTAGACGGACTAGTACAAAAAGCTTTGGTTGCGCTTGATGAAATGCGCAAGTTGAACCAAGAACAAGTTGACTACATCGTAGCGAAAGCTTCAGTTGCAGCTCTTGATGCGCACGGTATCCTAGCACAACACGCAATTGAAGAAACTGGTCGTGGTGTATTTGAAGACAAGGCGACAAAAAACCTTTTTGCCTGTGAACATGTTGTGAATAACATGCGCGGAGTTAAAACAGTTGGAGTTATCGAAGATGATCCAATTACAGGCTTGACGAAGATTGCTGAACCTGTTGGTGTAATCTGTGGTGTCACTCCAACAACCAACCCAACTTCAACAGCGATTTTCAAATCACTGATTGCTTTGAAAACACGTAATCCAATTGTGTTTGCCTTCCACCCATCAGCTCAAGAATCTTCTGCTCACGCAGCTCAAATCGTTCGTGACGCAGCAATTGCTGCTGGAGCTCCTGAAAACTGTGTACAATGGATTACAGAACCATCTATGGAAGCAACAGCTGCTCTTATGAATCATGATGGTATTGCAACTATCCTTGCTACTGGTGGTAATGCCATGGTTAAGGCGGCTTACTCATGTGGTAAACCAGCTCTTGGGGTAGGTGCCGGAAACGTTCCTGCCTACATCGAAAAATCAGCTGACCTTCGTCAAGCAGCTCATGACATCGTTATGTCTAAATCATTTGACAATGGTATGGTCTGTGCATCAGAGCAAGCAGTTATCATTGATAAAGAAGTTTATGATGAATTTGTAGCAGAATTTAAATCTTACCACACTTACTTTGTAAACAAAAAAGAAAAAGCTCTCCTAGAAGAATTCTGTTTTGGAGCAAAAGCAAATAGCAAGAACTGTGCTGGAGCAAAATTGAACGCTGACATCGTTGGTAAACCAGCAACATGGATTGCAGAACAAGCAGGTTTCTCAGTGCCAGAAGGAACAAACATCTTGGCTGCAGAATGTGAGGAAGTAGGAGAAAACGAGCCTTTGACTCGTGAAAAATTGTCACCAGTCATCGCAGTATTGAAAGCTGAAGATACTGAAGACGGGCTTAAGAAAGCTCGTCAAATGGTTGAGTTCAATGGTCTTGGTCACTCAGCAGCTATCCATACAAAAGACGAAGAACTTGCTAAACGCTTTGGTACAGAAATTAAAGCAATGCGTATTATTTGGAACTCTCCATCTACTTTCGGTGGTATCGGTGACGTTTACAATGCCTTCATCCCATCATTGACACTTGGATGTGGTTCATACGGACGCAACTCTGTTGGGGATAACGTGAGCGCTATTAACCTTCTAAACATCAAGAAAGTAGGGAAACGTAGAAATAATATGCAGTGGTTTAAAGTTCCTTCAAAAATTTACTTCGAACGCAATTCTATCCAATACCTTCAAACATGTGAAGATATTGAACGCGTTATGATCGTTACGGACAAATCAATCGAAAAACTTGGATTTGTTCAACGTGTTATCGACCAATTGAACGCTCGTAACAACCGTGTAACTGTTCAAGTCTTCTCAGATGTTGAACCAGATCCAGATATCACAACTGTAGAACGTGGTACTGAGGTTATGAGAGCATTTGAACCAGATACAATCATTGCTCTTGGTGGAGGTTCACCAATGGATGCGGCTAAAGTTATGTGGCTCTTCTACGAACAACCAGAAGTCGACTTCCGTGACTTAGTTCAAAAATTCATGGATATCCGTAAACGTGCCTTCCGCTTCCCATCACTTGGTAAGAAAGCGAAGTATATCGGTATCCCAACAACTTCTGGTACAGGTTCAGAAGTAACACCATTTGCCGTTATCTCTGATAAGAAAAACAACCGTAAATATCCATTGGCTGACTACTCATTGACACCAACTATTGCGATTGTTGACCCTGCTTTGGTTGAATCAGTTCCAGATTTCATTACTGCTGACACAGGTATGGATGTCTTGACTCACGCGACTGAAGCCTACACTTCAAACTTCGCTAACGACTACACAGATGGTATCGCCCTTCAATCAATCAAACTTGTCTTTGAATGGTTGGAAAAATCTGTTAAGACTGCTGATTCAGAAGCACGTGAAAAAATGCATAATGCTTCTACAATGGCAGGTATGGCCTTCGCCAATGCCTTCCTTGGTATGAGCCACTCAATGGCCCACAAGATCGGTGCGGTTCACCATACTGTTCACGGACGTACAAACGCAATCTTGCTTCCATACGTTATCCGTTACAATGGAACTCGTCCATCTAAGACTACTACTTGGCCTAAATACAACTACTGGAAGGCTGATGAGAAATTCCAAGACATTGCTAGAATGCTTGGTTTACCTCACTCAACTCCAGAAGAAGCAGTTGAAGCATACGCTAAAGCTGTTTATGAACTTGGTGTTGCAGTAGGTATCAAGATGAACTTCAAAGACCAAGGAATTGATGAAAAAGCTTGGAAAGACAGCTTGCATGAAATTGCCTTGCTTGCTTATGAAGATCAATGTTCACCTGCTAACCCACGCTTGCCAATGGTAGCTGACATGGAAGAAATCATGGCAGATGCTTACTATGGCTACAAAGAAAGACCAGGACGCCGCAAATAATTGTTTATCAGCCTAGAGGCAGGAATTTCCTGTCTCTTTTTTTGTAATTCTATTTGAAAAATGGTATAATCATCGCATATATTTATTTGAAAATCAAATCTTTTATAATCATGCGAGGGGCAAATGAACAAGATAAATGACTTAGGGGATAAAGTGCGACTTTTAAGAGAGGAGAAAAGGCTTAGTCGCCCAGTATTTTGTGGGGATGAATCCGAATTATCAGTCCGTCAGTTGGTGCGAATCGAAAAAGGAGAATTTCGACCGACTATAAAAACACTAGAATATATTGCAGATAGATTAGAAATTCCATCCTACGTCTTGATGCCAGATTATAAGGAACTGCCTAAACGCTACCAAGAATTAAAGTACTTTCTTTTACATCACCCTGACTATGGAGACAAGGAGTTGCAAGAACAAAAGGAAGAATATTTTGATGAGATTTTTGAGTGTTTTTATGATGACCTGCCCCGTGATGAGAAGATGATAGTGGACTGCCTTCAGGCAATAGATGCAGTGAGAGCGACTAGTAATTCCTTATACGGAAGCGGTGTGATTGAGGACGGTCTTCAAGACTTACTATCCCGAGATGTATATAAAGCCGAGGACTTGTTGAAATTGAGACTGTATTTCAACTGTCAGTTAATGGATGGTTTAAATGTGGGTGAGATAAAAGAATCTGAGCATGAAACCATTCTTTGTTTTCATGACAAACTAAGTTCTCAGGTTGATAAGATAGAGTTCGATTGTTTGGATTTGCTTAGAGATTCCTTGTTAGCTTCTTTAGCTTGTATAGAAATTATGGGGCTGTTTCATTATTTTAAGAGAGCAGTTGAGACCTTAAATAAAATAGGACAAAAAACACGAGATTTTCAAAAACAACCGATTGTCTTGATGGTGGAGTGGAAATATTATATTCAGATGGATTATGATACAGCAAAACAAAAGTATGAAGAAGCAAAAATGATGGCAAGGATGTTTGGCAATGAGAAGTTAATCGTTAGTTTAGATAATGAATGGAGCGAAGACTTAGAAAGGTATTGTTAAATGCTTTATAGGAGTGACATTTCTGTCATTGGAGAAATGTCGCTTTTTTGTTACAATAAATTTTACTTGATATACATCCAGAAGCAAACTAGGGAATAGAGAGAAAATTCTAAGTAGTAGGCCTATAGGGTCAATCAACTTGAAGGATTTTCTATCAGTATGATGTATGACGATAACAGTTTTAAACAAGGGGAAAAGAATGTCCATTTTATCCATTAAAAATATTTCAAAGTTTTACACTTTGGACGGTAAACATCAAGAGCAGGCTCTAAGAAATATTAACCTGCAGATTGCAAAAGGTAAAATTACAGCGATTTACGGGCCATCAGGCTGTGGCAAAACCAGTCTACTAAACATCATTAGCGGTTTAGATAGACAATATGAAGGAGATTTAGAGTTTAAAGGGGAATCCCTCCGTGACTTATCAGAGATTGAACTAACTCAATTTCGTAAAGATAAGATTGGATTTGTGTTTCAAAACTTTAACCTCATTCCTCATCAGTCTGTCTTGGACAATGTCAAATTACCTCTCTATGTCAAAGATTTATCTGATAGGGAGATGACAATGATTGCAAAGGAGCAATTAAGTACCTTGGGCATGGAGCCTTTTATTACTAAAAATGTTAAACAGCTTTCTGGTGGGCAAAAGCAACGCGTAGCAATAGCGCGTGCACTGGTAAATCAGCCTGATATGATTGTAGCAGATGAGCCAACGGGTTCGCTGGATTCTCAATCCCAAGAAATAGTATTGGAAGTGTTTAAAAAATTAGTCCAAACAGGGAAAACAGTATTGATCGTAACCCATAATCCAGAGGTTGCTGAATATGCCGATGTGATTATCGAAATGAAGGATGGTGAAGTCGTTGAAGAAGTCAAAAAATAAAGGATTATCATTGAAAAACAAATTCAAACTTTCTTTAAATAACTTTCTGGAAAGAAAGTGGCGTAACCTATTGATTGCGCTAGCAACCTCAATCGGTTTTGTAGGAGTCTTAATTTCTTTCGGATTGGGAAATGCATTGATTTCGATGATTGATGAAAATACGAATGGAGGTCAAATCCCTTCTCAAGTTCAGATTGCTTTAAACACAAAAAATGTTGGACGAGGCTTTTTGAACCAAGATGATAAGAACTATATCACGGATACAGTTGGGAAAGAAACTATTAAATATTTGGAGAGTCCTTTTGGGATGACCATGTCAAATATGACTATAGATGGGCAAGAAATGGATCTGAGTCAAACGATGCCCTCTTATGCTCAAGTAGTGAGTCTCTATGAGGATACAAGTATTTCTGTTAGTAGTAATGAGGCAGACAAAGTATTGGCTGGCTCCCTCTATACTGATGCAAATGAACAGGGTTTGACAATTCCAATCAGTTTACTAAAAAATTGGAATGAACAGACAGGAAACAATCTGACAGCTAATGATGTTATTGGCAAATCAGTTTCAGCCAGCATTGTAGAAAATGCTGCCGAAGCTAGCAAGACTGCTCAATTTCAAACAAAGATTGTACGTGTAATCAATGATGAAGATGACATGGAGGACAGCAACAGTTTCATGCCGTCTCATCAAATGGAAACGATTTTGAAAGAGGCTGGATTTACAAAAGCTGTATCTTATTTTATTTTGGAACTCAAAGATCCATCACAGACCAAAACGGTAACAGAAGAATTACAGAAAAATAAGAAGTATACTGTGCTTTCTCAACAGAGAATTCTTGATATTGTGATTACCTTTATTCGTGTCATTCAGGGATTATTGATTGTGCTTTCATCACAAGCTATTGTGGTAGCAGCGGTTATGATTGGTATCATTATTTATATCAATATCATGCAGCGTTCTAAGGAAATAGGTGTCATGAAGGCAGTTGGTTATCAGAATCGTGATGTCAAAGGAATTTTTATTTACGAGGCTATTTGGATTGTAGGCATTGCCTTGCTGCTGGCATTTTTGGTTGCACAAGGGGTGGGAAGTTTGGCGAATGCGATTGTAAGTCACTTTTACCCATCCATCACTAAGGTTTTTGAATTAAATTTGTTATCTGTTTTAGGAACTCTAGTTTTCGCTCTATTGCTTGGTTATGTCTCAGCCTACTTCCCGGCGCGTAAAATTAGTAAAATGGATCCTGTAGAATCGCTACGATATGAATAGTCAAGGGTGTTACTAGATTATCGCCTCCCAAAAAGAAACTAACATAGAAAAACAACGCCCGTACTTGCAATTCAACTCAAATAGTTATATAATAGGTTTGTTGAAAGGTGATTTGTAGTGATTCAAGTTACTCTTTTCACAATAAAAATTTCATGATTTTCATAAGGAGGAAATCACTAATGGTAGTTAAAGTTGGTATTAACGGTTTCGGACGTATCGGTCGTCTTGCTTTCCGTCGTATCCAAAACGTAGAAGGTGTTGAAGTTACTCGCATCAACGACCTTACAGATCCAGTTATGCTTGCACACTTGTTGAAATACGACACAACTCAAGGTCGTTTCGACGGTACTGTTGAAGTTAAAGAAGGTGGATTCGAAGTTAACGGTAAATTCGTTAAAGTTTCTGCTGAACGTGATCCAGAGCAAATCGACTGGGCTACTGACGGTGTAGAAATCGTTCTTGAAGCTACTGGTTTCTTTGCTAAGAAAGATGCAGCTGAAAAACACCTTAAAGGTGGAGCTAAAAAAGTTGTTATCACTGCTCCTGGTGGAAACGACGTTAAAACAGTTGTATTTAACACTAACCACGACGTTCTTGACGGTACTGAAACAGTTATCTCAGGTGCTTCATGTACTACAAACTGCTTGGCTCCTATGGCTAAAGCTCTTCAAGACAACTTTGGTGTTGTTGAAGGATTGATGACTACTATCCACGCTTACACTGGTGACCAAATGATCCTTGACGGACCACACCGTGGTGGTGACCTTCGCCGTGCTCGCGCTGGTGCTGCAAACATCGTTCCGAACTCAACTGGTGCTGCTAAAGCTATCGGTCTTGTAATCCCAGAATTGAACGGTAAACTTGACGGATCTGCACAACGCGTTCCAACTCCAACAGGATCAGTTACTGAATTAGTAGCAGTTCTTGAAAAGAACGTTACTGTTGATGAAGTAAACGCAGCTATGAAAGCAGCTTCAAACGAATCATACGGTTACACAGAAGATCCAATCGTATCTTCAGATATCGTAGGTATGGCTTACGGTTCATTGTTTGACGCAACTCAAACTAAAGTTCTTGACGTTGACGGTAAACAATTGGTTAAAGTTGTATCATGGTACGACAACGAAATGTCATACACTGCACAACTTGTTCGTACTCTTGAATACTTCGCAAAAATTGCTAAATAATTCTTGAGTCGATAAAAAGCAAGGCCTCTTGGTCTTGCTTTTCTTATATGGAAAAATGGATGATACGATCATCCATTCTTTTTTAATTCTTTTTCAAAAGTATCTGAAAGAGTAGTGAAGCTTAATTTCTCTAAAGTAAGCGGATGGGTAAAGGAAAGTCGAAAGGCATGAAGCATAAGGCGATTCGTCTTTGATTTACTATTATAGAGAGGGTCACCCAAGATGGGGAAGTTATGATGAGAAAGGTGGACACGAATCTGATGGGTTCGCCCTGTCTTTAGTTTGCAACGGACAAGGGTTATTTTGTTGGGAAATTGCTTTAATCTGCTTACATGCGTTTCAGCATATTGCCCATTTTTTGTATCAACTATTCGCTTTCTGCGATCATGGCGATCACGTCCGATTTTGTCCCTGAAAACAAGCTCTTTGCTACTGATATTTCCATCAACTAGCGCCCAGTATTCCCTAGAAATCTCTTTTTTCTCCAATAAGCGATTGAGAATAGGTAGGATAAAAGGATTTTTAGCAAAAAGGACTAAACCGCTGGTTTCCATGTCCAGACGATGAACGACATAGCAGGTTTGGCCAACATAGGCACTGACATGGTTAAGAAGGGCGATTTCGTTTGGTTGGTTACCGTGGGTTTTCATACCCTCTGGTTTGTGGACAATAATCAAGTGTTGGTCTTGATAAATTTCCTGGATGAGGTTTGGGTTGCCCCAAGGGATTTCTTTTTCGGGATAATCTTCCTCGTCAAAAGTTAACTGGCAAACATCTCCAGGATTTACGATTTCGTTCCAGTGGACTTCTTCTTGATTTATCAAAATATGTTTCTTGATTCTCAAAAAATGACGGATTTTTCTAGGGATGAGGAGTTGTTCTTCAAGTAATTGCTTTACCGTCATTTGAGGTAGAGAGTCTGGTAATGTAAATGTGAATTTCATACAGATATTGTAACAAAAAAAGCCCTATTTGGATAGGAAATAGCTAAATTCTTGTCTTCCTATGATGAAGATGATAAAATAAACGCATGAAATTAGATAAATTATTTGAGAAATTTCTTTCTCTTTTTAAAAAAGAAACAAGTGAATCAGAGGATTCTGATTCTACTAGCTTGCGTCGTTCTCGCAGTGATAGAAAAAAATTAACCCAAGTGGGTCCGATTCGAAAATTCTGGCGTCGCTATCATCTAACAAAGATTGTCCTTATACTAGGTTTGAGTGCAGGCTTGCTAGTTGGAACCTATTTGTTTGCTGTAGCCAAGTCAACCAATGTTAACGATTTGCAAAACGCCTTGAAAACTCGGACTATCATTTTTGACCGTGAAGAAAAAGAAGCTGGTGCCTTGTCTGGTCAAAAAGGAACTTATGTTGAATTGACTGATATCAGTAAAAATTTGCAGAATGCTGTTATTGCGACAGAAGACCGTTCTTTCTATAAAAATGATGGGATTAACTATGGTCGTTTCTTCTTGGCTATTGTCACTGCTGGACGTTCAGGTGGTGGATCTACTATTACCCAGCAGCTAGCTAAAAATGCCTATTTGTCGCAGGATCAAACTGTTGAGAGAAAAGCGAAAGAATTTTTCCTTGCCTTAGAATTAACAAAAAAATATAGTAAGGATCAAATTCTAACCATGTACCTGAACAACGCTTATTTTGGAAATGGTGTGTGGGGTGTAGAAGATGCGAGTAAGAAATACTTTGGAGTTTCTGCATCAGAAGTGAGTTTGGATCAAGCTGCAACTCTGGCAGGGATGCTCAAGGGGCCGGAACTGTATAACCCTTTAAATTCTGTAGAAGATTCTACCAATCGACGCGATACTGTTTTGCAAAATATGCTTGCAGCAGGATATATTGATAAAAACCAAGAAACCGAAGCTGCGGAAGTTGATATGAATTCGCAATTGCACGATAAGTATGAAGGGAAAATCTCAGATTACCGCTATCCTTCTTACTTTGATGCGGTTGTTAATGAGGCTGTTTCTAAATATAATCTAACAGAGGAAGAGATTGTCAATAATGGCTACCGCATTTACACAGAGCTGGACCAAAACTACCAAGCAAATATGCAGGTTGTTTATGAAAACACATCGCTATTTCCGAGGGCAGATGATGGAACATTTGCTCAATCAGGAAGTGTAGTTCTCGAACCGAAAACAGGAGGAGTTCGTGGAGTTGTCGGTCAGGTTGCTGACAATGATAAAACTGGATTCCGGAATTTCAACTATGCAACTCAATCAAAACGTAGTCCTGGTTCTACAATTAAGCCTTTAGTTGTTTATACGCCTGCAGTTGAAGCAGGTTGGGCTTTGAATAAGCAGTTGGATAATCATACCATGCAGTATGACAGCTATAAGGTTGATAACTATGCAGGGATTAAAACGAGCCGAGAAGTTCCTATGTATCAAGCCTTGGCAGAATCGCTTAATCTACCTGCTGTTGCAACTGTTAATGATTTGGGCGTTGACAAGGCTTTTGAGGCAGGTGAAAAATTCGGACTCAACATGGAAAAGGTCGATCGTGTTCTTGGCGTCGCCTTGGGAAGCGGTGTTGAAACCAACCCTCTTCAAATGGCTCAAGCGTATGCAGCCTTTGCAAATGAAGGTTTAATGCCGGAAGCTCATTTTATTAGTAGAATTGAAAATGCTAGTGGTCAGGTTATTGCGAGCCATAAAAATTCACAAAAACGGGTGATTGATAAGTCTGTAGCTGACAAGATGACCAGTATGATGTTGGGTACATTCACTAACGGAACGGGAATTAGTTCATCGCCTGCAGACTATGTTATGGCAGGGAAAACTGGTACAACTGAAGCTGTTTTCAATCCAGAATACACAAGTGACCAGTGGGTAATTGGTTATACTCCGGATGTAGTGATTAGTCACTGGCTTGGTTTTCCGACTACGGATGAAAATCACTATCTAGCAGGTTCTACATCAAACGGTGCAGCCCATGTCTTTAGGAATATTGCAAATACCATTTTACCTTATACGCCAGGAAGTACCTTTACAGTCGAAAATGCCTATAAGCAAAATGGAATTGCACCAGCTAATACAAAAAGACAAGTACAAACCAATGATAATAGCCAGACAGATGATAGTTTGTCTGATATTCGAGGTCGTGCTCAAAGTCTAGTAGATGAGGCTAGTCGGGCTATCTCGGATGCCAAGATTAAGGAAAAGGCTCAAACAATATGGGATTCGGTAGTCAATCTATTTCGCTAAGATGCTTGTCAAAGCCTAGCTTTCTTGTTATAATAGATAGAATGGAGGCGTTATGGCACTAAAAAAAGCAAGCCTAGCTTGTGCGGTTTGTGGTTCGAGAAACTATTCAATCAAGATCAGTGGAAACCCCAAGCCTACACGACTAGAAGTAAATAAATTTTGTAAGCATTGTGGCAAGTACACTACACATAGAGAAACGAGATAGGAGAGAGCGATGCGTTTTATTGGAGATATTTTTAGACTTCTTAAAGACACAACATGGCCAACTCGCAAGGAAAGCTGGAGAGATTTTCGTTCTATCATGGAATACACTGCTTTCTTTGTTGTGATTATTTACATTTTTGACCAGTTGATTGTTTCAGGTTTGATTCGATTTATTAACATTTTTTAGAAGAGTAGTGAAAGTACACTAAAAATCTTCTATTTATGAAAGGAAATATCATGGATAGTTTTGACAAAGGGTGGTTTGTTTTACAAACTTATTCTGGTTATGAAAATAAGGTGAAAGAAAATCTATTACAGCGTGCACAAACCTACAATATGTTGGATAATATTCTACGCGTTGAAATTCCAACACAAACAGTGCAAGTTGAAAAAAATGGAAAGAGAAAAGAAGTAGAAGAAAATCGCTTTCCAGGTTATGTTCTTGTAGAAATGGTCATGACAGATGAAGCTTGGTTTGTTGTTCGAAACACTCCGAACGTTACAGGATTTGTCGGATCACACGGGAACAGATCGAAACCAACTCCATTATTGGAACAAGAAATTCGTGACATTTTGGTATCTATGGGACAAACTGTTCAAGAATTTGATTTCGATGTTGAGGTTGGTCAAACCGTACGTATTATTGATGGTGCTTTTGCAGACTATACTGGTAAAATTACAGAGATTGATAACAATAAAGTGAAGATGATTATCTCTATGTTTGGTAATGACACAGTAGCAGAAGTAAACTTAAACCAAATTGCAGAATTATAACCCTAAGAGAGGCGTGTCCTCTCTTTTTTGTGCAGTTGAGACGGTGTAGGGAGCATAATGGATGAAATGAATCAAATTATCT
>CAJNBT010000012.1 GCA_905221085.1 bacterium
TAGAGCTAAGCGACTTCCATATCTCACAGGGGGCAACCCCCAACTACTTCCGGCGTTCTAGGGCTTAACTTCTGTGTTCGGCATGGGTACAGGTGTATCTCCTAGGCTATCGTCACTTAACTCTGAGTAATACCTACTCAAAATTGAATATCTATTCAAACCAAGAAAACCGTTCGCTTTCATATTCTCAGTTACTTTGGATAAGTCCTCGAGCTATTAGTATTAGTCCGCTACATGTGTCGCCACACTTCCACTTCTAACCTATCTACCTGATCATCTCTCAGGGCTCTTACTGATATAAAATCATGGGAAATCTCATCTTGAGGTGGGTTTCACACTTAGATGCTTTCAGCGTTTATCCCTTCCCTACATAGCTACCCAGCGATGCCTTTGGCAAGACAACTGGTACACCAGCGGTAAGTCCACTCTGGTCCTCTCGTACTAGGAGCAGATCCTCTCAAATTTCCTACGCCCGCGACGGATAGGGACCGAACTGTCTCACGACGTTCTGAACCCAGCTCGCGTGCCGCTTTAATGGGCGAACAGCCCAACCCTTGGGACCGACTACAGCCCCAGGATGCGACGAGCCGACATCGAGGTGCCAAACCTCCCCGTCGATGTGAACTCTTGGGGGAGATAAGCCTGTTATCCCCAGGGTAGCTTTTATCCGTTGAGCGATGGCCCTTCCATACGGAACCACCGGATCACTAAGCCCGACTTTCGTCCCTGCTCGAGTTGTAGCTCTCGCAGTCAAGCTCCCTTATACCTTTACACTCTGCGAATGATTTCCAACCATTCTGAGGGAACCTTTGGGCGCCTCCGTTACCTTTTAGGAGGCGACCGCCCCAGTCAAACTGCCCGTCAGACACTGTCTCCGATAGGGATCACCTATCTGGGTTAGAGTGGCCATAACACAAGGGTAGTATCCCAACATCGTCTCCTTCGAAACTGGCGTCCCGATCTCATAGACTCCTACCTATCCTGTACATGTGGTACAGACACTCAATATCAAACTGCAGTAAAGCTCCATGGGGTCTTTCCGTCCTGTCGCGGGTAACCTGCATCTTCACAGGTACTAAAATTTCACCGAGTCTCTCGTTGAGACAGTGCCCAAATCATTACGCCTTTCGTGCGGGTCGGAACTTACCCGACAAGGAATTTCGCTACCTTAGGACCGTTATAGTTACGGCCGCCGTTTACTGGGGCTTCAATTCATACCTTCGCTTGCGCTAAGCACTCCTCTTAACCTTCCAGCACCGGGCAGGCGTCACCCCCTATACATCATCTTACGATTTAGCAGAGAGCTGTGTTTTTGATAAACAGTTGCTTGGGCCTATTCACTGCGGCTGACTTAAAGTCAGCACCCCTTCTCCCGAAGTTACGGGGTCATTTTGCCGAGTTCCTTAACGAGAGTTCTCTCGCTCACCTGAGGCTACTCGCCTCGACTACCTGTGTCGGTTTGCGGTACGGGTAGAGTATGTTTAAACGCTAGAAGCTTTTCTTGGCAGTGTGACGTCACTAACTTCGCTACTAAACTTCGCTCCCCATCACAGCTCAATGTTATAGATATAAGCATTTGACTCATATCACACCTCACTGCTTAGACAGACTCTTCCAATCGTCTGCTTTAGTTAGCCTACTGCGTCCCTCCATCACTACATACTCTAGTACAGGAATATCAACCTGTTGTCCATCGGATACACCTTTCGGTCTCTCCTTAGGTCCCGACTAACCCAGGGCGGACGAGCCTTCCCCTGGAAACCTTAGTCTTACGGTGGACAGGATTCTCACCTGTCTTTCGCTACTCATACCGGCATTCTCACTTCTATGCGTTCCAGCGCTCCTCACGGTACACCTTCTTCACACATAGAACGCTCTCCTACCATACCTATAAAGGTATCCACAGCTTCGGTAAATTGTTTTAGCCCCGGTACATTTTCGGCGCAGGGTCACTCGACTAGTGAGCTATTACGCACTCTTTGAATGAATAGCTGCTTCTAAGCTAACATCCTAGTTGTCTGTGCAACCCCACATCCTTTTCCACTTAACAATTATTTTGGGACCTTAGCTGGTGGTCTGGGCTGTTTCCCTTTCGACTACGGATCTTAGCACTCGCAGTCTGACTGCCGACCATAATTCATTGGCATTCGGAGTTTATCTGAGATTGGTAATCCGGGATGGACCCCTCACCCAAACAGTGCTCTACCTCCAAGAATCTTTATGTCGACGCTAGCCCTAAAGCTATTTCGGAGAGAACCAGCTATCTCCAAGTTCGTTTGGAATTTCTCCGCTACCCACAAGTCATCCAAGCACTTTTCAACGTGCCCTGGTTCGGTCCTCCAGTGCGTCTTACCGCACCTTCAACCTGCTCATGGGTAGGTCACATGGTTTCGGGTCTACATCATGATACTAATTCGCCCTGTTCAGACTCGGTTTCCCTACGGCTCCGTCTCTTCAACTTAACCTCGCATCATAACGTAACTCGCCGGTTCATTCTACAAAAGGCACGCTCTCACCCATTAACGGGCTCGAACTTGTTGTAGGCACACGGTTTCAGGTTCTATTTCACTCCCCTCCCGGGGTGCTTTTCACCTTTCCCTCACGGTACTGGTTCACTATCGGTCACTAGGGAGTATTTAGGGTTGGGAGATGGTCCTCCCAGATTCCGACGGGATTTCGCGTGTCCCGCCGTACTCAGGATACTGCTAGGTACAAAGACTATTTTAAATACGAGGCTATTACTCTCTTTGGCTGATCTTCCCAAATCATTCTTCTATAATCTTTGAGTCCACATTGCAGTCCTACAACCCCGAAGAGTAAACTCTTCGGTTTGCCCTCCTGCCGTTTCGCTCGCCGCTACTAAGGCAATCGCTTTTGCTTTCTCTTCCTGCAGCTACTTAGATGTTTCAGTTCACTGCGTCTTCCTCCTCACATCCTTAACAGATGCGGGTAACAGGTAGTACCTGTTGGGTTCCCCCATTCGGAAATCCCTGGATCATCGCTTACTTACAGCTACCCAAGGCATATCGTCGTTTGTCACGTCCTTCTTCGGCTCCTAGTGCCAAGGCATCCACCGTGCGCCCTTATTAACTTAACCTTATTTTTTGACTTTTCAGTCATAAACTCTTATTAATACTACAGCGTTTTCGGTTTATTTTCTTGTTACTATTTGATATAGATATTCAATTTTCAATGTGCATTACTTGGTGATCTCTCACCAATGGAGCCTAGCGGGATCGAACCGCTGACCTCCTGCGTGCAAAGCAGGCGCTCTCCCAGCTGAGCTAAGGCCCCACAAGACCTCTCAAGACTAAACAAGACCAATGCGCAGTTCCTTTTCCTTAGAAAGGAGGTGATCCAGCCGCACCTTCCGATACGGCTACCTTGTTACGACTTCACCCCAATCATCTATCCCACCTTAGGCGGCTGGCTCCTAAAAGGTTACCTCACCGACTTCGGGTGTTACAAACTCTCGTGGTGTGACGGGCGGTGTGTACAAGGCCCGGGAACGTATTCACCGCGGCGTGCTGATCCGCGATTACTAGCGATTCCGACTTCATGTAGGCGAGTTGCAGCCTACAATCCGAACTGAGACTGGCTTTAAGAGATTAGCTTGTCGTCACCGACTTGCGACTCGTTGTACCAGCCATTGTAGCACGTGTGTAGCCCAGGTCATAAGGGGCATGATGATTTGACGTCATCCCCACCTTCCTCCGGTTTATTACCGGCAGTCTCGCTAGAGTGCCCAACTAAATGATGGCAACTAACAATAGGGGTTGCGCTCGTTGCGGGACTTAACCCAACATCTCACGACACGAGCTGACGACAACCATGCACCACCTGTCACCTCTGTCCCGAAGGAAAGCTCTATCTCTAGAGCGGTCAGAGGGATGTCAAGACCTGGTAAGGTTCTTCGCGTTGCTTCGAATTAAACCACATGCTCCACCGCTTGTGCGGGCCCCCGTCAATTCCTTTGAGTTTCAACCTTGCGGTCGTACTCCCCAGGCGGAGTGCTTAATGCGTTAGCTACGGCACTAAACCCCGGAAAGGGTCTAACACCTAGCACTCATCGTTTACGGCGTGGACTACCAGGGTATCTAATCCTGTTTGCTCCCCACGCTTTCGAGCCTCAGCGTCAGTTACAAGCCAGAGAGCCGCTTTCGCCACCGGTGTTCCTCCATATATCTACGCATTTCACCGCTACACATGGAATTCCACTCTCCCCTCTTGCACTCAAGTTAAACAGTTTCCAAAGCGTACTATGGTTAAGCCACAGCCTTTAACTTCAGACTTATCTAACCGCCTGCGCTCGCTTTACGCCCAATAAATCCGGACAACGCTCGGGACCTACGTATTACCGCGGCTGCTGGCACGTAGTTAGCCGTCCCTTTCTGGTAAGATACCGTCACAGTGTGAACTTTCCACTCTCACACTCGTTCTTCTCTTACAACAGAGCTTTACGATCCGAAAACCTTCTTCACTCACGCGGCGTTGCTCGGTCAGACTTCCGTCCATTGCCGAAGATTCCCTACTGCTGCCTCCCGTAGGAGTCTGGGCCGTGTCTCAGTCCCAGTGTGGCCGATCACCCTCTCAGGTCGGCTATGTATCGTCGCCTTGGTGAGCCGTTACCCCACCAACTAGCTAATACAACGCAGGTCCATCTGGTAGTGATGCAATTGCACCTTTCAAACAGCTGTCATGCAACAACTGCTATTATGCGGTATTAGCTATCGTTTCCAATAGTTATCCCCCGCTACCAGGCAGGTTACCTACGCGTTACTCACCCGTTCGCAACTCATCCAGAAGAGCAAGCTCCTCCTTCAGCGTTCTACTTGCATGTATTAGGCACGCCGCCAGCGTTCGTCCTGAGCCAGGATCAAACTCTCATTAAAAGTTTGAGTTCTCACTCATTTCTGTCACTGACAGATTTATTGTTTTTTCATTGTTCAGTACTACAACCTTAGTTGTAGTGCCCTGCACATTGGTTCGTC
Source organism: bacterium (assembly GCA_905221085.1). Classification (GTDB taxonomy): domain Bacteria; phylum Bacillota; class Bacilli; order Lactobacillales; family Streptococcaceae; genus Streptococcus. The sequence goes on from CAJNBT010000012.1 coordinate 4,992, forward strand.
TTGTTCAGTTTTCAAAGGTCTTTGTCACTCACTTCTCTCAAGTGACAACTATATTAGTATATCACAGTCGCTTTCGCTTGTCAACACTTTTTTGAAACTTTTTTTAATTTTTTTCATCAAGTGTTTCAACCGCAACATACCATAGTCCGTACGGGATTCGAACCCGTGTTACCGCCGTGAAAAGGCGGTGTCTTAACCCCTTGACCAACGGACCAGAGTTGTTATTTTCAACTCTTACTATTATACAGCCTTTTTGTTTTTTGTCAACTACTTTTT
>CAJNBT010000013.1 GCA_905221085.1 bacterium
TAGATGGTGCTAAAGATAAAGGTGTAGCAGATGTTGAAGCAGTAAATCCAGAAGCTAAAGCTAAACCAGAAGCTAAGAAAGCAATCGATGACGCTCTTAAAGCTAAAGAAGATGCAATTGACGCTCGTACAGACTTGACAGATGACGAGAAGAAAGCAGCTAAAGAAGAAGCTAAAGGTGCAGCAGATAAAGCTAAAGCAGCAATTGATGCAGCACCAAGCAATGCAGAAGTAGATAAAGCTAAAGAAGCTGGTACTGGAGCAGTTGAAGCAATCAATCCAGAAGCTAAAGCTAAACCAGAAGCTAAGAAAGCAATTGATGACGCTCTTAAAGCTAAAGAAGATGCAATTGACGCTCGTACAGACTTGACAGATGACGAGAAGAAAGCAGCTAAAGAAGAAGCTAAAGGTGCAGCAGATAAAGCTAAAGCAGCAATTGATGCAGCACCAAGCAATGCAGAAGTAGATAAAGCTAAAGAAGCTGGTACTGGAGCAGTTGAAGCAATCAATCCAGAAGCTAAAGCTAAACCAGAAGCTAAGAAAGCAATTGATGACGCTCTTAAAGCTAAAGAAGATGCAATTGACGCTCGTACAGACTTGACAGATGACGAGAAGAAAGCAGCGAAAGAAGCAGCGAAAGAAGCAGCAGATAAAGCTAAAGCAGCAATTGATGCAGCACCAAGTGATGCAGAAGTAGAGAAAGCTAAAGAAGCAGGAACTGGTGAAATTGCAAAAGTTAACCCAGTAGCTAAAGAAGCAGCTAAGAAAGCAGTAGCGGATGAATTAGCTAAGAAAGAAGCAGAAATCGCTGGCCGTAACGATCTCACAGATGAAGAGAAAGCTAAAGCCAAAGAAGAAGCTCAAGCAAAAGCTAAGGAAGCAACAGATGCAATCGATGCTCAACCAAGCAACGCAGAAACACCAGAAAAAGCAGCAGAAGCGCAAACAGCAGTAGATGGTGCTAAAGATAAAGGTGTAGCAGATGTTGAAGCAGTAAATCCAGAAGCTAAAGCTAAACCAGAAGCTAAGAAAGCCATCGAAGATAAATTAGCAAAACAATTGGAAGACATTGCTAACACTCCAGATGCTACAGATGATGAGAAGAAAGTTGCAGCAGATGCAGCTAAAGCTCTAGCAGATCAAGCTAAGAAAGAAATCGATAAAGCTGGAACAGATGCAGAAGTTAAGCAACTTCAAGATGAAGCTGAGAAAGAAATCGAAAAATCTGTACCTGTTGTAGAAGATAAGCCAAATGCACGTAAAGCAATTGAAGATGAAGCAAAAGCTAAGAAAGAAGCAATTGATGCACGTACAGACTTAACTCCTAAAGCTAAAGAAGATCTTAAAGCTCAAGTAGATGCAATTGCAGATCAAGCTAAAAAATCTGTAGATGCAGCTAAAACATCAGAAGCTGTTGATGGAATTGAAGAGTCAGATAAAGCGGCTATTAAAGCTGTAGGTGAAGTGAATATTCCGGCTGATAAAGTTCTTGTAAACGATCCAAGTGCTTTAACAGATGATGAAAAAGCTAAGGTCTTAGAAGCTGTTAAGAAAGTAAATCCAGATGCTAAAGAAATCACTCAAGACGCAGATGGAAATGTTACTGTTACAACTCCAGATGGGAACAAAGAAATCATTACTCCTGAGCAAGTAGTGAAAACTGCAGATACAGCAAATGATCCAAAAGCAGGCAACGATATCGTTAAACCAGCGGATAAAGTAGTTGTAAATGATCCAGCTAAGTTGACAGATGCTGAGAAGGAGAAAATTAAAGCAGCAGTTGAAGCTGTAAATCCAAACTCAATTGTAGTAGTTGATGACAAAGGAAATGCTAAAGTTTCAACTCCAGAAGGTCAAACACAAGTTATTCCTGTAGAAGAATTAGTACGTACTGTTGAAGATACTAAGAAACCAAAGGCAGGTAACGACATTGTTAAACCAGCAGATAAGACTGTAGTAACAAATCCAGAAAAACTTACAGATGCTGAGAAGAAAGCGATCGAAGATAAAGTTAAAGCTGTAAATCCAGGATCTAAAGTTGTAGTAGATGATAAAGGAAATGCAACAGTCACAACCCCAGAAGGTAAGACAGCAGTAATTCCAGCAACAGACTTGACAAAAGATCCAGAAGCTGCAACTAAACCAAATGCAGGCAACGACATCGTTAAACCAGCAGATAAGACAGCAGTTAAAGATCCATCTAACTTAACTCCAGAAGAGAAGAAAGCGATTGAAGACAAAGTTAAAGCTGTAAATCCAGATGCAACAGTAGTTGTA
>CAJNBT010000014.1 GCA_905221085.1 bacterium
GGCTCTTTGTCAACTGTAGTGGGTTGAAGAAAAGCTAAGATCGAGAAAGGACGAATTTTGTCCTTTCTTTTTTGATATTTAGAGCGATGAAAATCCGTTTTTTGAAGTTTTCAAAGTTCCGAAATCCAAAGGCATTGCGTTTGATGAGTTTAATGAGATTATTTGTTGCTTCTAATTTGGCGTTGGAGTAGGGTAGTTGAAGGGCGTTGACAATCTTTTCTTTATCCTTGAGAAAAGTTTTAAAGACAGTCTGAAAAAGAGGATGAACCTGTTTTAGATTGTCCTCAATAAGTCCGAAGAATTTGTCTGGCTCCTTGTTCTGAAAGTGAAAAAGCAAGAGCTGATAGAGATGATAGTGGTGTTTCAAGACTTCTGAATAGCTCAAAAGCTTGTCTAGAATTTCTTTATTCGTTAAGTGCATGCGAAAAGTAGGGCGATAAAATCGCTTATCACTGAGTTTACGACTATCTTGTTGAATGAGCTTCCAGTAGCGCTTGATGGCCTTGTATTCATGAGATTTTCGATCGAACTGATTCATGATTTGAACACGGACACGACTCATAGCACGGCTGAGATGTTGGACAATGTGAAAGCGGTCAAGAACGATTTTAGCGTTAGGAAAAAGTTTTCTGGCAATATCGTAGTAGGAGCTAAACATATCCATAGTAATGATTTTCACCTGACAACGAACGACTCTATCGTAGCGCAGAAAGTGATTTCGGATGATAGCTTGTGTTCTACCTTCAAGAACGGTGATAATGTTGAGATTATCAAAGTCTTGTGCAATGAAACTCATTTTTCCCTTTGTAAAGGTATACTCGTCCCAAGACATAATCTCAGGAAGATGAGAAAAATCATGCTTAAAACGGAAGTCATTGAGTTTTCGAATGACAGTTGAAGTTGAAATGGAAAGCTGATGTGCAATATCGGTCATAGAAGTCTTTTCAATCAGCTTATGAGCAATTTTTTGGTTGATGATACGAGGGATTTGATGATTTTTCTTTACTAGAGGAGTCTCAGCGACCGCTATTTTCGAGCACTGGTAGCACTTAAAACGACGCTTTCTAAGGAGGATTCTAGCAGGCATACCAGTTGTTTCAAGGTAAGGAATTTTCGATGGTTTTTGGAAGTCATATTTCTTCATTTGACTTCCGCAATTAGGACAATATGGAGCGTCGTAGTCCAGTTTAGCGATGATTTCCTTGTGGGTATCTCTATTAACAACATCCATAATTTGGACATTAGGGTCTTTGATATCGAGTAGTTTTGTGATAAAATGTAATTGTTCCATATGAATCTTTCTAATGAGTTGTTTCGTCGCTTTTCATTATAGGTCATATGGGACTTTTTTTCTACACAAAAATAGGCTCCATAATATCTATAGGGGATTTACCCACTACAAATATTATAGAGCC
>CAJNBT010000015.1 GCA_905221085.1 bacterium
GCAGAAAAAGCGGCAGCTAAGAAAGATGCGCAAGATAAAGCTAAGGAAGCAACAGATGCAATCGATGCTCAACCAAGTAACGCAGCAACACCAGAAGCAGCAGAAAAAGCACAAACAGCAGTAAATGGTGCAAAAGATAAAGGTGTAGCAGATGTTAAATCTGTAGATCCAGCAGCGGCTAAGAAACCAGCAGCTAAGAAAGCCATCGACGACGCTCTTAAAGCTAAGGAAGATGCAATTGACGCTCGTACAGACTTGACAGATGACGAGAAGAAAGCAGCGAAAGACCTAGCGAAAGCAGAAGCAGATAAGGCTAAAGCAGCAATTGATGCAGCAACAACAGATGCAGCAGTAGATACAGCTAAAGACGCTGGTACTGGAGCAGTTGAAGCAATCAATCCAGAAGCCAAAGCTAAACCAGAAGCTAAGAAAGCTATTGATGACGCTCTTAAAGCTAAGGAAGATGCAATTGACGCTCGTACAGACTTGACAGATGACGAGAAGAAAGCGGCTAAAGAAGCAGCTAAAGATGCGGCAGATAAAGCTAAAGCAGCAATTGATGCAGCACCAAGTGATGCAGAAGTAGAGAAAGCTAAAGAAGCAGGAACTGGTGAAATTGCAAAAGTTAACCCAGTAGCTAAAGAAGCAGCTAAGAAGGCAGTTGCGGATGAATTAGCTAAGAAAGAAGCAGAAATTGATGGCCGTAACGATCTCACAGATGAAGAGAAAGCCAAAGCCAAAGAAGAAGCCCAAGCTAAAGCTAAGGAAGCAACAGATGCAATCGATGCTCAACCAAGTAACGCAGAAACACCAGAGAAAGCAGCAGAAGCTCAAACAGCAGTAGATGGTGCTAAAGATAAAGGTGTAGCAGATGTTACAGCTGTAAATCCAGAAGCCAAAGCTAAACCAGAAGCTAAGCAAGCAATCGATGACGCTCTTAAAGCTAAGGAAGCAGCAATTGACGCTCGTACAGACTTGACAGATGACGAGAAGAAA
>CAJNBT010000016.1 GCA_905221085.1 bacterium
TCTACTGGAGTCTTGTATTCAACTGTACTTCCTTTTGGAAGATCGTCTACATTACCAATTGATTTCTTAGGATCTGGAGTTTCACCTACATTAACACTTTGGTCTTTAGGTGTTGGATTGTTCTTATCTGCATCTGTACGTGGATCTACTACCTTAACAGTTACTGGAACTTCATCCTTAGAACCATCTGGGTAAGTAACAACGACTGTTGTAGGCTTATCACCTGGTGTGGCAGTGTCTACTGGAGTCTTGTATTCAACTGTACTTCCTTTTGGAAGATCGTCTACATTACCAATTGATTTCTTAGGATCTGGTTTTTCACCTACATTGACTGTTTGGTCTTTAGGTGTTGGATTGTTCTTCTCTGCATCTGTACGTGGATCTACTACCTTAACAGTTACTGGAACTTCATCCTTAGAACCATCTGGATAAGTTACTACAACTGTACGTGTGACTTGACCATTGTTAACAGTTGGAGTTTCTCCATCTTTCCATGTATATGTCGTTCTTGTACCTGGTGTTGTACCTTTAGTTGGTAAGTCTGACTTGTTGGCAATATAAGTCTCTGGTGATCCCAAATCTGGAACAGTTCCATTTGAAGTCAGATTCACTGTAGGAGTTGTAGCTGTTGGTGTATATTTATCAGCTTGCTTACGGAACTCAATCTGAATATTGGCGTTATTAGCAGTACCATTGTTTCCACTGTTATTTGTTAGACCTTCTTG
>CAJNBT010000017.1 GCA_905221085.1 bacterium
GATTCAGAAGCTGATGTGCTTGCTGACTCAGATGCACTTGTTGATGCTGACTCAGAGGCACTTGTTGATGCCGATTCTGAAGCCGATGTACTTGCTGATTCTGACGCACTTGTTGACGCTGATTCAGAAGCTGATGTGCTTGCTGATTCTGATGCACTTGTTGATGCCGATTCAGAAGCTGATGTGCTTGCTGATTCTGACGCTGATGTGCTTGCTGACTCAGAAGCGCTTGTTGATGCTGACTCAGAAGCTGATGTGCTTGCTGACTCTGAAGCACTTGTTGACGCTGATTCAGAAGCTGATGTACTTGCTGATTCTGACGCACTTGTTGATGCTGACTCAGATGCACTTGTTGATGCTGATTCAGATGCTGATGTGCTTGCTGACTCAGATGCGCTTGTTGATGCTGACTCAGATGCTGATGTGCTTGCTGATTCTGATGCACTTGTTGATGCTGACTCAGAAGCTGATGTGCTTGCTGACTCTGATGCACTTGTTGATGCCGATTCAGAAGCCGATGTACTTGCTGATTCTGATGCGCTTGTTGACGCTGATTCAGAAGCTGATGTGCTTGCTGATTCTGATGCACTTGTTGATGCTGACTCAGAGGCGCTTGTTGATGCCGATTCAGAAGCTGATGTGCTTGCTGACTCAGAAGCGCTTGTTGATGCCGATTCAGAAGCTGATGTGCTTGCTGATTC
>CAJNBT010000018.1 GCA_905221085.1 bacterium
ACAGATGGTACAATCAGTGGCTATAACACACCAGAGACTTATATTGCCAACAAGTCTGACTTGCCAACTAAAGGTACAACACCAGGTACAACAACGACATATACATGGAAAACTGGAGAAACTCCAACTGTTAACAATGGTCAAGTCACACGTACAGTAGTTGTCACTTATCCAGATGGTTCAACAGATGAAGTACCTGTAACCTTCGCAGTTCGTGACACAGTAGCGCCAACAATTACTAGCTTAACTCCTATTAAGAATGCAGAAATTGATAGTACTAACCCACGTAAGATTATCGTTTATCGTGAAGAAGAGTTTAGCGTTGATGTGAACTTAACTGATAACCGTGGTCAATTGGATAAGATTAAGGTTCACGACAATGCTCAAGCAGTAGCACCATCAGGTAATTTCGAAGTTACAAATGGTGGTCGTCTTGACCTTCCTGCTAATGGAACAAGTATCAACTTTACGGATAAGACAAGTAATTTAGGTCAAGCTGGTAATGCGACAGATACTAATCCGTATAAGGTAAATATTTCAGGGCATGTTGGTAAAGATCAGGTTGTCAATACTCCAGCTAGTCGAAATATCTGGAATCGTTATATTAGCGGATATGACCAAGAAGGTCTAACAAATAACAGTGGAAACAATGGTACTGCTAATAACGCCAATATTCAGATTGAGTTCCGTAAGCA
>CAJNBT010000019.1 GCA_905221085.1 bacterium
GATTCAGAAGCTGATGTGCTTGCTGATTCTGATGCACTTGTTGATGCTGACTCAGATGCTGATGTACTTGCTGATTCTGATGCACTTGTTGACGCTGATTCTGACGCACTTGTCGATGCTGATTCAGAAGCGCTTGTGCTTGCTGATTCTGACGCACTTGTTGATGCTGACTCTGACGCACTTGTTGACGCTGATTCAGAAGCTGATGTGCTTGCTGATTCAGAAGCTGATGTGCTTGCTGACTCAGAGGCACTTGTTGATGCCGATTCAGAAGCTGATGTGCTTGCTGATTCTGATGCACTTGTTGATGCTGACTCAGATGCTGATGTACTTGCTGATTCTGATGCACTTGTTGATGCTGACTCAGATGCACTTGTTGACGCTGATTCTGACGCACTTGTTGATGCTGATTCAGAAGCTGATGTGCTTGCTGACTCAGAGGCACTTGTTGATGCCGATTCAGATGCTGATGTGCTTGCTGATTCTGATGCACTTGTTGATGCTGACTCAGAAGCTGATGTACTTGCTGATTCTGATGCACTTGTTGATGCTGACTCAGAGGCACTTGTTGACGCTGATTCTGACGCACTTGTTGATGCTGATTCAGAAGCTGATGTGCTTGCTGACTCAGATGCACT
>CAJNBT010000020.1 GCA_905221085.1 bacterium
TCTGAGTCAGCAAGCACATCAGCTTCTGAATCAGCATCAACAAGTGCGTCAGAATCAGCGTCAACAAGTGCATCTGAGTCAGCATCAACAAGTGCATCTGAGTCAGCAAGCACATCAGCTTCTGAATCAGCATCAACAAGTGCGTCAGAATCAGCGTCAACAAGTGCATCTGAGTCAGCATCAACAAGTGCCTCTGAGTCAGCAAGCACATCAGCTTCTGAATCAGCAAGCACAAGCGCATCTGAGTCAGCGTCAACAAGTGCGTCAGAATCAGCAAGCACATCGGCATCTGAGTCAGCGTCAACAAGTGCATCTGAGTCAGCAAGCACATCGGCATCTGAGTCAGCAAGCACAAGCGCATCTGAGTCAGCGTCAACAAGTGCGTCAGAATCAGCAAGCACAAGCGCATCTGAGTCAGCAAGCACATCGGCATCTGAGTCAGCGTCAACAAGTGCATCTGAGTCAGCGTCAACAAGTGCGTCAGAATCAGCAAGCACATCGGCATCTGAGTCAGCAAGCACATCAGCATCTGAGTCAGCAAGCACAAGCGCATCTGAGTCAGCATCAACAAGTGCGTC
>CAJNBT010000021.1 GCA_905221085.1 bacterium
TCAGAATCAGCAAGCACATCAGCTTCTGAATCAGCGTCAACAAGTGCGTCAGAATCAGCAAGCACATCAGCTTCTGAATCAGCGTCAACAAGTGCCTCTGAGTCAGCAAGCACAAGCGCCTCTGAGTCAGCAAGTACATCAGCATCTGAGTCAGCATCAACAAGTGCGTCAGAATCAGCAAGCACATCAGCTTCTGAATCAGCAAGCACAAGCGCGTCAGAATCAGCAAGCACATCAGCTTCTGAATCAGCAAGCACAAGCGCGTCAGAATCAGCAAGCACATCAGCTTCTGAATCAGCGTCAACAAGTGCGTCAGAATCAGCAAGCACATCAGCTTCTGAGTCAGCATCAACAAGTGCGTCAGAGTCAGCATCAACAAGTGCATCAGAATCAGCAAGCACATCGGCTTCTGAATCAGCATCGACAAGTGCATCAGAATCAGCAAGCACATCAGCTTCTGAATCGGCATCAACAAGCGCTTCTGAGTCAGCATCAACAAGTGCATCTGAATCGGCATCAACAAGTGCGTCAGAATCAGCAAGTAC
>CAJNBT010000022.1 GCA_905221085.1 bacterium
GTGCTTGCTGATTCTGATGCACTTGTTGATGCTGACTCAGATGCTGATGTACTTGCTGATTCTGATGCACTTGTTGATGCTGACTCAGATGCACTTGTTGACGCTGATTCTGACGCACTTGTTGATGCTGATTCAGAAGCTGATGTGCTTGCTGACTCAGAGGCACTTGTTGATGCCGATTCAGATGCTGATGTGCTTGCTGATTCTGATGCACTTGTTGATGCTGACTCAGAGGCACTTGTTGATGCTGACTCAGAGGCACTTGTTGACGCTGATTCTGACGCACTTGTTGATGCTGATTCAGAAGCTGATGTGCTTGCTGACTCAGATGCACTTGTTGATGCTGATTCAGAAGCTGATGTACTTGCTGATTCTGATGCACTTGTTGATGCTGACTCAGATGCACTTGTTGACGCTGATTCAGAAGCTGATGTGCTTGCTGATTCAGAAGCTGATGTGCTTGCTGACTCAGAGGCACTTGTTGATGCCGATTCAGAAGCTGATGTGCTTGCTGATTCTGATGCACTTGTTGATGCTG
>CAJNBT010000023.1 GCA_905221085.1 bacterium
GCGTCAGAATCAGCAAGCACAAGCGCTTCTGAATCAGCATCGACAAGTGCGTCAGAATCAGCGTCAACAAGTGCATCAGAATCAGCAAGTACATCAGCATCTGAGTCAGCATCAACAAGTGCATCAGAATCAGCAAGCACATCAGCTTCTGAATCGGCATCAACAAGTGCCTCTGAGTCAGCAAGCACATCAGCTTCTGAATCAGCAAGCACATCAGCTTCTGAATCAGCGTCAACAAGTGCATCTGAGTCAGCATCAACAAGTGCATCAGAATCAGCAAGTACATCAGCATCTGAGTCAGCATCAACAAGTGCGTCAGAATCAGCAAGCACAAGCGCATCTGAGTCAGCAAGCACAAGCGCATCTGAGTCAGCATCAACAAGTGCGTCAGAATCAGCAAGCACAAGCGCATCTGAGTCAGCAAGCACAAGCGCATCTGAGTCAGCGTCAACAAGTGCGTCAGAATCAGCAAGCACATGGGCATCTGAGTCAGCAAGCACAAGCGCATCTGAGTCAGCGTCAAC
>CAJNBT010000024.1 GCA_905221085.1 bacterium
GTACTTGCTGATTCTGACGCACTTGTTGATGCCGATTCAGATGCACTTGTTGATGCTGACTCAGAAGCGCTTGTTGACGCTGATTCAGAAGCTGATGTGCTTGCTGACTCAGAAGCGCTTGTTGATGCCGATTCAGAAGCTGATGTGCTTGCTGATTCTGATGCACTTGTTGATGCTGACTCAGAAGCCGATGTGCTTGCTGATTCTGATGCACTTGTTGATGCTGACTCTGACGCACTTGTTGATGCTGACTCAGAAGCTGATGTGCTTGCTGATTCTGACGCGCTTGTTGATGCCGATTCAGAAGCTGATGTGCTTGCTGACTCAGAAGCGCTTGTTGATGCCGATTCAGAAGCTGATGTACTTGCTGATTCTGACGCACTTGTTGATGCTGACTCAGAAGCGCTTGTTGATGCCGATTCAGAAGCTGATGTGCTTGCTGACTCAGAAGCGCTTGTTGATGCCGATTCAGAAGCTGATGTGCTTGCTGATTCTGATGCGCTTGTTGATGCTG
>CAJNBT010000025.1 GCA_905221085.1 bacterium
CTTAGCTTCTGGTTTAGCTTTAGCTTCTGGATTTACTGCTTCAACATCTGCTACACCTTTATCTTTAGCACCATCTACTGCTGTTTGCGCTTCTGCTGCTTTTTCTGGTGTTTCTGCGTTGCTTGGTTGAGCATCGATTGCATCTGTTGCTTCCTTAGCTTTAGCTTGGGCTTCTTCTTTGGCTTTGGCTTTCTCTTCATCTGTGAGATCGTTACGGCCATCAATTTCTGCTTCTTTCTTAGCTAATTCATCCGCAACTGCTTTCTTAGCTGCTTCTTTAGCTACTGGGTTAACTTTGGCGATTTCACCAGTTCCTGCTTCTTTAGCTTTATCTACTTCTGCATTGCTTGGTGCTGCATCAATTGCTGCTTTAGCTTTATCTGCTGCTTCTTTAGCTGCTTCTTTAGCTACTTTCTTCTCGTCATCTGTCAAGTCTGTACGAGCGTCAATTGCTGCTTCCTTAGCTTTAAGAGCGTCATCGATTGCTT
>CAJNBT010000026.1 GCA_905221085.1 bacterium
CCAGAAGGTAAGACAGCCGTAATTCCAGCAGCAGACTTGACGAAAGATCCAGAAGCTGCAACTAAACCAAATGCAGGCAACGACATCGTTAAACCAGCAGATAAGACAGTAGTAGCAAATCCAGAAAAACTTACAGACGCTGAGAAGAAAGCGATCGAAGATAAAGTTAAAGCTGTAAATCCAGATGCAACAGTAGTTGTAGATGATAAAGGAAATGCGACAGTTACAACCCCAGAAGGTAAGACAGCCGTAATTCCAGCAACAGACTTGACGAAAGATCCAGAAGCTGCAACTAAACCAAATGCAGGCAACGACATCGTTAAACCAGCAGATAAGACAGTAGTAGCAAATCCAGAAAAACTTACAGACGCTGAGAAGAAAGCGATCGAAGATAAAGTTAAAGCTGTGAACCCAGATGCAACAGTAGTTGTAGATGATAAAGGAAATGCGACAGTTACA
>CAJNBT010000027.1 GCA_905221085.1 bacterium
CCAGAAGGTAAGACAGCCGTAATTCCAGCAGCAGACTTGACAAAAGATCCAGAATCTGCAACTAAACCAAATGCAGGTAACGACATCGTTAAACCAGCAGATAAGACAGCAGTTAAAGATCCAGCTAACTTAACTCCAGAAGAGAAGAAAGCGATCGAAGATAAAGTTAAAGCTGTAAACCCAGATGCAACAGTAGTTGTAGATGATAAAGGAAATGCGACAGTCACAACCCCAGAAGGTAAGACAGCCGTAATTCCAGCAGCAGACTTGACGAAAGATCCAGAATCTGCAACTAAACCAAATGCAGGCAACGACATCGTTAAACCAGCAGATAAGACAGCAGTTAAAGATCCATCTAACTTAACTCCAGAAGAGAAGAAAGCGATCGAAGATAAAGTTAAAGCTGTAAACCCAGATGCAACAGTAGTTGTA
>CAJNBT010000028.1 GCA_905221085.1 bacterium
GAATCAGCAAGCACATCAGCTTCTGAATCGGCATCAACAAGCGCTTCTGAGTCAGCAAGCACATCAGCTTCTGAATCGGCATCAACAAGCGCCTCTGAGTCAGCATCAACAAGTGCATCAGAATCAGCAAGCACATCAGCTTCTGAATCAGCGTCAACAAGCGCATCTGAGTCAGCGTCAACAAGTGCGTCAGAGTCAGCATCAACAAGTGCATCAGAATCAGCAAGCACATCGGCTTCTGAATCAGCATCGACAAGTGCATCAGAATCAGCAAGCACATCAGCATCTGAATCGGCATCAACAAGCGCTTCTGAGTCAGCAAGCACATCAGCTTCTGAATCAGCGTCAACAAGCGCTTCTGAGTCAGCATCAACAAGTGCATCAGAATCAGCAAGCACATCAGCTTCTGAATCGGCATCAAC
>CAJNBT010000029.1 GCA_905221085.1 bacterium
TCAGCATCAACAAGTGCGTCAGAATCAGCAAGCACAAGCGCTTCTGAATCAGCATCGACAAGTGCGTCAGAATCAGCAAGCACATCGGCATCTGAGTCAGCGTCAACAAGTGCGTCAGAATCAGCAAGCACAAGCGCATCTGAGTCAGCATCAACAAGTGCGTCAGAATCAGCAAGCACATCAGCATCTGAATCGGCATCAACAAGTGCCTCTGAGTCAGCATCAACAAGTGCGTCAGAATCAGCAAGTACATCAGCTTCTGAGTCAGCATCAACAAGTGCATCAGAATCAGCAAGCACATCAGCTTCTGAATCGGCATCAACAAGTGCCTCTGA
>CAJNBT010000030.1 GCA_905221085.1 bacterium
AAAGCGATCGAAGATAAAGTTAAAGCTGTAAACCCAGATGCAACAGTAGTTGTAGATGATAAAGGAAATGCGACAGTCACAACCCCAGAAGGTAAGACAGCCGTAATTCCAGCAGCAGACTTGACGAAAGATCCAGAATCTGCAACTAAACCAAATGCAGGCAACGACATCGTTAAACCAGCAGATAAGACAGCAGTTAAAGATCCATCTAACTTAACTCCAGAAGAGAAGAAAGCGATCGAAGATAAAGTTAAAGCTGTAAACCCAGATGCAACAGTAGTTGTA
>CAJNBT010000031.1 GCA_905221085.1 bacterium
TACAACTACTGTTGCATCTGGGTTTACAGCTTTAACTTTATCTTCGATCGCTTTCTTCTCTTCTGGAGTTAAGTTAGCTGGATCTTTAACTGCTGTCTTATCTGCTGGTTTAACGATGTCGTTACCTGCATTTGGTTTAGTTGCAGCTTCTGGATCTTTTGTCAAGTCTGCTGCTGGAATTACGGCTGTCTTACCTTCTGGGGTTGTGACTGTCGCATTTCCTTTATCATCTACAACTACTGTTGCATCTGGGTTTACAGCTTTAACTTTATCTTCGATCGCTTT
>CAJNBT010000032.1 GCA_905221085.1 bacterium
GTGTCTTAGTTCCTGCTTTATCTGTTAGATCTGTTTTGATTTCTGGTTTAGCTGGAGCTTTTGTATCTGCTGTTGCTGGAGATTCTGGTTTAGAGTTAGGATCTTTTGGATCTGTGCCTTTTTCTACTTCTTCTTTATCAGTGACGCCATCGCCATCTGTATCAGATTTAGTAGGATCCGTTCCTTTCTCTGATTCTTCCTTATCAGTCAAGCCATCGCCGTCTGTATCAGCTTTCTTAGGATCTGTTCCTTTGTCTGCTTCTTCCTTATCAGTCAA
>CAJNBT010000033.1 GCA_905221085.1 bacterium
GACGCTCTTAAAGCTAAGGAAGATGCAATTGACGCTCGTACAGACTTGACAGATGACGAGAAGAAAGCAGCGAAAGACCTAGCGAAAGCAGAAGCAGATAAGGCTAAAGCAGCAATCGATGCAGCAACAACAGACGCAGCGGTAGATACAGCTAAAGAAGCAGGAACTGGAGAAATAGCGAAAGTAAACCCAGTAGCTAAAGAAGCAGCTAAGAAAGCAGTTGCGGATGAATTAGCTGAGAAAGAAAAAGCAATCGATGC
>CAJNBT010000034.1 GCA_905221085.1 bacterium
GTACGTGCATCGATTGCTTTTTCTTTCTCAGCTAATTCATCCGCAACTGCTTTCTTAGCTGCTTCTTTAGCTACTGGGTTTACAGATTTAACGTCTGCTACACCTTTATCTTTTGCACCATTTACTGCTGTTTGAGCTTCTGCTGCTGCTTCTGGTGTTGCTGCGTTGCTTGGTTGAGCATCGATTGCATCTGTTGCTGCTTTGGCTTTCGCTTTTGCATCGTCCTTAGCTGCCGCTTTTTCTGC
>CAJNBT010000035.1 GCA_905221085.1 bacterium
TTCGAACCCACGCACGCTTTTACACGCCTGACGGTTTTCAAGACCGTTCCCTTCAGCCGGACTTGGGTAATCCTCCAAAATAGTTTATACGGGGACAATCCCCTGTCCTCTTAGTGAAAAGATAATATTTCAATCGCTAAGTAGTGGACTAAACACTATGGGCACGAGTGGACTCGAACCACCGACCTCACGCTTATCAGGCGTGCGCTCTAACCACCTGAGCTACGCGCCCAA
>CAJNBT010000036.1 GCA_905221085.1 bacterium
CAGCATCAACAAGTGCATCAGAATCAGCAAGCACATCAGCTTCTGAATCGGCATCAACAAGTGCCTCTGAGTCAGCAAGCACATCAGCTTCTGAATCAGCAAGCACATCAGCTTCTGAATCAGCGTCAACAAGTGCGTCAGAGTCAGCATCAACAAGTGCATCAGAATCAGCAAGTACATCAGCATCTGAGTCAGCATCAACAAGTGCATCAGAATCAGCAAGCAC
>CAJNBT010000037.1 GCA_905221085.1 bacterium
GAATCAGCAAGTACATCAGCATCTGAGTCAGCATCAACAAGTGCCTCTGAGTCAGCAAGCACATCAGCTTCTGAATCGGCATCAACAAGTGCCTCTGAGTCAGCAAGCACATCAGCTTCTGAATCAGCATCAACAAGTGCCTCTGAGTCAGCAAGCACATCGGCATCTGAGTCAGCGTCAACAAGTGCATCTGAGTCAGCAAGCACATCGGCATCTGAGTCAGC
>CAJNBT010000038.1 GCA_905221085.1 bacterium
TACAACTGCTGTTGCATCTGGATTTACAGCTTTAACTTTATCTTCGATCGCTTTCTTCTCTTCTGGAGTTAAGTTAGCTGGATCTTTAACTGCTGTCTTATCTGCTGGTTTAACGATGTCGTTACCTGCATTTGGTTTAGTTGCAGATTCTGGATCTTTCGTCAAGTCTGCTGCTGGAATTACGGCTGTCTTACCTTCTGGAGTTGTAACTGTCGCATTTCCTT
>CAJNBT010000039.1 GCA_905221085.1 bacterium
CAGCATCAACAAGTGCATCAGAATCAGCAAGCACATCAGCTTCTGAGTCAGCATCAACAAGTGCCTCTGAGTCAGCAAGCACATCAGCTTCTGAATCAGCATCAACAAGTGCCTCTGAGTCAGCAAGCACATCAGCTTCTGAATCAGCATCAACAAGTGCGTCAGAATCAGCAAGCACAAGCGCTTCTGAATCAGCATCGACAAGTGCGTCAGAATCAGC
>CAJNBT010000040.1 GCA_905221085.1 bacterium
GCTGACTCAGAAGCGCTTGTTGATGCCGATTCAGAAGCTGATGTGCTTGCTGATTCTGATGCACTTGTTGATGCTGATTCAGAAGCTGATGTGCTTGCTGATTCTGATGCACTTGTCGATGCTGATTCAGAAGCCGATGTGCTTGCTGACTCAGAAGCGCTTGTTGATGCCGATTCAGAAGCTGATGTGCTTGCTGATTCTGATGCACTTGT
>CAJNBT010000041.1 GCA_905221085.1 bacterium
CCAGATCCTAAGAAATCAATTGGTAATGTAGACGATCTTCCAAAAGGAAGTACAGTTGAATACAAGACTCCAGTAGACACTGCCACACCAGGTGATAAGCCTACAACAGTCGTTGTTACTTACCCAGATGGTTCTAAGGATGAAGTTCCAGTAACTGTTAAGGTAGTAGATCCACGTACAGATGCAGATAAGAACAATCCAACACCT
>CAJNBT010000042.1 GCA_905221085.1 bacterium
GTACCTTTAGTTGGCAAGTCAGACTTGTTGGCAATATAAGTCTCTGGTGTGTTATAGCCACTGATTGTACCATCTGTCGCTACATCGATTTTAGAACCTGTTACTGCTGTCGGAGTGTACTTATCAGACTGCTTACGGAACTCAATCTGAATATTGGCGTTATTAGCAGTACCATTGTTTCCACTGTTATTTGTTAGACCTTCTTG
>CAJNBT010000043.1 GCA_905221085.1 bacterium
CCAGAAGGTAAGACAGCCGTAATTCCAGCAGCAGACTTGACGAAAGATCCAGAATCTGCAACTAAACCAAATGCAGGTAACGACATCGTTAAACCAGCAGATAAGACAGCAGTTAAAGATCCAGCTAACTTAACTCCAGAAGAGAAGAAAGCGATCGAAGATAAAGTTAAAGCTGTAAACCCAGATGCAACAGTAGTTGTA
>CAJNBT010000044.1 GCA_905221085.1 bacterium
ACAAGTGCATCAGAATCAGCAAGCACATCAGCTTCTGAATCGGCATCAACAAGCGCTTCTGAGTCAGCAAGCACATCGGCTTCTGAATCAGCATCGACAAGTGCATCAGAATCAGCAAGCACATCAGCATCTGAGTCAGCATCAACAAGTGCATCAGAATCAGCAAGCACATCAGCTTCTGAATCAGCATCAACAAG
>CAJNBT010000045.1 GCA_905221085.1 bacterium
GTTGATGCCGATTCAGAAGCTGATGTGCTTGCTGATTCTGATGCACTTGTTGATGCTGACTCAGAAGCGCTTGTTGATGCCGATTCAGATGCTGATGTGCTTGCTGATTCTGACGCACTTGTTGACGCTGATTCAGAAGCTGATGTACTTGCTGATTCTGACGCACTTGTTGATGCCGATTCAGATGCACTTGTTGA
>CAJNBT010000046.1 GCA_905221085.1 bacterium
GCATCGATTGCTTTTTCTTTCTCAGCTAATTCATCCGCAACTGCTTTCTTAGCTGCTTCTTTAGCTACTGGGTTTACAGATTTAACGTCTGCTACACCTTTATCTTTTGCACCATTTACTGCTGTTTGAGCTTCTGCTGCTGCTTCTGGTGTTGCTGCGTTGCTTGGTTGAGCATCGATTGCATCTGTT
>CAJNBT010000047.1 GCA_905221085.1 bacterium
TCAACAAGTGCATCTGAATCGGCATCAACAAGTGCGTCAGAATCAGCAAGTACATCAGCTTCTGAATCAGCGTCAACAAGTGCGTCAGAATCAGCAAGCACATCAGCATCTGAATCGGCATCAACAAGCGCTTCTGAGTCAGCATCAACAAGTGCATCAGAATCAGCAAGCACATCAGCTTCTGAATC
>CAJNBT010000048.1 GCA_905221085.1 bacterium
TCTACTGGAGTCTTGTATTCAACTGTACTTCCTTTTGGAAGATCGTCTACATTACCAATTGATTTCTTAGGATCTGGAGTTTCACCTACATTAACACTTTGGTCTTTAGGTGTTGGATTGTTCTTATCTGCATCTGTACGTGGATCTACTACCTTAACAGTTACTGGAACTTCATCCTTAGAAC
>CAJNBT010000049.1 GCA_905221085.1 bacterium
GTTCTAAGGATGAAGTTCCAGTAACTGTTAAGGTAGTAGATCCACGTACAGATGCAGAGAAGAACAATCCAACACCTCAAGAGCAAAGTGTTAATGTAGGTGAAAAACCAGATCCTAAGAAATCAATTGGTAATGTAGACGATCTTCCAAAAGGAAGTACAGTTGAATACAAGACTCCAGTAGA
>CAJNBT010000050.1 GCA_905221085.1 bacterium
ACAAGTGCGTCAGAATCAGCAAGCACATCGGCATCTGAGTCAGCGTCAACAAGTGCATCTGAGTCAGCAAGCACATCAGCATCTGAGTCAGCAAGCACAAGCGCATCTGAGTCAGCATCAACAAGTGCGTCAGAATCAGCAAGCACAAGCGCATCTGAGTCAGCAAGCACAAGCGCATC
>CAJNBT010000051.1 GCA_905221085.1 bacterium
CTTGGTTGAGCATCGATTGCATCTGTTGCTGCTTTGGCTTTCGCTTTTGCATCTTCCTTAGCTGCCGCTTTTTCTTCGTCAGTTAGGTCAGTACGTGCATCGATTGCTTTTTCTTTCTCAGCTAATTCATCCGCAACTGCTTTCTTAGCTGCTTCTTTAGCTACTGG
>CAJNBT010000052.1 GCA_905221085.1 bacterium
CAACTGTACTTCCTTTTGGAAGATCGTCTACATTACCAATTGATTTCTTAGGATCTGGAGTTTCACCTACATTAACAGTTTGCTCTTGAGGTGTTGGATTGTTCTTATCTGCATCTGTACGTGGATCTACTACCTTAACAGTTACTGGAACTTCATCCTTAGAAC
>CAJNBT010000053.1 GCA_905221085.1 bacterium
GTGTCTTAGTTCCTGCTTTATCTGTTAGATCTGTTTTGATTTCTGGTTTAGCTGGAGCTTTTGTATCTGCTGTTGCTTTTTCTGGTGCACTTGGTTCTGATACATTGCCTGCTGGATCTGTTGCTTTCGCTGTTACGTCTCCTGCTGGAAGCTCTTTCGTTGGT
>CAJNBT010000054.1 GCA_905221085.1 bacterium
GTTCAAAGCGGGTGACGAGAATCGAACTCGCGACAACAGCTTGGAAGGCTGTAGTTTTACCACTAAACTACACCCGCTAAAATGGGAGTTAACGGGATCGAACCGCTGACCCTCTGCTTGTAAGGCAGATGCTCTCCCAGCTGAGCTAAACTCCCTAG
>CAJNBT010000055.1 GCA_905221085.1 bacterium
GCTGACTCAGAAGCGCTTGTTGATGCCGATTCAGAAGCTGATGTGCTTGCTGATTCTGATGCACTTGTTGATGCTGACTCAGAAGCCGATGTGCTTGCTGATTCTGATGCACTTGTTGATGCTGACTCTGACGCACTTGTTGATGCTGACTCAGA
>CAJNBT010000056.1 GCA_905221085.1 bacterium
GTTGACGCTGATTCAGAAGCTGATGTACTTGCTGATTCTGACGCACTTGTTGATGCCGATTCAGATGCACTTGTTGACGCTGACTCAGATGCCGATGTGCTTGCTGACTCAGATGCACTTGTTGACGCTGACTCAGATGCCGATGTGCTTGCTGA
>CAJNBT010000057.1 GCA_905221085.1 bacterium
TACAACTACTGTTGCATCTGGGTTTACAGCTTTAACTTTATCTTCGATCGCTTTCTTCTCTTCTGGAGTTAAGTTAGATGGATCTTTAACTGCTGTCTTATCTGCTGGTTTAACGATGTCGTTGCCTGCATTTGGTTTAGTTGCAG
>CAJNBT010000058.1 GCA_905221085.1 bacterium
TCAGCAAGCACATCAGCTTCTGAATCAGCGTCAACAAGTGCGTCAGAATCAGCAAGCACATCAGCTTCTGAGTCAGCATCAACAAGTGCGTCAGAGTCAGCATCAACAAGTGCATCAGAATCAGCAAGCACATCGGCTTCTGA
>CAJNBT010000059.1 GCA_905221085.1 bacterium
GTGCTTGCTGATTCTGATGCACTTGTTGATGCTGACTCAGATGCTGATGTACTTGCTGATTCTGATGCACTTGTTGACGCTGATTCTGACGCACTTGTCGATGCTGATTCAGAAGCGCTTGTGCTTGCTGATTCTGACGC
>CAJNBT010000060.1 GCA_905221085.1 bacterium
TCAGCAAGCACATCGGCATCTGAGTCAGCGTCAACAAGTGCATCTGAGTCAGCAAGCACATCGGCATCTGAGTCAGCAAGCACAAGCGCATCTGAGTCAGCAAGCACATCGGCATCTGAGTCAGCGTCAACAAGTGCGTC
>CAJNBT010000061.1 GCA_905221085.1 bacterium
TCAGCATCAACAAGTGCGTCAGAATCAGCAAGCACAAGCGCATCTGAGTCAGCAAGCACAAGCGCATCTGAGTCAGCAAGCACAAGCGCATCTGAGTCAGCAAGCACATCGGCATCTGAGTCAGCGTCAACAAGTGCGTC
>CAJNBT010000062.1 GCA_905221085.1 bacterium
GATGCGCTTGTGCTTGCTGACTCAGATGCGCTTGTGCTTGCTGATTCTGACGCACTTGTTGATGCTGACTCAGATGCGCTTGTGCTTGCTGACTCAGATGCGCTTGTGCTTGCTGATTCTGACGCACTTGTTGATGCTGA
>CAJNBT010000063.1 GCA_905221085.1 bacterium
GTAACACCAGTTGTAGATCCAAGCAACTTGACTGAAGCAGAAAAAGCTAAGGTAGCAGAAGCAGTTAAGAAATCAAACCCAACAGTAACAGATGTTAAGGTTGGCAAAGATGGCACAACAACAGTAACCTTCCCAGATG
>CAJNBT010000064.1 GCA_905221085.1 bacterium
TTCTGGATCTTTCGTCAAGTCTGCTGCTGGAATTACGGCTGTCTTACCTTCTGGAGTTGTAACTGTCGCATTTCCTTTATCATCTACAACTACTGTTGCATCTGGGTTTACAGCTTTAACTTTATCTTCGATCGCTTT
>CAJNBT010000065.1 GCA_905221085.1 bacterium
TCAGCATCTGAGTCAGCATCAACAAGTGCATCAGAATCAGCAAGCACATCAGCTTCTGAATCAGCATCAACAAGTGCGTCAGAATCAGCAAGCACAAGCGCTTCTGAATCAGCATCGACAAGTGCGTCAGAATCAGC
>CAJNBT010000066.1 GCA_905221085.1 bacterium
GCTGATTCTGATGCACTTGTTGATGCTGACTCAGAAGCTGATGTACTTGCTGATTCTGATGCACTTGTTGATGCTGATTCAGAAGCTGATGTGCTTGCTGACTCAGATGCACTTGTTGATGCTGACTCAGAGGCACT
>CAJNBT010000067.1 GCA_905221085.1 bacterium
TAGATGGTGCTAAAGATAAAGGTGTAGCAGATGTTGAAGCAGTAAATCCAGAAGCTAAAGCTAAACCAGAAGCTAAGAAAGCAATCGATGACGCTCTTAAAGCTAAGGAAGCAGCAATTGACGCTCGTACAGA
>CAJNBT010000068.1 GCA_905221085.1 bacterium
GACTCAGATGCTGATGTACTTGCTGATTCTGATGCACTTGTTGATGCTGACTCAGATGCACTTGTTGACGCTGATTCTGACGCACTTGTCGATGCTGATTCAGAAGCGCTTGTGCTTGCTGATTCTGACGC
>CAJNBT010000069.1 GCA_905221085.1 bacterium
GATGCGCTTGTGCTTGCTGACTCAGATGCGCTTGTGCTTGCTGATTCTGACGCACTTGTTGATGCTGACTCAGATGCTGATGTACTTGCTGATTCTGATGCACTTGTTGATGCTGACTCAGATGCACT
>CAJNBT010000070.1 GCA_905221085.1 bacterium
GAAGCAGACAAAGGAACAGATCCTAAGAAAGCTGATACAGACGGCGATGGCTTGACTGATAAAGAGGAAGCAGACAAAGGAACAGATCCTAAGAAAGCTGATACAGACGGCGATGGCTTGACTGATAA
>CAJNBT010000071.1 GCA_905221085.1 bacterium
TTTCTTCTCGTCATCTGTCAAGTCTGTACGAGCGTCAATTGCTGCTTCCTTAGCTTTAAGAGCGTCATCGATTGCTTGCTTAGCTTCTGGTTTAGCTTTAGCTTCTGGATTTACTGCTTCAACATC
>CAJNBT010000072.1 GCA_905221085.1 bacterium
CCGTCTGTATCAGCTTTCTTAGGATCTGTTCCTTTGTCTGCTTCTTCCTTATCAGTCAAGCCATCGCCGTCTGTATCAGCTTTCTTAGGATCTGTTCCTTTGTCTGCTTCCTCTTTATCAGTCAA
>CAJNBT010000073.1 GCA_905221085.1 bacterium
TCAGCAAGCACATCAGCTTCTGAATCGGCATCAACAAGTGCCTCTGAGTCAGCAAGCACATCAGCTTCTGAATCAGCATCAACAAGTGCGTCAGAATCAGCAAGCACAAGCGCTTCTGAATCAGC
>CAJNBT010000074.1 GCA_905221085.1 bacterium
GCACAAGCGCATCTGAGTCAGCAAGCACATCGGCATCTGAGTCAGCGTCAACAAGTGCGTCAGAATCAGCAAGCACATCGGCATCTGAGTCAGCGTCAACAAGTGCATCTGAGTCAGCAAGCAC
>CAJNBT010000075.1 GCA_905221085.1 bacterium
GTTGACGCTGATTCTGACGCACTTGTTGATGCTGATTCAGAAGCTGATGTGCTTGCTGACTCAGATGCACTTGTTGACGCTGACTCAGATGCCGATGTGCTTGCTGATTCTGACGCACTTGT
>CAJNBT010000076.1 GCA_905221085.1 bacterium
CAGCATCAACAAGTGCATCAGAATCAGCAAGCACATCAGCTTCTGAATCGGCATCAACAAGTGCCTCTGAGTCAGCATCAACAAGTGCATCTGAGTCAGCAAGCACATCAGCTTCTGAATC
>CAJNBT010000077.1 GCA_905221085.1 bacterium
AGCAACAGCAGATACAAAAGCTCCAGCTAAACCAGAAATCAAAACAGATCTAACAGATAAAGCAGGAACTAAGACACCAGTTGAAGTGACAGCAGAACCAGGATCTAAAGTTGAGTTGTT
>CAJNBT010000078.1 GCA_905221085.1 bacterium
GCTGACTCAGATGCACTTGTTGACGCTGACTCAGATGCCGATGTGCTTGCTGATTCTGACGCACTTGTTGACGCTGATTCAGATGCGCTTGTGCTTGCTGACTCAGATGCACTTGTTG
>CAJNBT010000079.1 GCA_905221085.1 bacterium
CAACCGACATTACCAGAAGCTGTTGTGACTGAAAAAGGGGAACCTGAAGTTCAACCGACATTACCAGAAGCTGTTGTGACTGAAAAAGGGGAACCTGAAGTTCAACCGACATTACC
>CAJNBT010000080.1 GCA_905221085.1 bacterium
GTGCTTGCTGACTCAGATGCACTTGTTGACGCTGACTCAGATGCCGATGTGCTTGCTGATTCTGACGCACTTGTTGACGCTGACTCAGATGCGCTTGTGCTTGCTGACTCAGA
>CAJNBT010000081.1 GCA_905221085.1 bacterium
TCAACAAGTGCGTCAGAATCAGCAAGCACAAGCGCATCTGAGTCAGCAAGCACAAGCGCATCTGAGTCAGCGTCAACAAGTGCGTCAGAATCAGCAAGCACATCGGCATCTGA
>CAJNBT010000082.1 GCA_905221085.1 bacterium
GTGCTTGCTGATTCTGACGCACTTGTTGATGCTGATTCAGATGCCGATGTGCTTGCTGATTCTGACGCACTTGTTGACGCTGACTCAGATGCGCTTGTGCTTGCTGACTCAGA
>CAJNBT010000083.1 GCA_905221085.1 bacterium
TCAGCATCTGAGTCAGCATCAACAAGTGCATCAGAATCAGCAAGCACATCAGCTTCTGAATCAGCATCAACAAGTGCCTCTGAGTCAGCAAGCACATCAGCTTCTGAATCAGC
>CAJNBT010000084.1 GCA_905221085.1 bacterium
GCTGACTCAGATGCACTTGTTGACGCTGACTCAGATGCCGATGTGCTTGCTGACTCAGATGCGCTTGTGCTTGCTGATTCTGACGCACTTGTTGACGCTGACTCAGATGC
>CAJNBT010000085.1 GCA_905221085.1 bacterium
AGTGCATCAGAATCAGCAAGTACATCAGCTTCTGAGTCAGCATCAACAAGTGCATCAGAATCAGCAAGCACATCAGCTTCTGAATCGGCATCAACAAGTGCCTCTGA
>CAJNBT010000086.1 GCA_905221085.1 bacterium
GATTCAGAAGCTGATGTGCTTGCTGATTCTGATGCACTTGTTGATGCTGACTCAGAAGCGCTTGTTGATGCCGATTCAGAAGCTGATGTGCTTGCTGATTCTGATGC
>CAJNBT010000087.1 GCA_905221085.1 bacterium
TCAACAAGTGCGTCAGAATCAGCAAGCACATCGGCATCTGAATCAGCATCAACAAGTGCGTCAGAATCAGCAAGCACATCGGCATCTGAGTCAGCGTCAACAAGTGC
>CAJNBT010000088.1 GCA_905221085.1 bacterium
GTTCTAAGGATGAAGTTCCAGTAACTGTTAAGGTAGTAGATCCACGTACAGATGCAGATAAGAACAATCCAACACCTAAAGACCAAAGTGTTAATGTAGGTGAAA
>CAJNBT010000089.1 GCA_905221085.1 bacterium
GCTGATTCTGACGCACTTGTCGATGCTGATTCAGAAGCGCTTGTGCTTGCTGATTCTGACGCACTTGTTGATGCTGATTCAGAAGCTGATGTGCTTGCTGA
>CAJNBT010000090.1 GCA_905221085.1 bacterium
GCTGACTCAGATGCCGATGTGCTTGCTGACTCAGATGCACTTGTTGACGCTGACTCAGATGCCGATGTGCTTGCTGACTCAGATGCGCTTGTGCTTGCTGA
>CAJNBT010000091.1 GCA_905221085.1 bacterium
GTTGACGCTGATTCAGAAGCTGATGTACTTGCTGATTCTGACGCACTTGTTGATGCCGATTCAGATGCACTTGTTGATGCTGACTCAGAAGCGCTTGTTGA
>CAJNBT010000092.1 GCA_905221085.1 bacterium
TCTACTGGAGTCTTGTATTCAACTGTACTTCCTTTTGGAAGATCGTCTACATTACCAATTGATTTCTTAGGATCTGGAGTTTCACCTACATTAACA
>CAJNBT010000093.1 GCA_905221085.1 bacterium
TCGGCATCTGAATCAGCATCAACAAGTGCGTCAGAATCAGCAAGCACATCGGCATCTGAGTCAGCGTCAACAAGTGCATCTGAGTCAGCAAGCAC
>CAJNBT010000094.1 GCA_905221085.1 bacterium
AGTGCCTCTGAGTCAGCATCAACAAGTGCATCTGAGTCAGCAAGCACATCAGCTTCTGAATCAGCATCAACAAGTGCGTCAGAATCAGCGTCAAC
>CAJNBT010000095.1 GCA_905221085.1 bacterium
TCAACAAGCGCTTCTGAGTCAGCATCAACAAGTGCATCAGAATCAGCAAGCACATCAGCTTCTGAATCGGCATCAACAAGCGCTTCTGAGTCAGC
>CAJNBT010000096.1 GCA_905221085.1 bacterium
GCACAAGCGCATCTGAGTCAGCAAGCACATCGGCATCTGAGTCAGCGTCAACAAGTGCGTCAGAATCAGCAAGCACAAGCGCATCTGAGTCAGC
>CAJNBT010000097.1 GCA_905221085.1 bacterium
CTAACTTAACTCCAGAAGAGAAGAAAGCGATCGAAGATAAAGTTAAAGCTGTAAACCCAGATGCAACAGTAGTTGTAGATGATAAAGGAAATGC
>CAJNBT010000098.1 GCA_905221085.1 bacterium
GCATCTGAGTCAGCAAGCACAAGCGCATCTGAGTCAGCAAGCACATCGGCATCTGAGTCAGCGTCAACAAGTGCGTCAGAATCAGCAAGCACA
>CAJNBT010000099.1 GCA_905221085.1 bacterium
GATGCACTTGTTGACGCTGATTCTGACGCACTTGTCGATGCTGATTCAGAAGCGCTTGTGCTTGCTGATTCTGACGCACTTGTTGATGCTGA
>CAJNBT010000100.1 GCA_905221085.1 bacterium
GAATCGGCATCAACAAGTGCCTCTGAGTCAGCATCAACAAGTGCATCTGAGTCAGCAAGCACATCAGCTTCTGAATCAGCATCAACAAGTGC
>CAJNBT010000101.1 GCA_905221085.1 bacterium
GAATCAGCGTCAACAAGTGCATCTGAGTCAGCATCAACAAGTGCATCAGAATCAGCAAGTACATCAGCATCTGAGTCAGCATCAACAAGTGC
>CAJNBT010000102.1 GCA_905221085.1 bacterium
TTGTCTGCTTCCTCTTTATCAGTCAAGCCATCGCCGTCTGTATCAGCTTTCTTAGGATCTGTTCCTTTTTCTGCTTCTTCCTTATCAGTCAA
>CAJNBT010000104.1 GCA_905221085.1 bacterium
TCAACAAGTGCATCAGAATCAGCAAGTACATCAGCATCTGAGTCAGCATCAACAAGTGCATCAGAATCAGCAAGCACATCAGCTTCTGAATC
>CAJNBT010000105.1 GCA_905221085.1 bacterium
GATGCCGATGTGCTTGCTGACTCAGATGCGCTTGTGCTTGCTGATTCTGACGCACTTGTTGACGCTGACTCAGATGCCGATGTGCTTGCTG
>CAJNBT010000106.1 GCA_905221085.1 bacterium
GAATCAGCATGTACACCAGCATCTGAGTCAGCATCAACAAGTGCGTCAGAATCAGCAAGCACATCAGCTTCTGAATCAGCATCAACAAG
>CAJNBT010000107.1 GCA_905221085.1 bacterium
GAACCTGAAGTTCAACCGACATTACCAGAAGCTGTTGTGACTGAAAAAGGGGAACCTGAAGTTCAACCGACATTACCAGAAGCTGTTGT
>CAJNBT010000108.1 GCA_905221085.1 bacterium
TCAGCATCAACAAGTGCATCAGAATCAGCAAGTACATCAGCTTCTGAGTCAGCATCAACAAGTGCATCAGAATCAGCAAGCACATCAGC
>CAJNBT010000109.1 GCA_905221085.1 bacterium
GATTCAGAAGCTGATGTGCTTGCTGACTCAGAAGCGCTTGTTGATGCCGATTCAGAAGCTGATGTGCTTGCTGATTCTGATGCACTTGT
>CAJNBT010000110.1 GCA_905221085.1 bacterium
GCATCTGAGTCAGCATCAACAAGTGCGTCAGAATCAGCAAGCACAAGCGCATCTGAGTCAGCAAGCACAAGCGCATCTGAGTCAGC
>CAJNBT010000111.1 GCA_905221085.1 bacterium
GAATCGGCATCAACAAGCGCTTCTGAGTCAGCATCAACAAGTGCATCAGAATCAGCAAGCACATCAGCTTCTGAATCGGCATCAAC
>CAJNBT010000112.1 GCA_905221085.1 bacterium
CTTGTTGATGCTGACTCAGAAGCGCTTGTTGATGCCGATTCAGAAGCTGATGTGCTTGCTGATTCTGATGCACTTGTTGATGCTG
>CAJNBT010000113.1 GCA_905221085.1 bacterium
GATGTGCTTGCTGACTCAGAAGCGCTTGTTGATGCCGATTCAGAAGCTGATGTGCTTGCTGATTCTGATGCACTTGTTGATGCTG
>CAJNBT010000114.1 GCA_905221085.1 bacterium
CTAATCACTAATCACTAATCACTAATCACTAATCACTAATCACTAATCACTAATCACTAATCACTAATCACTAATCACTAATCA
>CAJNBT010000115.1 GCA_905221085.1 bacterium
TGCTGACTCAGAGGCACTTGTTGATGCCGATTCAGAAGCTGATGTGCTTGCTGATTCTGATGCACTTGTTGATGCTGACTCAGA
>CAJNBT010000116.1 GCA_905221085.1 bacterium
GCACTTGTTGACGCTGATTCTGACGCACTTGTTGATGCTGATTCAGAAGCTGATGTGCTTGCTGACTCAGATGCACTTGTTGA
>CAJNBT010000117.1 GCA_905221085.1 bacterium
GATGCACTTGTTGATGCTGACTCAGAAGCGCTTGTTGATGCCGATTCAGAAGCTGATGTGCTTGCTGATTCTGATGCACTTGT
>CAJNBT010000118.1 GCA_905221085.1 bacterium
GTACGTGCATCGATTGCTTTTTCTTTCTCAGCTAATTCATCCGCAACTGCTTTCTTAGCTGCTTCTTTAGCTACTGGGTTTAC
>CAJNBT010000119.1 GCA_905221085.1 bacterium
ACTGTCGCATTTCCTTTATCATCTACAACTACTGTTGCATCTGGGTTTACAGCTTTAACTTTATCTTCGATCGCTTTCTTCTC
>CAJNBT010000120.1 GCA_905221085.1 bacterium
ACATCAGCATCTGAGTCAGCATCAACAAGTGCATCAGAATCAGCAAGCACATCAGCTTCTGAATCAGCATCAACAAGTGC
>CAJNBT010000121.1 GCA_905221085.1 bacterium
GATGTGCTTGCTGACTCAGATGCACTTGTTGACGCTGACTCAGATGCCGATGTGCTTGCTGATTCTGACGCACTTGTTGA
>CAJNBT010000122.1 GCA_905221085.1 bacterium
CCCCCCCCCCCCCCCCCCCCCCCCCCCCCCCCCCCCCCCCCCCCCCCCCCCCCCCCCCCCCCCCCCCCCCCCCCCCCC
>CAJNBT010000123.1 GCA_905221085.1 bacterium
TGCTGACTCAGATGCGCTTGTGCTTGCTGATTCTGACGCACTTGTTGACGCTGACTCAGATGCCGATGTGCTTGCTGA
>CAJNBT010000124.1 GCA_905221085.1 bacterium
TCAGCATCAACAAGTGCATCAGAATCAGCAAGCACATCAGCTTCTGAATCGGCATCAACAAGCGCTTCTGAGTCAGCA